>JADLBX010000029.1 GCA_020847435.1 Anaerolineales bacterium
CTGTTTTGTACACGGATTTCACGGAACACACGGAAAAGAACAGATTTTAAAATGGTTTTTTCCGTGAAAATCAGTGTAATCCGTGTTGTCCGTGTCCAAAAAAAGAAGTTAAGAAACAGTCTCTAAGTCCGCAAAGACTTGCACTGAGCCTGTCGAAGCGACGCGAAGAGAATTTTTCTTGTCGCTTAGCGACCTTGGCGCGCTTCGCGGTTCATAAATCAACGGCGACTATTCAGGCGCGATCCCGTCCCAGTGACGAAGCGGTCTATTCAAAAATTCTCCAGACCCTACCCATACAACTCTATCCCGCTCTCCCACACATCCCCATCCGACCAATTCGCCTCCACCCACGTTGCCACATTCCCCAACGCAGACTGCAAGAACGCGACGTCGTTCCCCACCATCGCGCAGACGATGAGCGTCTCGTCCCATTTGTCTTGCAAATCCATCTCTGCAACGGAAACATTGAACTCACGATGCAGACGTGAAATCAGCGGCTTTATTCGTCCGCGCTTTTGTTTGAGCGACGCGCACGCGGGAAGGTGAAGGTGGAGGGTGAGTGCGGCGATCATGGTTTTCGTGGAACAGCGCCCAGCATACGCTTGCGATTCAAAATCCTAGCATGGGCGCCAAAGCATCGACTGTCCTAACGCGGATTATAGCCTGAAACATTCCACGCTATAATTACGGCATGACGACCAAGTCTCATTACGAAGAACTCAAAGAAAAAATCCATTTTCACAACTATCGTTATCACGTGCTGGATGCGCCCGTCATAAGCGACGCGGAATTCGACAAACTGCTGAACGAACTCAAGCGGATCGAAGCCGAACACCCCGACTGGATTACGGCGGATTCGCCGACGCGGCGCGCGGGAGCCAAGCCTGCCGAGCGCTTCGACAAGGTCCGCCACCCCGCGCCGATTCTCTCGCTCGCCAACGCCTTCGGCGCGGACGACGCGCGCGCCTGGCTGGAGCGCGTCACCCGGCTCGACGACCGCGTGGAGAAGGCAAAGTTCGTCGTCGAGCCGAAGATTGACGGCTTGTCTGTCGTCTTGCATTACCGCGATGGCATCTTCGTGCAAGGCGCCACACGCGGCGACGGCGAAGTGGGCGAGGACATCACGCAAAATTTACGGACGATTCGCTCGATCCCGCTCCGCATTCCTGTCAAAGGTCAAACGTCAAAAGTCGAAAAGAAACCTTCGACCTTCGACCTTCGACCTCCAACCAACTTGGTGGTTCGCGGCGAGGCGTTTATGCCCGTCAAGGAATTTGAAGCGTTGAATCGCAAATTGGAAGAAGCGGGCGAGAAGACCTATCAAAACCCGCGCAACACTGCGGCGGGTTCGTTGCGTCAACTCGACCCTGAATTGACGGCGTCGCGTCCGTTGACGATTTTGGTGTATCAAATCGTCCATTCCGAAGGCGGAAAAGTTCCAACCAGTCAGTGGGAGATTTTGGAATATCTCAAAGCGTTGGGTTTTCCCGTCACGGATGTGGCGAAGCGTTTCGACAATTTTGATAAAGCGATCGCCTATACCGAATCGTGGGAAAAGAAACGCGACAGCCTGTCCTACGAAACCGACGGTATGGTCATCAAAATTGACGATCTGACTCTCGCCGCTGAACTTGGCTTCGTAGGCAAAGACCCGCGCGGCGCGATCGCGTTCAAATTCCCTGCGCGTGAAGTGACGACGAAATTGCTCGATATTCGCGTCAGTGTGGGGCGGACGGGGGTGTTGATCCCGAACGCGGTGCTGGAACCAGTTGAAATCGGCGGAGTGATCGTCGAGCGCGCCACGTTGCACAACTTCGATTACATCGCGGAAAAGGATATTCGCATCGGCGACCGCGTATTGGTCAAACGCGCAGGCGAGGTGATTCCGTATGTCATCGGTCCCGTCGTGGACGCGCGCACAGGCAAGGAGAAAAAGTACAAGCCGATCACAACTTGTCCTTCATGCAGACAACCCGTCGAACACATCGAGGGAGAGGTGGCGTGGTATTGCGTCAATGCGGCGTGCCCCGCGCAGTTGGTGCGGAACGTGGAGCATTTCGTCTCGCGCGGCGCAATGGACATCAATGGGCTTGGCACGAAGATCGTCGAAAAATTGATCGAGACGGGTAAGGTCAAGGATGTGGCGGATATTTACACGTTGGCGCGCGCCGACATCCTCGACGCGGTCACAAAGAAGGACCGCAAAACCGATAAAGAGCCGCCTGGCAAGATCGCAGAGAATTTATTGTCTGCCATCGAAGCGTCGCGCAGTCAGCCGCTGAGCCGCTTGATCGCCGCGCTGGGAATCCACGGCGTCGGCGAGGTGATGGCTGGAGATTTGGCGTCAACCTTCCCCGATCTCGACGCGCTCTCCAAAGCGAAAGCGGACGATTTATTGCAGATCGAAGGAGTCGGCCCGAACACGGCGGAGGGAATCGTGGATTGGTTCTCGCGTCCGTTCAACCAGAAGGTGTTGAAAAAGTTGAAGTCGGTGGGCATGTGGCCCAAAGGTGGAAAGTCCAAAGTCGAAAGCCGAAAGTCGAATGCGTTCGAGGGTTTGACGTTTGTTGTTACGGGAACATTGCCCACGTTTTCGCGCGACGACGCCAAGGCGTTCATCGAATCGCACGGCGGCAAAGTAACCGATAGCGTCAGCAAGAAGACGAGTTATTTGGTGTTGGGCGAATCCCCTGGCTCGAAGTTCGACAAGGCGAATTCGTTGGGAATCAAGATTGTCGGCGAAGAGGAATTGAAGAAGTTGGCGAAATAAAATCCATGGCGGACTGGAAGAGGCTGGCAAACACAGGGATCGGGCGCTGTTACAAAGGCTTCGACGTCAACTGCTTCGCCAGCCATGCAATGCCGAGCGCGATGAGGATCAAAATGCCGAGCGGGATCAGCCACATGAACCACATGCCGAATGGCATCATCATGCCATAGCCCATCATAGGCATTCCATAACCGTAGCCGTGCATCATGGCGGAGCCTGTGTTTGGTATGAAGGCTTGCCAGACAAACGGAAGGACAACCAAAGCTGTAACGATTACGATTCCAAGCGCCCATTTCCAATTGAGTTTCATGGGAATCTCCTTTTCAATTATTTATCATTCTATCCGCCAACTGCATTCTGCCATGTAATAAACATCCTCGGTTTTGACACAAAAAGTAACGGGCTTATACCCTTCTCAAATCGGATATACTTTCCTCCATGCCCACACGCATCGGTCTCTTCGGCGGGACGTTTGACCCGCCTCATCTCGGACATTTGATCCTCGCCTCCGAAGCGCAACTGCAATTGCAATTGGATCGCATGTTGTGGATTCTCACGCCCGAGCCGCCGCATAAACAAGACCAACCGATCACAGCCACAGAACACCGTCTCGCGATGGTGCAACTCGCAATCGCCGATAACCCCGCGTTCGAACTTTCACGCGTCGAGTTGGATCGCCCAGGTCCGCATTACACGGTGGATACGATCAAGTTGCTCGCTGAGCAGAACCTCAACGCGGAACTCGTCCCGATCATCGGCGGCGACTCGTTGAACGATTTGCCCAAATGGCACAAGCCAAAAGAATTGTTGTACGCGTGTCACTGGGTGGGCGTCATGCGTCGTCCGCATGAAGAATCGAGGCTGGATGACCTCGAACGCGAATTGCCAGGTATCCGCTCGAAAGTCCATTATGTGGACGCGCCGCTCCTCGAGATCGCCTCGCGCGAGATCCGCAGCCGAATCGCAGAGGGAAAATCCGTTCGCTACTATCTGCCTTCCACTGTATACGACTACATCAATA
The DNA here is from genome assembly GCA_020847435.1 of Anaerolineales bacterium. Taxonomy (GTDB): domain Bacteria; phylum Chloroflexota; class Anaerolineae; order Anaerolineales; family Villigracilaceae; genus Defluviilinea. The sequence goes on from JADLBX010000029.1 coordinate 3,792, forward strand.
AACATCATCTTTATCATCTATAAGGTGACAGTCATCTTAAAGATGACTGTCACCTGGCATCCATGTCCCTCCTCCTCAACTCCCTCTTCTCAACCGTCGCGCTGAGTCATCTCATGGTGGACGTGTTCAACAGCGCGCGCCCCATCCTGCTCACGTATCTCGGCTTGAGCGAAACGAACATCGCCATCATCTCGACGATCTACATCTGGGCAGGCGCGCTCGCGCAACCGTTCTTCGGCTGGATATCCGACCGCGTCGGTCCGCGTTGGATGGCGGCTGGCGGCGTGTTGTGGATGACGATCTTCTTCACTGGCGCGGTCTTTGTGACGGGAACGGGCGGACTCGTCTGCCTCATCATCGCCGCCCTCGGTTCTTCCGCCTTTCATCCTGTCGCGACCGTGCAAGCGACTCTACAGGGACGCGCTCTCCTCAAAGGACGCGACACCACCTCCACATCGTTGTTCTTCATGGCAGGTCAGATCGGTCACTTCATCGGACCGATCCTCACGGGTGTGATTCTGGCGCAACTCGGCTTACATTGGCTTTTGATTCTTTCCATTGTTTCGATTCCCATCGGCTTTTCGCTTGCGTATCAATTGCGACACAATCATCCGCACCCCAAACCAAAACACGACGACGGAAAAATCCGTTTGCAGACCAGCATCGGATTCATCGTATTGCTCGGCTCGGTGGCAACGCTTCAATCGTGGGCGCAATCGAACATGATCGCTTTTGTGCCGAAATACATCAAAGACCTGGGTCAAAGCGCGATCATCTACGGCAGTATCGCCGCTTTATTCATGGGCGGCTCAGCGCTGGGCAACGTAATCGGCGGGCACCTCGGAGACAAACACTCGAAACGAAAAGTCGCGGCGACGGCGTTGTTCCTCGCGGCATTCCCCATGTTCATCGTCAGCCAGATCGGATGGTCGCCGTGGTTGTATGTGTTGATTCCGCTTTCGGGCGCGTGCACGGGCGCGGTGCATAGCATCATGGTCGTGCTGGCGCAACGCGCCATTTCTGGCGGCATGGCTCTCGCAACGGGACTCATCCTCGGCTTCATCTTCTCCGCAGGCGCGCTGGGGTTGTTGATCACAGGTCCGCTAGCGGAAAAATTCGGCTTCCCCACCGTGCTGGTGATGACGACAGGCTTGGTCCTGATCGCAAGTCCACTGGCGTGGGGGCTAAGGGAAAGCGGCGGGAGTGCGTCGCACCACCCATAGGAAGAGAATCCAAACATGGGACTTCTCTCAACTTAGCGAATCAATCCGCTCCTTTTAGTGCGACGCACCCTCGGGATGGAGGTTGAGGGAATGATTTGGCTGTATAATCGAACTGCGAGGTGAAATATGACCGACCAAAAACTTCTCGAACGCATTGGCATGAATCCTAACATTATGGCAGGGAAGCCTGTCATTAACGGAACACGCCTGACGGTGGAATTCATCTTGAATTTGCTCGCACACGGACAAAGCGCACAGGAAATTATCAATGAATACAAAGGCTTGAGGCTCGAAGATGTTCAGGCTTGTATCCTCTTTGCCAGCAAAACGTTGGAGAATACGGTCTTCATGCCTTTAACGGCGGAGAATGTATAAATGCGTTTTCTCGTTGACGAATCCACTGGACCGAGGGTGGCGGAATGGCTCAGTGGACAGGGGCATGAAGTCTATTCTGTGTACGAGTCCGCACGGGGCTTGGATGATGATGCGATAGTTCAAAAAGCTTTTTCGGAAAACTGGATCCTGATTACCAACGATAAAGATTTTGGAGAAAAAGTCTACCGTGAGCACAAACCACATCACGGCATTGTTTTATTACGCCTGGATGATGAACGGGCGCAGGTAAAGATCGAAGTTTTAAAACGATTACTGACAAATTACGCAGACCGATTAGCGGAACAATTCGTGGTTGCGACCGAAAAGAACGTTCGATTCGCAAGGTCATAGATTCGCAATCACCCCTTCATACGTGGAGATTGAAATAATAGATTGGCTGTATAATCGAGTTGCGAGGTGAACTATGACAATCGCAGAGATTCTGAAATCGATCCAATTCGTGGTCAACCCAGATGGAGAAAAATCCGCCGTGATGGTGGACGTAGACGTTTGGGATGAGATCGTCTCGATGCTCGAGGATATCGAAGACGCCGAAGAGATCAAACAGGCAAAGATGATCCATGAGGAATCTGTCCCCTGGGAAGTTGTAAAAAAGGAAATGAAGTTGGGGGAGTAAATGTACAAAATCGAACTTCGGTATGGGGGCAGAGAAGACAACATAGAAGTCCGATATAATTGTTCCAAGCCAAGTAACATAGGTTGCCAACAGTGTTTTCACAAGGAGATTTTATCCATGCCGCTTTTTGAAGTTACTTTATCACGCTCATTTATTGTACAGATTCAAGCTCAAAACGCTGAAGACGCTGTCAGATTGACTGAGGGTTTTGTGGGCTCTGCCGATTCTTCAAATGAAGAAGATAGAAAAGAACACCAATTTGAATTGAGAGATATAGAATTGGTTGATAATGATGCGATTAAAGTAAACAGGATTGAGAATTAACTGGAAGGTCGCTTAGCGATGTCAGAAGTTGAAGCAAAACTTATCCTTGGAGATTGTAGGGAGGTCCTCAAAACCTTGAAGGACAACTCTGTTGATTTGATATTTACGTCACCCCCTTATGCTGACAGCCGAGCGAACACCTATGGAGGGGTAAAACCCGATAAATATGTCGAATGGTTTTTGCCCATTTCAAAGGAATTATTGCGCGTCCTCAAGCCAACGGGCACTTTCGTTTTGAATATCAAAGAAAAAGTGGTCAGCGGGGAACGACACACATACGTAATTGAATTAATCCTTGAAATGCGAAAACAGGGTTGGTTATGGACGGAAGAATTTATTTGGCACAAGAAGAATTCCTATCCAGGGAAGTGGCCCAACCGATTTCGAGATTCATGGGAAAGATTACTGCAATTCAACAAGACTCACAAATTTCACATGTACCAAGAGGAAGTTATGGTTCCAATGGGCGATTGGGCGGAGCGGAGACTCAAGAACCTCAGCGAAACAGACAAAGTTCGCGACCCATCAAAGGCAGGCAGCGGTTTTGGCAAACGCATTGCAAATTGGATCGGACGAGATAAAGCCTATCCATCGAACGTCTTGCATTTAGCGACGGAAACTAAAAATCGAAATCACAGCGCAGTATTCCCCGAGGATTTGCCTGAATGGTTTATCAAACTTTTCACGAAACATCGTGATTGGGTTCTCGATCCATTTATGGGATCAGGTACAACAACTCGAGTCGCCCAAAAACTGGGACGTCATGCGATTGGTATAGAAATTTTGCCCGAATATTTCAATTTGGCTCAACAAGATGTAAAGCCTGTAAAACAATTACCTGCGACCCAGATGGCGCTCATGGAGAAAAGAGGGAAATATGCAACCGCTAAATCTAAATGATGTTACCAAATATATTCAGGACAACATTGGTCCGTTTCATCAGCGCAGAACTGCAAGTCTGCGAGAGCTGAAACTGACCGATGTGTTGAAGAAGAAAAATCCGTATTTATTTCGGGCAAAAAATGTTCAAACAGCCGAAGAACTTGTAAAAGCTCTCTTGGATGCGCATTTATCCTCCCAAGAGGAAGGAATCTTTGGGTCATTCTTGGAAGGGCTTGCCATATATGTGTGTAAAAAGGTCTATGGCGGGAGAAAATCATCATCGCCTGGAATAGATTTAGAGTTCGAAAAAGAAGGTGTAATTTACATTGTTACCGTAAAATCTGGTCCCAATTGGGGAAACTCGGGGCAATTGAGCGACATGATAAACAAGTTCAAACAGGCAAAAAAGATTCTCCGTACTAACACACCGCTATCAAAGAACATTGTAGCGGTAAACGGTTGTTGCTATGGAAAAACGAATAGACTTACAAAGAATGATTATTACAAGATTTGCGGTCAAGCCTTCTGGGAGTTGATCTCAAACAACGATAGGATATATCTTGAAATCATAAAGCCGTTAAATCATGAAGCCAGAAAAAGAAGCGAAGAGTTTCAGGAGGAATATGTACGTGTTTTGAGCGATTTTGTTATCGCATTTCAAAAAGATTTTTGCGATGGCATCATTATTAACTGGGAAAAACTTGTTACATACAACTCTGGGAAGCCAGAGCCTAAGATAAAACGTGGGCTACAAAGAAAACTTGATTGAGGTAATTCCAAAAAGATTCGTTTTTTCCTCTTTCTTCTTTCCATTCCCTCGCGAAGCGACAGTCTCTTGCAAAACCTGTAACCTCCCTCCTCCCAACCCTTCCTGTACACAAAATTATATATAATTTATAATCTGCCCACCCACTTCTTGAAGGAGGCAGATGGCTAGCCGTTCCCCTGTTATCGAAGAAAACGAGTTCATTCAGAAACGCCCGCTCAAAGAGGACATCTTCAACGTCCTGCACGATAAGATCGTCTCGGGCAAGTACAAGCCTGGCGAGTGGCTGAGGCAGGATGAGATCGCCACGCAACTCGGCGTGAGCATGACCCCCGTCCGCGAGGGACTCGACTTGCTCGTGTCGGCGGGACTGGCGGAACGCGTCCCGTATCGCGGTGTGCGCGTGCGCGAGATCGTAACCAAAGATGTGGTGGAGGCGTACGGCTTGAGGTTGGCGCTCGAAGCGATCGTGGCTCGGGAGGCGGCAAAACACATTAAGGCGGAGCAGATCGCCCGTCTGGAACGAACGATTTCCGAATCCAAGAAACATAACTCGTTAAAAGAAATGTCCGCCGCGCGGAAGTTGAGTCGAGAATTCCACACCGTTATTGCCGAAGCGTCGGGTAATGATTTGCTCATCAGGCTTTATGGAGTCGTCGCCAACGCGTTCCCCGATTGGATTTTGTACGAAGCGATGTTCCGCAAGCCCGAAATTCTCGACGAGAGCATGTCGGACATGCACAGGGAACACACGGAAATTTTGAAGGCATTGAAGTCTGGCGACGGCGCGTTGGCGGCGAAACTTTCTGTTGAACACGTGATCGTTTCGTCGGGCAGGTGGCTGGAAAAATATTCAGACATCCCCGCCGATCTGTTACACGAGAAAGAAGAACTCGTGGAATTTTTGTTGAAGAAATAATCATTGTTAACCGCGAAGAACGCGAAGGGCGCTAAGAAAGACCTTTAAATCTTTGCGATCTTTGCGGGCTTAGCGGTAAATGGTGTTTGAAATCATACAAGGAGTTTATTTATGTCGGAAGAGCTATACAAACAAATGGCGCAGAGCATCATTGAAGGCGAAAAGGAAGTCGCCATTGAACTGGCGCAAAAATCCATCGAGTTGAACATGCATCCGCTCGACACGATCACAAAAGGATTCGTCGTCGGCGTGAATTACATCGGCGACCAGTTCGGCGCGGGCGAAGCCTTCTTGCCAGAATTGGTGATGGCGGGCGAAGCGATGAAAGCCGCCGTCGCTGTGCTCGAACCCGAACTTCTCAAACTCGGCGAAGCCCGTGAAGTGATGGGACGCGTCGTCCTCGCCACCGTGGAAGGCGACATCCACGAGATCGGCAAGACGCTCGTCGGCACGATGCTTTCCGCATCTGGATTTGAAGTCACCGACTTGGGCGTTGACCAACCCGCCGACAAGATCATCGGCAAAGCGCTCGAAATCGACGCGCAGATCATCGGCATGAGCGCGTTGCTCACCACCACGATGGTCCGCCAGCGTGAGGTGATCGAGGAACTGGACAAAGAAGGTCTGCGCCCGCGCATCAAAGTGATGGTCGGCGGCGCGCCGATTACGAAAGACTGGGCGGAGAAGATCAAAGCCGACGGCACCGCCGAGGACGCGGTCGGCGCGGTGCAATTGGCGAAGAAATTGGTTGGAAAAGAGTAAGTCTTTTTTAACCGCAAAGAGCGCGAAGAACGCCAAGAAAAAAGAAAGAATCTTCGCCGTCTTAGCGAACTTAGCGGTTAATTTTTTGAGGTTCTCATGCAACCCAAACTCACCCTCCTCACCGACGACATCATCAAGCGTATTCTCGATGAAGCGCATCAACTCCTATTAAAGCCTGGCGTTAAAGTCAACAACGATGAAGCGCGGGAACTCCTCGCCGCGGCAGGCGCGCAAGTGGATTCCGAAACGAACGTCGTCCACATCCCCGAACAGATTGTCCGCAAGGCGCTCGAGTTTGCGCCGCGTGAATTTTATCTGTACGATGCGGATGGCAATCCAACGGTCAAATACGGGGGCGACGCAGTCCAGTTCGACCCTGGCTCATCGGGCATCGCCATGCTCAACCCTGAGACCCTCGAGCACGACACGACCGAAACGCAACATCTCCTCAAGTTAATCAAAGTAGCCGAACAACTTCCGCAATACGAGGCGCAGTCCACGGCAGTGATCTGCCACGATGTGCCGCAACAAATTCAGGATTCGTATCGCCTGTATCTGGCTCTGCTCTATTCCAAGAAACCCATCGTCACTGGCGCGTTCACCAACAAGACCGTCACTGAGATGATTGACATGCTCGCCATCGTCGCGGGAAGTAAACAAGCCTCGCGCGAAAAGCCGCGCGCCATCTTCGACGTGTGCCCCGCTCCCCCTCTGATTTGGAGCAACTTCGCCTCAGGGAATCTCATCGCACTCGCGCGTGCAGGCATCCCTGCGGAGATCGTTTCCGTTCCGCTCGCGGGCGCGGCGGCGCCTGTCACGTTGTTGGGCGCGGTCACGCAACATACAGCGGAATGTCTCGCGGGCATCACGATTCATCAACTCGCCAAAGCGGGCTCGCCAGTCGTTTGGGGCGGCGCGGCGTGCATCTTCGACATGAAAAAAGGCGCGACGCCCATGGGCGCGGTCGAAACGGCGATGCTTGATTGCTCCTATGCACAAGTAGCAAAGTCGCTCAATATGCCCACGCACACCTACCTCGGCGCGACCGATTCAAAACTCGTCGACGCGCAAGCGGGACTCGAAAGCGGCATCACCGCCATGATCGGCGCGCTCAGCGGCATCAACATGATCTCTGGCTCGGGCATGTTGGATTTTCTTTCGTGTCACAGCGCGGAAAAACTTGTCATTGATGCCGAGGGCATCGCCATGGCAAAACGCATGATCGAAGGCGTGCAACTTCACACCGAAACGCTCGCCACAGGTTTTTACGACGCCGATATCAATTTCAAAGGCGGCGATTTCCTCAAGCAAAAGATCACGATGAAACTCTTCCGCAAAGAACAACATTTGCCCAGCAATGTGATTGATCGCAACTCGATGCGGGATTGGAAAAACGCTGGCTCGCTGGATACGTTCAAACGCGCCAAACTCATTGTGGATGAACTGCTCGCTTCTTATTCCCGACCTCAACTTGGTGAGGCTAAAGAGACAGCGCTCCACGTCTTCATGCTCGACCTCGCCCAAAAGGCTGGCATGGACGCGTTGCCTGTGCTGGAAGAAATGGCAAACGCTTAACGTAAACAAGGAAACAGGTAGACACGTAAACACAACTACTCTATCTACGTGTCCACCTGTCTACGTGTGTACTTGTCTACGTGTGTACTTGTCTACGTGTGTACTCGTCCCCCATGCCCAACCTCGCCGCCCTCCTCCGCGTCCCACACGTTGATTCCCTCTTCGACATTTCCCCCGACAATAAAAAGATAGCCTTCGCATGGAACAAAACAGGCGAATGGCAAATTTATGAAATGAACGCATCCCCCTCTCCCAGCGGGAGAGGGGTTAGGGGTGAGGGAGAGATCACGCCTCTAACTAACGGCATCGGCGGAAAATTCAACCCGCGCTACTCCCCCAACGGCGGACAACTCGCCTACGCCCTCGACATAGACGGCAGTGAAAGTTATCACCTCATCGTCTACGACTTCACCACCAAACAACACACCGACCTCACCCCCAACATCTCGCACGCCCTGCAACCCAACTTCTGCTGGTCGCCCAACGGACGTCAACTCGCCTTCCTCAGCAACGAGCGCGGACATTTCAGCGCGTACGTGATTCCCGCCCATGGCGGCGAGGCGGAATTGATCCTCGATACGGGTCATCCCGCCTGGCAAGTGGAATGGTCGCCCGATGGAAAACATCTCGCCGTCTGTTGCGAAATGCACGGGCAGGATTATGGCGTATTCATCGTTGATATTGAAACAAGAGAAACCATCCAGGTATGTCACCCTGAGCGACAGCGAAGGGTCTCTAACGCAGACGAGGAGATTCTTCGCTTCGCGCAGAATGAGACATCCGTCAACGCCCACGCGCCGAAATGGTCGCCAGATGGGACAAAACTTTTATTTCATTCCGATTTGCATGGCTGGTTTGATATTGGATTGTATGATCTAGCGTCAAAGCAAATCACATGGCTGACAAACAGCGAAGACGATTCGCAAGAAGCAGTTTTCGTTTCAAATAAATTGAATCCCAATCTCTCCTCTCAAACTGCCTACGCGCAGAGCAAAGGCGCGGTTAATTGGATTGAGGCGCTTCGACTACGTGGCGCGGAAAGCGCCACTCCGCTCAGCGCGAAAAAGTATCAGGTGGGAAAAGGCATCCACGGCGGAATCAGGCTGACATCCGATATGAAGCGGATGGTGACGACGTTCAGCAGTCCGAGTCAGCCATCCGATCTGTGGATGATGGATGTCGAGTCAGGCGAAGCAGTCCAATTGACTCATTCGATGCCCGAGGAGTTATCGCGCGAAGAATTTGTCATGCCAGAAGAAATTTTTTATGAAGGCATGGACGGCGTGCGAATCCCCGCATTGTTGTTTCGACCGAAACAAACCCCTGCCCCAGCGGTCGTGATGATTCACGGCGGACCGAACTGGCATTATTCGATGGAGTGGAATCCTGTGATGGCGTATTTTGCGAGCCGAGGGTATGCAGCGCTCGCGCCGAATTATCGCGGCTCGACGGGCTATGGGCGCGAGTGGCAATACGCGGCACGCTTTGACTTGGGCGGCGTGGACACGCGTGATGTCGCGGCAGGCGCGCAATATTTGATTCGTGAGGGGCTGGCGCTGAAAAACAAAATCGCAGTGACGGGGCGGAGTCACGGCGGGTATTTGACGATGACGTGTTTGACGCAATTCCCCGAACTGTGGTGCGCGGGTTCGGCGCTTGTGCCGTTTATGAATTGGTTCAAGTCGCACGATGATTCACGTGAAGACTTGCAACACTGGAACATCGAAAACATGGGCGACCCGAAAGAAAATTATCAACGCTGGTACGACGCCTCACCGTATTTCTTCTTGGACAGAATCAAAGCGCCAGTGCAATTGATCTGCGGCGGACACGACCCGCGCTGTCCCGCATCCGATTCGTTGGATGCTCGTGATAAACTTGTTGAACTGGGGAAAGATGTGGAATTATTGTTGTACGAAGATGAAGGTCATGCGTTTTTGAAGAGCGAGAATGTGTTGGATGCGGAAGTGAAGCGAGTGGAGTTTATCGAAAAATTTTTGAATAAAGAATAACGCGGTGGTCGAGTAGTCCTGAGCGAAGCGTAGCGGAGACGAAGGACGTATCGAGACCACCACGCCGCAAAGAAACTCTTGTTACAAGATTTATTTCACGAACCTGTGGTCTCGATACGACAGCGGGAGAGCGCCGCTGTCTACTCGACCACCGACTAGGAATCAAACGAGGAAAATTCATGCAACCCCTCAAATTCTTATCCGACGCCGATGTACAATCCATGCACGAAGCGACGATGCAGATCATGGAAGAGATCGGCGTCATCTGGACTCACAAGCCCAGCCTCGACATCCTCACCGACGCGGGATGCAAGGTCAAAGAGAATCGAGTATTGTTCCCGCGCGACCTCGTGATGAAAAGCGCGGAAACAGCGAACAAGCGTCCCATCATCCGAGGGCGCAACGGCACGGTGAACGAACTCGGCGGCGGGAATTTATATTTCCACAATCTTGGCGGCGCACGCGACGTGTTCGACGCGCGCACGGGAACGCATCACGCCGCCACACAAGAAGACTGTATCAACGCCACGCGAGCGCTCGACGCGCTGCCGAACTGCAACACGGTCACGCCGTTTTTCACGCCGCCCGATGTGCCAAACGAAATGATGGCTTTGCACATGTTCCGTCACATGCTCTCGAACACGACGAAACCTGTTCAAGGACCTGGCATCCAATTTGGGCATGAGGCGAAATACGCGGTCGAAATGGCGGCGGTGGTCGGCATCCCCGCGCACGAACTCACGCTCTCTCTCTCCCCCGTTAGCCCGCTGACCATGCACGATGTCGCCGCGCAAGCGGTGATGGACATGGCGCACGCGGGCGTGATCCATTCCAACCTGCCCGCGCCCACTGGCGGCGCGACCTCGCCGATGACCATCACGGGCAGTATCGTGCAGCAAAGCGCGGAGACTCTCGCGCCTCTCGTGCTTGCCCAACTCATCAACCCTGGATGCGGCGTCGTTTATTGCGGACGACTCGGGATGTTGGAGCCGCGCACGGGACTCATTTGGGGCGGCGTCGAACTCGGCATCTCCTCGGCGGCTACGGTTCAACTCGGACATTATTACGGGTTCGCCGTTAACGTTTACGGATTCTCCACCAACGCGCACACCCTCGACGCGCAGAATGCCTTCGAGCGCGGACTCAACGCTTCGCTCCCCGCTCTGGCTGGCGCGGACGAACTTTCGGGCATCGGCGAAATGGAAGCAGGCGTGATGGGCTCGTTCGCGCAAATGGTCTTGGACAATGAACTGGCGAAGAGCGTGCTTCGTCAACGCCAGGGTTTATCGGCGGATGTGGATCATCTCGCGGTGGAGATCATCAGCGCCGTGATGGACACGAATCGAAACTATCTCGCGAGCAAGCACACGCTCAAACATCTGCGCGCAGGCGAAATGGCGCTCACCAAACTCGCCGAACGAAATTCATGGGATACTTGGGAGGAAAAAATGAACCGCAAGCAAATGGCAGATTACGCGATTGACGAATCCGAACGAATCCTGCGCGAACACACCGTCCCGCCGCTTGAGCCGCAGCAGGAAGCGGAGTTGGATAAAATTTTGGCGGCGGCGGAAAAAGAGACGGTGAAGAAAAGGTAAACAGGTAGACAAGGAAACACGTAGGCAAGAGAAACAAGTAAACAAGTAGACAAGGGAAACATGTTTACTTGTTTCCGTGTATACCTGTTTCCGAGTTTACTTGTCTACGGTTTAACATCCTCACTCAAACCAGGAGTTTCACACCCATGCTCAAACAATCACACGCAATATCCGAAGAACTCATCGAATGGCGGCGCGACTTCCACATGCACCCCGAAGTCGGATTCGAACTGCATCGCACGTCGAAGATCGTCGCGGAGGAGTTGGAGAAGATGGGGTACCGAGTCAGGCGTAACGTCGGAAAGACCGGGGTGGTCGCCGAGATCGGAGAGGGCGGCAAAGTCATCGCAATCCGCGCGGACATGGACGCGTTGCCCATCCTTGAGATGAACGATACTGAATATGTCTCGCAGAACAAAGGCGCGATGCACGCCTGCGGACACGATTCGCACACCGCGATGGCGCTCGGCGCGGCGTTGTTACTATCGAAAGAAAAGTTGCCTGGGCGCGTAAGGTTTTTATTCCAGCCTTGCGAAGAGACCGTGGACGAGGAAGGCAAAAGCGGCGCGCAGAGAATGTCGGAGGAAGGCGCGATGGAGGGCGTGGACTGGGTTATCGCGCAACACGTAGACCCCGCGACCCCGGTGGGAGCGATCCGAATCAATGCGGGCATGATCTATGGCGGAGTTGACTCGTGGTCCGCTGTGATTCGCGGAAAAGGCGGGCATGGCGCGTATCCTGACAAGACGATTGACCCGTTTTTTTTGTTAGCGCATGTGATCATCGCATTGAACGGAATCGTTTCACGCAAGTTGAATCCATTTGATCCGGCCGTCGTGAGCATCGGGTCTGTGAACGGAGGGTTCGCGGAAAATGTGATACCCGAAGAAGTGCGCGTCACAGGCACGCTTCGTTTTACCAGCGAAGAGACGCATCAACAGATCCACACGGAGATGAAACGCGCCTTCGAGGTCGTCAAGGCGCTTGGAGGAACGTACGAATTGAATTTTCAGATCGGTGGACCGCCGATGCTCAACGATCAGTTTGTTTCCGAGATGATCGAAACGACCGGCAAAGACCTGCTCGGCGAAAACAACGTCGGCGAGATCGAAAAATCGCTCGGCGCGGAAGACTTCGGCGAATTTATGAAGCACGCCCCCGGAGCGATGTTCAATTTAGGCACGCAAAAAAAGGGACACGAGGCTTACCTGCTCCATCATCCCAAGTTCGACATTGACGAGCGCGCGTTACCGATTGGAACTGCGATGTTGGCTGAGACGGCTAAGCGCTTCTTGAATCAATAACTTGATCTGAGGATGAGACACACGCGGCGAGTATGCCGCGTGTGTCTCATTCACGGATGTTGCACAGTCAACCACAGAGCGCACAGAGTTCTTTGAGTTATTTCTCATGCTTTCTCTATGAACTCTGCGGCAAACCGCTATACTGCGTAAGGCGAGGCATTAAACCGCACACAGATGACGAAAACTGTTTTACAATACCAAGCGGGAAATTTATGTGAGATACGATGGAACTCTATCTCGATATACCACTGTGTTGCGGAATCTATCTGGTGTTTTCAACCCTGCTTGCCGCGTTCGCAGGGTATGCGTATCTGGTCAATCTGAAACGCCCCGCTGACGACCCTCGGAAAAAGAGGTATCACGTCAGCGGGATTTTTGTTATGCCGTTTTTCTGGCCCCTGCTGTTGGTGGGCTGGGTATCGTTCTTCATTATCAGGGCGCTTCACCTCGGGCTTTTTCTGATCGCGTTCACCTTTGCCGTGGCGTGCATTCGCAAACCGTTCTTGATTGGCTGGCTGGAAAAGATCGCCTTGAAGGTCGGCGGGAAGTTGTTGGACGCGAATGCGGCTCTGATCAGGCTTACCTTTGGAGAATCCCCGTCTGCCGGTTGAATTTGAAGCGGTTATGGCGCGCTGGTGTGTATTCGGTACGGAATCATCATCAAGAAACCGACGGCAATAACGATCTGTCCGATCAAAACGCCCGCCGATTGCCACGGACCAAAATAGGGAACCATGGGAAGCGGCTGTGTCCCCAAGCCGAAAATATCCGCCATGCCGGTGAAGACCGCGATCACGTACCCAGTGCCGACCAGCCGCGAGCCAATGTCGGCGAGGATGCTCCGCTGTTCCTTGCCCCACAACGCCAGCAAGCCCACGAAGCCGCCGCCGCAAATCATCGCCAGTCCAATAAGGAAAACCGAAATCTGAATGAAGCCAACCACCGTACTGCGGTCCCAGCCGAACCAACCAGGTTTCGCGCCGACCACAAAGATGAACAAGCCGATCGCGACAACAATGAGGCTGAAACGCACGCGCAGATAGGAAATGCGAAAACCGGGCTCGACGTTCATCATGCGGGTAGATTCTTCCTGAGAAATCTCAGCCAGTTGCCCCCGAGGATATTCTCAGCGTCGGTTTCGGAGTAGCCGCGTTCTCTCAATTTCGACGCGATCAGCTGCAAGTCGGCAACCGACTCGAAGCCCAGCGGGACGGATTGCAAACCAAAGCCGCCGTCGAAATCGGTGCCGATACCGGCGTGCAGAGAATTGCCCGCCAGTTGGCAGACGTGGTCAATGTGCGCGATGTACGCGTCCAGGGGGACTTCTTCGCGGCGGCTGTCCGCTTTGCGCGACCAACCCACTTTGAGGAACGTGTTGAACGGCACCGAGCCGATCACGCCGCCGCGTTCGATCAACTTTTCGATGACGCGATCTGGCACGTGGCGGTTCGATTCGGAACCTTTCATCAACGCGGCGCAATTCGAGTGACTCGCCATCACCGCGCCTTCGTAGCGGTCGAGCGCTTCGAGCGCGGCGGCTTCGTCCATGTGGCTGATATCGAGGATGAAGTTCAGCTCTGCCATGGCGGCAATCAACTCGCGTCCCGCGTCGGTGAGCGGACCGGGGTCGTGCGTGCCGCCGCAGTAGCGCGTGCCCATCCACGCGAGACCGATCATCCGCAAGCCCAGCTCCCACCATTCGGGCAGTTCTTTCACGGAGCGAATCCCTTCCGCGCCTTCCATGAGCATGAGCATACCCACCGGGCGATCTTCACCGTCCTGTGCGGGCTGTGACCAGCGCTGAATGATTGCGTCCAGTTCGCCCGTCGAGGAGATGAGGTGGAATTTGTCGGGATGAGAATCGGTCCATCGGCGATAGAACAGCGCCTGCTCGCGGTAGAGTCGGTGTGCAGTATCAAAATCGGGATACCACAGCGAGTCCCACAATTCTTTTTTACGGGCGGGCGCGGCGAACAACGTCGAGAACACGACCGCCACATTGCCGCGCTGGTATTCATCCCAACCGAGCAACGAATCGCCGTTGCGTTCGGGGATGAGCGTGCCCACTTCGAGGCGGCGCGTTTCGGCAAGCGGACGCGTGTAGTCGCGCTTGAAGGTAAGCATGTTCCAGGCAAGGTCTTGGTGCGAGTCGATGATTAGCTTCATGGTATGAAAAAAACGTCCCGCGAATGCGGGACGCTGGTTTTAATTCCCTGCGGAGGGTTCTGCCGGCGGTTCAAACGGCGGTTCGTCGGAGGGTTCGTCGTCTTCTTCGGAGTTGAATTCGGCGGCAAGGAGTTTGAAGTCTTTGTCAACGAACGCGGCTGAGTCCACTTTGCGCAGGCTCAAGCCGATGCGGTGCTGGTCGGGGTCAATGCGGATCACGCGCAGGGTTTTGAGGTCGCCTTCTTTGATGACTTCTTTCGGATGTTCGACGCGATGGTCTGCCAACTCGGAGATGTGGATCAAGCCTTCGACGTCGTCGTCGAGGCGGGCGAAGGCGCCAAACTTGGTCAGGCGCGTGATCTTGCCTTCCACCAGTTGACCGACGCTGTATTTTTCGATGCGCGAGCGCCACGGGTCGTCTTGCAAGGCGCGGACGGATAAGCCGATGCGCTTCTTTTCACGGTCAACATTGATGACCTTGACTTTGACTTCCTGCCCCACTTCGAGGACTTCGCGCGGGTGTTCAATGTGGTCCCACGAAAGTTCGGAGAGGTGCACCAACCCATCCGCGCCGTTGATGTTGATGAAGGCGCCAAAGTTGGCGAGGCTGGTGACGCGCCCAGTGTAAACCTGACCCTCTTCCAATTCGTCAATGATCCGTTCTTTGAGCGATTGCCGCGATTCAGTGGAGGCTGCGCGTTCGGAGAGGATGAGCCGCCGTCGTTCGCGGTCCACTTCGATCACGCGGACGGAGATCGGCTGTCCGATCATCTTCTGGTATTTTTGTTCGGGGGTTTCGCCGCTGATCTGACTGCGCCGCAACGCGCCAATTTGTGAGGAGGGGATGAAGCCGCGCAAGCCTTCAACGACGGCAATCAGTCCGCCTTTATTGAAGCCGACGATCTTGCTTTCGATCACGCCGCCGTCGGTGACGAATTTTTCCACATCGTCCCACGAAATTTGTTCCTGCGCGCGCTTGAGCGAGAGGGTCACATTGCCATTATCGTCTTCAGGATTGATGACGAAGACGTGCACTTCCTGCCCCACTTGGAAGGCTTCGATCTCTTTCGCGGTGAGCTGATCCAGTTCACGGCCCGAGACCACGCCCTCCGATTTGGCGCCAATGCTGATGAGGATCTGGCTGGGGCTAATGCTCGCGATGGTCCCTTTGCGAATCTCGCCCGCCTGAGGCAGGTCTACGCTTAGTTCCTGCTCATTCAGCAACGATTCCATGCTTTGGTTGTTGGTGTCTTTTGGGTCTCCCTGCTGGTGATGCTCGCTCCCTTGGGAAGGCAGGGCGCTATTCTGGTCAGTCACTTGATGCTCCGGTTGGATAAAATGTAAGCGGGATTATACAGGTGAATGGACAACTTGGCAACCCAACCCCATGTCACTGCGAGCGCTTTTCGCGAAGCAGTCTCCTGAAGCCAGAAGATTGTTTCGTCACTTCGTTCCTCGCAATGACGTGACACGCGTTATAATCACGCTTCGGAGTCACAATAATGCCACCTATTTTTCCCTTCACAGCCATCGTAGGTCAAGAGCGCATGAGACGCGCCTTAATCTTGAACGCCGTAGACACGCGCATCGGCGGCGTGTTGATCCGCGGTGAACGCGGCACAGCCAAATCCACTGCGGCGCGGTCGCTTGCCGCGTTGCTTCCCAAAGTGAAAGTCGTTGACGATTGCCGCTTCGGTTGCGACCCAGATAGACCCAACAGTTGGTGCACCGAATGCAAAGAACGATTTAGCGGAAATAAATCCGTTCCATCGCACACGCGCACGACGCCGTTTGTGAATCTTCCTGTCTCTGCCACCGAAGACCGCGTGGTCGGCACGCTTGACATCGAACAAGCGATTCAAAAAGGCGAGCGCCACTTCGAACCGGGCGTGCTGGCTGGCGCGAACCGCGGTCTGCTTTACATTGACGAAGTGAACCTGCTCGACGATCACGTGGTGGATGTTTTGCTGGACTCTGCCGCGATGGGAACCAACATGGTCGAACGCGAGGGGATTTCATTCTCACACCCTGCCCGCTTCATTCTCGTCGGGACGATGAATCCAGAAGAGGGCGAGCTTCGTCCACAACTTTTAGATCGCTTCGCCCTCTCCGTGGACATTGTCGGCATCCGCGACGCCCACGACCGCGTCCTCATCATGGAACGCAATCTCGGCTTCGAGCAAGACGCGGAAACCTTCCGCAAATCGTTCATGCCGAAGGAGGAAGAGCTGTCCCAGCAGATCGCGAAGGCACGCGAACTCGTCGGGGAGGTGAAGCACACTAGCCGCGACCTGCTGTCCATCGCGGCATTGACCGCTTCGCTCAACGTGGACGGTCACCGCGCCGATCTGGTCATCCTGAAAGCGGCGCGCGCCCAAGCCGCGTTCGAAGGTCGGACGAAGATCAACGATCACGACATCGCCCTTGCGGCTGAACTCGCCCTCCCCCACCGCATCAAGCGGACGCCCTTCCAACAGGCGGAGATGACCACCGAACAGTTGCAAGAACGCATCGAGCAATTGGCGGGACAATCTGTGCCTGAGGAAACGGAAGCGGACGAGTCCGAGTCGCAACAAAACAAGTCCGAGGAAAAAAAAACTTAAAGCTAGAAGATGAGCGCGAGGAGGGTCCGCAGGAGGGCAAGCCTGAGCCGATGCCGCAAGATGTGTTCGCGAACACGTCGGCGAATTGGTGGGAAGGCGGACAGAAAGTAAAACCGAGCGAAAAGTTTCAGCCGCGTAAACTGAACACGCCGCTCGATAAACTCACGCGCAAACAAGCGGGCAGGCGTTCGCTCACCAAGACCGAGCGCAAACACGGACGTTACATCAAAGCGCGACCTGCAGGCGAGAAGAAGGACGACATCGCCTTCGACGCCACGTTCCGCGCCGCCGCGCCGCACCAAAAGAAACGCGTCGAAAAAAGAAAGAGGCTCGCGTTCGCAATCGAAAAAGGCGATTTGCAACGCAAGATACGCGTCAAGCGGGTGGCGAATCTTGTTCTGTTTTTAGTGGACGCTTCGTGGTCCATGGCGGTCGCTGAGCGGATGAATGCCACGAAGGGCGCGATCCTTTCGTTGTTGACCGACGCCTATCAACGCCGCGACCGAGTCGGATTGATCGTCTTCCAAAAAGACCGCGCCACGCTTGTGCTTCCCCCAACCAATTCTGTGCAACTCGCCCAACGCGCGCTGATGGATATTCCCGTCGGCGGAAAGACTCCACTCTCAGCAGGCTTGTTCCTCGCGGCGGATGTGTTGCGGCAGGAAAAACTCCATCATCCCGATGTGGAGCCGTTGTTAATCGTGTTGACCGACGGCGCAGGAAACGTTTCAATCGGATCGTTGCCCCCACAAGAAGAATCGTACAAATTCGCCGAGTTAATCGCAAACGAAAAGATCAAGTGCGTGGTCATCAACATGGAACACGCCGCCTTCGACCAAGGACTTGCCCAGCAATTGGCGAATCACCTCAAAAGTCCGTGTTACGCGTTGAGCGAGTTGAAAGCGGAGAATTTGTATCACGCGGTGAAGGACGAGATGGCAAAGCCGATGAAAAAATAGGATAGCGAGACCTCCGAGTTTTTGAAAAACTCGGAGGTCTGATTTAGGCAGGGACTGCCATCCGCTGAATCTGACGTTTCGGGCGGAAACGAACCAAGTCGTAGTTCGATTGCAAATTCAACCAAAATTCAGGAGAAGTGCCAAGCGCCTCTGCAAAGAGCCATGCGGTTTCAGGAGTAATTCCGCGCTTGCCGCGCACAATCTCGTTGACACGCTGTACAGGAACACGGATGTGCGCCGCAAATGCCACTTGCGAAACATTCATCGGAATGAGGAACTCTTCCAACAATATTTCGCCGGGGTGAGTGGGGATTCGATTTTCAGGAAGCATGTCTTTCTCCTTTAGTGGTAGTCCGTGAGAGAAACATCGTGCACACCGTCTTCCCAACGGAAGACCAGCCGCCATTGATCGTTGACTCGAATGCTATGGAAACCAGTCAAATTGCCTTTCAAAGCTTCGAGCCGATTGGCAGGCGGGGAACGAAGATCGTCCAAACGATGTGCGCCATTCAAAACATCTAATTTACGCAAGGCAACTTTCACAATATCGGGGGGAAATCGCCGTACGCGGGAGGTTTTACGGTTATGGAATAAATCTTCCGTTGCCGCGTCCCCAAAGGAATGAACTGCCATTGGGGAAGATTATATCGCTTACACGGCTTCCATGCAAACAGATGGAATTGGCGAATCACCTGAAAAGTCCGTGCTATGCGCTGAGCGAACTAAAAGCCGAGAATTTGTATCACGCCGTGAAAGATGAGATGGCGAAGCCGATGAAGAAATAGACAGAAACAAGACCTCCGAGTTTTTGAAAAACTCGGAGGTCTGCGTTTAACTTGCCTTTCCCTTCAACAACTCCTCCACCAGCGAGGCGGGGACCTGCACCGCGACCACTTCCCCGCGCACAGTGGTGACGCCGTTCGCGACGATCCATTCTTCGATGACGACTTTGCGTCCCTTGTGTTCTTTCACTTTGCCGCGCACTTCGAGTTGGATGCCGAGCGGGGTTGGCTTGAGATAATCAACATGAAGCGAGGCGGTGAGGAAGCGCGTGTTGGGTTCCGAGTTGGGGTCCGCTTCTTTCGCGGCGCGGTAGGCGACCCCGGCGGCTGTCCCTGTGCCGTGACAGTCAATGAGCGAGGCGAGCAATCCGCCGTAGACGTAGCCGGGGATGGCGATGTGATACGGCTTCGGCATGAAGTGACAGACGGATTCGTCTCCATCCCAGTAACTTTGGATGTGATGCCCATATTCGTTGAGCGTACCGCATCCGTAACAGTGGGCATAGGATTCGGGATAGTGTTCTTGGAAAGATTTTTGTTGGATCATTCTGTTTTCCTTGTTGGCGCTCGTCCTTCGTCTGCGTTCGTCGCGGCAAACGCTCCTCGCTCCGCTCAGGACGAGGTTAACTATGGGGTTCCGGTAACAACCGTCCCGATGGGGAGAGGCGAAGCCGGGGGTTGAGTCGCGGCTGAGGTGCGAGTCGGTTGCAGGGTCGCGGTTTGACCGGGGGTCTGAGTCGCAGAGGAAGACGGGGAGAGCGTTGGCAAAGGAGTCGGTGCGAGGGTGGGCGCGTCGCCTTGCAACAAGAATTGACCAACCACCTTCCATTCAAGACCGACAAAGATTTGCACTTCATAGGCGCCCGGTAAGAATTGCGCGGGCGGCGCTTCCCACTCGGTGAAACCGTAGCCGCCGGTCTCGCCGTCCCAGGGGATCGTTTCGTAATGCACCAGTTTGCCGTCGCGGTACCAGAGCGCGGTCCACTGCGCGCCTGGGAGCATTTCGGCGTAGGTGAACACGGCGCACATGTAATCAATCGGGTTTTGAAACACAGCCGCCGCTTCGAAATTGAGAAAGTCGGTGCAGTTCAGCGTGAATTGCAACGGGCTGAACGACGCCTTCGGGTTCGGCGTGACGACGCTTTCGAACAAGGCTTCGATTCCCAACGGGACGAACGGCGTCGAAGTGAAGAGCGGCGTGTCGGTTGCCGAGGGTGTATCGGTGATCGTCGGGGTCAACGTGATCGTCGGTGAAAGCGTAATGGTGGGAATGGTTGTGAGTGTCGGGGTCAATGTAACCGTCGGACTCGGCGGGAAATAACGATAGGCGATCGGTTCGCCGTTGAACGCCAGCCAGACTCCGAACGATAACAACAACAGCGCAGCAACCAGCGTCAGCCATCCGCCTCTCACCCGTTGACGCTTGATGCGATAAAAGGTGAGTTTTCTCGCCGATTGCAGGGCGCGGATACCGGAACGGAAAATCCACAGCGCCCCAATGATAGACATGACGACCGCGGCCACAACGCCTGCGCGAATATCCATGGGAAAGATTATAGCAGGGGAGGAAAAAACAAGCGGATGCCGAAACAGAAAGAGAGTGGCTAGAAAGGTAGGTTAAACCATTCGATAGCCACAGAGCGCACAGAGAACTTAGAGTTTTTTTCTCAGAATCTCTGCGAACTCTGTGGCTAAGTCCACGAGATTTGCCACTCTCAAACAGAAAAAACGCTATTTGTATTTCTGTGGTTAAATAGCCGCATGAAAGAACTTGTCTTCCTCAAACTGGGCGGCTCGCTCATCACCGACAAAACCAAGCCGTACACTCCCCTGCTGGAGGTGATGGACGATCTCGCCTTGCAGATCAAGACTGCGCTTCAAACCCACCCCGACCTGCGAGCGCTCGTCGGACACGGCGCGGGCTCTTTCGGTCACGTGCCGGCGAGCGAATACAAAACGCGCGACGGACTTCCGCCGCGCGCCACGCCGCTGGTCTATCGTCGGCGCGACGACACGCAGAACAATTACTGGAAGGGCTTCGCCGAGGTGTGGTACCAAGCCTCCACGTTGAATCGATTCGTGATGGAGGCGTTGCACAAAGCCGACCTGCGCGCCATCTCTCTGCCGCCATCGTCCAGCGTGATTTCAAGTAACGGACAAGTTTCCGTGTGGGACACGACCCCAATCCGCATGGCGCTCGCGGCGGATATCGTCCCGGTCATCTTTGGCGACACGGTCTTCGATGAAGTGCGCGGCGGGACGATCCTTTCCACCGAGGATTTGTTCATGTACCTCACCGACGCGCTTCACCCGGACCGCATCCTGCTCGCGGGGCTGGAAGCGGCAGTGTGGGAGGACTTCCCCGCGCGTACGCGCAAAGTGGAAAAAATCACGCCCGCGTCGTTCAACGCGATCAAAGCCGGCGTTGGCAAGTCGGCCGCGGCAGATGTGACCGGTGGCATGGAATCGAAAGTGAAGCAGATGCTCGAACTGGTGGAGAAACACGAAAACCTCACCGTGCAAATTTTCTCCAGCGACGAACCGGGAAATCTTGTCCGCGCGTTGGGAGGGGAAACGTTGGGGACGGTGATCAGCCAATAGAAATTGGAAAGTGGAACATTGGAAAATGGGCGTAGAAACAGCACATCTCCCCATTGCCAAAAACAGGAAAAGTTTTGATAATAAGGCAGAATTCATCCAAGAGGAGCAACCGCCATGACCAAGAAACCCATCCGGGGGAAGAAATCCAAGCCTGCACGCAAGCCCGTCAAAAAGACCGTCAAGAAGATAAAAGCCCCGTTCGTGCCGACCAAACTCAAGTTGGTGCGACCCGTTCCGTCCAACATTGAGATCGCCCAGGCGGCGAAGATCAAACCCATCCTGCAGATCGCGAAAGAGTTGGGCATCCGCGAGAACGAATTGGAATTGTACGGACCGTATAAAGCGAAGATCAAACTCGAAATCCTCGACCGCCTGAAGAACCGCCCCAACGGAAAATATGTGTGCGTGACCGCCATCACGCCGACCCCGCTCGGCGAAGGCAAAAGCACGACCACCGTCGGCTTGAGTCAGGCGTTGGGCGCGCATCTCGGCAGGCAAGTGGTCACCGCGATCCGCCAGCCTTCGCAGGGTCCCACGTTCGGCATCAAAGGCGGCGCGGCGGGCGGCGGCTATTCGCAGGTTATCCCGATGGAAGATTTCAACCTGCACCTCACCGGCGATAACCACGCCATCACTGCCGCGAACAACCTCGTCGCCGCGGCGCTGGACGTGCGCGTGATGCACGAAAAACAACAGGACGGGGAAAAGATGTTCAACGCGCTTTGCCCGCCGGATAAAAAAGGCAACCGCAAATTTTCGCCCACCATGCTCCGCCGATTAAAAAAACTCGGCATCCACAAAACCAACCCGAACGATCTGACCGCCGAAGAGCGCATCCGCTTCTCGCGGCTCGATATTGACGAGTCTACGATCACCTGGCGGCGTGTGGTGGACACGAACGACCGGTTCCTGCGCGAGATTCAAGTGGGGCTTGGCAAAGAAGAAGTGGGCTACGAACACCGTTCCGGCTACGACATCACGGTCGCCTCCGAGATCATGGCGATCCTCGCGCTGACGACCAGCCTCAAAGATATGCGCGAACGATTCGGCCGCATGGTGGTCGCGACGAGCACACGCGGCGAAGCCGTCACCGTGGAAGACCTCGGCGTGGCGGGCGCGGTCACCGTGCTGATGAAGGACGCGATCAAACCGAACCTGATGCAGACCCTCGAAGGCAACGCCGCCACGGTTCACGCCGGACCTTTTGCCAACATCGCGCATGGCAACAGTTCCATCATCGCCGACATGATCGCCCTCAAACTCGTCGGCAAGGACGGTTTTGTCGTCACCGAATCCGGCTTCGGCGCGGACATCGGCATGGAAAAATTCTTCAACATCAAGTGCCGCTATTCGGGGCTGACGCCGCAAGTGGTGGTGTTGATCGCCACCGTGCGCGCGCTCAAAATGCACGGCGGCGGACCGAAAGTGGTGGCTGGCAAACCGCTCGCGCCCGAATATACCGATGAAAATCTCACCTTGCTCAAAGCGGGTCTGCCCAACCTCGAACGGCACATCCAGAACGCGCGCAAGTTCGGCGTGAACGTGGTGGTGGCGGTCAACTCGTTCGCCAACGACACCCAAGCCGAAGTGGAACTCATCCGCGACGCCGCGCTGAAGATGGGCGCGATGGACGCGGTCGTGTCCACGCATTGGGCAGACGGCGGCAAAGGCGCGAAGAAATTGGCGGAAGCGGTGGTGAAAGCCGCCGAGATGCCGAGCGCCTTCAAATTCCTGTACGATGCGAACCGCCCCATCAAGGAAAAGATCGAAACCATCGCCACGCAGGTCTATCGCGCCGACGGCGTGGATTACACGCCCGAAGCTGAAGCGCAGATCGAACGCTACACGCGGCTGGGCTTCGACAAACTGCCGATCTGCATGGCGAAGACGCACCTCTCGTTTACGACCGACGCGTCGAAGAAGAACGCGCCGACGGGCTTCCGCATCACGGTGCGCGAGATCCGCGCGAGCGTGGGCGCAGGCTTCCTCTACCCCATCCTCGGCGACATGCGCACGATGCCCGGCTTACCCACGCGCCCCGCGTTCTTCGACGTGGATTTGGATTTGAAGACCGGCAAAGTGGTTGGGTTGTTCTAATAATACAAGCCACAGAGAACACGGAGACACTGAGATTTAATTCTCAAATTCTCTGTGCTCTCTGTGGCTACTTTTTTTCTGAAACCCTGTAAATCTCCCCCTCCTCGATCTTGACAATTAATTCCAAGTCGGCGATCTCTTTCAGCAGTTTCGGCGGGACCGCGTTGCGATAAATGCTGTTGGGCAGAATCCAAACGATGTAGCCGGGCTTAGCATGGGGCCAACCCGCGTAATTTTTCTCAATTTCGTTCAAATCCATGGTGAACGAACGCGGCATGACTGGCGACTCGCGGCGCGTGAAGAACCACACGCCGTCCGTGTAATTGCTGTACAGTGTGGCGGAGGGATTCTCCAACGCGATCTTTTGCATCGCTTTGACGATGGGGTTCTCGTGGAAAGCACGGTTGTTGTACACGTTGTATCCGCTCGCTTCGCCGTTTTCCATCGAAGCCGAAACGTATTTGACCATGCTCCAGCCCGGATAAACCGCAAGCCAGATGAAGAAAACAACGATTGCCGCTTTTTGTCCTGCCTGCGAGTTGAATTTCAAGTGAGGCAGAACCAGCGTATCCAGCATGACGAACAGGATCACCAACACCAGCGAAAGCAGACCAACGTAGTACCGATCCGAGAACAAATCCACGTGGTCTTCGGTGGTGACGGAATACATCAAGCCCAAAATCGTGAGGATGAAAAAAGTCCACGAGACGAAGGGAAGCGGTTGGAGCATCGTCCGCGCGAAGGATTTCCAATTCTCCCATTTGTTGAGCGCCACAAGGATGACAAGCGCCACAGCCGCGACGATCCACGGGTTGTCGAAAAGCGGTTGCAGCGCGGGATGATTCGGCAGGAACCAATGCAGAATCTTCGCCAGCGAAAGGCGTAAGTTTTCCAACGGATTGACGATCGAGCCGCTGACGCCCCAAAATGAGTTGTATTTCCCAAGGTTGTGAAGCCCGACCCACAAAGCGATGGGAAGGATGGAGAGCGCGCCGAAGAGCGCCGCTTCACGCATCCCGCGCCACAGTTTTTCACGGTGAGCATACAGGATGAACAATCCGCCGGCGGCGATGAGACTCGCGCCGAGATAACGTTGCAACGGCGCGAGCGCCGACATGACAGCCATCCACCAAAAGACGCGGCGTGAGCGAGTCTGCAAATAGTCCGCGCTTGCGAGCAGGAAGATCATCGAGAATGTGACGAACAACGGCTCGGAGGAGATGTTGGCGTGGATGCGCAGCGCCATGTCGGAGGCGAGGATGAACAAACCGCCGAGATAAATGTACAACGGCTGGTCGCGGAAGGCATAGACCAACAGCGCGCCATGCAAAAAAATGTTGAACGCGAAGAGGACGATGTTCAGCCAGCCGCCCGCGTAAAGCACGTCCAAGCCGGTGAGCGCGCTCACGCCCGCGATCGCCAACGGATACAGTGGGGGCCACCACAACAGCGGACGCCCGGTGTGATCGAAGAAGCCTTTGCCGTCCAGCAGGTTTTGAGCAACGGACAAATATTTCGTCGCGTCCGCCGACACGCCGGGACCGTATTGCGACGTGACCAGCGCGGCGACGAACGCGCCGCCGAGCGAGAGGAGCGCCAAAAACCGAATGTATCTTCGATCCATTGAAAAATTCATCTTTTCATTATAATGGACGACATGGATTCACAACCTCGCCTCACCATCGCAGATGCGCTCGCATTGCTCCGCGCGCGCAAACTTTCCGCCGAAGAATTGACGAATGCCTGCCTCGAACGCATCGAGCGCCTCAACCCCGCCCTCAAGGCGTTTATTACAGTCAGCGCTAAACCAGCCGCAGTCAGCCAACAAGTGCAGACGAAAGGCGTGACCGCCTCGCTGGCAAATTCCCTGCGCGGCATCCCCATCGCGGTCAAAGATCTGTTCGACACGGCGGGCATCCGCACCACCGCAGGCTCGAAGTTTTTTGCAGACCATGTCCCGGCGCAAGACGCGTTTGTCGTTGAAAAACTCAAACTCGCGGGCGCGAACCTCATCGGCAAGACGAATACGCACGAGATCGCACTCGGCGTGACCGGGGATAACCCGCACTTCGGCACGGCGCGCAACCCGTGGGACACCAACCGCATCCCCGGCGGATCGTCCAGCGGGTCGGCAATCGCGGTGGCGACCGGTATGGCGCTGGGCGCGCTCGGCACCGACACGGGCGGTTCGATCCGCATCCCGGCGGCGTTGTGCGGCGTGGTGGGCTTCAAACCCACCTTCGGGCGCGTCAGCGCGCGCGGCGTCTTCCCCCTGTCGTGGAATCTCGACCACGTCGGACCCATCGTCCCGTCGGTGAAAGACGCGGCGTTGCTGATGCTGGTCATCTCCGCCTACGACGCGCTCGACCCGGCGTCCATCAAAATGTTGCCCGGCGATTATCTCGGTCACCTCACCGACGAAATGGACGGCAGGAAGATCGCGTTCGCGGTCGGCGAGTACGTCGAAAGCGCGGATGCGGAAGTTTTGCAGGCGGCGCTCGAAGCCGCGCGTATCTTCGAGAAAATGGGCTGTCGGATCGAAGAGGTGAACATGGACTGGCTGCGCGAGGCGGCGTTTGCAAATAAAGTGATGACCCAAGCCGACGGCGCGGCGGTGCATCGCGACCGTTTGCGCGAACGCCCCGATTGGTTCGGCGAGGACGTGCGGCGCAGGCTCGCCGACGGCGCCAACACCACTTCCACCGAGTACGCGCTGGCGCGGCGGACGCAGACCGAAATGCGGAAACGCTTCGAGACGTTCTTCGAATCATACGACTTGCTATTCCTCCCCACCACGCCGATACCCGCGCCGACGATTCGCGGACACGACGCGGTCGAACAAGCCGCGCGTTTGACGCGCTTCACCGCGCCGTTCAACCTCACGGGTCTGCCTGCCTTGTCCATCCCCAGCGGATTCACACGGGACAGGTTGCCCATCGGCTTGCAGATCGTGGCGCGCGCCTGGGCAGACGCGAAAACGCTCAACGCCGGTTACGCCTTCGAGCAGGCGACCGAGTGGAAGTATCGAACTCCAACCCTACAATAACAAACTGCCCCAACATCTGGGGCAGTTTGTTCCTTGCTGTAAAAAGATAGATGATCTATGGGCACGCATCGTAATAATAGGCGTCACCTGGGCGAGTGAAGGAACATGCAGGGCTGTTTGGCATGAACTTATAATTGTAAGTGTTGTACCACTCCGGATTCCAGTATTCGATGATATCTCCGTAATTGGCGGGATCCGACTGGCAATTGTCACCTATATAAGACCATGAGCTTCGAGTAGCCAAATCCAAATCGTACACTCCGTAGCAATATTCCGTCGGTTCCGAGGGTGGTTCTGAAGGTGGTTCCGAAGGCGGTTCCGAAGGCGGTTCTGAAGGCGGTTCTGAAGGCGGCGCTTCAGCTACTGTCACAGAAATGCCTGAGGGTCTCGGGGTGTAAGGAAGGACATACGTCCAAAAGAGGAGCCCGTTAAAGGTCACCACAACATACCCCTGCACCATACGCGAGGTGATACAACGGACCGTTTCCGCATCCTCTTGTGTACAATCGAGAACGTAATCGCCGCCATTGACGACATGCACCGAGCCTGTCAACCGGGGACCGAAGAACTCACCGGTGACATGAAATACAAAAACCGTGCCGCCGGCATGAGCCTCAGCGGAGACCAGGCTGAGAACGGAACGCGCGGAGGGCGCGGCAGAAACGACGCCGCTGGACATAATCAACAAAGACAATGCAGCAAAAAACGCGAGCAAATTCTTTTTCATCTTTTTTCTACTCCTTGGTAAATTCGGCGCCCGGCAACACCGGGTTTCATGCAAACTAGACCTCCCCATTGACGGAAAGTTACACAGGAATTCCACCCTGTCCTGCAAGACGCGCGGCTAGCGCACTTCCCCGATCGTTGATGCAGACCAAGAAACAAGCCCTCGCTTTTCAGCGAGGGCTTGACGTTATGGGCAGGCAGAGTTCGTGTAAATACATGAACAAGTATTTGGACAATACTTCTCCCAAGTCTGACAAGTTACAGGCTGACAAGCATTTTCATCGTCATCGCCCGGCGGTCTGGTTGGGATAATGCAATTCGGCACGCTCACATCCTTCACCACTGAAACAATGCCCTGCGCGGGGTATGGGACGCAGGCATTCTTCGCCGCCAGATAATACGTCCCCACCGGGCATTGCGGCAAAGGCACAACCGCATCCTGCCCCGGCGCAGCGGAACAACATTGGCTGACGGGATCATAGTTGAAGCCCGGCAGGCACTGTCCCTGCCCGCCTTGCGAAACGCATTGGTTACCTTGTTGTTGAAACCCCGGAGGGCAAGCCGGATTGCCCGGCAACGCCTGCTGGCAGTCGGCTTTGATCGAAACCGTCGTCGAGGACAGGCAGTTATATTGACCCGGATTACCCGTCGGCGCACAACCGCCCGCATCCACCGCCGCGCCGGGCGGACCGCTGAAATTCACATTCGCCGACCCCACCGTCTCAACGCACAACGGCACAACTTGAATCCCCACCTTGGGGCAAGTCTCTGAAGGCGCCCCCCCGCCCGCGGAGGCGCCGGGGTTCGCGTCCTGCCCATACACCATCAACGCGGTGCAGGTCGGTGCGAAATAGGTCGGGTCTTCCACCACACACCGGAAACCGAGGTCCTCCAGTTGGAGGACCGGGTTGAAGGCGAAGCGCCGCGCCGATTCGCTCTCGTAGGCTGGGGAGGTGTAACCGCTCGAACGGACGGAGCGCGTACTCCCCAGGTCCGGTCCGAGCGGGTCTTCCGCAGGCGATTCCAAATAATAGTTTTTCGCGTACCAATCCGCCACCCATTCGTAGGCGTTGCCTGCCATATCAAGCGCTTCGTAATAACTCTTGCCCGCCGGGTGATCAACCACCGAGGTGGTTTCGTATTCGCACGGACCGAAGTTGGCAAGGTCGCAGGCTGGCGACGCATCGCCCCATGGGTAAATATTTCCATCGGGTCCGCGTGCGGCTTTCTCCCATTCGGCTTCGGTCGGCAAACGTCCATGCACAAACGAACAATACGCCGCGGCTTGATCGTAATTCACGCCGGTCACCGGATGGTTCGCCTTCAACGGGTCGCCATACCCGGCGTTCTTCCCCGTATTCGGCGGGTTACATTTGCCCAACGCCACACAAAACGCAAATTGCGAATTGGTCACCTTCGCGCGATACATCCAAAAATCGCTCACGGTCACTTCATGCTCGGGGTTATCGGCGCCGCCATGCCCCATAATGAACGGACCGCCCGGCACCGCCACCAGCACACTCCCATCCACATACAGGAATTGCGAACCCACCTCCATCGGAGGTCCGCTCAGGTCGGGGATCGGGACCAGGGTTGGAGATTCTACCGGCTGGATGGGTACCTCCGTGATGACCGGCGGTTCAGTCTCGACGGGCGGCTGGGTCGCGCTCCCCGGCGTTTGCGCGGCGGGGACTACGCCCAAATTACAGCCAGCCAACATCAGCGCCGCAATACCGAACAGGGAAACGATCAGGTTCAATTTCTTCATGGGAGGACTTCCTTGGCAAAGTGTGAGGTCACGGTCAATCCAATTATCAGCGCTTCACGAAAGTTCGGGCGACAGTTCGATCCGCTTGGCAAACCGTGCCGCCTGCCTTGACGCAGTGCAACTGCGCCAAGAACCTGTTCTCGTGATCTACTGATTATACAAAGCCACCCAAAAACCGAACCCTTACAAATGGGTGATGAACGCACGCGTCGGGCAAGTCAAGCCCCCAGCCCAAATGCAAGTACATTTTGCTCACCAGAAATGCTTCAACACAATGAGCGAAATCCGCGACCAAACTTCATCAATTTCTTTGCTTGCAGCGTTAGAAATGGGAGAGTCAAAAAGAGACTATAAGTCATCTCAAAAAATGTCATACTGAGCGGAGCGAAGCATCTCTACCGTAAAAGTAAGAGACTCTTCGGTCGCAAAAACCGCCCCCTCAGAGCGGCATGATGTTTTTTAGACAGGTTGACTAAAACCCCTGCGCCACATACTCGCCCCACACGGACCGGAGCGCGTTGCAAATCTCGCCGAGCGTGAGATCATTCTCAACGCATTCGATGAACAGCGGCATCAGGTTCTCGGTCCGGCGCGCGGCGGATTTCAATTTATCGAGCAACTCCTCCACAAGTTTCTGGTCTCTAGCCTCTCTTAATTTCCTCAACCTCTCCCGCGCCGACGCTTCGATGACGGGGTCAACCTTCAACCGTTCCAGCGTCAAATCTTCCTCCACTTGAAATTGATTGACGCCCACAACGATCTGTTCCTTCTTCTCGATCGCTTGTTGCGCCGCATACGCCGCGTTTTGAATTTCGCTTTGCATGTATCCTTGTTCGGTGGCTTGCAACGCGCCGCCCAGGTCGTCAATTTTGGAAATATATTCCTGCGCGCCTTTTTCGATCTCATCGGTGAAATATTCGATCAGGTACGACCCCGCCAGCGGATCCACCGAGTCTGCCACGCCGGATTCGTAGGCAAGAATCTGCTGTGTGCGGAGGGCGACGCGCACGGCTTTCTCGGTGGGAAGCCACAACGCCTCGTCCATCGAGTTGGTGTGCAAACTTTGCGTCCCGCCAAGGACGGCAGACAACGCCTGCACGGTCACGCGCACCACGTTGTTTTCAGGCTGTTGCGCGGTGAGGGTCGAGCCTGCGGTTTGGGTGTGGAATCGAAGTTGCCACGAGGCTGGCTTCTGCGCTTTGAAGCGTTCGCGCATGATTCTTGCCCAAAGCCTGCGCGCGGCGCGGAACTTTGCCACCTCTTCCAAAAAGTTGTTGTGCGCGTTGAAGAAGAACGAGAGTTGACCGGCAAACTCGTCCACGTTCAAGCCGGCTTTCAGCGCGGCTTCCACGTAGGCGATCCCGTTGGCAAGCGTGAACGCCACCTCCTGCACCGCCGTCGAGCCGGCTTCGCGCATGTGATAGCCTGAGATCGAGATCGTGTTCCAGTTCGGAACTTCTTTCTCGCAGAACGAGAAAATGTCGGTGATGAGGCGCATCGAAGGCGCGGGCGGGAAGATGTAGGTGCCGCGCGCCACGTATTCTTTGAGGATGTCGTTCTGAATTGTGCCGCGTAGTTTGCTCACGTCTGCCCCCTGGCGCTTTGCCACCGCGATATACATTGCCAGCAAAACACCGGCGGGCGCGTTGATCGTCATCGAGGTTGAGACGCTTTCCAACGGAATATTTTTGAACAAAACTTCCATGTCGTGAACGGAGGAGATCGAAACGCCGACCTTGCCCACCTCGCCGTGTGCGATGGGGTCGTCCGCGTCGTAGCCGATCTGCGTCGGCAGGTCGAAGGCGACGGACAAGCCGGTTTGTCCGTTTTGCAGAAGATACCGGTAACGTTGGTTGGTCTCTTCGGCTGTGCCAAAGCCCGCGTACTGGCGCATCGTCCAAAAGCGCGAACGATACATCGTCGGTTGGACGCCGCGCGTGAAGGGGTATTCGCCGGGGAAGCCGAGGCGGTCGGGGTAGGGCGCATCAGCCTCACCCGGAAGAGAGAGGCGGGGCGCTTCAAGCCCGGAAGAGGTGGTGAAGCGTTCGCGTCGTTCTTTGAATTTATCCAACGATTTTTGGAGGGTGTTTTCCTGCCATTTTTTGTAACGCGCCTGGATGTTCATGCTGCCTCCGCTTGTGTATCCTTCAAACCAAGTATACAGCAAACAAATGACAATGACATACTGTAGGAAATCTTCAAAGAAATTATTTGATTTCCTGAAACGAAAGCGCTACACTGCCGTAGAAATATACAGCATCGTTGATCCCTTTCCATTGCTCATGCAAGGCAATCACGGAGATTCTTTTATGACGAGTAAAACGGTTCTCTATATCGGCGCAGGGATTTTGTTCTTGATCGGCGTGTGTTTGTTTGGGTATGGGGTGTTGAATGTGATCGGCTCGACCTCGGCGCAGGGAAGTTCGAACTGGCTGAGTTTCGGGCTGGGATTCGGCTGTGTGGGCGCGCTCTTTTTGGCGGCAGGCGCGGGGCTGGTGTATGCCGCGCAGCGCGGATCGAAAACCGAAGTGGTCCAACAGGTGACGATGAAAGTGGATTTGCCGGGGGAGACCAAGATCGAGCAGATGAAGTGCCGGTCGTGCGGCGGAAGCCTGAGCGCGGATAATGTGAAGATGATCGCCGGCGCGCCGACCGTTTCATGTCCGTTTTGCGGCACAACGTATCAACTGACCGAAGAACCCAAGTGGTAGCGTAACTCCCTGGTCGAAGGAGGTTCGATGAAATTTAAAATTGCAGGCTTCCTAGCGCTCGTTCTGGCGCTGGTAAGTTCACTGGCGGTCTCCGCCCAGTCGGACTATTACTTTGCCGTGGAGCGGGAAACCGTCCACGTGTATTGGAACGACGACGGTTCGATGAGTCTCGATTATGTGTGGGATTTCGTCAACCAGCCCGGCGCGCATCCGATTGATTTTGTGGATGTGGGCATGCCCAACGATAACTTCGAGATGTCGACAGTGACGGCAGACGTGAACGGCGCGCCGGTTTCCGTTTCAAAGAGTGAATATCAGGGGAGCGGCACGGGGTTTGCGGTTGTGATGGGGTCGCAGACTATCCCTGCCGGCGGGCGCGGGCAAGTGCACGTCTATGTGGGAAGAATTACCGAGGCGCTTTACCCCGACACAGAGGACGACGCTTACGCGAGCGGAGAATTTGGCACAACGTGGTTCGGCTCGCAATATGTGACCGGCTCCACCGACGTGACGATGGTCTTTCACCTGCCGCCCGGTGTGCAACCGGGAGAGCCTCGCTGGCATTCCGCGCCGTCTGGCTTCCCATCTGAGCCGCAAACAGGTTTCGATGAAAACGGGCGCGTCACGTACACGTGGCGCAATGAGTCTGCGGTTGCATCCAGGCAATATAAATTTGGGGCGTCGTTCCCGGCGCAATACGTTCCCGAGTCAGCCATTGTCCGCACGAGCGCGCTCGAGAGCCTGATCACCGGCATGGTTTCGCTCTTCGTCGGCTTGGTGAGCATGGTCGCGGGTTTTCTGCCGTGCTTGATCTTCCCGATCTTTTTCATCGGCGCGCCAGCGCTGGGCATCCTTCAGAGTCGCCGGCGCAAATTACAGTACATGTCGCCGAAGATTTCGATCGAGGGCCACGGCATCAAGCGTGGATTGACGGCGGTCGAGGCGGCGATCTTGATGGAAACTCCGCTCGATAAAGTGATGACCATGATCCTCTTCGGGCTGATTAAGAAGAATGCGGCGACGGTCAAAACACGGAATCCGCTCGACCTCGACGTTGCCACGCCCATGCCCGCCGACTTGCACGATTACGAAACGAATTTCCTCAACGCGTTCCGCGAGAAGAACAAAGCCACGCGCCGAAATCTTCTGCGAGAAATGACGGTCAAATTGGTTAGATCGGTGTCGGAGAAGATCAAAGGTTTCAGCCGGCAGGAAACCATCGCCTATTACAAGAGCATCACGGAAAAGGCGTGGCAGCAAGTGGAGCAGGCGCAGACCCCTCAGGTGCAAAGTAAACAATACGATGAAAACATCGAGTGGACGATGCTCGACAAGGATTACGACGACCGCGCGCGCCGCGTCTTTACCGGACCTGTATTTGTCCCCATG
This sequence comes from Anaerolineales bacterium, assembly GCA_020847435.1. Classification (GTDB taxonomy): domain Bacteria; phylum Chloroflexota; class Anaerolineae; order Anaerolineales; family Villigracilaceae; genus Defluviilinea. The sequence continues at coordinate 37,017 of JADLBX010000029.1, forward strand.
TGGTGGCATCGCTACGACCCGACCTATTCAGGCGGGCGGACGATCGCTACGGGCGCCCCAGCCGTAAGCGGCGGGCGAAGCGGTTCATCCGCCTTGCCGGGCGCGAACCTCGCCGCGTCGGTTGTGACCGGGGTGCAGTCGTTCGCGTCGAACGTCATCGGCGATGTGACCGAGTTCACCAGCAAAGTCACCAATGTGACCAACCCGCCGCCTCCCCCCTCGAGAAGTTCTGGCGGCGGAGGACGAAGCGGCGGCTGTGCGTGCGCTTGCGCGTGCGCGGGTTGCGCCTGCGCCTGCGCCGGCGGCGGACGATGACCGGTATTTGAGAATCAAGGAGAACCGACATGGCGCTCTTGGAAGCAATCAAAGATCGGCTCGTTGGACCGAGTTTGAAAAACCCCGAGCCGGGTTTGTATCACTATCAATTGGAAAAAGAGAACGAAAAGAGCCGCGCCCACTTGCGGATCGAAGGCGACGGGCACGCCACGTTGATCGTCAACGCCAACCGCGTGTTGCACCTCAACCCCACCGCCGCGTTGATGGCGTATTTCATCATGGAGCAGATCCCCAACGACGCGGTCATCCGCATGATGACGAGGCAGTTCAACGTGCATCCCGAACAGGCGCGCGCAGATTTCGAGGAGTTCCAGTGGCAGATCAAGGAACTGCTCCGCCCGGACGGCGCGTGCGCGGTGCACGAAATGGATTTGGAAACCATGATGCCGTTCAGCGCCCGCCCGACCGCGCCCTATCGTATGGACATGGCGCTAACCTATCGCTGTAACAACGACTGCGCCCACTGCTACAACGCGCGCGAACGCACTTTCCCCGAGATTTCCACAGAACAGTGGTATTCCATCATTGACAAGTGTTTCGACCTCGGCGTGCCGCACATTGTGTTCACCGGCGGCGAAGCGACCCTGCGCGACGACCTGCCGGAGTTGATCGCTTACGCCGAATCCAAAGGGCAGATCACGGGACTCAACACCAACGCCCGCCGCCTGATTGACGAACGCTTTCTGCAAAAGTTATTGGACGCCGGGCTCGATCACATCCAAATTACGGTCGAGTCGCACGATGAACAGATCCACGACCTGATGATGCGCGCGAAAGGCGCCTTCAAGCAGACCATTCAAGGGTTGAAGAACGCGCTGGCAACGAACCTGTACGTGATGACCAACACGACCATGCTGCGCACAAACGTCCACACCATGCCAGAGACGCTCGACTTCCTCGCCGAACTCGGCGTGCCGACCATCGGCATGAACGCGCTGATCTATTCCGGTCACGGGCTCACGGTTGGGACGGGCTTGCGCGAAAGCGAACTGCAACCCATCCTCGAGATGGCGGTCGAGAAGACCTCGGCGCGCGGGCAGCGCCTGATCTGGTACACACCCACGCAATACTGTCACTTCGACCCGACGCAACTCAACCTCGGCGTGAAGGGTTGCACCGCCTCGCTCTACAGCATGTGCATCGAATCCAACGGCAACGTCTTGCCGTGCCAGTCCTACTATCATGCGCTTGGAAACATCCTCACCGATTCATGGGACACGATCTGGAACCACGAACTTTCCATCCGCTTGCGCGAACGACGCGGGTTGCCCGAAATGTGCAACAGTTGCTCGATCGTGTCCGAGTGCGGCGGCGGATGCCCTCTGCGGTTCGAAGGTCACCGCAAGCTGTACGAAGTGAACGCGGAGATCGTTCCGTTGCAAGTGTTGGCGTAAAGGAGAAACCATGAACATCCTCAACCGCGTGTCGGAGTTATTCACCAAAGTTCAGCCCCTGCCCGCAGGGACGCATCACCTGCAAGCCGCGGCAGACCGCGACAAGCCGTATCGCATCCACTTACGCCTGCTCCACGATGGAAGCGGGATGCTCATCGTCAACGCCTCGACCGTGTTACACCTCAACCCCAGCGCGGCGGAATGCGCCTATCACTTCATCAAAGGGACGGAACCCGAAGAAGCCGCCAAACAGATCGCGGCGCGCTACCGCGTGAGCAAAGACGCGGCGTGGCGCGACTTCGACGATTTCACCGAACGCGTCAAAACGCTGGTCGAAACGCCCGACCTCGACCCGGTGTCTTACCTCGGGTTTGAACGCGTCGCGCCGCACTCAGCCAACCTCACCACGCCACTGCGGCTCGATTGCGCCGTCACCTACAAACTGCCCGCCGGGAGCAAAGCCAACTACGCGCCCGTCAAACGCGTGAAGCGCGAACTCACCACCGCCGAATGGCAGAGCATCCTCGACAAAGCCTGGCGCGCCGGGATTCCCCACGTCACCTTCACCGGCGGCGAAGCCACCCTGCGCGAAGACCTGCCGCAACTGATCGCCCGCGCCGAGTCGAACGGTCAGGTGTGCGGCTTGCTCACCGACGGCCTGAAACTCGCCGACAAAAAATATCTCAAAACCCTGATGCAAACCGGGCTCGATCACATCCTCTTCATCCTCCAACCGGAGGAGAAAAAATCGTGGAAGGCGCTCGAAACCGTGCTGGCGGAGGATATTTTCGTCACTGTGCATCTCACGCTCAACCGGAACAACGCCGCCAAGATCGGCTCGATCCTCGAACGTTTGGCGAAAGCCGAAGTGAAAAGTTTATCGGTGACCATGGCGAAAAAATTCACGCCCGAAAAAGCCAAAGCCATTCACGACCAAGCCGCCGCGCTGGGCATCACACTGCGCGCCGACCTGCCCGTCCCGTATTCGGCGGAAAACCCGGTCGCGGTTGAAACCCGCGCCGATCAAATCCCCGACGGCGCGGGCAACGCGTGGATGTACGTCGAACCCGACGGCGATGTGCTTCCCGCGCAGGGCATGGCAGACCGCGCGCTCGGCAACCTCCTCACCGACGAGTGGAGCGCGCTCCGCCCCGCCTGATGGACTGGCACAAACGCTACCTCCAACAAGCGGGCTGGACGCGCACACTGCGCGCCTATCTATTCGAACAAGCGGGGATCAAAACCGCACAGCGGATTCTGGAAGTGGGATGCGGCACCGGCGCGATCCTCGCTTCGATCGCCTCGCCCGCCTCGCTTCACGGTCTCGACCTTGAACCTGCCGCGCTTGCCCTCTGCCGACTCCACGCCCCCGCCGCCGCGCTGACGCGCGGAGACGGGCTTGCCCTCCCCTACGCAGACCAAGCGTTCGACATCGTCTATTGCCACTTCTACCTGCTGTGGACGCGCGACCCGTTGCAAGCCGTCCGCGAAATGAAACGCGTCGCGCGCCGCAATGGACACATCCTTGCCCTGGCGGAACCCGATTATGGCGCGCGCGTAGATAAGCCCGCCGAGTTAAAAATCATCGGCGCTCGGCAAGCCGAATCGTTGAAGCGGCAGGGAGCCGACCCCGGCTTCGGCGCGCGGCTGGCGGAGGTCTTCTTTCAAGCGGGGATCAAACTCCACGAAACCGGGACCGTTCAACCCGTCGCGCAAGAACCGAGCGCCGACGAGTTGGAAATCGAATGGGAGGTGATGCGGTCCGATCTGGCGGGAATGCTCGACGAGGAGGAAATCCAAAAACTGAAATTGTTGGACGCCCGCGCACGAAGCCGCGGCGAACGCGTTTTGCATGTGCCGACTTATTTTGCATGGGGGCAGGCGTAGCGCGGCGTATCCAACTTTTCCATGCTACACTTAAGGCATGGAAATCTGTTATTTACTTGCCTTCCCCGATGCAGACAGCCGCAAACCGCAAGCCGCCGAACAATTAAAAGAACTGCTCAAAGACGCGCCCTATTTTCAACCGGTGGATATCGACCTCGTGACGCTCGGCGAGGAAACGTTTTTGTTCGAGGGCTACGCCGTCAACGTGGTGCGCCACCGTTACGACGATTGCGTGCAAATGATCGAATGTCGTTATCGCATTAGCGACCCGTTCGCGGCGCCTGTTTTGCAAACGCGGGTAAGTTTGCACAACGTCTTGCAATCGCGTTACATCCCCGAGGCGCATCGTCGGAGCGGGTTGTTCGAGGAATACACGATCCTGCTGGTGCAGGGCGCGGCGCCCACGCCCGATAAATGGATCGAAAAGAATGCGCTCGGGCTTGCCAATTTCATCCGCTCACAACGCGACGTGTTCGACAAAGAGGAGATGAACGAGATCCTCGGTTCGCGCACGCGCTACTCCGCCGACGAACTGACGCTGGTGGACTGGGAGGGCGCGGTCATCATCGCGCCGAATGCCGATTACCGTTCCGACATTGCCCTGCTCAAGATCGGCAATTATCAACTTTTGCGTTACCGCATGTTGGACCAATCCATTGAAGACCTGCTCGATAAGATCAACGATTCCTTTTTTGAAAAATCGCGCCGCCCGCGCGCCACGCGCGGCATGATCCGCCAGATCGCCGAACACCGCCTCGAAGTGATGCTCGATTTCGAGCGCGCCGAGCAAAGCCTCCTGCTCATCGGCGATTGGTACACCGCCAAACTCTACGAGTCGATTCAAAGCGAGCTATACCTCAACGATTGGAAACAAACCGTGCGCGGCAAACTCGACAGCCTCGAGAACATCGTGCAGACCATCAAAGACAACCTCGCCGTCTCGTGGGAAAATTTACTCGACCGTATTCAACTCGCCTTGTGGATCGTCATGCTCGTTGGTTATCTCTATCTTTATTTTCTGGATGCGGGCTGGATCGTCATCCCGCCCAAATAGACTCATGCGCCGACAAAAATTCCTCCTCATCACGCTCACGCTTCTGCTCCCGACGTTAGCCTGCCGCGCCGCCACCCGGCTGATCATCCCCGATACGCCGACGCCTCCGCCGACGCCCATTCCGCCCACACTCACACCCTTCCCCCCGGCAACCTTCACGCCGACACCCGTGCCCGAAGCCAGTTGCCCAGCGGTAACTTCCGATATTCTCGAGACCGCCTACAACTTCGATTTCGACGCGGAAGACGACCCCGACGACGAAATTTACCTCGTCTCTTACTTCGTGAACGGAGACGAGCTGAGCGCGCCCTTCGACGAAACAGTCCCCGATCAATACAAGGACGAGCAGGAAGACCGCGCCGCGCACGCAGAAATTTGGAACTATTTCGCGCGGCTGATCCCGTCGGAGGAGCGGGACTTCCTCATCGCCTATTCGATCATCACCGACGGCAACGGCAACATCCTCGCCGCGGTCGCGCAGAGCGCCAACAACTCCAGGAAGTGGACGCTCGAAGTGGACATCCTCGACTCGACGAACAAAGACGTGCTGACCGTCACCCTCCTGCACGAGTTCGCCCACCTGCTGACGCTCAACGCCTCGCAAGTTCCGCCGAGCGAAGCGATCTTTGACGATCCGAACGATGACAACGTCTACCAACGCGAGTTGGCGGCGTGCCCGAACTATTTCCCCGGCGAGGGATGCAGTAACCCGGATTCGTACGTCAACCAGTTCTTCAACCGTTTCTGGTTCGACCTGTACGCCGAATGGCAGGAGATTGACGCAGAAGACGACGATGAACAACGCGACCAATTGCTCGAAGATTTCTACGACGATTACTATGACCAGTTCCTCACCAGCTACGCCCCCACCAGCCCCGCAGAGGATATCGCCGAATCGTTTGCCTACTTCGTGCTTGCCTCCAAGCCTGAAGGCGCGTCCATTGCGGATGAAAAGATCCTCTTCTTTTATGAGTTCCCCAAACTCGTCGAACTGCGCGGGCAGATCCTCAACCAACTCTGTACCGAATTCCCGCAATGAGGAAAAATCTGAGAAACCTTGCAACAAAGTTAATCCTGCCTGATAGAGAAAAGCCTGATTAATAAAAAGCAGTATAATTTCGCCCAATGGAATCAACGCAATCTTCTCAACTCCAGCCAGAAAACCCAGCCGCAGGCGAACCAGCCCAACCGTCCGATTGGAAGCGGATGGGGCTCGACATCCTGGAAACGCTCTTTCTAGCGGTCGTCCTGTATTTCGGCATCAACGCCGTCTCTGCCCGCGTCCGCGTGGACGGTTTTAGCATGAACCCCACGCTCGACAACGGCGAGTATGTCCTCATCAACAAACTTGCCTACCGGCTCGGTCAGCCCGCGCGCGGCGATATCGTGGTCTTCAGTTTCCCGCTCGACCCCAACCAGGATTTGATCAAACGCGTCATCGGTTTGCCCGGCGAAACCGTCACCGTGCAGAACGGCAAGGTTTCGATCAACGGCAAAGCGCTCGACGAGCCCTATATCGCCGACGCCCCGTTCTATAACGGCTCGTGGCTGATTACCGAGGGACAGTTGTTTGTGCTGGGCGATAACCGCAACCAATCAAAAGATTCGCACGAATGGGGTTTACTGCCGATCGAAAATGTGATCGGCAAGGCGGTGGTCATCTACTGGCCCCCTCCCAAGTGGGAAGTGCTCGAGCATTTCAACCACGCCAGCGCCGCAAAATAACCCGGAGCCAGATTATGAATCACGAAGCGCCAGTCCCGCCTTTGCAAGAATCGCAACACACCCCCTGCAGTCATTGCGGCGCGGGCGTCATGCACTTGCGTCACATCACCTATTTCACCTGGCTCGGCGGAGAACTGATCACCGTTCCCGATTTCCCCGCGTGGATCTGCGACGTGTGCGGGCGACGCGAATACGACGAACGCGCCATCACCTGGCTGACCATGCTCCTCAATCCCGAAGCGGGACATGCCGCCCGCCGCGTCAAACGGACCCCGCGGCCTGCCCCGCCCAAGGGGACTCACCCCTCCCCCCCATTGGAGTAGCCAAGCGACATGGAAACTTCCCCACGCACCTATCGTTTTCTCCCCACCGATTTATACACCGCAGGCTATCGCATTGTGGGCAAGGTCATGGCGGGGACGAGCGGTTTGATGGGCACGATGAACGACCGCACAAAGTCGTATTTGGAAGTTCACGATGCGCGGTTGGCGCGCATCCACATGCCGACGAAACTGGTGGACCACTTCGAGGTCGTGCGGCTCGTCAAGTTTCAGATCTTTGCCATGTGCACGGCGCGGCGCGAGGATCTCGGTCCCGCCGCGGTGGTGCGCGGCGGATACTCAAATGTGACCAGCATGCCTTCACGGCTCACTACGCAAGTCTACGAGGTGGAAGGCAAACTCGAGGTTTCGGGGCGGTTCGATTTTTCAGTATTGATCTCGGATACCACGCGTAATTTCATCCCCATCTTTGATTGTTCGCTAACCGCCATCCTCATCCCCAACCTGAAAGTGGAAAGCCCGGCAATCCTCTTCAACCGCGAACACATTGACATGATGGCGCAACTGAACCAACGCGCCAAAGAAGATAAGTGACCAATTGCTTGACCGTTGCAGGGCAGAATGATAAAATCCGCCCGCTCTACCAAAGAAAGTTTGCCCCCATCGTCTAGTGGACTAGGACGCAGCCCTTTCAAGGCTACGACCGGGGTTCGAATCCCCGTGGGGGCACAACATGATAAACGCGCCGCAAGGCGTGTTTTTATTTACGACCCGCGTCCCCGCAGGGGGGATGTTATTCGAATCCCCGTGGGGGCACAACATGATGAACGCGCCGCAAGGCGTGTTTTTGTTTACGGCCGTCGTCCCAATTCCTGAAAACGAAATCCGACCAAGTGATGCTTGATCGGATTTTTTGTGAAAATTTGTGAAATCCGTGACAAAAAGTTCGAAAGACTAAATTCGGAGTGAGTCATATTTACTCATTGGAAACCTCACTCGCCCAAATGATATGTGTGGTACGCGTTCTGGCACGGGTTACCCCAGGCGATGTGCATCTCGCGCGCGGTCAGGTCAATCACGAGGGCGCAGATCGTGCTTTCACGGTCCATCGGGTCAATGCCAACGATGTTGTGATTGCAGATCGAGTTCGGCAGGTTCACGTGGTCTTTTTGAATCGCCTGCAACGATTTGATCGTATGTGTGGAGCCCTCGCGCAATAAACGGTTGGCGCGGAAATAACGGACGCGCGACGAGATCAACTCCTCGGGGTCTTTTTCGATCTCCTTCATCGTCGGCGAAAGATAATGGTTCGTGTGGACCATGTACCCATCTGTGCCGTGCAGAATATCGAAGCGTTTCGCCGAAACCTCCACCGAATACATCTCTCCGCTTTCATGGACGATCAAATGATTGTAGCCCGCCGCACGGCGCGAGACGAGCGTCCGCCCGATGGCGCCGGAGATGCGCCGCGAAGCCAGCACCGCGCGCGAAACCACCACGCGCGGGATGCCCATCCGCGAATCGTTCGGGTAGACCGAGTCGATCAACTGGGCGATGCCATAGGCGTTGAATCCCACATTGGGTAGCAGTCCGCCATACGTCATGGCGAGAAACGGCGGTTCTTCCTTCGGTTTGGCAGACACCACGTAGACATCGTTTTCGTCCTCCGGCACCCAATCCTCGTTGTGTGCGGCAAGCACGTGTCCGTCAGCCGTCCGCTGTTCGTTGACCGCGAAACTCGTACAGCGCGTCAGGTGCAGCGCGTCCATCGTCACGGCTTCCATGGCGTTGAGCGCCATCACATCGTCGAACGCCACCTCCGCGCCTTCGGCAATGCCACGCATCTCGTCCATATATTGCGGGTAACGCTCCTCCGCGAACGGCAGGTACTTCCGCGCCTGAATCTGGGCGCCGTCCCAGGTGAGTTCAAGCGTGGAATACGATTGCGCGATCAACGCGCGTGCATTCTCCACGCTGTGTTGCACTTGTTCGCGCCGCGCTTCGCCGATCTGCCGCCCCATCTCGCGGTGCGTCCCAGCCACCTCGATCAACGGCGGAGGTTCAGGGTGAATAATTGTGTCGGGGAGTGGAATTTCTCTTAAAGCCATACTTCCTCCAAATAAATCAATCCGCCCCGGATTTTCATCACGGGGCGGGAAAATTATATCATGCAGGATTTTACGACTGCGCCGGCGGGGCAGGCGGGGCGCTCACGATCATTCCGGGGCTTTGAATGGGGCGCGCTCCGAAGCGGGTGACCACCACCGCGCCGATCGCCATCAAACTGACGAAGAACTGCACCAACCCGCCAATACACGGGATGAAGCCCGCCGCGCCACCGACCAGCACGAGCAGGAACGAACCGAAGCCCGCCGTCAGCATGGGCGACCACGATTGGTTAATCGCTTTCGTAAACCGATCGCCGATTTCCGAGCCCAGCGCCGCCAGCCCAAAGAGCCAGGCAAACCCCAACAGAAGCGGAGGCACGATCGTCAAGATCAACAGCGCCGCAACGACGAAGGACAGCAAACCCACCGCGCCCACAATCAGCGGCTGTGAGACGAGGGCAGCGCCGGCGCGTTCCATCTGCGGTTTCCAAAACAGGGCGAGCAACATCGCAAACCCCGCGGCAATGATCGCCGTAAAAAGGGTTTGGAACATTTGGAAAAACAACCCGAAACCGAAATCGAAATTGGCATTGATGCCCGACGGGTTGGGGCGATCAGGCAGTTGCCCGTTCGGCAAGTCAACCTTCGGTTGGATATTGTTCACCACCTCGCCTTCGATCACCGCGCCCTCCGCGCGCTCAAGTTGACCGCCCACGAGAGCAACGTCACCGGCGACCTGCGCGTGTTCACCGAGGCTAACCTGTCCGCCGATGATCGCGATATCGCCATCCACCTTGCCATCGCTGTCAACCGTCCCGCCAAACACAACCAGGTTGCCGTTCAATTCAGCGCCCTGCTCCACGAGCACGTTGCCGCCAAAAACAACGAGATCACCGTTGAACGTCTCGCCGGATTCCAAGGTGCAGTTCCTGCCGTAAACGAGGCCTCCGTCCTGAGGACAGCCGCTTTGCGCCAACGCCGCGCCCGTTGGAACCAGAACAAGCGCCAGCGCCGCCAACAAAGTTAACCAAATTTTCCGTAGTTTCATACATCAGACTCCTTGCGGAACCCCTCGTTGGGAGAACCGCCAAATCGAAATAGACCAGAACAAACTAACGCCTGCTGCGCCGGAGACCAGCACCAACCACGCGAACGGCGGCAGTAAACGCGTCAACACATCGAGGATGACCGCGCCCGCCTGCACCGACGCAATCAACGTTGTCAGCAGGAACATCCCCCACTCCACCAACGCTGAAATCCACCCCGCTGGTGACGCAAAGAAACCCGCGAAATACGGCGAAGCCGCCCAGATCAACAGCGCCGAACCAGCCAGCGCGAAAAAAATCAACCCAAACAATTTGCGCTTGCGCTCTTCCGCTTTTCGAGCCGCCAACCGGGCTTCAAAACGAGATAAAAAACCGCTCGCCGGCGCCGCCAGCCGCAGATCGCGCAACACCTTGTCGGTCTTCATCAGCGCGGCGCAATACGCGCATGTGCGCACATGCGCGTCAAGTTCGCGCTTCTGCTCGCGGGTAATGGTTGTGTTATTCAGTAACCACTCTTCAAAAGGCTGGTGATTCATGGCGTCTCCTTTCGGTTCCGACGCGGGGGGACTCGTCCTCCCCCCACATACCTGCCAGCGCCCGGCGCGAGCGGTGCAAACGGCTCTTCACCGCGCTGACGGTCAACTTCAACGATTCCGCGATCTCAACTTCCGAATAATCGTACCAATAGCGCATGATGACCGCCGCGCGATCGGTCTCGTCGAGATCTTTCAAGAGGCGGTGGAGGCGGTCGCGGTCGGCGCGTTTTGCCGATTCAACCTCGGGGTCGGGCGAAGCGGGGTCCGCAATCTCGAAGACCGCGCCGTCCTCGCGTTCCTCATCCATCGAAAAAACCGACAACTTCCGCCGCCGCAGGCGGTCAATGCAATAATGCGCCGCAATCGAGAGCAACCATGTGACAAACAAACGGCTCTGGTCGTAGCGGTGCAAATTCTGATAGGCGCGCAGGAACGTTTCCTGTGCGGCATCCTCCGCCGATTCCGGCTCGCCCAACATGCGATAACACAAGTTATACACATGGGTCTGATGTTCCTCAACCAGCCGGGTAAACGCCTCGTCACTGCCTTGTTGAGCCTGGATCACCCAGGCAAGTTCATCGGTCACCTGCGCTCCTCGCACTAACCATACGCCCAAGCGGACAAAAAGTTGCAACTCAAACCAGACGCGATCGCCCCCGCTTCCCCTCCGACGGGGAAACTGTCTCGCCCTTCGGGAATTTTTCGCGCGCTCTTCCGCCTTCGACAGTATACCCGCCCTTCAAAAAAAAGCCCCCGGTGGCGGGGGCTGATATTTGGAGCTATTTCTTGGATGGTTTGCGGAACCGGTTGAACAGGGACTTCCGCTGTTCCTGGAACCGATCAAAAGCGGTCTCGAGCGAGTCTTTCACATCGGGCGGCACTTCGCCGCGCTCGAAAAACGCCATCAGTTTCTTCGAACCGGAGTCGGGCTCGTCCACCGCCGGCTTGCTCGAGACATAATCGTTGTAATGCTGGGGGGCATACATCGAAAGATATTCGGTATCGCCATAGCTCTTGGCGCTGACGTCGGAAACCTTGTTGAACACAATGCCGATGATTCTGGCGCCGGCGCGGTTCAACTGTTCCTTGATGACCTTTGCCTGGTCGTCTTTCGTCACTCCGGGCTCCAGGACGAGGATGACGCCGTCTACCTTCGATGCCAAATTGTACGAGTCGGAAATTACCAGCGGCGGGGCATCCACAACGATCGTATCGTAGTCTTCGCGCATATCGTTCAAGATGGCGGCGATCCGTTTTGAGCCCACCACCTCGGTGACGCTCGGCGGAATATTGCCGGCGGCGACCACGTCAATCCCTTTGCCTTTAACCGAGCGCACCACCTGCTTCACGCTGACTTTGCTGTGAATGATATCGGCCAGCCCGGGGTTTTGTGAAATCTTGAGAGCGGTGTGAACGGCAGGGCGGCGCAAGTCGGCGTCAACGATGGCAACTCGCTGTTCGCTCGCGGCAATGGTCAACGCCAGGTTTACCGCGATCGTGGTCTTGCCGTTGCCCTGTGTGGGGCTGGTCACCAAAATCGTCCGCGCAGAATTGTAGGCTTGGAAGAATTCAAGGTTGGAATGAAGCAACCGGAAACTTTCGGCGACCAGCGAGTTCGGGTGACTCACAACATAGGTGGCATTGTTCCCGTTCTCCGAAATGCTGGCAAGATAGCCGATCACCGGCAGGTTGAAAATACGCTCCACATCTGCGGTGGTCTTGATGGTGCGATCCATAAATTCAAGCAGGTACGCGGCGCCCCCCGCCAAGACCAAACCGACAAACGCGGCAAGACCGATGATCAAGAATTTGTTCGTGCCGGAAGATTTGGTAGGCAGGTTGGCTGGCTCGACCACCCGGAGTGTGTTCAATGCGCCTTGTTGGGTGTTAGCCAGAAAGGTGGCATAATTTCCGCGCAGATCGACCAGTCGTTCTGTCAGATTCCTAATATCCTCTTCCGTCTTTGAAATTTGGCTGGTGCTATTCATCACGACCAGCGATTTTTGCAGTTCTTCGATCTGTTTTACGGTATCCTGAATCTGTAACTCAAGGCTCGAGAGTTGCTCAGTGATAAATTCCTGCCGTATCCCCGTTTCGGATTGATTCACCGCCGGGCTTTGCAGGATCATCTGGTTGGCAAGTTCGCTGGCGATGATCTGCGCGCGCCGGGGGTCCGTATCAGTGACCAGGATCTCGATCAGTTGGGTGTTGGTAACGACCCGCGCGTCATAAGGAGGCAGCCAGTCGATACCCAACGCCTCCATCGTCGCATTCTGGATCGGCTCACGTTTTGCCATGTCTGCATAAATCGTTGCAAGCGTTTGGGCAATTTGTATCTGACCAAAATCTGGATTTGGGTTTAAAAATGTACTACCCGTCATCAACGTGGTGCGAGAGACATATTCGGCAGGCTGGAAGATGGCGGAAATGGAACTTGAGACAACTGCCAATGCAACTGTCACCGCAATTAAACGCCACCACTTATATAGAGGCTTTAAGTAGGAGTTTAGATCCATGGATTTATTTTATCCCGAAATGATGATAAATGACTGATGCAAAATAAGCATTGCAAGGTAATATCAGATGCATCTTGTCTGATCAGCCTGCATGACGGGTCGGTTCGATAAAAGTTACTGCTGGGCAGAGGAAAGTAAACGGCGAACATGCCACTACACGCAGATTGCGCTAAGCGCTTTCGGTTGTTTCATTGATCGAGTTTCGTATTTTTCGCCACGCGATAAATGGAAACCAAATCAGCCGTTAGATGATCCCAATCGTGATACTGCCGAACGTACGCATTCCCCGCATTGCCAACTTCCCGTTGCAAAGACGGACTTTCGATCAACCGTAAAACCGCATCTGCAAATTCCTGGGGAGAGTCCCCGATCAAGGCATCCTCTCCCACAGTTCCGCGCAGGCTTGAAAATGCCGCCGAGGTCGTCACGACCGGGGTTCCGCCTGCCATCGCTTCAAGAATTTTATTCTGGATGCCGGCGCCGTAGACCAGCGGAACCGCGGCGACAGTTGCTGCCCACAGATACCGCCGGATATCGTCCACCGTCCCGGTCACCTCCACACGGGGGTCTTGCGCCAATTCCCTGACCATACGCGGCGGGTCTTTGCCCACAATAATGAGTTTCGCCGAGGGGCGTTTTGCCCAAACCTTCGGCATGATCTCCCGGACAAGATAGTCTGCCATGGATATATTAGCGTGGTAGCTCATCTTGCCGCTGAACACGATCGTTTCAGCCTCTCTGGGCTGGTCCGCTCTCCGTCGGAAATAATCCAAGTCCGCGCCGTTCGGCAGGATCGAAATGGACGCCGACCTTTCCTCCTCGGACGTCAATTGCATCAACGCCTTCTTATCGTTAGGCGATGTGATCAAGACGTGATCGAATAGAGTAGCCAACTCCCCCTCCGCTCTCCGCGTACGATTCAACTCCAAACCAGACATGAGTTTTCCCGCCAGGCTTCGGCTTCGTCCGCGCGACTGTGCGAACAAGTGACTGATACAGTCCACACTATCCCAGACGATCGGCAACTCCGGGAAAGTGGACTTTATCACTCTGCCATACTTTGAGCCGCGCAGATGTTCCACATGGACCAACTCGAAGGGCATGCGCCGATGCTCGCGCGCAAAATCGGCTTGCAGGCGTGAATTCCAACTGTAAACAGACTGAAGCGGGATCTTGGTCGGCAATGCCAACGCACAATTCAACAACGACCTCCAAACCGGCTGGTTGCGGACAAACATCCCTGATAAGTTCGGCTTTAGGGCGTGAAGATCAAGCGCATCCTGCTCGGAAGTTGCAACGGTAAACAAGGTGACTTCAACCCCCTGCTTAGACAGTTGGTTGAGCAGGTTATACGACCTGACGCGAATTAGGCTTGGGATATACGGGACAATTAATGCAATACGCATGGTTTTGGCTGATTAGCAATCGTGAAGTGAGGACTAATTCTTCGGTTCAACAAACAACGAGCAGATATGTAGACGATGAAGTAACAATCGGGCTTGAAAGCGAAGATGAGATTTAATCGTTTGCAATAATCGCGCCTTAGAAACGCCAAACACTCTGCGATGAAGCGCCGCCGGGTACTCGACCACGGTATATCCCTTCAGCATTGCCTTGACCATCAACTCGGTACCCGCCAGATAATCGTCCGCTTCGAACTGTATCTGCTCAATCACCCTACGACGATAACCTCGGAACAAAGCCGTATAGGTAAAAATTTTCCAATCAAGCAAAATCCGATAAAGAAGAGACGAGCCTCGACTCAAAAATATGCGATACGCCGGCACGCCAACCACATCGCCCTCGGGGTGATAGGGAGAAGCGGTGACAAGGTCTACTCCATCATTCAAGCAGGCAAGCAGCGCCGGAATGGTCGAGAATTTATACGTGCCGTCGCTATCGGTGGTCACGATTAGCTCGCCGGTGGACGCCTTGAATCCTGTACGAATCGCCGCGCCGAGACCGCGATTCATTTCATGCCTTTCGAACTTTAGAGTTAGGTTGGCGCTCGCCCGGCTGGCAAAAGCGGACTTCAGAACATCAAATGTGGAGTCCTTACTTCCATCGTCTACAAATACAACCTCCACGCATTGAATGATCGCGTCGTTGAAAAGGGACGAGCCGACTAATCCCTCCGCGACCGGGAAAAACTCCGCTTCAAGCTTCTGGATATTATCAACTTCGTTATAACAGGGTACGATAATAGAAATCTTCATTTTGACCTATGCATAATCCCACAACAAAATCAACGATAATACGCGTCGACAGAATTCTCTCCAGCTGTCACGTCAACCATGGCATATCGCTGAGAGCTGAGGATATGTTCTTTGAATTCAACACGCCTGCCGTTCACCTCGACGCCCGAAAGTCGCGCGGCTGAACGCTCCAACGGCAACAAGAGACTCATACCCTCTGAGCGAAAGTCCGGCAGGCTTAGAAGGAAATTCAAACGGTTTTCATCCGCCAGCCATTGGAAATCTTTAACCATGGAATCATGGCGCGCTTCGACAAAGTCCAACCACCTTTCAGCCGACCAAATCGGGATATTGTTCTCCGCCGCGTATTTTAGCGTGCCATCCATCCACTTGCCTTCCTCGGTAGCCCAAACCTCTCCTACGGCGAATGGGTCCGTATGGAAGATCGCGCCGATTGCCGCATATCCACCCGCCAGACTGCGATCCATCATAGACTGAGATACTTGCACCGCCTCTTCGGCCGGTATTTTCACCGTACCTCCCCAATGAAGATTCAACAGATGATCGTCTGCCAATTGAGTTAATTGTTGATAGAGGTGGATGAGCCGTCCGTTTTCGTCAATAAACTTCATCGGCAAGCCGCTCCCCGTGAAGTGCCCATACACCCATTCCCCGTCCGGTTTTCTGAACCCATCGCCAACATGATAAAAATCCAGGTTCATCCGAAAACCGTAACGCTCTTGCAGTTTGGCAGAATCCACCCATCCCTTCCATAGAATTCTATGGACCCGCGTGGTCGGCGACGGCAGTCCATACCCAGCCCCCGTGAAGCGCTGCCAATTAATCGCCCAACTCTCCTCGTAGCCGTTTTCCACCAGCACATGGATACCAAATTCGTGTCCGCGTTTACGCCAATCGGCTACGCGTGAGGGAGAGGGGAAATACGCCTCATCCATGAGGGAAAGGTCTTCCAGCCACCACCGAACCTTCTGCGCCGCCCGATACGGAACTGTATAGTTCGGCGGCATGCTGTAGATCGAAATAGAACCGCCATACTTCTCAGCGTGCTGAATAACTCGTTCGACCGCCCAACCCGGGTTTTGATGGGTATCGCTCGTAGCGATCAACATACTTTTGGCGTTACCCGGAAAGTACCACAAGCGCGGCAAGGGTTTTTTTTGTTGGCTTAGAAAATTAAGCGCATTAACCAGCAACCTCTGTTGCTCATCGGCTTGAGGGATTTCGATCCGGTCCAAATCCAGCCAGCCATAGAACATATCGCTTGGTCTCACATCCGAGAAGCCGTCGCGTTCCTGGTCTGCCCATTGCGGGTTACCCTGACGAGTTAGGATAACGCTCTCCACCAGGTCATACGCCCAGGCACATCCCCATCCCTCACCGTATTGGTGAATACTCACTGCCGGATGATCTTTCTGCCGACCCGTTTTATCACATAACCACGCGACCGCCTCTGCCCCATCCATTAAATATCGATCGGCAGCCCCGTGATATTGAAGCGAGACAGGCACGATCCCGGCGGAAAGCGCGTGACCGCCTTCTGTAATCATATAGCCCAAGTCGCTATCCTGTTCTTGACCTCTCAACCCCAACACCGGAAGCAAGGCTATGTCCGGCTTCATGGCAACCAAGCCGCCGCCGCCATACACATAGCGCGTCAAAGCCTCCGCTTGTTCACGGGTTAGCGGACCTGCGGTTAGAACAACCGTATCAAACTCGACCAACCGCTCGAGGTCGAACTCCGATAGTCTTGCAGTCGAAAAGGAAATGATCCCTTCGGCGAACAGAATCTCGCTCAGGTAAACCCCAAAAGGACTGTCGCTGGCATCGTTGACCAGAATCAAAATAGGTTGATCGCCAGTCGAGCTCGAACCCAATATCTGGCTCGTACTCGATTCAATATCTGACGGAACATCAGCTCCGCGGCTGGAATATAACAAGCCCAACCCTGTCGCCGTCGGCACCGCCACCGCGGTCACACCGGCGATCTTCAGGAAATCCCTGCGGGAAAGTTTTTTGCCGTTCAAACGTTTGTTCACTGCAAATCATCTCCGACTTCTACAAGCATCTGCTTTTACCGCTAACCGATCCAACGCCCGCTGGTCCACCAGGCAGTGAACAAGATCAACAACAAGGCAGACCCTGTGTAATAAAGCGCTTGTAGCTTATTGCTCTTGAACATATTCCCAAGCACAAAATAGAACGGAAATATCGAAGCCGCCCAGCGCGTCACCCCCCACAAAGGAGTCGGCAGTTCATTCTGGGAACTTAGAAAAAACAGCAACAGGACCACCGCGTAGATCGTAAGCCCCCATGGGAGCTCGCCTCGCTTCGCCCAAACCACAGAGACAATGGCGATCCATATGGCAAAACTGGCGAAGCCAAGATCCATCACGTTGCTGGCATACTCGAACCAGTCAACCCGGAGATGCGGAAAATTTACGAGAGCCTTCAGTCCCTCCCAATAGGTGATCAAGGGGAACTGCCACTGCCGGTGCCAGTGCGCTTGCGCCTCAGAGATTGCCGTCCACGATCCAAACAAAATGTATAAGTAATACACATACAGAACAACACCAAGGATCGAAAGCGCCAGTCCGAACCCAAGCGACAGAATGCTTTTTGCGTCAAATTTACGACGGCGGACAAACTCGATCATCATGACGATATCGAGCACCCCCCCCACCGGTCTGGCAATGGATGAAAGCCCCAACGCCAACCCACTGCCAATGTTAGACTGCCGGCTCCTCAACGCCAAATAAACGCCCAGCAATGCGAAAAGCAGATAAAGCGATTCGGCATACAGGGCAAAGTAAAAGAAGGAAGTCGGAAACACCAGCAGCGCCAACGTACTGCGCAGGGCATAGCCGTGGTCATCCTTCACCAGCCGCGCAATTTTGTAAAAGATCAACGTGGCGATCAGGCATGCCCCATTCGAAATGAACAGACCGATCAACTCAGGGTTTACGCCGCTAAACCGATAGAAAAGACTGATCAACATCGGGTACAAAGGGAAAAAACCAGCCGCGTCAGGATGCCCCGCATAACCGTGAAAGACGATCGCCAGGTAATAACCTGCATCCCACCGGCTCCAAATCCCGGGAATCTGTTGCGGAGCCGGGGAGAACTGCTCCGACTCGATAAACCTGGCGCCCACCAATCCAACCATGTTGAGCGAGACCCACACACACAGCCACAACAAAATACATTGCGCCCACCAGGGATATTGCCTTAGCTTTGAAATCATTCTAGCTCCGAATCAAAAAATCCTGTTTGCGCAGCCACTCTCTGCCGGTATCGGCTAGCAACGATAATAGCCGTTCGCCCGCTCCTCAAACATCTGGAAGATTCCAAGCGCGACAGGCTCAAAACAACGACAACCGCTTTCAGATCCATCATTCGCCTCCGACGATTTCAGCCGCTTCGCGCGCGTGACGGGAAACTGATTCGCCGTTCGTCAGCGCTGGGTAAATCTGCGACGTGGTGGCAAGGAAGAGATTCGCGACCGGCGTCGTCACCGCAGGGACGAGGTCCGTCTCGTTCAAGCCGTGTAGCGGCTCAACATACCGCTCACGATGAATCAGGAAATAGCGTACCGAAGAGGCATCGAACGCGGGGAACATCGCCTGTAAATTTTCGAGCCAGATGCGCTTGATCTCCTCGTCGCTTTTCTGTTGCCATTCACTGCCCGGCGCCGTGTATTTTGGAAGATAAACCAGGTGATACCCGCCGACATACTTCGGGTCAATGTACGCTGTCGTCTCGATCACGCCGGTAAACGGATAACGATCGTCCGTGATGTTCACCGTCCAGTTCCCCGTCAAGGGGCGGTCCAATACGAGTAGCGGAGCAATGATTCCCAGATAGTCCGACTTGGCGAGATAGTCGTGATACGTTTGATCGGCTTGGGGAATCAAACGCTGGAAGACAGGCGTCTGCATGGTGCAAACCACCTTATCGTATTTCACTACTTCATCTTTAGTCATGCGGATGCCCACAGCCTTACCGTTCTCAATCACAATTTCCTTGACTGGGGTTTTGAGAAGAACCTTGCCGCCCGCTTCAACGATCTTATTCGTCAGGGCTTTGATCAGCGTGATGTAGCCGCCGATCAGATGCCCTGCCATTTCTTTTTGGTTCGCGCCCTCGCGCGTAGACTTCATGCGCACCAGCCGCGACCAGATCCACGTGGCAGGCACATTATCAAAGCCGCCGTCGAATTTGGCTTTCAACATCGGTCGCCAGATATTCTGGAAAGTGGTTTTGCCGCTCCATTTCAACAGCCAACTTTGCACACTGACCGATTCGAGCGTCTTCCAATCCCTGACGAATTGCGCGGCAAGCACTGTGAGACCGAGTCGGAAACGGTCAATCCAACCGAGCGGCGGAAACTTCAGGAACTCGACGATGTTGTTCATCGGGTGCAGTTTGCCTTGATAAAAGAAACTCGTTTTCGTCTCTTTGAAACGCAGTTGATCGTCAATGCCTAATTCTTTGCACAGGTTGCCGAGGTGATGATCGCTGGAAAGGATGGCGTGATAGAAACGGTCCACCTCTGTGCCGTCTTGAAGCGTGAGCGGACCCGCCAAACCGCCCAACACGGGCGAGGCTTCATAAATGGTTACATCCATGCCTTGCTTTGCAAGGAAGTATCCCAGGCTGATGCCCATGATACCGCCGCCGATAATGCCAATGCTTTGTTTCGTTGTCATAGTTTTGTGAATCCACTCGAAAAATTTATTTTTCTTAACGCTAAAAAAATAACTAGCCGCCAGCCAGTTGGATATATTTACGCTCCATTGATCGCGCAGGTGGCAGAAAAAGCGCTTATTTTCAGGAAAATCTACATTGCCGCGTATCAATTGCAACAAGAGCGGCTCGTGGTTAGAAAAGCAATGAAGTTTTTTAAACTTGACGCAAAATCACAGTTGCTTTGCATATACCGCTGGTTTTTGACTGTGCTCGCGCCAGATCAACCAAAAACTAATTCCCAGCGGCATTACCCAAAACAAAACTGACCCCCAAAACACCAAATTACTCCAGCCTCCATTGTATCCCAACAACAAAGCCTCCAAACCAACAAAGATCGCAATTCCCCACACCCCGCCCGGTACATTCCTCCGGGTTGCCCAAAGCCAAAACACAACTGGCAATAAAGCCGAATAATAATTTGTACTTGCATTTGGATAAACCAGCAAACCAAGAGAGGCTATTACGGCGATACACCATTCGTCGTTGAAAGGTATCAGTTTATAAACTACCCAGAGTGTAACCAGAAATAATACAACCGAAGCGCCGATAAAAATTGCTTGCGCCCATCCAACCATATTTTTATCAACTGAGCCAGCCATAAGCCGCCATATCATTGCGTACAAATTCCCTTTGTCTAATTCAAAAAAGAACAACGACGGCACTTTGACAACTGGATTACTTAGGAAACTCCCGAAAGTAGCAGACCCAAATACAACCAGGCTCAACAAAGAAATAGCAACAAACGCAGAGACAGCATAGACAAAAGCATTCCACCGGCGCTTGAACAATAAAAATAAGAGCAGGACGGCCGTAAATGGTTTAACCAGGATGCTGATCGCCAGCCAAACGCCTGCGCGTCCGAGGCCGCGATCGCGCCAGAATAAAAGCAGCATTAAGAGAACAATAAAGTTTGTTTGCGCAAACCATATATTGTTTATGATAGGCGGAAACATGAGCGTTAATGCCGTCACAAAGAAAAGTCCGCGGATACCGGTATCTTGCATACAGAGCTTCCAAAGTAAAAGAATACCGGTTATCAGGGTAGCGCACAACAGAATTACCCAAACCAAAGCAGCCAGATTAATGTTAAACCAACCTAATGGAAGAAAAAGCAACATTGTCATTGGCGGGTACCAAAACCCAACGTCAAGTATTTCTTTCGAAAAATCATCGGTAAATGAAACATTCAGAATCTTGGCTACATCATGAAAACTCTGGGGTGAGTAAAAATCCAAACCCCGCGCTGCAACACTCCCGCTGATCCAAAACACTTGGAAATCCCAAATCGGAGGAGAAACAATCAGCGCCCCAAAAGCCTGAAAAAACCTTATCGTAAAAAGAACAACTACAGAAAAAACAAGACCATCGAAGGCAACCCGGCTCGCACTCCCAAGGCAATCTCGATAATGCAGTCCAATTATGAGCGCAGGCATACCCATCACAGGCACCAAGGGATTGCCCACACCCGTAGGTTTTATTATCAGTACCGCCGCACTAATAATGATTCCAGCTAATATTCCAAGGAAAAGTTCAACACGCCGGTCTCGTAAAAATGAAAAATGCATCAGGTTTGATTCTCCTATGATAATTCCAGGATTTCCTAGAACCGATTTCTGATCCAACGGGGTTTAGAAACGCGACCAACAATTTTTCAAAGGTATTATCCAATGCCACTTCGCTTCATGAGAAATATCATCTTTCACTAAACCTGATCCGCGCCGCGCAGGGCGTTGGATCTTTTATCTAACCATAGAGATAAAAGAAGGGCATAGAGAATAACGCCGCCAATAAAATACAGGGAAAGAAATATTTGGTTCCCTGTCCGTTCAAAAAAGGAAACTGCCAGACTGCTTTGGTTAGACAAAAGGATAACACTGAAGCCAAACAATAAATTCGACCAAGTTTTAGATGAGGTCAGAACAACCTCCTTTAAATAGAGCGCAATTGGAATAAACAAAAACACATAATAATGAATCCAGGAGATTGGGCTTGTCAACACTGAGCACACAAGAACTATTGAAAACTCTAAAATATAATCAAACGATGTCCTTTTCGATCCCCAACCAAAAAATATCATTATCCCAATCGGCAAATAAAAGGCAACAGTGATGATTTTCAAAATAAGATTTAGTTCAGGCGTAGAAGTAACCGGGCTCCACGAAAAAAAGTCGTTAGTAAGCGAAAATTGGCGCGCCAGCAAACCGCCAAGAGATTGATTGTCGTGCGCAACAATGTGAGATCCAGAATACGAAACGACGCACTTATTCAGCCATTCAAGATTAAGGGACAGGGGTGTTAACAATAAAGAAAGAGCGACTGCAAGCCCCACAACAAGCCCACCTCCCATGACCACGCGCCATCGTTGCCGAACAAAAAAATAGATCGCTGGAAGGATTAATGGCAATTTTATCAAACCACTTAAGCCTAAAAGGACTCCGGAAAGCCCTTCTTTACCGCGCTTCAACCACCATAATGAAAGGAGTAGGCCAACCATAACGATTTGTGTAGTATTTCCCACCCACAGGCTGCGGTCCAGAGCGTCATTTATTACTATGAGTCCAAGGATTAGCCAGCGTTTCCAGCCGTTTAATTCCATTAATTTAATTAACCAATAAGCTAGCGGAATAATGGATATATATCCAATAACATAAAACACCTGTCCAGCTATCTGGCTCGAGAACAGAGCAAAAGGTGCAAATAAATATGCGAGTAATGGAAAATTTACAAAACCGTCAATACAATTTGACGAAGTGTACAACTGTGTAATATCTTTTAAGGCGATTTTTCCACCCTGATAATACGCATAAGTAAAATCAGCCCAAGTTGGTTCGCGTCCAACGTACCAACCGATCACTGAAACGAACAATAAACTACAAGCCCACCACGCCCAACGTGCCCATGGTCGGATCAAAGGGTTTTCAAATTGAAAATATAGCCCAACTAACAGAACCGGCAAGCTTATAACGATCATAAGGTTTTTTCCTGCTTTACGCCAACACCGGCTGGCGGATCGGAGAGAATTGCAGTTGATCCAACTGTTGGGCGATCTTTTCGCCCGCTGTGCCGTCGCCAAAAATAGGAGGTTGTTCAGCCGGAGGCGCAAACGTTTTCCATTCAAGCGCGATCACGTCCACGTCTACGCCGACGAGCTTGTTCCAGCCGACGCGAACGGTTTCCGTCCATTCGGTTTCATCTCGCAAAGTCAGGCAGGGTTTCTGCATGAAATAAGCCTCGCGTTGCACGCCGCCCGAATCGGTGGCGATGATCCGCGCATTCTCCTCGAGCGCCATCATGTCGTAATAACCGACCGGTTCGATCACGCGGACGTTCTCCGCAAACTGCGCATCGAGTTTTTCCAACGCGCCGCGTGTGCGCGGATGGACAGGGAAGACAACCGTCTCGCCGACTTGATTTAACGCCGTAACGATATTCGCCAACCGCGCGGGGTCGTCTGTATTGGCGGCGCGATGGACGGTAACCAAGCCGAAAGAACCGGGGGCAAGCTGAAGGTCGGAAAGAATCGTTGAGTTCCGCCGCGCGAGAGGTCGGTTGGCGAGGTTCGCGTCCAACATCACATCCCCCACCCAAAAAACATTATCCGTAATGCCCTCACGCGCGAGTTGCTTCACCGCCGTCTGGCTCACACAAAAATACGCGGACGCTAATTGATCGGCAACGAGGCGGTTGATCTCTTCGGGCATACGGCGGTCGTAACTGCGTTCGCCCGCTTCGATGTGAACGACGGGGATGTGAAGTTTGCTGGCGACGAGCGCTCCGGCGAGCGTGGAGTTGGTGTCGCCACGGATGATGACGATATCTGGCTTTTCCTGCTGGACGACTTCCTCGAATCTCACCAAAATTTCGGCTGTTTGCCCGGCGTGGGAGCCGGAGCCCACTTCGAGGTTGTAATCGGGCGCGGGGATACCCAACTCGTCGAAGAAGGTCTGCGACATTTTATAGTCGTAGTGCTGACCCGTATGCACGAGGATCTCGTGATGGTTCTTGCGCAAGGCGCGGCTGACCGGCGTGGCTTGAATAAATTCGGGGCGCGCCCCGACGATGGAGATGATTTTCATAATCCCTTTTGCGCTTCTCTTGAACGAGGCGCTTTCATGTTCTGAAGATAACTCTTGAGCTCGACCAGCGCCAACGCGGCAAACGGAATTAAAACCGCGTCCACCGGCAGGCGATAGCGGATTAACGTCCACGTGAGGATGTGGACGCCGGAGTAAACAACGACAAAAAGGACCAGCAAGCCGACAGGTGAAATCATCAGATTCTTCCAGTTCCACTGGATGCCGAGATAGAGACCATAAAGCATGAACGGAAGGAGGACTCCAAAACTGCCAATGCGCGAGAAGTTGCTCCAGACGCTGGATTCAGGCGAATACCAGAACATGAAATACGGCGGGATGCGGCTCAGCGACAGTAAAGCGTATCGAGCGGGGTCGTCCAACACGAATTGAATACCGCGCTTCAGCAATGCCTGATCGAGCGCCGCCTCGTCAAGGTGACGCAGTTCTTGCGGGATCAATTCTTGATAGGTTTCGGTCGGCAGGATGGGGATGAACTCCGTCCCGTAGATGGGGTTGTTACCCCAGAAGAAGGCATAGCCCGAATTGGTATTGAGCAGGACAAACCGCCCGAAACGAGAATAGTTGAAGTAGGTGATCGGCAGGATCAAGAGCGCGACGCTGAAGATGGAGAGAACCGTCGAAGCGAGAGGCAAGCCTCCCCTGCGTTTGAAGCGGGCGATCCACATCCACAAAAAGAGGAAGGGGATGAAGAGCAGGAAAACTTGCCGCAGGACGATGGTGATGCCGAGGGAAACTCCGAGCGCGAGACCGAGTTGGAGGTCGCGTTTTTTGTCGGCGTTCTCGGCGAGTTGAATTGTGAAATACAACGTAAACAAGATTGTGGTGATGTAGAACGGCTCGGTCATCAGCGCCGCGTCGTAATAGAAAAAATACACATAGATCGCAGTGATGGCGGCGCTGACAAGACCAATGGTTTTGTTGAAAACTTTTTCGCCGAGGCGATAAGCGATGTAAGGATGCAGGATGCCGACAATGACGGCTTGCAAAATCCGCGCCACGATCGGGTTCGGACCAAAGATGAAATACACGAACACAAGATACAACGTGTAGAGGAAACTCCAATGCGCGGTCGGCGCGTTGGCAGGCGTGATGGGCCACCACAATACGCCAAAGGAGAACCCATGACCACCCAGCACGCGCAAGGCAAGGTTGTGATACGAGACCTGATCAAAGATGCCAGGCAATTCGACGACGGTATTCCCCATCGCCACCGCGACCGCCACGCGCAGAAAAACAGACACCGCCAGGATCGCTGGCAGTGGTCGTTCGAGGATGCGGTAGAAAAAATTCTTGCGATTCAAATTAATCTTCTTTGGTTTTCCACTAATCTTCGCTAATCTCCACGAAAATTAATGAATTGGCGTGGGTCAGCGGAAATTTTTTACTTGTAAATCGGCGCCATGGCAGAGAGCACAACCTGCCAATCGTATTTCGTTTCGGCTAAACGCCGTCCATTTGTGGACAGTTTTTTCTGCAAGGTTGTGTCGTTCAATAATTCAACGACGCGTTGGGCAAAGTCGTTTGCCGTGTCTGCGACCAGCACATCGCGTTCGAGTTCGGCGCGGATGCCTTCGAGTCCGATCGTAGTCGTGACGATAGGCATGGCGTACGCAAACGCTTCAAGGATTCGCACCCGCATCCCGCCGCCGGCGCGGACCGGCACAACCATCAACGCGCTTTGTTCCAAATACGGCGGCAATTCGGGGACGTAGCCCGTCACCTTTACTGCTTCGGGATTCTTGGCGGCAAGGTCGAGAAAATCCTGCGGTGGATTTTTGCCGATGATGGTGAGCGTCGCATCGGGGACTTGTTCGCGGATCAACGGAAATACCTCGTTGAAAAACCAGCGGATGCCGTCGGCATTCGGCGGATAGTGCAATGTGCCAAGCGTGACGATGTTCTTCGAGCCAGATTTACGCTTGATCGGTTGCAGTTGGCTCGTGTCCGTTGCAATCGGCACAACCGTGATCGGCGCAACCCGCTCGCCAGATTTTAGTTTTGAAACGTGCAGGGCTTCTTCCAAGCCAGCCTGGTCCACATCCGTTACGGCGAGGACGTGGTCAACTTGCTTCAACAATTCGCCTTCGTAGCGTTTGACGCGCTGCGCTTCGATGGCAAGAACAGGTTTCAAAAACCAGCGCGCATTTTCACGCATCCGCTCTACGATGGACCAAACGGCATTGTGAGCGTCGAAGATGACTTTTAGCTTCTTAGCTTTCGCCGCCTTTGCACCGCGCAAGGCGAATTGCACCATCGTCAACTGGTCGGCGTGGATGAAATCGAACCCCTCCGCTTTCACCAACTCGTCTACAACCGCTTGCAACTCAGGGAGATCGTCCCGCTCCACGAGGAAGGGTCGGGAGGTGAGGTAGCTTCGGGTCATGTACCAGATGTCCGTCACGCGCGAACGGCGAATCGGGACGGTGTGTATTGCCTCGCACACCGCATCCAACGCGGACAAGTGCGGCGTTTCTTCTGGACGCACGAAGGAAACCAAGGTTACAGAATGTCCCTGCATGGCAAGCGAGCGGAGGACATGCCAGGTTTTCACGCGCGGTCCCGCGTCGGGAGGGTATGGGACGATTTGAGTGAGGAAGAGAATTTTCATAAATGCGTCAATAAAACTTTGCCACAGAGTCCACACTGATCCTGCCGCAAACACGACAGTGCGAGACGGCAGAGATTCTGAGAAAAAACTCAGAGCGCTCTGCGCTCTCTGTGGCTTTATTTCTTATACAGGGACGTTCACTTCAAGTTAATGCACAACGCCATCACGTCCAAATTGGAACGCAGTTCTTTCTTCGCCTGGTCGTTGCGGCTCGGCACGAAATATCCGACGCACCACACCAACAGTTTCAACAGGCTCATCACAAAGAACAACGCGCGCAATAGCAGGGCGCTAAAAAAACCATAATTCTTTTCATAAAACATTAGCTTGCCGCGATAGACCATCTTGCGTCGCTTCCAACGGTCCATGCTCCGCCCGCCAAAATGGATGATCGAAGAGTTCGGAAGGAAATACACCTTCCAGCCCGCTTTGTTCAGGCGGTATTGCAAGTCCGCTTCGTCGCCGTAAATAAAATAACCTTCATCGAGCAAGCCGACCTTATCGAGCGCGGCACGACGCACCAACAAACACGCCGAACTCATCCAGCCTGTGGCTTTAATCTCATTCGAATCGCCATGCGATGGATATCCCGCCCACAACATCCCTCCAAGACGCGTAACAATGAGAAACTCCTCCAGCAAAGTCGAGAACGGCGCAAACCCCGATTGGAATGAACCGTCGGGATTCAGCAACTTCCCCGCCGCCGCGCCCGCTTCGGGATGCGCGTCCAAAAATTCCACAAGCGCCTCCAGCGCGGGTCCGTTCACGAGCGTGTCGTTGTTCAACAACAACACATATCGCCCGTCCGTCGCTTCGATGCCCTGATTGCTCGCCTTGCCCAACCCCACATTGCCCGCGTTCTGAATCAACTTCACCTGCGGATATTTTTCCGCCAGCATTTGTTGACTGCCGTCCGTCGAGCCGTTATCCACCACGATCACATCGAACGAACTCTTCAGCCCGTCGTCATACAACGATTTCAAACACGGATCGAGATACGCCTTGTTATTCCAACACACCAACACAATGGACATATCCACGACGGACTCTCCGCTTCTTTTCTCGACGTTCAGCCTGCCCGCAGTTTCCTGCATCATTTACTCCTCCCGATGTTTTCTATCGAGGTCGGCGATCTCTTCGTACGTGCCGAGGTCTATGTACGTGCCGTCTTTGAGATGAACGCCCTTGAACTTCATTCTCAACCCGATCGCGTCGTTCATGATCTTCGCAAAATCGGAGATGCCTTCTTCAAAGACGCACTTGTGTAAATACTCGGTAAATTTCGGACGCCAAAGAATGCATCCCCACATCTCGGTCAGTTCGGTCTGTTTGGGCTTGTCAACAATTTCAACCACGCGACCATTATCTTCATAGCGTACCATACCGAATTTTTCAGGTCGGTCGGTGGTGAACATGCCGAACAACACATCGTCGTCAGGCGACGCGGCTTCGTAGACGCGCTTGAAAATGTCGTTCGGCTTCATCAACGTATCCGCCATGCCAAAGAAGACAGTTTTGCCTTTCACGAGGTGATACGCCGAATCCAACGCGTGCGCCAGCCCAGGCGATGTGGACTTGGTCTTCCCCTCCACCACTTCCTGCACCACGTAACTGATGTCGCACCCGAAGCGTTGACCGCTCCCGAAATATCCCATGAGTTGATGCTTCGTCTCATTGACAACGAACACGATATGCTTCAAGCCTGCATTCGTTAGATTGTCCACCACAAATTGGGAGATGGGCTTGTAATGATTATTGCGAATGACGGGATACAACTCTTTGGGATACGGCAAACCCAGCCGAACACCCTTCCCCGCCGCGGGGATCAGACCGATCAATTCTTCCATCAGGACCTCACTCAATTACGAAGATTTTTCTCGCAGATAGATTTGTTGAATACTGACCAGCCCCCCAAAGAAAACCCAGGGCAGGATGCTCGCCCTGAAACCATCCAGACCGATATTGTAGGCAAAGGGGAGCACCCAATCTACTAGAAACGCCGCCAGGATCACCCCCGCCATCCCGCCGATAATGCCATAGGCATAGGCGCGCGAGAACCCCTCTGTAACCTTGTCCTTCAACGACCACGCCAGGCGGGTCACCTCAAACAGAATCCACAGGAAACAAAACAAGCCAATGATGCCGGTCTGAGCGATCAGGTCCACATATTGGCTGTGCGAGTTGAATTGGATGTAATAGCCGCGTAAATTGAAGAGCGGCGCGTACCAGTAATAATTGGCAAAGCCCAACCCGATCAATGGGCTCACTTTGCTGATCTCCAAAACAACCAGCCAGGCGTCCACGCGCGTACCCCAACTGTAGGTATCGGTTGCAATCAGGTCTTGCACTACAATTCCGCCGTAGATCATTGCCAGCGGAATGCCGATCAGAATCAGTTTCCGGTAACGCAACGCAAGCAGGGCGAGGGCGGAAACCAACGGAGGCACCCAGCCCGATTTCCAATCCCTAGCCTGAATCATCGCCACATACATCGTCACCAGTACCATACAGAGCAAGGCAAACCGCTGTCTCTTGGAAAGGTCCTGATTGAAAAGCAACTGAGCCAACGGGATCGCCAAAAGCCAGGTCCACAACATGCTGTTGGCGGTATAACCGTTTGCATAATATTGATCAATGGTGAAAAAATTCAACGCACGCGCCAACACATAGACCGCGCCCAACCCGACGAACATCCACACAAAGGCTTTGAGCCAGCGGAGATCCTTGATGAGGCTACCGGTCATCACCAACGTCACGAGCGAGAAAAAATAGATGGCGAACCCGCCGAGTTGGGTATCGAGCGGCGCTTGTGCGGCGGTCACATACCAAAAGACCTGCCCCATCAACAAAGCCACCACACATACCACCATAAAATAGAACGTGGCGCGCGTCAGGCTGGAGCGGACAAAATCGAATTGACGCTTGACTACTAACATATCCATGACCCAGAGAAACACCATCAGGAGGATGGTCAGCATCGAGGCGTTAATCCCGCCCGGTCCCGAAAAAGGCAAGAAGATCCCCCCTAACAACAAGAGAAAGTAGCCAAGCGCCGGTTGGCGCACCAGCACGAACAAGCCTCCCAAACCGACGAAGAGAGCCAACAACACCAGAAAGATCGGCATGGATCCCCAATATGAAGCAATGGTTGCCAACACAATTGTGAGACTGCCAATGCCGTATTGGACCGCCTGTTTACTCAACGTGATCTTGCGGTTGAACGAAAGGAATTTTAAGTTGAAATCAAGATCCATCGTCACTCCTCGATCCTGCAGACGAACATAGGATAGCACAAAACAGAACAGTCCATCATACCAGCCATGAAACTTAACCGCGCCGGACAGCCGCCCGCTCCACAAGTCGCAGGACCTGGGGCATGATCACACCCCAATCATAACGAGACTTCACGAACTGCCGGGCATCGGAGGCAACCTGTTGGGCGAATGCCCGATCGTTCATTAGCCGAATGACACAGCGAGCGAATTCTTGCGGCGTATCGGCGATCAATAGATTCTGCCCGTGGTTGGCGTTCAAACCTTCAGCGCCTTTGGAGGTGGCGACCACCGGCGTCCCAAGCGCCATTGCCTCAAGCGCCTTCAAGCGCGTTCCGCCGCCGCTCCAAATGGGGACTAGCGCAACGCTGGAATTAGCGATCCATTGCCGCACGTCATCCACATAACCGGTGAGGCGGACATTGGCGTTCGATGGAAGCGGCAAATTGAGATGGTCGCCGGTGACGATCAACTCAGCCGACGGGATCTGCTCCAGTATCAAAGGCAAAACTTCGCCAATGAACCAGACCATCGCCTCATAGTTGACGCGATAGCGGAACGAACCGGTGAAGATCATGGTCTGCGGCTGAGGCGTTGCAGTTACAGCCTCATATTCACCCAGGTCCATACCGTTGGGAATCACCGAAATATTTCCCGAGGCGGAAAAATTTCGCTCGACCAGTTCGCGCTCCTTCTCAGACACGACGGAGACGGAGCGAATATGTTTCAAGAGGCGCGAAAGGTAGAAATGGAATTTGAACCAGGTCAACCTGCGTAGGACCCGCCGCGCCCATCCACCGCTTTGGTGAGTGTCCTCATACGCCAGGCCTAGTTCCAACTCTTCGAACAGCGCCGGTGTATCGCCAAAGTACGGATAATATGCCGCCATGGCAAACTGCGAGGCGATGATCAGGTCGAAATTTCGTTCGTTCAATATCTGCGTGATTTTGCCCGCCATCTCAGGTGAAAATGTATCCACCAGCGAACGCGGTTTTAAACTAAACAAACCCGCGCGCGCGCGGGCGCTATTCGGATCGAACTCCCGCCAGGGGACGACATGCGCCTCCTTAGAAACGGACTTCACCGCCGCCGCGTCCGATTCGGTCGGAGGCTGGTCGCTGAAGCTCAACAGCGTCAGCGTGTGATGCCGGCTCAGCCCGCGCAGGAGGTTATAGATGCGCAGTTTGGAACCGTTGTTGGTCGGGTATGGATACCAACGCGAAAGAAATAATATGTTCATGCGTCTGTAAGCGCTTGGAGATGGTCTTCGATCTCGCTGGTCATGCGTTGCAGGTCAAATTTTTTCAGGGCGTATGCCTGCCCTTGCTTTGCCAACCTGTGCCTCAACTCCGGCGATTCGATCAACTGCTTGATCTGTTGCGCCAAATCCGCCGCGTCGTCGGGCTGAAACGCAAGCGCATTTTCAAGCAGGAGTTCCGCCGCGCCGCCGACGCGCGTCCCGATCACCGCCACGCCCGACGCCATCGCTTCCACGATCACCCGCCCGAATGGTTCCGCCCAAATGGAGGTGAACAGGAAGATGTCGGCTTGTTGGTAAAGGGCGGGTAAGGCTTCCTTGGGCTGGGCCGGCAGAAGGTCCACGAAAGAAGCGAGGTTTTCATCTAAGATGAGGATTTGCAAGCGCGCCGCGTACTCCGGTTCGCCGTCGCCCACGATCGTCAAATGGAAGTTGCGTAGCCCATGTTCGCGCACAAGTAGTGCAACGGCTTCGATCGCCGTGTGGACGCCCTTCTCGCGACTCAAACGCCCGATATACAACAACGATAGTTTCGACTGCGCGTTTGGATGGCTGTGATTATATGGCTTTGTATCAATCGCGCCATAGATAACTTTTGAATGCTGAGGCAACAATCCCTTTTGTTGAAAGTCGGCTTGCATAAACTGCGACGGGAAAAGCACGTTCTCAAGTTTTAGCGGCGTTCGCGGCTCGCGGGCGAGGTGGCGCAATGCCAACGGTTTCAACAACAACTTGGGCAGGCTTCTCAGCGCATTGCGCGGCGCGGCATTCCAATAATTTTCGAATTGGTCCGGCAGAGTGGGCCAATAATCGCCCATGTAGTACACAACTCGGTCAGGCATTCGTTTTTCCACCAACGCAGGAATGGAGCGCTGCAAATTCCACATGCCCCAAATCAACACCGCCTGCGGCTGGAACTGTTTGAGCAAGGCTCGGACTTGGGATAAATTTTCACGTTCCTTCTTTTTTCGATGAGTAAAAAACTGGAAGGCGTTCCGCAGTGATGCAAGCTCCATTTCGAGATGCAAGTCGCGATGAACCCCATCGAGGTCTGCAATCTTCGCTCGCGTCCGCCCATAGGCGCTGGTTAACACCTGCACCTCATGGCCGCGCGCGCGCAACCCTTCCGCCACCTCCTGGCACCACTGTTCAAAGCCGCCCCGGCTGGCAGGCGGATAGAAATTCGAGAGAAACAAAAGTCGCATGGCAATTCGTTACGCAAACGCTGGCGTTTTCGGTCCATCCTCATCCGAAGCCGCCATAGCGCGCAGGTAATTTTCCATTCCGGTGGTCATAGTGTCCAACGTAAATCGCTCCATTGCCAAGCGCCTGCCGCGACGGATCAGTTGGGCTGTATCTTTCGAGCCGTCCAACAACAGCGCGATGCGAGACGCCAACGCCTGCGCGTCGCCCGCCGGGTACAACAAATCCGCAGCGTAATCGGAAAAGATCTCGTGGCTCCCGCCGACATCCGAACCGATCACTACCAGCCCAGCCAGCATCGCTTCGACGATGGTCCTCCCAAACGGCTCGGGCCAGATCGAGGTAAACAGAAAGACATCAAAACGGCTCAACCAGGTGGGGATCTCATCGCGTGAAATTTTTCCAACAAAGCGGACGATGCCCTCCAACTTATATGTAGCCACCAGCGCGTGTAAGCGGGCTTCATACTCCGGGTGACCGCCGCCCAGAACGGTAAATTCAACGTTCGCCCCAACGCCTCGCTTGTTCAATATACCCAACGCCTCAATCGCCGTATGCACACCTTTATCCTCGATCAGCCGACCGAAATACAGCATTCTCAACGGGGCATTTTTGGGTCGTCTCGCTTGTTTAGTGTATTCAAACGGCGCGGGGTCAACGCCGGTATACAACACCTCAGCCGTATCTGCGATCGCGCCCGCGGCTACCAGTTTGTCTTTTACAAATTGACTACAACACAAGGTCTTGGCAAATTGAAGCATGGGCGGGTATTTTTCCTTGCGCAACTGTGACAATGCCAACGCGCGAAAAGGGCGCTTCACCTGCTCGGCAAACTTGCGCCTGGCTAGTAACCGCCAATAGGCGCGGTGCGGGTCGTCGTCTATGGGCCAATACGAACCGATGTAATACACAACCCGTCCCGGCAGCCATTGTTCGAGCCAGTAAGGCAGGTTCAACGAAAATAAATACATCCCCCAAACCACCGCCGCCTCCGGTTGGAATTGATCGACAACGGAATGCAACTCATTCTGATTGAACTTTTCCTGCCCAGCCCGCTTCAAAAAGAAATCCAAAGGACGATAATAATCAAGGTCGGCTTGCATGTACAACGACCGGATCGTGTCGCGTTCCGCTCGTGCAGGAGCGGTGACGCCGTGTCGTGAAGTCACGACCAGTACCGAATGCCCTCGACGCCTCAAGCCCTCCGCGACCTCTCGGCAGAGTTGCTCATAGCCTCCAATATCATGCGGAGGATACATATTGGTCAGAAAAAGAATACGCATCTACGCTTCTCGCCTCGACGGGGAGGCTGGGTCGCCGGTGGAAGCCTGTCGCCGCCGGTTGCCTTTCAACCGAGCGAGCAATTTGGGACCCAGCAACGACTTGAGCCACATGCCGAAAACCTGCGGCTTCAACGCCAGCGCGGCGTCGTAGAACAATGCCTGCGAAAGGAATTTCCGCGTATCGCGAAACTCACGTGTGTTGTAAGCCAGAATCCCCAGCGTATGATACGCCTTGGCAAACGCCGCGCGCTCGAGCCGTTTCGCATCCGCGGCAGTTAATGGGTCTGTAAAGAGGCGGGTCGTCATGGCGATCAGCGGCTGACTGTTGCGTTTCACGTTCAAAGTCGCGAGGTCGCCCATCGAACCCTTCGGTTGGTCGCCGCACCCAAGCTGATAGTACGTATCCACCTCGGTCAGCAAGCCCGGATAAATATTCGCCATCTTCTGAAAACATTGATACGCCCGTTCGGGGTTGCCATATTGCAAATATTCGACGCATGAACCGAGATAGGCGCGTGCAAAGGCGCGGTGCCGCCTGGAATTTCCGCTGCCGCCCGGTTCCTCGCCGACGTGCTTCCTCATCACCGCGAGGCGGTTGTTCAACATCCGCAACGGGTCGGTGGACATACTCCCCGGTAAAACGCGATGCCGCGTGAGGATTTCTGGCGAGTGGAGAATCTTGTATTTTTTGGCAACCCTCAGCCACACATCCCAATCTTCGCAGGCGCGCAACGCTTCGTCGAAGAGCCCCACATCCTGATAAACACTGCGACGCAAAAAAATCGATTCGGGCACGAAGAAATTCCCCTCCAACAATGCGGTATAGAGGCGTTCCGGTTCCACCTGCCGCGCTTCAACCTGCGGCAATGGGCGGTTGAGATCGTCCACAAATTGGTAGCCGCAATAGATGCCAGCCGCATCGGGGCGCTCCTGTAACGCGGCAACCAGCGCGCCGAGGTAGTCCGGTTCATACATATCATCCGCATCCAATACGCCGATCAGCGAGCCGTTCGAGGCGTTGAACCCCGTATTCCGCGCGGCGGAAAGCCCGGCGTTGTTCTGGTAAATATAGTTCACACGCTCGCCGAACTGCCCCGCCACCGCGCGGCTGTTATCGGTGGAGCCATCGTCTACCACGATAATTTCATAATGACGATAGGTCTGAGCCAGCACACTGCGAATCGCATCGCCCAGATATTGCGCGTGGTTGTAATTCGGGATGATGACGCTCACCAACGGCTCAACGCGATTCAACATACACCCGCTCCACATACGTTTCGAGGTTATCCAGCATGACATTGATGTCAAACATTTGCTTCGCCGTGCTCACCCCACGCTCGGCGAGACGCCGCCGCCGCGCAGGCTGGTCCAACAACAGGGCAATTCGGTCCGCAAGTTCCTCCCCGCTGCCGGGCGCGAAGAGCAACCCGTTTTCGTCAGGTTGGATCGTCTCCGCAGTCCCCCCCGACGCGGAACCGATCACGACCATGCCGCTCGCCAGCCCCTCCTGCATGACGCGCGCCAGCGGCTCCTTCCAAACAGACGGCAACAACAACACATCGAACTTGCCCAAAAATTCGGGGAGTTCGTTCCGCGGAATGGGCGCGTGGAAGGCGACCTGCGCGGCGAGTTGATATTCATCCATCAGGCTCTGCAAGCGCGCGACGTAATGTTCGTGCCCTTTACCGAGGATCGTGAGATGTACACGCGTCTTTTTCTCAGGGGGTAGCTGGTTCAGCGCCTCGAGCGCGGTGTGCACCCCCTTGTGCTCCGCCAAAATTCCAACGAAGACCAACGACAGGCTTTCGCTTTCGCGGTATGCGCGTTGCGCGGCTTGGGCAAGATACGCGCCCAACTCCACCCCCTCATAGATGACCGGCGCATCTTTCAACGCGACCCCCGCTTCGAGCAATTGAGCGCGTAGCGCCGCGCTGCAACACGGCGCGTGATCAAATTTCAGCGGATATGCTTTCCATTCATCGCGCAGGAGCCAGCGCGCCGGGACACGCAACGCCTTTTTGGCAACGTCTCGCATGGGTGAGGAGGCGGGCAGTTCCCAATAGCGTTTGTGTTGATTGGGTCCGATGGGCCATGGATTCGCCAGATAGTAAACGACCCTTGGACCCATGAGCCGCTCGGCTTCGTGCGCGAGGCGCTTGGATAAATTCCACATGCCCCAGATAAATACAATGTCAGGTTTTTGCGTTTCGATCAAGCGTCGCAGATGTCCCAAATTACGCTGGTTCCGCCGCGGATACGTCCACGCATCTTTGATTTTGTAGAATTGCAGATCGCCTTCGAGCCACAGCAGGCGATGGATATGACCCTCGCTGAATTCACGATCGTAACCGTGAGTGCTGGTCAAAACGGAAACTGTGTGTCCGCGCTTCGCCAAGCCTGTGACCGCCTCCATGCACAGCGTTTCGTATCCGCCGATGACATGCGGTGGGTAGAGGTTGGTGAGGAAGAGGATGTTCATGAATGGAATGTCGCCGTCGCTTGTTCCAACGCCTGTTCCAACTGCGTCAGGTAGCGTTCCCATGAATGGTTTTTCACAGCGTCTGCACGGGCGCGTTCGCCGAGCGCGGCGCGTAAGGGAGCGTCGTTGATCAGCCGATGGAGCGCGCTCGCCAACGCCTCTGCATCGCCAGGGGGGACGAGCAATCCATTTTCGCCGTCGCAGATCACGTTGAGGATCTGCCCCGTCGCCGATGCAATCACCGCTTTGCCCGACGCCATGTATTCAAACAGTTTCATCGGCGAAAGCCACATTTCCTGGTCCATCAGCGGCGCTGGCGCCGCCGCGATATCGGCCGCGTTGACGTAGCGCGCGACCTCCGCATGTGCCACGTAACCGGGGAAGGAGACCGCCGTAGAAATACCCAACTCGCCCGCACGACGCATCATCGCTTCGCGCTCACTGCCGTCGCCCACCAAAACCAGCCGCGCCGACGGATTCGATTTCAACGCAAGCGCGAAGGCATCGAGCAGTGTGGCAATATCATGCCATTGATAAAAATTGCCGACGAAAATAACCAACGGCGCTTCCGTCAGCGTGAGGGCGGCGCGGGTTGGAGCGCGCAGGTCGAGGTCCGGTTTGAAGCGGTGTACGTCCACCGCATTTGCGAGGACGATGATTCTATCCGCAGGGGCGTTCCAGTTTGTAATCAGGCGCTTTTTCGCTGGTTCAGAAACGCAAACGATCATTCGCGCCAGCGAGAGATTTTCGCGCAGTAGATTTTTTGCGCGCCAACGCAAGAGCCCCTTGAGCGGCTTGCCCATGAAATCGAGTTCGGCGATCTGGTCGGCATCGAAGAAGATCACATAGGGGAGGCGCAGTTTTTTTGCCGCGCGCGCCGCGCCGACGTTGTAAAGCGAGTTGCGCTCGATCACAACGTCGAAGCCGCGCAATGCTTGCAGATAGGCATTTTCGCGGCGCAGGTTTGAAAACACATTCAAATATGGGATATGGAAAAGTTTTTGAAGCCGCCAAGCGAGTCTGCTCAACAGGTTGAACCACGCGCTTGACGTCCACGTTTGCGGCGCGGCGGCAAGTTCGTCGGTTGCCGCGGCAAACATCACTTGTTCGAGACCGCGCGGCGCCAGATACGTGATCCGATGTCCGCGCGCGCCCAGTCCATCGGCGATATATTTTTGTTGGATGTGCGCGGCATCCTTTGGCGCACCGCGCAGCGCGTCAATCCAAAGATCGTCTGGGAGGCAGTAGGCAATTTTCATGTGGAGGTAAACCCGCTTCGCATCGCGTCGGCTATTGCCTCAACGCCCCGCGCTGTTTTCGCTCTTCCACCGCCTCGGCATACACATCTAGAAATTGCGCGCCAGCCGTCTTTGCCTCAAACGGACTCTGCACATAAAACGCGCGTGCGGCATGTCCCAGTTTTTTTCGTAGTTCGGCGTCTT
This sequence comes from Anaerolineales bacterium, assembly GCA_020847435.1. Taxonomy (GTDB): domain Bacteria; phylum Chloroflexota; class Anaerolineae; order Anaerolineales; family Villigracilaceae; genus Defluviilinea. The sequence goes on from JADLBX010000029.1 coordinate 74,504, forward strand.
CGATCAAAAGGTTGAGTTTCTCAGCCATACACTGCGGATTTTCAGGCGGACAGAGTAAACCGTTGACGCCGTCTCGAATCAACTCCGGAATGCCGCCGACATTCGTCGAAACAATCGGGCAACCATACGCCATCGCTTCGACGATCACCAGCGGTTGACCTTCCAAGATGGAAGACAGCAAAAAAATGTCGGTATTCGTCATGATGCGCGTCAGCTCGTCGCGACCCGAGAAGGAGCCGAGGAACATGGACTTGCCATCCAAACCCAGTCGTTCCGCTTTGGCAAGCAGTTCGTCGCGCAGGTCGCCGTCGCCATAAACGTTAAATTTCACTTCGGGATGAGTTTGTTTAACCAAAGCCGCCGCATCGAGCAGGTAGGTCAACCCTTTCGTCACGTATAAGCGCGCGGTGGTCGTGATGGTAAACGGCCGTGAAGACGGCTGGGCATATTCTCTTTGCCATGTGCCGTCAAGCGGGTCGGAAAGAAGCGGTCCGCGCACCACGATTGGGCGCGTGACCTTGCACACCTCCCGCAGCCCTGCGGCGCTTTTTTCAGAAACGGCAATCACCCGATCGGCAAGGTTAATCTTGTTTTCAAAACCCAGCCACCAATTGAATTGTGGATCGGGAGTTTGGTGTTCCTCGTACACCACCGCAAGTCCGTGCGTATCCGCCCACTCGATGGCAAACAGCAATGTCGTGGTATAACCCTGGATGTGCAGAATGTCCGGGCGCCAGTTTGCCCGCCAACGATTCAACAACCAGCGCCCCACCGGCGGACGCTGATCGCGGCCGAGCGTCGCATCCATGACCTTGCCCTTCAGGAAATTGTAGGCGCTTGTCCATGCCGCCATGAACGGTCGGCGTTTGAATAGGGATAATGCCGCGCCAGCCAGAAAGGTCAACGGACTGAGGATGACCATCGCGCCGCGCAAAACTTTTTCCTTGACGCTCCAATTCGAGGCTAGATCAGAGATCCAGCGGGGAGGTTGAACCAGCGGGATACCATGCGCCTTGAGGCGGCGCGCATATTGATTCTCTGGCGCGACCCACGCGCAGGATAAATAGCTCACCTCATTCCCCAACTGCTTAAGCGCAATTGCAAGGTTCACAGCATATTCTTCCAAGCCGCCGAAATCCTGCATGTCGTAGGAGAGCAAGCCGATCTTCAACGCGCCGCCTTCAAAATGGAACGCACAAAAATGGACAACACTCCGCGGTTGAACAGATACGAGCGATCACGCGTCCATGCCCGCAAAACATGGCCGGGGACGCGTTTGTAATCGCCGGCGTGATAACTGGCAAATGCCCGGTTTACCAGATAGGAACTTTCAAGCCGATCCCCGCCGCGGGGAGCAATTTGATTTAAATATGGGCGTAGGTTCGCCAAAACAGTCCGCGCGGCATCGGAACCGCGCTCTTGTTCATAACCCAGCAGATGGTAGGTGATCAACTGGAGCAACGGCTCATCCATGGCGGCGTGCAGTTCATGCGCGCGTTTGAAGTAGGCGCGTCCAGCGTCGAGCCGGTCCCACATCACCGCACGGATGCCCTTCCATAAAAAACCGCGCTGGACCGCCCAATCCAATTGAGGGACAAGGGATTGAAATTCCTGCGGCAGTTGCCCGAACATGGATTTCAACATGGCTTCATGGTCGGCGCTGTCGTCGGTGATGAGTTCAGATAAAAGGAAAGCAACCAATTCGCACGGATTCCCTTGAACGACGTGCGGGTCGAGTTCGACGAGTTGGCGAAGATATTTTTGGGCAAGTTCGGTTTCTCTTTGCATCAACCCCAGCGAGACAATAACCAGCATGTGATGTTTGATGGCTTTGCCGCCCACCGCACGCGCTTCCTCGGTGCAACGCGGATCGGCGAGGACGGCGGCGAGGGCGCGCTCGACATCGTTGAGACGTCCTTCCAGATTCTTGCGACCTCGACCTGCATGGTGGCGGCGAAAGTTCAAGGCGCGATCAATACCAGCAAATTGACATCCTGCCAAAGCAAGACGGCAGGGGAAGTCGGTATCTTCGGCGGAACCCATCTCAGGGTTGAACAAGCCCACTTGGAATGCCCACTCGCGGCGGACGACCGTATCGCTGGGCGAAAATGGGAAGCCCAGCATCAGGTCTACCAATGAGACGGTCAATGGCGGACGCCACAACCCGCGAATCGTTTCGGCGGAGTGGTTCAACTCATAGCGTGCGTTGTACGAAACCCCAACCTCAGGATGTTCGTTCAGAAAGTTGACGTGCGATTCGAGTTTTTCAGGATGAAACAGATCGTCGGCATCCAATAAGGCGATGATTTCGCCGCGCGAGGCGCGCATCCCCGTATTGCGCGCAGCGGATAAACGTTGGTTCGCTTCGTGGATGATGTAGGTGATCCGCCGATCGGTGGCGAACTGTTTCATCACCTCATCGGTGTTGTCGGGCGAGGCGTCATTAACAACGATGATCTCGAAGTTCTGGTAGGTTTGATTTAACACGCTGTGAATCGTTGCTGGCAGGAATTCCGCCTGATTATAGGAGGGAATTACAACGCTCACCAACGGGGCTGACGTTTGCATGGCGTTAGATAATGTCGGCAAATTGAAATTCGACCTTTTTGAAAAACCAATACCCCGCGATGAGGATCGTCAGAGAGACCAGGGCGGCAGGCAACAGATAATCACCGGGCACGGTGTGATAGATTAACACGTCGCGGTAAGCGGTGATGATCCCCGCCATGGGGTTGAGGAAGTACAGCCAGCGCCATTTTTCGGGAACAAGTGAAATGGGATAGAGGATCGGCGAGGCGTAAAACCAGATCTGAATGAACAGTTTAAGGAGCGGGTCCACGTCACGGTAGAAAACGTTGAGGGCGGCGGCGCCAATTCCAAGTCCGAGAATGAGCGTGAGTTGAATGAGGAAGATCAGCGGGAGGAAGAGCAATCCTACAGGTGAAACTTGAATCCCGTAGTAGATCACAAGGAGCGCCAGCAGGAGGAAGGCGATGCCAAAATCGGCGAGGCGCGCGAGCAGGGTTGCGATCGGTAATGCCTCACGTTGGAAGTAAATCTTGCCGACGAGGTTCATGTTCTGCACGAGCGACATTGCCATATCGGTGATGGAGGTGGCAAGCAGGGTCCAGGGGACGACTGCGGTGTAGGAAAATACGATATAAGGGACGCCGCCGGTATCGACCGGTACGATGCGCGTGAAGACGAGGGTAAAGATCGCCACCGCCGCCACCGGCTGGACGATCGCCCAAAACCAACCGAGGGCAGATTGTTGATAGCGTCCGCGCAGGGTGCGTACCGTCCACGCCCAGATGAGGTCGCGGGTTTTGAGAAGTTGTCGCGCGTTTGTGATCATTCGATTGCCTTTATCACACCGACGGAAGCCGGCGCTACGATTTTATTTCCTGCTTCCAGGTCCGTTGCGGTTCAAAGACGCTGTCGTGCGCTTCGCGCCCGGGGGTACGGTTCTTGATCTCGAACCAATCGGTTACGCCGTTGGCGGAGCCGTCGGAATCCTGGGCGTTCATCATCCAACCCGATGCATAATACATGCCGCCAAACAATTGGTTCGACTCAAGTTTGACCGAGATGACGCCCGCGCCCTTTTCGAGCGAGACCGGAAACCCATCCAAGCTGGTGCGGAACAGACAGACCGAGAGCCCGTCGGAACGATAGAGGCGCACGAGCGCGTTGGCTTTGCCGAGGTTGCGATATGCCGTGTAGTGGATGCGGATCTCCAGCGGCGCATCGCCATACGTTTCGGTTACACGGTTGCCGGCGGCATCCACCACATCTATTTTGGTGATCTCCACATCGCCGCCTTCCGCTTCACCGGAACGGTTCAACTTCTCGACTCGTTGTTTTTCGAGGATCTGGTTATAAAGATCGATCACCTCGCCGCTTGTGCCGGCGTGTTGTAACCGCCCATGGTCAATATATAAGGCGCGTTCGCAGACGGCGCGCACCAACCCCATATCGTGCGAGACGAAGATTAAACTCGTGCCGTTGCGCAACAAGGTTTTGATGCGGTCAATACATTTTTGACGGAACGAAGCGTCGCCCACCGCCAGCACTTCGTCCACCAGCAAAATATCCGGTTCGATGCAGGATGCCACCGCAAACCCAAGCCGCACCGTCATGCCCGAGGAATAACGCTTCACCGGCGTATCAATAAATTCTTCGATCTCCGAAAACGCTACGATTTCATCGTAGCGTTTCTGAATTTCTTTATACGTCAACCCCAGGATCGTGCCGTTGAGGAAAATGTTTTCGCGCCCCGTCAGATCGGGATGAAAACCCGCTCCCAACTCGATGAGGGCGGATAGCTGACCGTTGACAGCTACCGCCCCCGACGTGGGAGTGGTGATCTTCGCCAGCAACTTCAGGATCGTGGATTTACCCGCGCCGTTGGGACCCACCAATGCCAACGATTGCCCGCGTTCAAGGTCAAAACTGACCTCGCGTAACGCCCAATGATATTTTTTATCGGCAAGCGACGCCTCCCCGCGCTGGGTCAGGCTCTTCGCCCAACCCGAAAGAAGCGACGGCAGGCTGACGCGCGTCAGCCCGAGGTTGTAGCGTTTGGTCACATTCTGAAAATGAATTACCGGTTGCGGCATGGGCATCATAGACCTTACATCAGGCGATAGGCAAGCGTTTGTGCGGCTTGCAAACGCCGGAGCGGGCGGATATCTTCCTTTGACTTCATGATCGTTTGAAAATCATGTTCCAACTGTCCCACATCCAGCCAGGCTGAAAGTTCCTCAAGGTTTTCGAAGAGGGGCCAGAGCGCGCGTCTGCCGATAGATTGAACCGACTCAAGATCCATGCGCAGCGGAACCTTCACTACTCCTTTTAACGGTCCAAGATGTAAGCCACGCGGCAACAACGTAGCAAGTCGTTTCTTGATCAAGTAACGACCCGTGAAAATAAACGGCTGTGGCGCGTAAGTGCCCGGAATCACCGCCAACCTGCCGTAATAACGACGGAAAACGTCCGCAAGCAGCCTGCGTTGATCGTCAGGCATCACGATGCGCGGCAGTGAAAAGCTGAAACGCGCATATGCCTTGTTCACGAACGGGGTCGCCGCGCCGCTCGCATAATCGAGCAGGGTGGATTGAAAATTTGTATAACGCCGTTGCCGGTTCCATAACTCAAGATAATGTAATTTTTGAAAGAATGTTCCAGGGAACGATTCCATCTGCTTCTTCATATTGTCATTGCTATGCTCGAGCGCGTCGTTCACAAGAAATCTCGCCGTAGTCTTGAGTTCCATGGCGGGCCAAGTGGAATACCAATCGCTCTCGAGTTGATCGAAATGATTTGTTGCATGAATGTCAGTGATGGAGTCCCCGTTCAAGACATCGCCGACGAAGCCAGAAACGATCGGCGCAGAAGCTTCCTGCCGAATCGCATCGAGAAAACTCATTTGATACATGCCATGAAAGACCATGGCGCTTCCGAACCAATCTGCCCAGCGGCGCGTATACGTTTCAAGAAAATTCCCGGGCAATTGAATGTGTTTCCACGGCAAACCCAACGTCTGCGCGATCTCGCGCGAATAGACCACATCGGTGGAGTTCGGCGCGCCGTACGCATACGTCTTGACGTTCACGCCGATCTCTGCCGCGACCCCCGCGATCAAGCGTGAATCCAACCCGGAGGATAACGGCAATATCCACTCGGATTGCGTTTTCAACACATCCGCAATAGCGGTGCGAGATAGTTCATGCATCTCATCTACGAGATCGTCCCAACTCGCCTCCCACCTGCTTTGGCTCGGTTTTACAGTCCAGACCTGTTTCGTCCGAAAGCCTTTTTTGTCCCACTGCACCGCGCAGTCTGGCGGAACCACTTTCATATCCTTGTAGATCGTCCAATCGGATAAGGGATGTCCATTGACCATCAACGCGGTCAAGCCCGGCAGGAAGAAATCATCGGAGGTGTAGCCGCCTGCCGCAACTGTAACAGGCTCAAGCGTAGAGGCGACGCGTCCTTTTCCAATCGGAGCATAAAAAACCGGGATGCTCCCCAACCAGTCGTTCCACATCGTCCATCGTTGTCCGTCTGCGCTGACTCGCAGTAAGATAGCCCGCCCATCCCAGGGAAGTTCGAATGTATCGAGCGCGCGAAGTTTAAGGAGTCGTTCGCCCGCGTCGGCAAGCGTAGCATTCCCAACCGGCGAGCCGATCAAGGCGAGCAATGAACCATCCGCCAGGTTTATCAACCGGCTGTTTAAATCATGATGTCCCCACACTTCGAGTCGCGAGGCGCCCAAAGTAACGGAACGATGCTGTAAATGCGGATGCGCGTTCAATACGGCAGTTTGCGCGGCAAGCGCAGCGTCCATGCTGGGAGCGGACAAATTGTAGAAAAGTGAAAAACCAACGATCGAATTCATGAGGCGGTGGACCCGTTTTAGAATACTGTTTTCTGGCTTAATCGGTTAGCGATCTTGATTTCGGGCGAAGAGCGCTCGTTAATCAAAAAAAGTAATAAGGACGATCTCAATCCCGAAGGAGCGACGGCAGGCTGGTGTGCGTCAGCCCGAGGTTGTAATGTTTGGGCACATTCTGATAACCAATCACAAGAAACATCAAATATGTTCGGTTAAATTTATCCTATACTATCGTCATCCAGTAGACGATAAGCAAGCGTTTGAGCGACCTGGAGTCTCGAAAGATATCGATTGTCTTCGTTAGAGTTGAGCGCTATTTGATAGTTTTCCTCCACTTGATTGAAATCAAGCCATTGGTTAAGCAAGGACTGCCTCTCAAAAAGAGGCCAGAGCGCCGCTCGCCCAGATGTACGCATTGATCCATAATCCAGGCGAAGCGGAACATCCACAAAGCCTTTGAGTGGGACCCAGGGCAACATTTCAGAAAGTCGTCTTTTTAGAAGATATCTACCAGTGAGGATAAATGGATCGTTGGAGTATGTTCCAGGAATTACCGCGATAGGTCCGTAGTATCTACGAAAAACATCGCTAAGTAACCGCCTATCGTCCAACACAGGTCTCGGCAGGGAAAGGCTAAAACGCGCATAGGCTCGGTTAATGAAAGGGGTACCTACGCCTCGCCAATAATCGCATAGACTCGCTTGGTATGAAATAAACATACGTTGTCTGCCCCACAACTCGAGAAATTGCAATTGCTGGAAACGCGCACCCGGTATAAGACGGACTTGCCTTTGAATTTCATCGATAACTGCCTCAAGCGCGTCTTCAACCGGAAATTTCATGAGATTCTTAAGCGCGCTAGCAGACCAAAACACGTGCCATTCATCCCCAAGATGATATCTCGGCTGTGCATGGACTTTTACCAATTCGGCAGTCACATCGCCAGCCAGTGTATCCCCAACAAAACCGGATATCACTGGACTCTCCGGGTCTGCATCTAACGCGTCAAGAAAGTTCATCACATACATGCCATGGAAGTACATCCCACTCCCAAACCAACTTGCCCAATGCTTGGTATATTCGAGCAAGTAATCCTGGCGAAGTTTAATGTGTTTCCAGGGCAAGCTTAAGATACGCGCTACTTCCCGCGAGTACACCACGTCCGTGCTCTCTTCTTCCCCCCATGCATACGCTTGCATCTCCTTTCCCGCTTTAGCCCCAACTCCGGCAATTAAGCGCGAGTCCAGCCCAGAAGACAACGGCAGGATCCAACGGTCATGTTGATTTAAAACATCGAGGATAGCGCGGGATGACAATTCGTGCATTTCATCAACTAGCTCGTCCCAGCCTGTTTCCCAACGATCTTGACTCGGCTTAATCGTCCATAATCTCTCGAATTGATAATCGTTACCGAGCCAACTTGCTCGACAATCTGGCGGGACGGTTTTCATTTTCTTGTAAAACGTCCAATCGCTAAAGAAATGTCCATTAATAAACAGCGAGAGGAGCCCAGGAAAAAAGAAATCACTAGAGGTAAAGCCTGCCGCCTTAACAACTACAGGTTCAAGCGTCGAAGCAATTTCTCCGTCTGAAATCGAAGCATGGAATACGGGAATGCTCCCCAGCCAATCGTTCCACATCGTCCATTGTTCTCCATCCGCGCTGACATGAAAAAGAATGAAGCGTCCATCCCATGGGGGGATAAAGCGAGTTGAGCTATCTTGCGCCCGAATCGACTCTTCCAACTTTTGCCAGGCGCTATCTCCAAGCGGGGAACCGATCAAAATTAACAGCGAGCCATCAGCCAATCGATGCGTCCGCTCCGCAAGGTTTTGATGTCCCCAAATTTCTACAGTGGACGCGCCGATCGATAATTTTGAGCGTTCAAGGTGTTTGAAGTGCGCCAGAGCCAAATCTTGCGCTGCACGAGCGGATTTTTGGTTTTGGTCCGATATATGACGCCATATCGAAAAGCCAATGACTGAATTCACTTAACTCTCCTTGATAAATGGAATTACAGTTATTCTCCGCACTGATCCGCTTTCAAGTTATTGACGATTCTTCGACACGCCAAAAATTAAAACAACGGCAATTAGAATTACAGCTACAAAAATAATACTGACTCCAAACGCCGAGCCCGGGTTGCTTGTCTCAAGCAAGGGTTTCTCCAACAAGATCTGCGGCAGTGAAGTTGGGGGAACCGTCGGAAGGAGCGCCAGGGTGGGCGTTGTCGGCGGAGCCACGACCGAGGTGGGATAAGGTTGTAATGGCAGAGCCTGCGAATCGAGAACTTTATAAGTGAACCAAATCCCAAACTTACCGTTCCCTGGGTCAACCCGCCACACTAATAGAAGAACATTCCCCTGGCTCACTGCCGCGTGCAAGTCATGCGCGGGCCAGGTTGGAATAAACCGAGACGGGTCGCTCCAGAAACCGTTGCGGTATTCACTCTGCCAGATGCCGCCCAACACTTCCGCGTCGCCTGCAGTGCGTTGGACGAACAACGCGTGAACGGTATGATCGCCATCCTGAACGACAATGTGCTCACCGCTCCGACCTTCCAAATTGATGAATGGAACGGTAGCAGGCTTCCACGTATCGCCGTTATCGTCGGAAACCCTCACCATTTGCACCGGGCGGCCCAACCCCGCACGTTGGGAGGGCAGGGGGTTTCCGTTGTTATACATCACGATCACTTCGCTTCCATTATCCACCAGCGAGGGGAAGGATGGACCGAAAAAATCATCCAAGCCTTCAAGTTTTTCGCTCAGCGTTTCAGCGGGGGTCCATTCATCCGTTCCCAGGTCGAAGCGAGCATACTCCAACGATATGTCTCCGCCCACCGAGTTCACCACGCTCCAAGCGGCATGGATTTTGCCCGCCTGCCCGGAATAAAGGCGCAGGCTAAACGGAACAAGGTTTAGAGCGTCCACTAAATAGATCGCTTCAGACCCGGACCAGGCGGTTCCCGAATCGGATGAAAAGACGGAATAAACGCCGTTCCCGTTCAAGTTGCCGGTATAGATCATGATCAACTTCCCAGCCCCGTCGCCGGAAAGGACCGCATAACTGGGTTGGATTGCGCTATCCCCAATGACTATGGGTTCAGACCACGCTTTGGATGAATCAGCAAACGCAAGCGGCGCGTGCGAGTAATAGATATCGGAGCGTTTAAAGTTGTCGTTAAAGTAAACGAGATGGAAAATCCCATCGGCATCCAGGAAAGCGCTTTGTATGATCGCATTGCCTGCCGCCGGTAGCAGGATATCCACCGGCGAGGTCCACCCTCCGTTCAAACTCCACCGACGATAGACGATTCCGATAACCCCACTGCCGTCCGCCGACTGACTGGCAAAGGCGTGAACATTTCCGTTATTGTCTGCTACCAAAACCGGCGTATACGTGTCGTCCATGTAGCCCGGGATCCTTTGGTCTGGCGCCCAGGGACTCTCGCCTTGGGCTTTCACCTCAACATGCGGGGTAACCAAAAACGCCAGGCAAAGCATGGCGATCCACAGGATATCAAAGCGGAACCGCCCGGCTGGTTTTCGGGGGTTTAAACGTGTTCTCGGAATGGGCGTCTTAATCAACATTCACCGCGTACGGCAAATCGGTTTTACGATTTGCCGCCCCCCCTTCGACGGAAGAAATAGAGACTAAGAACAACAATAAGCGCGACCAGGATAAATCCCGCGACATTCCGATATTGCGACGGCGATGAGACTTCGACAGGCAACGCGTCGCCACTCGACGGGACAACTGGCGCGGCAGTCGGCGGCGGCGTGGGCGCCTGCAAAACCGTGACAAACGCCGCGTACGGCGCCGCCGCCGGGTCCGCCACCTCAGACTGACGAGCGAGGCCCACGACCTGACCTTGTTGTGTCCCAGCCAAATCGAGATAAGCGCTGGAAACCAACGCGCTTACCAAACCGGTAGTCGTCAACCCGCTGTTTAAGAAAAGGTTTAGCTGATCCCCTTTGATCGTGATTTTCTGAAACGCCTCTTTCGTCCAGCGGTTTCCGTTCCATTGCCAGTCTTCCACAACCAGCGTTTTTGATTTCAAGAAACTCGGTTCTGCTCCTTGAACGATCCGCAGGAAGTGCAAGTCGCCGATAGTATTCGCCGCCAGCGACACCGGTGAAACATAATCGAGCACGCTGGTAATGTCGGTTGCATTACCCCAGGTTGCCCCGCCGTCCGGCGAAACCTGATGGAAATTGGAAACAACGCCGGCGCGCTTTTCCTGCCAAAAGCGATGCAATGTCGTCCCGTCCGTCGTCAACATATCACTCCAGGTAATGCTTCCCTCGCGCACCAATTCCGGAGCGGTCCAAGTCGCCCCCCCATCCCGAGACTGGGCATCATACAGACCAACCGCACCTTCGTCATTCTGCGCAACCCGGGAAAACAGCACATGCAGCGTGCCGTCCGTTGTCAAACTGATCCTCGGCTTGTCAACCCGATCCCACTCCGCAGTAACCGCATCGAAGATCTGCACCGGCAACGACCAGGCGGAACCGCGTCCAGCAGATTGGATCAGGTAGATGCCGCGTCCTTCGTTGAACGGAACCGCGTAGGCAACCAACACTTTACCGGAGGCGTCCACCAGAATATCCGGGGAGGCGTTCAAACGGGTAATCGTGGGGAGGGCAATCGGCTCCGTCCATTCTGCGCGCAGGTCGGCGCGGTCTGCCAGGACGGTTGTGTACACCAACGCGCCGCTTTGCGAATCCGTCCAAACCACGTTCAATATCCCGTCATTGCTCACCGCCATTGAAAGGTCCACGGGTTTACCGATTAAACCTGAGATCGTTTCGCGGGGCGTCGTCCATACCGAGCCGTCCAGGCGGGCATAAAAGATCGAGTGATACCCTGCGCCAGTCTCTGAAATCGGCGATACAGCCCAGACGGTATGGACGCGCTCTGCCTCCGCTAATTGAGCCACGCTTGAAATGATTTGAGGCTTCAAGGCAAGGGTGGTCGGGTAACTCCATAACGAGGTCTCGCCCGCCCATTGATCGAGAGGCGCCAGTGAACGCGACGTGAGCCAGATATCGCTGCCTGCGCCCTGGTCGCACCCAGCTACAAACAGGGTGGTTCCGGAAAGCGTCTCGGTGATGCACTCAAGCAAAATTGTATCGAAGGTTAATGGGTTGGTGAACGAAGACAATTCGTTTTGCACTTGAGGCGCGCCCCACTCGACCCCATTCCACACCATGAGCGCAGGGTCGCCGCCTTTAAATTTGACCATGAGCATGATGAACCCCTCTTTTTGGAGCAGGGGGGTTGCCTGCTCTGGGCAGAGCGAACGACCGTCTAATATAACCTGCGGGTCAGCCCACGTTTCGCCGCCATCCGCCGAAGACTGGCTGTAATAGGTGCATTGCGCGGCGCCCTGCTCGCCGATCTGCCAGATGAGAAGCAGGTTTTTGCCCGCGACGCCCAATTCAACATTGAGAGGGATTCCAAAACCGCCCGTATCTTCGGGGCCTTTCATCTGCCGCGCGTCCGAAAAGTCGAGCCCGCCATCCGTCGAACTGACCATGAAGATCCGTTTGAGAGGCCGCACATCCCACGCGACCAGGACGATCGGCGTTTCCGGATCGTCGGAGGCTGATACGCGTACGTGAGCGTCGGCGAAATTCGTCGAGGCATTTATATATTGCGATGAATACAAATTCACGCCCGCAGACCAGGACTCACCGTTCGGGGATCTGCGATAATAAATCCCTGCCTGTTCATCGGTGCGCGCGTAAGTCAGATGAAATACGCCGGTGGAGGTCACATCCACGTCAAAATTCAAGACCGCCTCACCCAAAACGATAGCCCGGGGCCAGGCAGAGGGCGCAGAAAGCCGTGTTGAATTTGGACGCGCAAGCATCAAGTTGCCTTCCATGTCAATCCAAAATACATTGACGACCCCGTCTGCGCTGGCTATGAGGCGATACGGGTATTCCTTCTTCACTTTGAGTTCTGAAGCGCTTTCGGGAGGCTTTTCAACGAACGGGAATTCGACGACACGCGACGGTTCCCAGGTGGCGCCGTCAGCGCTCTTCGAGTAGCGAAACCCACCCGTAGACATTTTCCAGATGGCGTGCAGAACGCCGTCGCGGCTGACAACGATAACGGGATCGAGAGCCGCGCCTGAGTTTGAAATATTCACTGGCGCAGACCAAACCTGTGAATCTTGCGCCCGGATCGGCGCGACATTCCCAAAAAACTGAGCCAACAGGAGAGTCAAAACCAAGATAATCAAAGATGGATTTTTTCGTTTAATATTCATGGGCTTTAGCCTTATCGTTTATGGGTTGAGCAGGCTGTCTGCCAGCCGCGCGGCATTCTCGGACTGTTGCTCTCTTCCCTGCTTCTGCCACCACCAGGTATACGTGTCGAGTTCGCTTGGGGCTTCAGGGATTTCATTCAATAGTAATGTCGTTGCAGATTCAAAATCACCAAGCCACACATAACAATACCCCAACGCCTTGATGATTCCGCGATGGCGCGGGGCTTGGCGATAGGCGAGGCTGAGGTACTTTTCGGCGGCGGGAAAATCCTGCCTCAGCAGGGCGATCAAGCCAAGGCGGTGGTTCGCTGTCCGATTGGCTGGGTCAGCCTCCACGGCGGTCAGCAGCGAGGCTTCCGCCGCCTTCAACCTGCCGACGATCTCCGGTCCCGCCCACTGATTGGTCGGAAACGCGTTCAACTCCACTTGCGCCATCTGCACCGCGCCCAGGTTCGAATACCAAACAGACCGAATCTGGTTTTGGAAAAAGACGCTGGAGAGCGCCACGAATAACGCGCCGGCGAGCGCGAGCGTTAGCCGCCGCTTTGGCTGTCTTTCACTGGCCGCATCGGACAACACGGGTAATGGATTTGGAACCATGCCCAGCAACGCCAGAGCAAGCGCCGCGCTGTTGCCTTGATATAAATAATCGTCCACCATACCATGCACGAGAGCAATGGTAAGCGAGGCAAGGACCGCCCAGTTGAGCAGACTGCCGCGTTGGTTCATGGTCTTCACGATTACATTGGAAACGCGCCAGATGCTCGCAAGGTACAAGGTCAGGAACGCGACACCGCCAAAGAGCCCCTGCTCGATGAACACATCCAGGAAAAGATTGTGCGAATTCGGGAGGTAATTGATGGGAATATTCAGGATATATTGCGAATAGAGTCCGGGAAATGCCGCCAGCCCCCCTCCAGTGATGGGAAAATCGGCAATCAAGTAGGAACTGCGTTTGAATAATTCAGCCCGGCTCCCGTTACCATATAAACCTGCCGCGTTTCCGCTCCCGCTGGTGATGACCGGACCAAAGTACAGAACGGCAACGATCGCTAACAAAAACAAAAACACAACGGCTGGAAATACGCTTTCGGTCTTTCGCCGCGAGGCGATGGCGAATATCCGGAGACCGATCCACAAAAACAAGACGCCGACTGCGGCGCCGATCGCCATCAAGACTCCGCGCGAGGTCGCCATCAGAGTTGCTAAAAGGATTAAGAGCAACCCCAATGTGATCAACAGGTTGAGGCGCGGGATATGGACAATTTTATTGTCACGCGACAGGAGTAGGTATAGCCCAAACGGCGCCATCACCGCCGCAAGACCTGCGGCATAATTGGGAGGCATGGCGCGCCACCCAAGGTCGGGTCTGACCCACATAATTCCGCGCCCAATGATATTTACGATTTCGATCTTACGCGGGATAGCGACAAAATCATGCGTCAGGAAAAAGTACGCCGCGACGCCGACCCCAATACCGAAGCAGCCCAACGCAACCCAAATACGATTTTCCCTCGGCTGGGCGGATAACGCGTAATACAACAGGACCGCCTGGATGAGCAGGTATAACTTTTGAGCGGCGGCGGACCGATCGTAAGACACCCACGCGCCGACAAAAGCCGTCACCATGAAAATTGCGACAAACAGATCGACCGGTGTCCGTCGAAATAAGGGAGCGCCTACCAATAGGCGGAATGCCCACGGCAACAGCGACACAACGATCGCCCAAATTCCAACGCGCGGGACAAAACACAAAGCCGCCGCGCTGATCGCTACGATGCAGAGTTCGGCGAGCGCGAATGCCGGGCTATTGCTTCGCGCTCGCCACGATGTTGCGTTGATCATCCAGGTAAAGTTGAAACTAGCCCGCGCCGCCTACGGGCGCGCCTTCGTCGGAGGAAGCCCAAAACAGGTGTTGGAACCCGACGTTGAGCGCGGTCTTCATCGTTGACCAATCGTACATCAACATTTTGAGATAGGTGAACAC
>JADLBX010000030.1 GCA_020847435.1 Anaerolineales bacterium
CTGTTTTGTACACGGATTTCACGGAACACACGGAAAAGAACAGATTTTAAAATGGTTTTTTCCGTGAAAATCAGTGTAATCCGTGTTGTCCGTGTCCAAAAAAAGAAGTTAAGAAACAGTCTCTAAGGCGCTGTTTGGGCAGCTATACAGCCTACAGACATATAAGCCTGCTCGCCATCTTCAAAACAACTTGCTTCCCAACGGCACGCACAAGTAAATCATGCAAGCGCGGTGTACGGGTGAATCTTTTCCAGAACCTTGTTTTCATCCTGTTGAGCAAAATACAGATCCCAGCGTAGTTGCAAATTCATCCAGAAATCAGCGGACATATTGAAAAATTTTGCCAAACGCAAAGCCGTGCCGGGCGTGATCCCCCGGCGACCGTTGACGATCTCGTTGATGCGCTGATATGGAACCTGAATGTTATCCGCCAAGTCTTTCTGGCTAATACCCAAGGGGTTAAGGAACTCTTCTAAAAGCATTTCGCCCGGATGAGTAGGGACGCGGCGGGTGGGAATGCGAACCATTTCAATCTCCTTTCGGCGGTTCTAGTGATAATCTACGATTTCGACTTGATCGGGACCCAAGTCTGTCCACACAAAACAAATTCGATATTGGTCGTTGATTCGAATGCTGTATTGACCTTTTCTATTGCCTGAGAGGGATTCCAGTTTATTGTTCGGCGGGATCCGTAATTCGTGAAGTGCAGAAACGGAGTCTACCTGATCCAATTTTCGGGAGGCTGTTTTCCAAATGGAAACCGGGCAGATCTTGCGAGCCTCTTTGGTATTTTCGCCATTGAAAATATCTTCCGTGCCCGTATTTTTGAATGACTGGATCACGCCCACATCATAGCATGAGTGTCATGCTATTTCAAGTCCCGCTTTTGGGATGTTTTCGAAAGAGCCTGCTCTCCAACGGCACGGACTTGTTCGGCACACACAGGGCGACATTGCTGTTTTCGTTTGCAAATCCTGTTGCTAAGCGCTCCGATACGATCGCTCCGATGTTGATGGATTTTGCAGGTGTGGAAGAGTAAGCGACAATAACCGATAGATCGTGAAGTAGTAACAATTTTGGCTATTCAGCCAACAAGCGACCTCGAATTATTTCCTGAAGTTCAATGATAGGGCGGGTTGGACCGCTTCGATTATGCTGCCAGGAAGCCGCCGTCAATCGGAATTGTCGCGCCGTGCACATAACTAGCCAGATCGCTGGCTAGCACAAGCGCCATGCGCGCTACCTCGTCGGGCTTGCCTGGGCGGCCGATTGGCAGTCGTTGCTGGAAGGCAAAGCCGGTTTTCAATAGGTCGAATCGGAAGCGAAGGATTTGTTTGGCGGCCGCCTTCGTCCCCTGAGTGATGATGCCGCCGGGCAGGATGGCATTGACTCGGAACCCGTGCTTGGCGTGTTCCTTTGCCAATGCGCGTGTGAGGGCAATGACGCCGGCTTTGCTCACGCTGTAGTGCGCCAAATCCTCTTTGAAAGGCATGACCGCTTCAATTGACCCCAGGTTGATAATCACACCGCCGAGTTTGCGGCGCAGTCGAATCATATGCTGGCACATCCAATAGACCGAGAACAGATTGGTCTCCATCACCTGGCGATAGAAGGCTTCGTCTGCCTCCAGGAATTGTTTGAAGGGGTAAATCCCTGCGTTATTCACCAGGATATCGGGCGCGGCTCCGCTTAGCGTGTCCCAGAGCGCGTCGATCTCATCCTTGCGTGATAGATCAATGCGATGGGTATTGACCTGCACCCCAAATTTTGATAACGTGTCGCGGATGCGCAACATGGCGGCTGAGTCAATGTCGACCAGTTCTAAATTAGCGCCCGCTTCGGCGTAGCGGTAAGCGATAGCCTTGCCGATGCCAGCCGCGGCGCCGGTGATCAGGGCGCGTTTCCCTTTTAACGAGATAAGTTGCGTGAGGTTGGGTAGATTTTTCATGAGCGTTTTGCGAATTCTCAATTGGAGTAAAGGTCAAATCGCTCAAAAGCCTGTGTTATGAACCAAGGCTCCCTAGGGATAAGGCGCTCTTCCAAGGACATGTCGCCCGGAGGAGTAGGGACTTGGCTGGTGGGAATGCGAACCATTTCAATCTCCTTTCTGGGGTTCGAAGGATAATCTGCACATTCGATATTGATGAATTCTTTCCATGCTATTGCTTCCATATTGACTCCATTTTGGTTTGGTCAACTATTTTCCCATGACTCACCACCACCCTCGGCGCGGAATGTTCACGCAGCGCCTCCAAGACATTCGGCTGATTCAACACAACCAAATTCGCATTTCCTCCGATTTCCAACTTGTGACCTTTCAGGTTCATCGCCTTCGCCGCGTGGACCGTGACCATGTCGTACAGCGTTTCCATTTCGGCGCGAGTGGTCATCCACAGCAAGTGCGATGCAAGGAACGCCACTTCGAGCATGTTGTTTCTCCCGAACGGATAGTACGCGTCCGAGATGTCGTCCTGCCCCAAGCAGACCGAGGCGCCTTCGGCGAGCAACTCCTTCACCCGCGCGTGGAGCGGTCCCGTGTGCGGATCGGTGACGACGGTCATGTTTGCCCGCTTCAACAACGCGGCTACTTTTTGAAAGTAAGGCGTGGGATACATTGCCATCGCACGCGCGTGATGGGCGAGCGCGCGTCCGTGCCAATTGCGTTTGATCGCTTCGATTGCCATCAACTCCAGTGTACGCAAGCCCGGGTCGCCTGCGTCGTCCACGAGCATCGAAACGTCCTTGTCGAATTCAACCGCGAGATCGAAAACTTCTTTCACGTGTTGTTGCGCGTCCGCGTCGGTGAACTCGATCCACGGGATGCCGCCAACCACGTCCGCGCCGAGTTCCATCGCCTCGCGCATCAAGCGGTCGGCGCCGGGTTCGCGCACCCAGCCGTCCTGCGCGAACGCGCAAACCTGAATCTCAACAACCCCTTTGAATTCCTCACGGGCGCGGATCAACGCCTTGACTCCTTCGAGTTTGGCTTTGCTGTCTACATCAGCGAGCGCCCGGATGTGGGTATTCCCATACAACGCAGCTTGCCTCACCGCCTTGCGGACGTTTTCGATGATCCACGTTTCGTCATATTTTTCTTTTACGCGCGCCGCGAGTTCGATGGCGGTCATGGCTTTGCCCATCCCTTCGCCTTGGTATGCCGTAAGCGTGCTATCGTCCATCATTTGCAGGGTGTAGACTTTGCACAGATGCAGGTGCGGATTGACAAACGATTCGGTGACCAAATTTCCGCCTGCCTCAACCGCCTCAGCCGCTTCGCCCTTCAACCCCGCTTCGATGGCGGCGATTCTCCCTCCCGCGATGCCGATGTCGGTCAATGATTCCCGCCCGCGTAATTTGGCGTTCTTGATGAGGATATCGAATTGGTCGGGCATCTTGGCTCCTTGTATGCTGAAGACCCCGAAGGGGTCAAATGATTATAGATTCCGAGAACCGTATAATGAACCCCGAAGGGGTGTCATATGAAATGGTGAGGTTATGTCATCCCTTCGGGATTTCGATATGTTTTGATTCATCTTCTACAATCATGTCATCCCTGCGGGATTGGGTAGCATCTCCGCTTTTGACGCTGGTGTAATTGGATTTGAAATTCAGGAAGTACGACTCGAAATATTTATATGATGTCCCCGCGAGGAGAATCGTCAGCGCGAGGGTGAGGGGGTAGAGTAAGGCATCCGCTGGCGCGCCCAGATGAACCGTCGTCTGAAGCGCAAGCACGATGGCGATGGGATGGTACATGTAGAGTCCGTATGAAATCTTGCCGAGGTAGCGAATCGGTTTTTGTTCCAAAGAGATGAAGTTGTTTTTATTCGCCGCAAAGTTGAGGATGATGATGCCAAACCAGATCGAGTAAAACTCTTTGTACAAATAGGGGAAGGGCAGGTCGTTGACCGTGATGTGCGGAAAATAAACGCCGAGATAGAGCATGATGCACGTGAAGGCGAGGGCGAAATAAAAGAGATAATTGTTGAGGAAAAATTTGAGCGCCTTGTGTTTGGAGTGCAACAGCAGGGCGAAGAAGCCGCCGATCGCCATGCTCGGAATGTTGAACGATTGCCAGAACGCGTTGAGTTCGTATTTGAACGGGATGAAATCGGTGCGACTCGAAAACAGCGCGCGAGCGAACAACAGGTAGCCAATGACGATGGCGAACATCAATGCCATGCGATATTTTTTGAAGAATTTCAAAATGGGGGGCCAGAGGAGATAAAACTGTTCCTCCGTGCCGATGGACCACGTGAGCGACGCGTACGGCACGACACCCAGCAACGGCGAGACAAGATTCGGGAGGAAGAAAATGTACAGCAAAATTTTCGTAGACAGGTCTTTGTAGATGGTCGCTTTGTCGTATTCGGGCAGGACGAACAACGGAATGTTCGGGAGGATCGCAAGCGCAAGAAAGACGATGAAAAAATAAAGGGGCCAAATGCGAAGGATGCGGCGCAGATAAAAATTTTTAACTGCAATCGTGTTCGTTCTGTTTTCCTCTTCCAGTAATAAATACGTGATGAGGAATCCGCTCAACACGAAGAAGAGGATCACGCCGAGTTCGCCGATGATCTGGATGAACGAAGATGAAAAATAGTTCGGCAGATTGTAGATGTATTTAATCTGCTCGATGTGATGAATAATTACCAACAGCGCGGCGACGAAGCGCAGTCCGTTCAAGTTGGGGAAGTACACGTGGTTGGCTGGGGAGGTGGACATTTGTTTTTTAAAACTCAATGGTCTCTGCGCGCTCTGTGGCTAATCTCGTTTCACTTACAACAACACCTGAACGAGGATCATGGCGCAGAAGCCGATGGAAAATGCCCACGCCACTTTGATCGGAGTGGAGTTGTGCAACGCCTCGGGGATCAATTCAAGGATCACGAGGAAGACCATCGCACCGGCGGCGAAGCCCATCAGAATCGGCATGAGAGGTTGGAACAACCACGAAACATACGCAGCAGGGACGGCGGCGATCGGTTGCGGCAGGCTGGTGAAGAACGCCGCCCAAAAACATTTCCAGATCGAAGCGCCCGCGGCGCGCATCGGAATCGCAACCGCCAATCCTTCTGGGATGTTATGGAGCGCGATGGCAAGCGCGATGTAATTGCCGAGCTGGTTTTCGTACACCGCCGACGAAGCGTATCCAACTCCCACCGCCACGCCCTCGGGAATGCTGTGCACCGCCATGGCGATAAAGATCAAAATCTGCGCTTTGTTGCCCCAGCGTTTCCAATTTCCCCGCTCGAAGCGTTCAGGCGAAAAATATTTGTCCACCTGCGAGAGGAACAACGCGCCCAAAAGGATTCCAAGCACAACCGGTATCGCATCGGCGAGTTCAATGTGACTCGAGGAGAGAGTCAGTCCTGGCAAGATCAAATTGTAGACCGACGCGGCGAACATCAACCCGCCTGCCGCGGAATAGGCAAGCCCGGTGTGTTTACGCAGGTCAAAGGCTTTGATCGCCAGCGGCAGCGCGCCGAGTCCGCACGCGAAACTGGCAAGGATGCCCGCGACGAGGCTTTGGGTAATGAAGATGGGCATGGCTTATCCTTTTGAAATTCTGTCAACGGTCCAAATGAATATCTTCCATCGAAAGTTCGTCTTCCACAGGCTCGAGATGAGTAAAGACCGTCACCGCGCCGCCGAGCGCGCTGCGGATATCGGACTCGAAATCCTCCGCGAGGTGATGCGCGTCGTGTACGGTCATTGCGCCGGGCACGAGCATATGAACTGACACAAATTGCCGCGCCGCGGCTTGGCGCGTGAGCAACGCATGAAACGCCACGCGCTTGCCCCGATATTTTTCCATCACGCTTTCGATCAAACCGAGTTCTTTCGCAGGCAATGACGCGTCCATCAAACCCGAAACCGAACGGCTCATCAATTGATAACCCGTCCAAATGATATTCAACGCGACCGCGATTGCAATGATCGGATCAAGAAGCGCCCAACCTGTGACTGCGACGATTCCAACAGCAAGGATGACTCCAGCCGACGTCCATACATCGGTCATCAAATGTTGCCCGTCTGCTTCGAGCGTGATGGAATTCCGCTTCTTTCCCTCCGACGTCAACCTGCGCGCCACTAGGAAGTTGACCGCGCCCGCCAAAACGGATACGCCCAACCCCAGCCCCAACTGTTCCAACTCCTGCGGATTCATCAACCGCTGAACCGCCGCGCCGACGATCCCCGCCGCTGCGCCGAGGATGAGCAATCCCTCCGTTGCGCTGGCAAAATATTCCGCTTTGCTGTGTCCATACACGTGACTCTCATCCGCTGGGCGCGCGGCAATCGTCAACATGCCCAGCGCCATCCCTGCGCCGACCAGATTGACGAGCGACTCGATCGCATCCGACAGCAAACCCACCGACCCTGTAAGAAAATAGGCGGCGGTTTTCAACCCAATCGTGGCAACCGCCGCGCCGATGGACAGCCACGCGAAGCGCGTCAACGAGGCGCGGTTTTGCATCAAGTCGCTGTGTTCGGCTCGTTTGTGCGGCATGAATGGAATGATACTTCATCGCGCCTGGTTTGTAATGGATGAAAGTCACACTTGCAAATGAAAAACAAAATATAATCCTCGCAATGGAAACTCGCTGCGATGCCATCATTATCGGCGGGGGAGTGGCAGGACTCACCGCCGCGCTCCACCTTGCCGAACGCGGACTCAAACCGTTGATCCTCGAAGCGGGTGAATGCGTGGGCGGCAGGCTTTCGGGCAAAGCAGAAATTCAGATCAACGGGTGGACATTTCCAAACGAACACGGCGTGCATGGCGTCTGGTCGTCGTATGTGAATTTCAAATCCATGTTGCGACGGCATGGCATCATTGATAAGTTGATTCCCGCAAACGACGAACAGTGGATCTATCGCAACAATAATTTCATCGGGCGGGTGGGCATCGGCTCGATGATTCGCAACAGCCCGTTGCCCGCTCCGCTTCATTACCTCCCTTTGTTATTCCATCCAAAATTTATGTGGATGCTCAGTCTCAGCGATTGGGCGTCGTTGTTTCATGTGTGGGGCACGATCCTCATGTCCATCGGCATTGATCCGTTTGTTGAAGATCAGCCGCTCGAAGGTCTCAAGTTTGGCGAGTCGCTCAAGCGTTGGGGTCCCGCGTTCCGCGCGTTGTTCTTCGGTCTCACGCGCAACGGCTTGTCCACGAATCCCGACGATGTGCCGCTCGCGGGCTTTCTCGCGTTCCTCCGTTTTTACACGGTCATGCGGCGCGAGGCGTGGCGGTTCGAATATCTTCCCAACGGCGGCGGCGACGTGTGCGAAAAATTGTCGGCGGCGATAAAGCGCCACGGAGGCGAGATCAGGTTGAAGTCCCGAGTGAAGCGTGTGGAAAGGGATGGGGAGTGGGTCGCGCACCTTGAGTCGGATGGAATCCCCGCTTCGATTCGGTCCCGCTTCGTCATCCTCGCTTCCGACTCACCTTCGGCTGAGTCCATCATCCGCAACAGTTTCCCCGCTGATGTCGGGGCGGGGTCACCCCGCCCTTACTTCTTCCCGCATGGACTCGCTCACGCGGTGATTCGATTATGGTTCGGCAAACAGCCGCGCAAACATCCCGAGGCGGGGATTTTCAGCGGCGATTTTGTGATGCACAATTTTTTCTGGCTCGATAAAATTTATGATGAGTATCGCAAGTGGAGCGCTGAAACGGGCGGCGCATGTATCGAAGTGCACGTGTACGGACCCGAAGACGCGTTGAAACAATCGGATGCCGTCCTGCTGACCAATGTGTTGACCGATTTTTATCGCGCCTTCCCTGAATTGAAAGGGCACCTCATCAAACCGCATGTGCAACGTAACGCCGCGACTCACACCCTGCCCGCGCTGGGCGCGCGCGGCGCTCATTTGGGAATCGAAACGCCGTGGGAAAATTTTTTCTGCGCAGGCGATTGGGTGCGGCACGAAACGCCCGCTTTCTTTTTGGAACGCGCCTGCGTCACAGGACTCGAAGCCGCGAACCGTGTGTTATCTTTGTGCGGGAAAGAATCGTTCGACGTTCAACCGTATCCGCCCCCCGAACCGCTCGCGGCATGGATCGAAGCCGCGATGATGAAAGGGAGGAAGAGAAGAAGACGGCGGTAGGGGCGGGGTCTTCTCGTCCCTGTGTTCGCATTTTCAGTACTTCACGAAAGTTCGGGCGGCAGTTGCACTGTCGCCTGCCTTGACGCAGTGCAACTGTGTCAAGAACCTGTTTTCATGATCTACTGATTTTGGGTATTGCTATTTTGAGTTCAGACTACGCTCGGAGGAGAGTCAATTTGTTTTGATAGTCCCTTGATCTTCCTGAAGAAAATCAGCGCGATTACACAAGTTGATATTAAAGCGAAGATCATTGCGACCTCGTATCTCGCAATTCCACCCATTGCCCACAGGATCCAAACTAAACAGCCTGCAAGGAACACGGTCAGGTGCGATACGTAGACGAGCCAGGCTAATTGCGTCGCAGTCTCAGGGGCGTAACCATTTGCGACGAGCAGGACTCTCCACTTTTTCAACAACCGAATGATCGTGTCTGGCGTGAGAGCCAGCGCCGCCAACACGCATAAGCCGAGGATGGCGAGTAAGACCATCGCCACGTAATAATTACTCAAGAAAAATGGCAGGATCTGGGTTATAGCAGAGGCAACCACGCCTAACAGAACGATTAGAACTGCGCTTATAACCATTCCCAACAGCGGCGATAAGGCGGGCGAAAATATCCATTGGAGTTTGTCGAGCGGTTCAGATGAAAACTTGGATGCCGCCGACCAAACGAGCCAGCACGCAATGTGAAATGCAAGGATGGATAACAAAAACC
>JADLBX010000031.1 GCA_020847435.1 Anaerolineales bacterium
ACGACACCCAGATATAGTTGGAGCCTATCTCAACCTGCCCCGCCCCCCACACCAGGATTGCCAAGACCAAAACCATGATAGTTACCCCGACCCACCTCATCCTTCATTCGTACCACAAATCCTCTACCCGTTGCAACTACTCCTCGCCCGCAGGCTCAAAAAACGGCGCTCCCTCCGCCATCTCGTCCATAATTTCTTTATTCAAAACTACTTTTTCCGATGCAAACTGAATTATTTTTCCGTTGGTATTCCACACCGCGTATTTTGGGTTTGCCTGAATAACCTTCATTAAATGCTTAAGCCAGTTCATCACTTGATTCCACGCGCGCACATTATCCGCGATCGCTAACGACTTGTCTGGATAAATCAAACCATAGTCATCTATTCCATTACCATCTGCATCATGAAAGTCAGCCAAGCTAAATTTATCTGAAATTCTCCAAACTACCCTAAATGTGTTCTCCTTGCCTTCAACAGGTACCAAAGTTTGTTTAATGTATCCTCCCGCCAATACTCTGGTATATCCCCCCTCCTTTTGCGCCACCTCCCAGTCCACGATCACAAGCCCCACACTGGTCATGTCAATGACAGCATCGTTGCCAATCCGCTTGCCGTCTGGGCCTATCCACTCACTCGCTGGTTGAAAACTTGCTTTGGTTGGTAACAACATATCGTAATTTGGGCGCCATGCCATATCTACTTCCGCCGCCTGTTGTAATGGCGCGCTTGCCAGCATCGCCTCGTACGAGGCGAGCGTGGGGTATTTACCGGGTGTCTTGTCGCTCGCGCTCCAGGTACCAAGCCACGCGATCGTGTTGGTCATCTCACGCAGGTTGTCCGCCAAGAGCGGGATATTCTCAACATTTAGCCCCATGCACTGCGT
Organism: Anaerolineales bacterium; assembly: GCA_020847435.1. Classification (GTDB taxonomy): domain Bacteria; phylum Chloroflexota; class Anaerolineae; order Anaerolineales; family Villigracilaceae; genus Defluviilinea. The sequence continues at coordinate 884 of JADLBX010000031.1, forward strand.
GTCGTCCCACAGGCACAAGTCCTCGGGCGCGATCACCAGCCCCGCCGAGTCAAGCGCCGCTTGTACCTCGGGTGTAAATGGCGCGATCTGGAGGGTCTCTGCCCACCCGTCCGCCCCCCACTGCAATATCCTCTCATTATCCTCAACTGTAATGCCCTCCTGATCGTCGAAGTTCACTGCATCGGGATCTGGAGTGATAGTCTCACCATCTATTTCGAGCGTTATCGTCCCATCCGCAGAGACGGTAATCCCGGGGATGGGATTCTCTCCATCGTAAATGAGTCCAGTCGCGCCATCGAGCGTAAACCGCTCCCCGCTCGCGGCAATAGCCTCTTGCAGTGCGATAAAGTTAGGATGCAGGGTCGGTGTGGGGATAGGCGTTTCGGTCGGTGCGGAAGTTGCGGTTAAGGTGGCGACCGCTGTGGGAGTGACGGTCGCCTGCGGGGCGCAAGCGGCGAGCAGGATGGAGGTCACGATCAAGGAGATGAATTTTTTCATGGCGGACCTTTCATGAAACGCTTCGCCAACTATACCAGAGACTCAAGGCGCAAACTGATAGTAACTTAGGGCAATCGCATTTGGGCTTTTTATCCGCTAATCTTCGCTAATCTGCACGAATTTTCCTAAAAAAATTAGTGTAAATTCGTTCCAGCCACCTGACAGTTTGATTCAAAAACGTTCCGTTGGTCGAGTAGGCGGCAGAAATGGCGCTTGTTTGCATAAAAAACATCCTGTTTGCCGCCGTATCGAGACCAAAGCATGCAGGATTTGCTGGAACTGTGGTCTTGATACACCCCTCGAAAATCACTCGGGCTACTCGACCACCACTTGTAACAAAAGTGTCTGGTGGTTAGAATTTGTTGAGATTAGCGGATTCTCAAACAAAATGGGGCATTTTCAGCACCAAATTTTTCTAATGCGATTACCCTAGATAGTAACTGCTTTGCCTCAGCCGCGGTTATCAGGCAAGCAGCGACTGAAGTCGCCGCTACGGTGATGGATTCCGCACTTCGGTTACAATCGCTCCTCATGAGCATGGGAAAGATACATGGCTTGAAAAGGAGAACAAATCATGACTGAAGAATACATTCCGAAGATTGCAATGACCATTCAGGCGCACCCGGATGACCAGGAATTTTCCATTGGCGGCACACTTGCGAAGTGGGCGAAAGCGGGCTGTGAAATTATTTCGGTGGTCATCACCAGCGGCGATTCTGGCTCGAACGATCCCGCAAAGGACGGCAGTCACAAAAAAGAACTCGCCGAATTACGCGAGCGGGAGCAACTCGCGGCGAACAAAGTTTTGGGAGTCAAAGAGACGATCTTCCTGCGTTACCCCGACGGGGAATTGGAGCCAACGATTCAACTCCGCAAAGATTTGACGCGTCTCATCCGCCAATTCAAGCCGGATGCAGTTTCGTGCGGCAATCCCGAAGCGTGGTTCTATGGCAACGAGTATGTCAATCACCCCGACCATCGCGCGGCGGCGGAGGCGGCATGTACGGCGGTCTTCCCGTCGGCGGGGAGTCGGCTGATGTTCACCGACCTGCTCGACGCAGGGTATGAACCGCACGAGGTGAAGCGGTTATACGTCCACGGTGGGGAAAAATCTGACACGTGGGTTGACATCACCGAGACGTTGGAATTCAAGATCAAAGCCCTGCAACAACACGCGAGCCAAGTGCCTGTGGACGAAGTGGGCAAGTGGATGACCGAATGGGCAGAGGCGGACGCGAAAGACAAAGGCATGAAGTATGCCGAGAGTTACCGCGTGATGATCTTGAAGAAGGATGAGGAAGAGAAAGCCCGGTGACCCGTCTCTATGCAACCAATCGAAAGCCACAGAGAGCACGGAGAACTTTGAGAAAAGAATTTAGAACTCAATTTCTCTGCGGTGAAAAAAGAAAGTCAAAAGACAAAATGACCGATAACGGCACAGGCGAGCGCAATCGTGAGGTTATCAATGTCTTTGAAGGGTAACGACTCGACCAGCGTTGCGCCAAGCGCCACCCACGTGACGGGCAAGACAAAACGCGTCACCGGTCCGCTGAAAGCGCCCATCCAAACGTAGACGGCGAAGATGAGCATGGTCAACGCCCAGCCGCCGACGAAAACGCTGAGGGAGCCGGCAACGCTCTTTTCGGGCGACCAGAATAACTTCGGAGATTTGACGCGGCGCCCGACGATGTCGGCGATCCCGTCGCCGCCGCAGAGGATCATCAGGGCGGGAATCCCGATCAGCGAATCCTTCCAGTAGATCAATGTGACCGCGACGAAGACGATCCCGTAAAACAACGGACCGCGCAAAATCTCGCGCGGGTCGCCGCTGCGCGACATGGCTTTGACCGCGGCTTCGTCTTTGACGATGCCCAAGCCCACGAGCGCGAATTGAAGCGTGATCACCAAAGGCACGAGCGCGGCGAGCCAGCGGGAAATAAAAACGTCGGTGAACATGAGCCAGCATAAGACAAAAATGGGACCCGTGCCGATGTGGATGAATTTGCGGCTCAAGCGGCTTTCGATCACCCCGCGCTGGGCGAGAAAATCCATGAGGCGCAAGAACGCGACGGCGACGACAAAGGTAAGGAGGGTGGCGAGATAGGGCGACATGGGCGCTGGTTGTTCGAGGTATGATAACATAATTCACGCGGCGCATTAATCGAGAGACTGGATAGGGCAATCGCATTTGGGCTTTTTATCCACTAATCTTCACTAATCTGCGCGAATTTTCCTAAAAAAATTAGCGTAACTTCGTGGAGATTAGCGGATTCTCAAACAAAATGAGGCATTTTCAGTACCAAATTTTTCTAATGCGATTGCCCTAAGAGACTGGAAGGGTCGAAAATACGGATGAAAAAGAATAGCTTTTATATCCCCGAACTCGATAGTTTGAGGTTCTTTGCCTTCCTGCTGGTCCTGATCCATCATGCAGGCTATTCGGACCTGAGCGACGCATGGGTCGTGACTGCAAAATACGGCTGGATGGGGGTTGACCTGTTCCTTTGCCTTTCCGCTTTTTTATTTGCGCGGCTGTTGTTCGTGGAATACCGCGAAACCGGCACGCTTGCCGTCAAGAATTTCTACATCCGCCGGGCATTTCGCATCTGGCCCCTCTATTTTTTCTTTACCATCCTGGCAGTCACGCTGACCGTTCAAAGGGAAGGCTGGAGCGACTCGCTCCTGACGCGCGGGCTGGGCATGTTGACCTTTACCGACAACTTCATGGCCGCACGCTGGGGCTACAACAACGCCATCCTGTATGCCAACCATTTGTGGACCATTTCCTACGAAGAGCAGGTCTATTTGCTGATCCCCTGGGTCTTGCTCTTTTTGTATCGGCGGAAACCCATGACCGCAGGCTGGTTGCTTTTAGGCGCGGGCTTGCTCGGCATGTCCATCCGCGCGTGGATGATCTATCGCCAGATCGGTCACCCGGATATCTGGGTCTTGCCCTTTACGCATTTCGACTCGGTACTTGGAGGGATTGTCATTGGGCTTGGCATCTTCGACAAGTATCTCAAAAAGATTCCGAACCTGCTTTGGCTATCGCTCGGCATTCTGGCGCTTTGGCAAGTGACCCATTTGCCAAACGTAACAAAGATCCAATGGGAGTTGATGCTGACCTACCCGCTTGTCGGCATCGGCACGTCGTTGATCATCTATTCGCTCACGCAAGGAAATATTTGGGCTGTTTCACCCCTGCTCAGAAATAAGGCGCTTGCCTATCTCGGAAAAATCTCGTATGGGTTATATGTGTATCACAAGTTGGGGATATTCCTTGCGTATAAAACGATCAAACCATACATGGAGCCAACGCGAGAACTCGCTTATCCCCTCGCAGGTTTGGCGCTTTCGTTCGTGATCACGGTCGTTATCTCCAGCATTTCGTATGAGGCTTTCGAAAAAGCGTTCCTGCGGATGAAAGACCGCTTCGCAATCATTCACTCAAGACCAGTCTAGCCGCCGAGACAAAACCCTTTGACACATTCGATCACATGATCGGCTTGTTCCTGCCGCACATGCGGACCGATCGGCAGGCTCAAAACACTCTTCGCAAGTTTTTCCGTCAACGGGAAGTCGCCAGTTTGGTAGCCGAGGTCGGCATACGCGTCGGAAAGATGCGGCGGGATGGGATAGTGAATCAACGTGTCCACGCCGCGTTCATCCAGATATGACTTTAGCCCATCACGGTTCGCGTGCGTGATAGCGAAGATATGCCAGCCATGCTCCGCCTGTGGAGCGATTTCGGGTAAACCGAGCCCGGGCAATCCCTTAAGACGTTCAAGATAATAACTTGCAAGTTTTGCGCGGCGCGCGTTCCATTCATCGAGGTGAGTCAATTTGACGCGCAGGAACGCGGCTTGCAATGGATCGAGCCGTGAGTTATGCCCTCGCACTTCGTTGAAATATTTTTTACGCGAGCCGTAATTCCGCAACACGCGGATTTTGTCTGCCAGTTCGTCGTCATTGGTGGTCACCGCGCCGGCATCGCCGAACGCGCCGAGATTTTTGGTCGGATAAAAACTAAACGCGGCGGCGGAGCCTAAATTTCCCGCCAGCCTGCCCATGTACTTAACGCCGTGCGCTTGAGCGGAATCTTCCACGATGCGAAGCCCATGTTGTTCCGCAAGTTTCCAGATTTCGACCATCTCCGTTGGCTGACCATATAAATGGACGGGCATGATCGCCTTCGTCCGCTTAGTGATAGCTGGGGAGATGCGCGACGGGTCAACATTATGTGTCAACGGATTCGGCTCGACAGGGATCGGAGTCGCTCCAACATAGGAGACCGACAGCCACGATGCGATATATGTGTTGGCAGGGACAATGACTTCATCCCCCGCCCCAATGCCGTATGCCATAAAAATCAACTGCAACGCCTCGAGCCCATTGCCCACCCCCACACAATGTTTGACGCCGAGATACTCCGCAAATTCCTGTTCGAAGGCGCGCACCTCATCGCTAAGAATGTACCACCCCGAATCCATGACGCGGCGATACGCCTGATCCAATTCGTCGCGCAACTCGCCGTACTGCGCTTTCAGATCGAGAAACGGGACAGAGATTTTCATTTCCGCGAGACCAATGTCAAATACTCGTTGTAATTGCGGATGTAATCCTCGGCTTTGTACACATCAGAGGCGAAGACCAACAACGCCGCGTCGGACGTGAATTTGTACTGGGTCGCCCAGACCATCGGCGGGATGTGAAGCCCCAGCGTCGGCCTGTCCAGCCGCACTTCATGGCGGGTATTGCCGTCGTCCACCACCACCGAACATTGTCCTTTGATACAAACGAGGAATTGATCCAACTCTTTATGCGCGTGTTCGCCGCGCACATCTTTGCCGGGCACATCGTAGACAATGAAGAAGCGCCGCGGCGTAAACGGCAGCAAGCCGGGGAATTCCGCGAACGTCAGACTGCCGCGCAGGTCGGTGATCTCCGGCAATTGGACGAGCGCGACGCCGGGAACCAGCGCTTGCCTCTCCCCGGTTTCAGACGCTGAAACCAGCGTTTTGGATTGAAAGTTCTCCGTCACATAGTGGACGATGCGCGCCGGGTTGCCCACCACAATGGCGTTGGGCGGAACGTTCCGCGTCACCACCGCGCCCGCGCCGACCATCGCATTCTGCCCGATGGTGATGCCGGGCAAGATCGTCGCATTGGCGCCGATCGAGGCGCCTTTCTGAACGACGGTTTTGGAAATTTCAGTCAGGTATTGTTTACTGCGCGGCGACGGATCGTTCGTGAACGTGGCGTTCGGACCGACGAAGACGTCGTCCTCCAGCCGGATCCCATCCCACAACTGCACCCCGCATTTGACCGTGACGCGATCCCCGACCATCACGTCGTTTTCAATGAAGACGTGGTCGCAAATGTTACAGTCCGCGCCGATCGCGGCGCCGGGCAAGATGTGCGCGAACGCCCACACGCGCGTGGCTTTTCCGATCTTCGCAGATTCAACGATCGCATTGGGGTGGGCGAAATAATCGCTCATGCCTGCTCCTTATTCTCCGGCTGGGTTTGAGTCGTTCCATCCGCATGATCAAAGACCGCATCGATCACAAACGGAGGACGGTTACGCGCTTCGTCGAGTGTCCGCCATAAATACTCGCCCAGCACGCCCAACATTGCCATCTGGATACCGGAGGTAAACGATAACACGAGAATGGTCGGCACCCAGCCGCGCACCTCCGTGCCAAAAAAATACCAATAGAACAGAACGAACGCGCCATATAGGAAGGAACCGATTGCCACCAGCAAGCCGATCAGGGAAAGAATCCGAATGGGGAAAAAGGAAAACGCCACGAAGGTGTCAATGAATAATTTGATCTTCTTCGCAAACGTCCAGCGCGATCTGCCTTTCGACCTCTGCCGGCGGATGTAGGGAATCATCACCGGCTTGTAGCCCAGCCAGTAGATCAGGGTCATGATGTTCGTATTTTTTTCGCGGATGTGGTTGAGGTCGGCGATCACCTGCCGGTCAACCAGAAAGAAATCGAACCCGCCGTTGGGATAATCGGCGAGCGCGAACTTTCGGATGAAAGAGTAGTACAGGTTCGAGAGCGATTTTTGGACGACGGGGTCTTCGCGATCCTGCCGGACGGCAAAGACCGCTTTGTTTCCTTTTTCCCAGTGGGCGATCATATCGAAAAATATCTCCGGTGGGTCCTGTAAATCGGCGGAGATCATGCCCACGCAGTCGCCGGTCGCCACCGTGAACCCAGCCTGAATGGCCGACATCGAACCGAAGTTGCGAGTCAGTTTGACGACTTTGATCTTCTCGGGGTTTTGGGAGCGAAAATCCAACAGCAGATCGAGCGAACGATCTCCCGAACCGTCGTCTACAAAAACAAGTTCAAGGGAATAGCCGGGGAGTTTCTCCGCGAGCGAGAGCAATTGGGGAATCGTATCGGGCAGGTTGGCTTCATTGAAATAGACCGGCACAACAATGGAAATCTTGTTCATAGCGTTTTAGACACATTGCCCATCTTAACATAAAATGCCGTGTTTCTGCACGGCACAATCGTCAATCAAAAATTGTAAATCGTCAATCGAAGTGTGGGCCCAGTAGGATTCGAACCTACGACCAAGCGATTATGAGTCGCCTGCGCTAACCACTGCGCCATGGGCCCCCGGTTTCAGTAAAAAAAGTAATCAGTGATCAGTGATCGAGTGCTGTACACTGATTACTGATCACTGACCTTGAGAGCGGGAGATGGGATTCGAACCCACGAATATCAGCTTGGAAGGCTGATGCCTTACCACTTGGCGACTCCCGCAAGCGAACGGGATTTTACCACAACCACAAATTCCTTCTGAGCCGCGCCATATGCAGGCGATTCGTCCTCTCAACAGTCTCCAGTCTCTAATTCTCCAATTACCATTTACCATTTACCATTTACAAATTACAAATTACTCCCTCGCCCTCGGCTTCTCCGACTCTTCGATCAACTCTTGCGGGGTCGGCGCGCCGCAACTGGGACAAATATATTTTTCATCGGCTGGGACATAGGCGCGTCCGCAGTTTGGGCAGGTGACCGACCTCGGCGCGACGGGCACTTCCACTTCTTTCGTCACTTCCTTGGTCACTTCACGCGTCCGCGTCCCTCCGCCGCCAAGCACAACGACATTGCCGAGATTTATCCCTCGCCCAACGTTGGAGGAAGAAGTTGACGATGGCGCGGCGCTCGCCGTCACCTTCGGCGCGACGGATGACGAACCGGATCTAGACTTCCAGGTTCCGCCTGAACTGCCTTTCGATGAGCCGCGTTTTGAGGAACCGCTGGGCATCTTACCTCCGCCGAACAACACAAGCGCTAACACCGCGACGATGACAACCGCCGCGACGGTTAGAAAAACGATGATCGCGGTGAGACGAATGGCGCGCGGGAGGTTGTACAACTCATAGCCATAACTGAACAAGAACACGCCACCCACGTAGAATGGAAACAACAAGCCAATCAAAATTAAGCCTGTGTTTTGATCCAGTTGGGTTTCAAACCAGGTTAGATACGCGATGAGAATGATCGTGCCTAACGCGCCTAACGCGACCAAACCGCCGGGGACCATGATGTACAGCGGCTTGCCGGGCTTCGAGTCGTCGTGGTCATATTCCACCACTTCGTGTGTCTTCGCGGCGACTTGCCGCGCGCGATATTCTGATTTTGGGGCGTTCACTTTAGTCTCCAGTCTCCAATTACCAATTACTACTTACTCAGTTCCTCCGCCGTATCGTCCATTTGTTTCAAGATTAACGGCACCTGACCTTCGGTCAAATCGGGGTGGCGGATGCTGTCAAACATATCACGAAATCCGTCTGCCAACATGACTCGTACGAGCCGCCAGGATGAAAGTTGCGGCGTCACGTCGCCATCCGAAAGATAGGTCACCGCGTCTGCCCACTGTGGGTGATCGGCTGAATAATCGGCGAGCAGGTCGAACGTCGAAGAACGAAGCGGGAAGAGTCCAGTCGTCCGCACCCAATCGGCTTGAGTCTCCGAGGAGAGCATCCAGCGGATGAAGAGCCACGAGGCGAGTTGAGTTTCGTCGTTTGAGTTGAAGACGATGAACGATGAGCCGTAGACCACGAGCGCGTCGCGTTCGGCGCCGGGGAATGGGATGGCGATCCATTCGTCGGTGTTGCTTGCCGCGAAAAAGGCGCGCGCTTGATCGGAAAATTCTTCGAGAGACGCGGTGGCGAACAACGCCTGCCGCGCGGCGAAGCGATCGTAGACCGAGAGGTCGGGCGAGGCGACCCATGCGCAACTTTTTTGTTGCAACGATTTCAAAAATTTAAACGCGTCAATGTTGCCCGGCGCGAGAAAACGATAACCGTTTTCCTCTTGCGCGCCGCCGTCGAACGCGAGCATCCACGCAAGCGCGGTGTGCGCGTCGGAGTCGATGAGCCAGCCGCCGAGCGAATCGTTGTTCGGGTCGGAATCTTTTGTGAGCGCGTCGTGCGCGGCGCAGGCTTGCGCTTCGAACTCGGAAGAATTTTGAGGCGGCGAATCGAATCCAAGTCCGCGCGCCCAGGTTGAATTGTAGAGAATGAAGCGTGCCGTCCGTTGCGCGGGCGCGCCGAATCGTTTGCCGCCCACTTCATCCTGCCGCCAGATCACGTTCGCAAAATCCGACATCTCGAGCGCGCTCATCCCAAATTCGGGATCGTGCACGTACGGATTCAAATCGGTCACGTCGTCGCCCCATGCGAGCGCGTGTTCGGGCAACGCGATCACAATTTGCGGAGCGCTCGAATTTTCCAACGCGGCGGAGGTCTGCGAAAAAATTTCGTTGTAATTATTTTTGGATTCGGCGACGACCACGATGCCCCACTCGTTCTCGGCGTTGAATTGCGCGACTTGCGACTCAAACAGACTCGCCTGCGCGCCGAACCACGGATGCCAGATGTTGACCTGCTTCCCGCGCAACGCGTCTTTCTCGACGCCAAGCTGACTCGCCTCTGGCGTCGGCGTTTTCGCATCTTCGGCGTTTGCCGTCGCGCTCGGGCGCGGCGTCTGCGTATTCGAATCGGTTGTCGTCGGCGTGCAAGCGGAGAAAATAAAAACGAATAGCAAAATTGCGATGGGAATTTTTCTGATTGTCATCAATTAACTCGTCTCAGTATGTCGTTGCGAGCGAGCGATAGCGAGCGAAGCAATCTCTTGAATGAATCGAGGAGATTGCTTCGTCGCCCTTCGGGCTCCTCGCAACGACATGGATTAATACATCACCATCGGAATCGGCGTGAAGAGTAACACGAACACGATTAACATCACAAACCCCAAGGCGCGACGCGGCGAATCGAGTTCGGTGATCTCGTCCAGCGGTTGCGCGCGCACTTTGCCCAGCCAAAATAAAATGAACACCCACAAAATCCAACTGGAGTTGAACGCCGCGAGCGAAAGCGTGAGCAGGGACGGCAAAACGCTCAAGGCGATCAACGCGCCGATGGCGAAAGGAAAAATCTTCCGCGCTTTGTCGCCGAACAAGCCGTACGCCACGTGCCCACCGTCGAGCGTGCCAACAGGGACGAGGTTCAACGCGGTGACGAGCAGTCCCGCCCAGCCAGCCAACGCGACGGAATGGAGTTGCACGTCCACGCCGCCGAAGGGAATCGGCGCGCCCGTGAGGAAATATTGCAACCAATACACCGCTTGCGACAGTCCGCCCGTGCTGACGGGATGCGGCAGTAACTGACCGAACACCATGTATTTTGAAAAGAGATAAAAGATCGAATTGCCTTCGAGAAAGCCAGACATGCCTGCGGGCGCGTGTTCGATCGGTCCAAGCGGCGAAAGCGACAAGCCGATGAACAAAACGGGGATTGCGACGATCAATCCCGCAATCGGACCCGCGACGCCCACATCGAACAAGACGCGTTTATTTTTCGGAATGCCGCGCATGGCGATGAACGCGCCAAACGTCCCCAATGGACTGATGAGCGGCGCGGGCAAAAAGTACGGCAACGTGGCAGGGACTTTGTAGATGCGGCAGGCGATGTAATGTCCCATTTCGTGCGCGAACAAAATGCCCATCATGCTCAGCGCAAAGGGCCAGCCCGTAAGAATATTTTGAAGCAAATACAGAAAAGGAAACGATCCGTCCGCAGGCACGGATGAGGGAGGAATCTCGACTCCCGTGAGCAACATGCTGATCACCGTGAGAACGAACAGGATGACGTTGATATAAATCCTTGCGTTCACATTCGGCGTTGTCAAACTTGGGACAAGAAAGATGGCTTGCCTGCCCTCTTCGCCTTTTCTGAACAACGGCGTGAGATTGTAGCCACGCACCGCTTCGGCTAGTTGATCGTACGCGGCGACCGTGTCTTCGCCGAGCAGTTGACCGCGATAACGGACGATCCACTCACGCGGGTCACCTGCGGTGACGTCGTCAATGCGGAAGATTTTCGATACGTGACTGGTGAGGACTTCGATTTCGGGGAGGGACATTTGTTTCCTTGAAATTGTTTTTTAACCACAGATAAACACAGATCAATTGGATTTGAATGAGATACGGGCGAAAATTTCATCCAACCTCAGCGTTCATCCGCGTTCATCTGTGGTGAATTGAGGTCTTGCATAGGCGAGAGTGGATGGGAGTCGAACCCACCGCGGCCCGCAACGCGACCCGCCACAGGTTTTGAAGACCAGGAAGCCCACCGGGACCTAACCACTCCCGTGAGCAAGGATAATCGAAGGAAGAGGGGATTGCAAGAAGGATTATCAGAAGGGATTAATGCTATTCGTGAATTGTGCCGTCGGGCATGGTCGCGCCTTTGAGGTTAGCTTTTTCTAAATTAACACCATCCAAACTGGCACCTTCTAAGTTAGCACCTTGAAGATCAGCCAGACCAAGATCAGCGTTTATCAAGACTGCGTATTGTAAATCAGCATCTTTCAAATATGCATGATGCAAATTGGCATTGCTCAGGTTTGCACTCATTAACTGACATCTAGAGAGAAAAGCAAAATTTAGGTTAGCGCCATCGAAATTTGAACTTTGCAGGTTGGCATTAGTCAAAACATTGGAATGAAAATCTGCACCGCGCAAATCAACCGATTGAAGATCAACATTTTCAAGATTGGCACCATGTAATATCGCGCCATGTAAATCTGCCCCAGCCAGATCGACAATGAGATTATTTTTGCCAATTAGATTTGCCTCTTGAAGGAAACGTAATACAAGACCTTTTCGCCTTGAATCTAATCGTCTCAACGTGGTAAGTGTGCGGATTCTTGCAACAGTCTTGATTTTGGAATCTTTCGTATCTCCTAGATTCTCTTTAAGAAATAATTCGGTCATCTTGTCAATATAGGTTTGAAGTCCTACTTCTTGATATTGATCAATCGCAAGTTCACGTTCAAGTTTCTCGTGCTCCTCTGCTATTCTACGATCTTCTTTTATTCGGTCATCCGCAATCTTCCGTTCTAACGCACGCTCCGAGCGATTTAAAAAGAATGCCCCGCCAGCCAAAACAGCGGGAATGATGAGCAGTTCCATCCAATCCCAAAGAGCTTTTCCTTCAAAGCCTGTATTTTTCAATTGAATGGTTTCAAAGAGGATAAATCCCCCAACGATAATGCTCGCGTACAACAGGTATTTCCATCCTTGTTTCATAGAACCTCGCTTCTTGGTTGGATTTCAGCCTCGCTTGAGTGCGCGTCACGGTTCGGAATAAGTTCTATACAGAGTCTTGAAGATGTCGCGCAACGATAGTTTTTCTAGATAAAAAAGGCGCCTATATAAATTAGTTCGAATACTAATATGACGAAATAAGCCACAGCTTCGCCCCGGATCAATCGTGACAAGGGGTCCATTTGTCGTTTCTGTTCAGATTGTCCAATTTCAAGAATTACAGTTTTGCCATGAGCAAAATACCCGCCTCGTGAAAACGTCTTTACAGTGTTTGGAAAATATCGTTCCTCGATTTCTCTCGCTGAGAGCAAATAATATGTGACGTATTCACGATGACGCTTGCTTAATAATAACCAAAGGAAACACAAAACCCCACCAATTATTGAGAGAAACATCTTGAAAAGCTCTGAGTTAGAAAAGCCAATTCCCGCAATCACAATACTATTGGCTACCAGCATGGCGTTGAAGATTGACCAAAACGTATCTTGATGGGAAGTTACACTGCTTATGGCAGCTTGATAGCCCCATCTGGCATTTTCAAGTTCATCGGCAACCATCTTCTTGCTAATTGCTTTACGTTGTCGCTGCATACTCTAACCTCTCTTACCAGATACTTGCAATATCTTTACAGCATTCTGGTTCTAAGTGGCATCGCTTGTTAACTGGATTTTAGCCCCGCTTGGGTGTGAGTCAAGGTTAGCAAAGATTTGGCAAATTTTTACCAGAGATTATTTCCATACTCGCTGAATGAAATCAGAAATATACGGAAACACCAACGCGCCAACCGTGGCAACGCACAACATTGCAACGAGGACGATGCCGCCGCTCCATACCGCGAACCAGGCGAGGGAGCGTCCGTTCATGCCGTCGGTCTTCGTTTCGCGCAAGGCGAGCGAGCCGACGATTAACGCGGCGACGCTCAGTAAGAGTCCGGGCGGGAAACAGATCAACTTGGTGAATGGAAATGGAATCAACCCCGCGCACAACGCGAGGACAGCCAGCAGTGAGAGGAGAAAACCAGTCAAGGCTTTGCGGTTGAAAGAGGAGATGGGAACGAATTCGGGAGTCATATTCAACATACAAAAGTTCAGGCGGCAGTTGAACTGCCGCCTGAGATTCAGTCGGGGCGATAGGATTTGAACCTACGACCCCTTGCACCCCATGCAAGTGCGCTACCGGGCTGCGCCACGCCCCGAACTGGTGTGTCAACGTCCCCGGTGACAAGGCGGGATTATAGTCGCGTTTTATCTTTCTGACAACACAACAAAAATCGCCGCCATTGCGAGCCGCGAAGAAGTGAAGCCATCTTCTATATAGTGAAGGGGATTGCTTCGTCGGGTCTTCGACCTTCCTCGCAATGACACGACGGATTGATTATGCTACAATAGCCAACACAAGCCGGAGTTTCTCATGAAAAATTTGATCGAAGTGCAAATTGACAGCGTACGCGTTCACCTGATGACGCCCAACCGAGTGGTGGTGCTAAAACAGCTCAACGAGGAACGCTACCTCCCCATTTGGGTCGGACCGTACGAAGCGGAAGCGATCACCGTCGCCTTGCAAGAAGTGGAAGTGAGTCGCCCGCTCACGCACGACCTTTTGAGAAATGTTTTCAACGCCTTCAACGCGCGCGTGACGCGCATCGAGATCGTCAAACTCGAAAACGACACCTACTTCGGCGCGATCATCGCCGACTTCAACGGCAAGGAATTGAAGATCGACTCTCGCTCATCGGACGCGATCGCATTGTCGGTGCGCGCGCACGTGCCGATCTACGTCCACCCGAGCGTGATGGAAGCGGCGAGCATTGTCCCTGAGGAGGAAGTGGCTGAAGGCGCGGCGCCGCCTCCCAAATCGGAGCCAGCCCCACTCACGAAAGAAGGAACCGAGCGTTTGTCCGTCTTCGAAAACTTTTTGGAAAAACTCGATTTCGATAAACCCGATGAAAATAAATCCGAAGGCGACACTCCAGACCAACCGAAAAAGCCGAAGAAAAAATGACCGACTTTTTTCCCACTGAAGATACCGCCCCCGCGTCGTCCACAGCGGCAGTCCCGCATAGCCGCGAAGCCGAAGAAGCCGTCGTTGGGGCGGTGTTCATTAACCCCGAAGTGTATTACGACGTCGCGCAGTTTTTGAACGCGGACGATTTTTACATTCACCGACATCAGTGGATTTGGAACGCGTTCACCAGCCTGCACGAACAACGCATCCCCATTGACCTTTTGACTGTTTCGAACGAACTCGACAAACGCGGGCAGTTGAGCGAGATCGGCGGACCGGCGTATCTCACCGCATTGGTGAACCAAGTGCCGTCGTCGTTGAACGCCGAGTCGTACGGGCGCATCGTGGAGGGATATTCCGTCCGCCGCAAGATGATCACCGCGGCGAACAAAATCGCTTCGATCGCATACGACGAAAAGACAAACGTTGACACCGTGATGGACGAAGCCGAGAAGGCGGTCTTCAACGTCAGCGAACGGCGGCTCAAACACGACCTGCAACCGATCTCCAATGTGCTGAGCGATTACTACGACCGCATCGACACACTCGCCAAACGTCCCGATGAAATTGTCGGTGTGCCAACGGGGTTCATTGACCTCGACAAAATGTTGACGGGTTTGCAACCCTCGGACTTGCTCATCATCGCTGGCCGTCCTGGTCAAGGTAAAACTGGTTTCCTTCTTTCCATTGCAAAGAACGCGGGATTGACTCACAAAAAACATGTCGCCATCTTTTCCCTCGAAATGTCGAACGAACAAGTTGTGCAGAGATTGATCGCGCAGGAAACGGGAATCGACTCGCAACGCCTGCGGACAGGCAAACTGCAAGAGAACGAGTGGCCCCTGTTCACACATTCGATTGAAGTGTTCGGGGATACGCACATCTATCTCGACGACACGCCCGCCATCACTCCACTTCAATTGCGGACGAAATGCCGCCGCCTCCACCTCGAATACAACCTCGACCTGATCATCATTGACTACCTCCAACTAATGGGCGGCGACACGCGCACCGACAACCGTGTGCAGGAAGTTTCCTACATCTCGCGCAACCTCAAAGTGCTGGCGCGTGAGTTGAACGTGCCAGTCCTTGCCGCGGCGCAGTTGAGCCGCGCCGTCGAGCAACGCTCTGATAAACGACCTGTGCTTTCGGATCTGAGGGAATCGGGTTGCCTTACAGGGGATACGCTTGTCACTCTTGAAAACGGAAAAAACATTCCGATCCGCGAACTGGAAGGGCAATCTGGCTTCCATCTCTGGGCGTTGAATCCCGTCACTCGCAAATTAGAAAACGCTTCCGTGAGCCGCGCGTTTAGCACAGGGACAAAGCAAGTATTTAAAATGAAAACCCGCCTCGGAAGGGAAATCCGCGCGACGGGGAATCACAAATTTCTGACCATTGAAGGCTGGAAGCGGCTGGATGAATTACAAACGGGCGGTCATCTTGCATTGCCTCGCTTGTTGCCAACTCGTCCACGCGCACAAACCATGTCCGACGCCGAATTGGCGCTACTGGGGCATCTGATCGGGGATGGATGTACACTGCCGCGTCACGTCATCCAATATACGACGCGTGAAAGAGATCTGGCGGATATGGTCGCGAACCTTGCAGTAGAAGTGTTCGGAGACGAGGTGAACCCGCGCGTTTCCCCTGAAAAGCAATGGTATCAAGTGTATTTGAGTTCAACGAGACGCCATACTCATAACGTACATAGCGCGATCACCGAATGGTTGGAAGAGTTGCGCGCCTTCGGTCTCCGTTCATACAAAAAGAAAATTCCAACCGAGGTGTTCGAGCAGCCTGAAAAGGCGATCGCTCTCTTTCTCAGGCACTTATGGGCTACCGATGGAAGCGTGCAATTGGTCAAAGGCAAGAAGACCCGTCCCATCGCCTATTACGCGACGAGCAGCCGCGAACTCGCCGTCGGTGTGCAAACTCTGCTTTTGCATCTTGGAATCAGCGCGATCTTGAAACGCGTTCCTCAAAATGGAAAAGGACGCGACCAATACACGGTTACCATTACGGGCAAGCCCGATCTAACGATCTTCGCCGAGAAAATCGGCGCGGTCGGCGCGTATAAGCGAAGGCGCTTGGCGGAAATCCAAAACTACATTGAAGAACGCGAAGCCAACACCAACCGCGACGTCATTCCAAAGCAAATTTGGCGCATGCACGTTGTCCCTGCCATGCAAAACATCGGCATGACGACCCGCCAGATGCAGGCGGCTATCGAGACACAATACTGCGGCACAGGCTTATACAAACAGAACGTCAGCCGCGAACGTGCGGGACGCGTCGCGCATGTCGTTCAATCTCAAGAGTTGCAGTCGCTCGCTCATAGCGATATTTACTGGGATTCGATCGTTTCAATCGAGCCTGACGGTGAAGAACAAGTCTATGATTTAACTGTGCCAGGGCATCAAAATTTTATCGCCAATAACATCATCGTCCATAACAGTCTTGAGCAAGACGCCGACATCGTAATGTTCATTTACCGTCCTGACCAATATGAGAAGGATACGGTGAAACAGAACGTGGCTGAGATCATCGTGGCGAAGCATCGTAACGGTCCCGTCGGAAGCGTGGAGTTGGTCTTCCGTGGCGCGTTGGCGAAGTTCGAGAACGCGGCGACGAGGGTGTTCAAGCCGAATGAGTGAGGCGAGATACGAGATACAAGTTACGAGATACGGAGTACGAAGTACGAAGTATTGCGTAGTGCATATTGCGTACATTAAGTTATGACAACCTTTCGTGGATTCACCGACTCTGAAACGTTCACTCAACTGCCCGATAAGTTCTTTCACAATCTATTGAAGGAGATTGACGACGCGGCGGAGTTGAAGGTGACGATGTACTTCCTGTGGCGCGCCGAGCACATGGACGGTCCGTTTCGGGCGTTGAGCAGGATGGATTTCAATGTCAAGGAGTTGGGCTTGAGCGCGGAGGAGATCACGCGTGGGCTTGAGAAAGCCGTCCGACGCGGGAGCATGTTGAAGGTCGAAAGAGACGCGGCGCTTTACTTCCTGTTGAATTCGCCGCGAGGGCGGGCGGGAATCCAAGCAATAGAAAGTGGAAAGTGGAATCCCGCAAGTAATATTTCAGCGCCGCCGATGGAACGTCCGAATGTGTTTCGGTTGTACGAGGAAAATATCGGTCCGCTCACGCCGTTGATCGCCGACGCGTTGAAAGACGCCGAGGAGTTGTATTCGGACGAATGGGTTGCGGAGGCGATTGAACTGGCGGCAAAAAATAACAAGCGCAATTGGAAATATTGCGAAGCGGTTTTGAAACGATGGAAGGACGAAGGCAGGCATGGACAAAAAGATCAGCGCGACGCTCGACAAGGTTCTGAGCGCTACACCAAAAGCGAGTTCGCCGAATATCTCGACGGGTAGCGCCGCGCCGATGTTGGGCAAGCCCGATTGTCCGCATTGCGGCGGCGTGGGCTTTTTGCGCGTGGACGTGCCAGTGGGACATGAAAAATTCGGTCGGCTCGAACCGTGCGTGTGCCGCGCCAATGAAATTGCTGAAAACGCACGCCAACGTTTGTATGAGATGAGCAACCTCGAACGGTTGAGTCATCTCACGTTTGCAAATTTCAACGCGTCGGGCAACCCGAAAGCGGAGTTTGTTTCGCCTCAAGAAGTGGCGAGTCTGCGCGACGCGCTCGACGCGTCGGAAAATTTTGCCAAGTCATTGAAAGGCTGGTTGTTGCTCGAAGGCGCGTACGGATGCGGGAAAACTCATCTCGCCGCGGCAATTGCGAATGAATGTGTGCAACGCGGCGTGCCTACGTTGTTTATCACCGTCCCCGATCTGCTCGATTCGCTTCGCTTTGCATACAACGATCCTGAAACGACATTCGAACAACGCTTCGAAGATATTCGCGGCGCAAACTTGCTGGTGATGGACGACTTCGGCACGCAGAACGCCACGCCGTGGGCGCAGGAAAAATTATTCCAGATCATCAATTATCGTTACATCAACAAACTGCCGACGGTCATCACTACGAATTTGATTCTCGACGAGATCGAGAGCCGCATCCGCTCGCGCTTGCAGGACGCGGAGTTCGTGAAGTACGTCCGCATCACCGCGCCCGATTACCGCCGCCCCACCGAAACGAGCAACCCAGGCATCTCGATGCTGTCGCTTTCGCACGTCAAAGAAATGTCGTTCGGCAATTTTGAAACGCGCGACGACGACGTCGGCAAGGAAATTGTCACCACGATCATCAAGGAAAGACAAGACCGCTATGGTAGACCCGTCAAAGACAAGGAAATCGTCCGCGAGAAAGTGACCGCGCAACACGTCAAGCGGTTGCACGAAGCGCTCGATGCGGCTGTGCAATTTGCGGAGAGTCCGAACAGCTGGCTGGTCATTCTGGGACAATCGCACAACGGGAAGACTCACCTAGCCGCGGCGATCGGCAATTACCGACTCCTCCTCGGCGGACAAGCGATTCTTTCCGAAGTTTCGACTCTGCTCGACTACCTCAAAGCGACCTTCCGCCCCAACTCCGACGTGACGTTTGATCGCCGCGCCTACGAGATCCGCACCACGCCCCTGCTCATGCTCGACGATTTGAAGGAAAGCGGCATCTCCTCCGTGTGGGCGGAGGATAAACTGCACCAGATTCTGAACCACCGCTATTACGCCAACCTGCCGACGGTGATCACCTCCACGCTCGACCCCGAGTCGTTTGCGAAGAGTTACCCAAGTCTTTGGAATAAGTTGCTGGACACGAGCAAATGTCAAATCTGCGTGATTGATATGCCGCCGTATCGCAAGTCCGCGAAGGGGAAGAAGGCGGTAGCGAAGAAGAAAGCATAGATCAGGTTTGCAAATTAGAAACGGGCTCCTCGTTGAAGATGCGAGGAGTTTTATTCTATGGCTGATTCTCTCCGAAGCAAGAAATTTCAAGAGGTATAATGACGCTATGAAACCAGAAACACTGGAAGTCTCTCCAGAACAACTTGCCGATCTGTGTCAACGGTATCACATTCGCCGCTTGTCTTTTTTTGGTTCCGCTTTGCGCGATGATTTCAGTCCAGCCAGCGACGTGGACGTGTTAGTCGAGTTCGAGGAAGGTCATACGCCTGGATTGGACTTTATAGACATTCAGGACGAATTGTCCAAATTACTAGGAGGGCGAGAGGTGGATCTGGTTACGCCAAAATTCCTCAACCACCGCATCAAGGACAGGGTATTAAAAGAGGCGAAGGTTGCGTATGGCTAGACATGAGGACTCGGTCTACATCGGTCATATGTTGGATATGACTCGGCGGGCGGTCCAAGCGCTCAAAGATAAAACCCGAACCGAATACGATGCAGACGATATCTTGAGACTCGGGTTAACTCATCTGGTTCAGGTAATTGGCGAAGCCGCGCGAAAAGTTTCCGATGATTTTCGGGGAGACCATCCTGAAATCCCCTGGCGAAAAATTGTGGGCATGCGACATAGAATCGTCCATGATTATATGCGCGTGGATGAAGATATTCTCTGGCAGGTGGCGACAAACGACCTGCCTGCTTTGCTTCCTCTCCTCGAGACTATTACAAAACAAGAATGAGCATTGCGGTATAAAACAACAGGCTCCCCGTCTCTTCGACCCGGAGCCTGTTTCATTTTCCAATTCATCAACCACGTTGAAACCGCTCCTCAACCCCGCTTATTTGAATCTACAAAGGCATATCTGGAATCTTGCTGGATAGTTTGTTATAAACCGACAAAATTCAATCTTGAAGTGGAGAACTATCCAGTGTTACCAACGTACCTGTTATCCCTGCGCGAAGGACTCGAAGCCGCACTCATCATCGGCATCGTGCTCGGCGCGTTGACAAAAATCCGCCGTACCAATCTCTCGCCTGCGGTGTGGCTCGGAACGCTGAGCGCGGTCGGCGTGTGCATCCTCGCCGCGATCCTGCTCACCGTGTTCGGACTCTCGCTTGAAGAAGAAGCCGAAGAGATTTTCGAAGGCGTGACCATGCTCATCGCGGCAGGCATCCTCACGTGGATGATTTTTTGGATGGGCAAACAAGCCCGCTTCCTCAAAGGCGAACTGGAGGCAGGCGTCAACAAAGCCGCATCGTCTACAGGCAAGCGCGCCGTGTTTTGGCTGGCGTTTGTCGCGGTGGTGCGAGAGGGGATCGAACTCGCGCTCTTCATCACTGCCGCGTTTTTCGTCGGCGCCACCAGCGACGTTTCAAACAACATCGCGCAGACTTTGGCTGGCGCGATCCTCGGTCTTGGCACAGCGATCCTGCTCGGCTATACCATCTTCGCCACCACCGTCCGCCTCGACCTGCGCCGCTTCTTCCAAGTGACGGGGTTGTTGTTAATCCTATTTGCGGCAGGCTTGGTCGCGCACGGCGTGCATGAGTTCAACGAAGTCGGCTTGATTCCCCCCGTGATCGAACACATCTGGGATCTAAACGCCGTTCTCGATGAAAACTCTGTGATGGGACTTTTGCTCAAGACATTGTTCGGCTACAACGGGAATCCCTCGCTCACCGAGATGATCGCCTATTTTGGATATCTCATCGTCATTCTCTTTTTGTGGCGGAGGGAAAACACGGTTCAGACTCAGGCGACGGCTGGCGCGCAAGCGTAGACTCTGTCCCCGCTTGAAAAACAGGCTCCCCGTCGGAAAGACGCGGAGCCTGTTTTATTGTCATCGGCGTTAGAGAACGCCGACTACGCAATTAAATCCCGTTAAAGATCCCCATCTCGCCTGTTGGAGTGTAGCCGGGGAACACGGATGCGACATCGGCGTTGCCAAGTCGCCGTGAGAGCAGTTCGGTGAGGACTTGCCGATAATCAGTGGTGATGGCGAGGTCGGCGTGATCGTAGAGTTGGTCGTTGTGCAGACCGGGCCACGCGCCATAGACTTGTCCGCCGTTGACGCCGCCGCCGAGGGCGAACATCACGTTGCCGTGACCGTGATCCGTGCCGTAGGATTCGTTTTGTACGAGGCGGCGACCAAATTCGCTGATGACGACGACCGATAATTTATCGGTGTAGCCCGAATCGAGATCGAGATAAAAGTTGGAAAGTCCGCTGGCGAGATTGCCAAGCAAGTCCGCGATGTAGCCGCCGTCGCCGTCGTTTTCGTATTCGTGCGTGTCCCAGCCGCCGTAATCCACGGTAGCGACGCGCAGACCCGTTTCGAGTTTGATCATGCGCGCGACGGTTTTGAGTTGTTGGCTGAGTTCGTCGTCGTTGTAGCGCGCGCCGTTGGATGGTTGATAATCCTGCTCGACGATGGGGCTGACGATATCGAGCGATTCGAGCGTGCGCGCGCCCGCGCGATGGAGGAGAGTTTCGCCTGCGTACATTTGTCGCAGAGCGGTTTGATGCGACGCGGCGAGTCCGTTATCCCAGAGCGAAAATTCCGATGGGTCGTTCAAGTTCACGGTGGGGACAAAATTCAAGAGCGACGACGGCGCGCCCGACGTAGAGAGCGCGGGCAAAATGGACGAAACCCCGCTCGTTTGCAAGTGACGCGTGATCCAGCCTGAGGTAGTGCTTTTCTGCCCAGGCGTGCCTAGTTCGATGTACTCCATCGCGTCGAAGTGACTGCGCGTGTCGTAGTTCAATCCCACCGCGTGGACGACTGCCATCTTGCCTTGCTGGTACAGTCCATGCAACGGGGCGAGCGCGGGATGCAGACCGAATTGGTCGTTGAGCGGCAATAGATTGCTGATCTTGATGTTGGGACGCGCGAGTTCGTAGTAGCCGCGGTCGTCGCCAGCGCGCGGCGGAACGACGTTGAGCGCGTCCCAGCCGCCGCGCAGAAAGACGACGACGAGCGTGTCGGTGGGGTTGTCTTGTTGCGAGAAGGCGAGGTTGCTCAAGCGCGCGCCAGCCAGTTCGGCGATGGCGGCGGAGCATCCCTGCAAGAAGTTTCGGCGTGAATATTTTTGTGGAGGCATAATTTTCCTTTCCGCTAATCCACGCTAATCTTCGCTAAATTTTGCATTCGCGGAGATTAGCGAAGATTAGTGGATTATTTCCATTGAAAGTCGGGGCTCATGAGGATGACTTCGACCATGGCGGGTAGGACGTAATTGATGTGATCTTGGTCGAGTTCGTCTTGCGGACCGTATTCCTGCGCCATGACCGCGATGACCGCCGCGCGGTCCGCGTCGGACAGGGGGCGGTTGAGGAGGCGTGGAATCCAAAAGTCCGCGAGAGATGCGGCGGTGCGAAGGTCGGCGGGAGTCTGCGCGACGACGTCCGTCCGAATGACGCGTTGTTGTTCCTCGTCGTCCATCCAATTTTGCGAAATGCCGACGGCGAAATTCCAGCGATACAACATGGACATCGAATTTGCCCACGCTTCTTTCACGTCGGGGTAGCCGTCGGGCGGACGCCGCTCGAACATGGCTTGCCCCATCAACGAACACATCCACGGGATGCCGCCGGGGAGTTTGGTGAAGTCGGTGTTGAGGGCGCGCATCATCGAGATGACCGCTTCGATCGGACGTTTGATCTTCGCGCCCCACGTGGAACGGAATTCAGGCGAAAGCAGAATCGTCTCGACCACGCGCTTGAGTTGATCGGGCGCGGAGCGGTTGTCCATAAAAGTTTGCGCGGCGGCTTGGACAACTGAATCAGGCGGATTATCCGAGGTGAAACGGCGGGCGAGCTTGCGCGAGATGAAGCGTGCCGTGCCCGGATGATATGCGAGCAAGTCCAATACGTCGCGTCCATCCTGCATGTCAGGCTGGTCGGCGGGAATATATTTTCCGAGAATCAATTTGTTGAAGCGGTCGTGCCAGGGTTTGTAATACAAAAAGCGACCCGTCTTTTCGACGCCGTCTTCGTATTCGTAGATGTCGTCGTCCACGCGCCAGCCGGTGAGCGCCCGCGCCGATTCGTACACGTCGTTGTCCACATAGCCGATGGAGATTCCGTTGGCGTCTTTCTGAACGAGATTCGGATCGAGCACGCCGAGATAATTTTCCGCGCCGAGCGTGTGCAATTCGAATAACTCACGCGCAAAGTTTTCGTTCGGTCCCGCATCGGATGAATTGTTTTGATTCAAGTAATACAACATCGAGGGATGCGTCGCGACCGCTTCGAGCATCTGGCGGAAGTTGCCAAACATGTGCGCGCGCAACACGTCGCGGTTGTACGACGCCAGCATCGGCACGCCGTCGTCCTGCCAAAAATACACATTGAAATGGTTGTGCCAAAAATCGGCGAGGACTTCCACGAGTTGTTTTTTGCTGTACACCGCGCGCAGGAAGGTCGCGTCTACCAATTCATACGCGGGCTTGGCGTACCAATTCCAATATTCATCGTTGTTCGAATCGTACGGATTATTCGCGATGTGTTCGAAATACAATTCGTCCTGCGTTTTGTGAAGAGTTTCAAAACCCGCCGCGTTGTAACGCGCTTCGAACTCGCTATCGTCAATCGTTTCGGGATTCAACTGTTGCGCGACGTAGGCGCGCAAGCGTTCATCGTCGGTCGCGCCGAGCGCATTGAACGTTTCGAGATCGCCGGGACGCAGTCCGTATGCCATTCGATTCAACGCGATGATTCCCAACTCGACGGGCGGGAGGATTGGTTCAGGCGGGACTCCCGTCGGCTGGATGGGGACAACCCGCGTCGGGTCCGGAAGGGGAACCTGTTCCGGCGCGCAAGCCGTGATCGCCGCCGACGCGCCCGCGGCTCCCGCGAACGCGCCCATCAACTTGAGAAAGTCGCGGCGGTTCATCTTTGGTTTTTGTTGAAGCATAGGTTCATCTCCGTTGCAAGAAAGCGTTTCTTAAGTCCAAAGCATCATTCTTTTGTACACGGATTTCACGGAACGCACGGAAAAGAGCAGATTTTTGAAAAGGTTTTTCCGTGAAAATCAGTGTAATCCGTGTTGTCCGTGTCCA
>JADLBX010000032.1 GCA_020847435.1 Anaerolineales bacterium
ACCTTTGACCCCGCACCTGCGTTCGGGGCAGGTGGAAATTCTCTTTTTCTCTGCCGTCTCGCACCGTCGTGCTCGCGGCACGAACGGTGTGTTCTCTGTGGCGAAAATGACTTTCGCAAGAGGTCTAATATTAGGCGGGGCTTTTTGTAACCAAAAATCCTGACGTGCGTCCTGTTCCTGTGAATCCAAATAACGGCAGGCGGCAAGGGTTATGTACCGGAATAAACCAAACCAGGATATCGTGCGATTGCTTTTGAGGCTGAAATCTTATGAGCAGGAATATCCATCTACGATGTTAGTTTGCCGCAGGAGTAGATTCCATTCACTGATCATGAGAGCGCTGACGCAATGGTTTCGGCGATAAAAAAGGACACTGTGCGTGTCCTTTTTTTTGTTGGGCAGGTTGGCAGTTTAGCAGTTGCTTTATGAGGTTGGCAATTTAGCAAATTGCCCTACGAGTTTGTTGAGTCGCTTAGGCGGTTGCCTTGCGTTTGAACCAGTTTTCCCACTCGCGATTTTCCCAGAGGACCAGGATCGGCGCGGCGATGAAGATGGAGGAGTACGTTCCGCTGAGGAGCCCGACCAGGAGGATGGAGGCGAATTCCTGCAAGGTGACGCCGCCGAACAGGATGAGCGCCAGCAGGAGGAATTCGACCGTCATCAACTGGGTGTTGATCGAGCGCTGCAAGGTTTGGACGATGGAATGGTTGACCAGATTCTCGAAGTCGAGGCGGCGATAGATGTTCATGTTTTCGCGGATGCGGTCGAACACGACGATGGTGTCTTGCATCGAGAAGCCGATGACTGTCAGGAGCGCGGTGAGGAAGAGCGCGTCGATCTCCCAGCCGAACAATTTACTGCCGTAGGCGGCGATGGCGAAGATGATCGCGACATCGTGGATCATTGCCAGGATGGCGCACACGCCGTAGCGGAAGGCGTTTTGCACGCCGCGGAACGACCAGGCGATGAAAAGCACCACCAGGATGGACGAGACCGCCACCGCCAAAGTTGCCCGCGAGGTGACTTGTTCGCCGACGCTGGGTCCCACGCTGTCGAAGCGGACGACTTCCACTTCGCCATACGCGCCGGTGAGGGCGGTCAGGATCGAATCTCTGGCTTCGTTGGTCAGGAATTCCGAGCGGATGACGTAACTGCCGGTACTGCTGGTTTGCACTTGCGTATCTTTGATGTTCGCCGTGTCGTACGTTGCGATGATGTCGCTGGGCGTGGGCGATTGATCTTTGAATTTCACTTCAAGGAGCGAGCCGCCTTTGAAGTCAATCGAAAGCGGCAAGCCGCCGGTGAAAAGCAGGATTAACCCCGGGACAATGATTAGAAGCGAGATGGCGAACAAATAGTAGCGTTTTCCGAGAATGTTCATGGCGGTTCCTAAATGCCGATCCAGCGTTCGTAGTTTTTCGGTTTGAAAATGTCGAAGGCGAGCGCGAGCAGGGCGTGGGTGATATACAGGGACGAGAATAAGCTGATGAGCACGCCGAGCGCCAGCGTCAACGAAAAGCCTTTGACGATGGTGGCGCCGAACGCGCTGCCGAACCAGAAGAGGATCACGGCGGTGATGAGCGCGGCGATATTTGAATCGCGGATGGAGGGCCAAGCCCGGCTCCATGCCTGGTCGAATGCCTGCCTCAACGTCCTGCCGGCGCGGAGTTCTTCTTTCAGGCGTTCAAAGATCAGGATGTTCGCATCCAGCGCGGAGCCGGTGCTGAGCATGATGCCGGCAATGCCGGGCAGTGTGAGGGTCACGCCGATCCATTTGAAGACCGCGAAGAGGATGAGGGCGTAGAGCAGGATGGACACGTCCGCCGCGATGCCGGGCAGGCGGTAATAAATGCCCATGAACAGCGCCACGATGATGAATCCGACCAGCCCCGCGACCAGGCTTTTTTGGAGCGAATCTTCGCCCAGCGTGGGACCGATGATACGCGTCTCGACCACTTTGAGGGGAATCGGCAGTGAGCCATAGCGGAGTTGCACCGCCAGCGCATTCGCAGAGGCGTTGGTAAAACTGCCGGTGATGGTTCCCTGTCCGCCGGTGATCGCCGTGTTGATGACCGGCGCCGAAATCACGACTTTATCCAGCACGATCGCCAAAGTCTTGCCGACGTTCGCGGCGGTGTGTTGCCCGAAGATCTGCGCGCCTTCGGAGGTCAGGACAAAGTTGATGCCGATTTCCCCGGTTTGTGTATCCTGCCCAACGTTGACGCTGGTGAGGTCCTTGCCGGTCATGATCGTGTGGAAGACTGTGCCGCCCTCCACCGGTTGCGCCGGCGTTTCGGTTGCGCCGGGCAAATAGTCGGTTTGGATCGTCGCGCCTTCTTGCGGAGTGAAGTCGGCGGTGTCTACGAATTCCAGTAAGCCGGTTTGTTGAATGATGTCGAGGATCGCGTCCGCGTCCTCCGCGCCGGGGAACTCGCCGACGATGCGGCGGTCGCCCGCGACTTGAATGACGTTCTCGCTCACACCGAGGGCATTGGTGCGGTTTTCCACGATTTCGCGGGCGGTTTCCATCGAATCGCGCGTGACCTGGGCGCTCTCCGGGAGGTCGGCTTCGAGCAACACTTGCAAACCGCCTTGCAGGTCGAGCCCGAGGCGGGGTTTGACGCTTCGTTCGAAGAGGTTGGCGCTTTGGTCGAACGGATTGGGGACCGAGATTTTATCGTTTAGGTCTATCCACAACGCTGCCACAAGGACCAGCGCGATCAAGAGTAAACGGTTGGTGAGGTTACGAATCATGCGAGATCAGACTCCATCCATAAAAATATGGCGCTGGGTTTCGATACGAGCGAAAGATCGCCGCTCGACTTGACCATTGGGCGCCACGCGGCGGTGATTATACTACGAACCGTTCAGGGATAGACCCACTCATCGAAGAGCGCGTCGAGTTCGCAGGCGCAATTTTTTTCCGCGAGCGCTTGCAGAGATTCGGCTGTGGAAATCTTCCACGCGAGGCTTTGAGTGTATTCGCGCATGAACGCGTCGAAGGCGGCGTCGCCCATCTTTTCTTTCAATGCGACGAAGAACAGCGGTCCGCGCCCATAGACGATGGCGCTGTACTCGAAATCGGTGTACTCGGCGACCGGTAAACCGATCGGGATTGTTTCGTTGTCAATGTATGCCCAACGCCCCTCCAACGAGGAGCGGAATTCCTCTTCCCCGGTCGCGCCGTGTTCGTCGGAATAATATTGCAAGGTGATGAATTGGGTCAACGATTCATCGAGCCATGGGTCGTCCAGTTGGTCGTCGCCGACGAGATTGTAGAACCACTGGTGTCCGACCTCGTGCGCGACAGTCCCCTCGAAATAGGGATCGTTTTTGCCCGCTTCGTAAACCCAGGAGGTGATGGCGATCATGCCGGGGTATTCGATGCCAAGCGCAAGCGTGGGTGTGGCGACAATTTTTAGTTCAGTGTATGGATACGGCGCGTACCGCGCGCTGAAATCCTCAACCGCCTGCGAGGCGATCTCCACCGCCGCTTGTGAACCCTCGCTCAGATATTGCGGCGCGTAACTGCGGATGGTAACCTCGCCAAAGGTTTGAGACGTCTCCTCGTAAGCGGGGCTCGCGGCTAGATAGAAATCGCGCGCCGGTCCGCTCGCTACATTCTGGATTTGAACCTGCCCCGCCTCGTCGGCGCCGATCGCCCGCCCGGAAGTGATCACCGTGACCCCCTTCGGCGCGGTGACGCGCACGAGGTAGAACGACATGTCGGCAAACGCGACATCGCCCGATTGCGGTGGGATTTCCGCGTTCCAGCCTTCGTCGTTGTACACGGCGACCATCGGGTACGCGTGCGCGAGGGCGAGAACATCGTCGGCGTACGCGAGCACGCCGTAATTCAGGTCAACGGATTGGGGGACAACGACCGAAAAATCCATGTGGATGATCACACTCTCGCCCGGCGACAACGCCTCGGCGAGCGGCACGATCATCAGACTGTTCCGCAAGCCGTAACGCGGCTTGACCGGCGCGTCATCCACGCGCAGGTTTGAGACTTTCATCCCTCCGCCGAGGATGTTGGGAAACAAGCGAAAATGAATCTCGGTCAGCGGAACGTCTTCATTGTTGGTGTACTTGACCTCCTCCATACCTGTGACGTTGAACAGGTCGTCGGCGATGTTCAATTGGAGGTGATAGACGCTCGCGCCGCGGAGTTCCTCCAACACGGGTTGCGCCGAGGGGGCGAGTCCGTCTTTGAAGATGGATAGATCATCCCAGGGCGTATCGAGGATGTTGGGAAGATTCGACGGCGGATGTGTCGCGGTTGGCGGGGGAGGGCTGAGAGGGGACGAAGTCGGAGGGGCGGGGCTGGTCGTCGGCGGGGGGGGCGCTGTAGGCACGAGAAAGTTGCAGGAAAGCGCGAGCAGGCTCAAGGTCAGAAGTGAAGCGATAAAGGGTTTCATGTGTCCAATCTTGCGAGGAAGTCTAAAGTGTTTGCCAGAACTTCGTCCGCAGTCAGTTGATCTGTTTCGATGATTATGTTCGCGTGTTCGCGCGCGTGCGCCAGTCGGCGAAGTTGTTCGTGATAATCTTTTTCCTGCCAATCTAATTTTCTGCGTTTTGTGCTAGTCTCGAAAGATGAATGCAGATAGATCAACACATCGGGCTTGGTGATGATCTGCCACATGGCTTGTACGTAGGAATGTTCTTGTGCGATGTGGCGGCAACGATAGCCGCGCGCTTCGAGACCCGCCATCAACGTGGATTTTCCCGAACCGCAAGGACCCACGATGCCGATCAATGGCTTGGTACTTGGAGGCTCCATGTTAGCGAATCGAAGGTTCGGGAGGACGTTCGATCGGCAGGCGGACGGTCATGCGCCGCACCGCGTCGCCGGTGCGCGAGGTGGATTTCAGCACCAATACGCTGATGTCGTCGGCGGGACGGTTGTCGTCGAGGTTGACCGCTTGCGCGAGGAGCGTGTCCGCGAGGTGTTGCGGGCTGGGGTCCTGGTCTTCCAGCACGGAGCGCAGGATCGCGCCAACGTCCATCGGGATGCCGCGTCGTTCGCCGGCGTGCACCAAGCCGTCGGTGTAAATGACGATCGTCAGCCCGGGTTCGATGGGTAATTCTGTGATGAGCGGGCGCACGTCGCGTGAAGTTCCCAGGGGAATGCTTTCCGCGCTTAGTTTGTCAATCTTGTCGCCGCGGCAGATGAATAACGGCGAGGGGTTGTTGCGGGTGAGGACGAGCGTGCGGCTGTGCAGGTCGAGCGAGGCAATGTTCAACGTGCAGATGACTTTTCCATGCTTCTCAGTGAACAGTGCGTCCGAGGCAGCGCGCGCCGCCGCTCCATCGCGGACGCCTTCCGCAAGCAAGCCGATCACTTTGCGGACGACCATCAGCGAAACGGCTTTCGCGCCGCGCCCGGAGGTCTGCCCATCGGCAAGCACGACGGATAATCCGCCATTCGGGCGTTCGACTACTTCGAGCGTGTCGCCGCTCTCGGAGGTCGCGTATTTGTTGACCTTGGCAACCGCGATCTGCAATTCCATGTCCCCGATTTTACTATGGGATTTGTTGCGGTTCCCTTCGCCGGTGGCGAGGTGAGATGCCTACCTAAGATCTTCTCGAAGCCGCTTGAAGGAATGAAAGTTTTAGAACGCGAATGTCGCGAATGGGCGAATTTCACGAATTTTGAAGATTTCATTCGCCTTATTCGCAAATTCGTAGATTCGCGTTGGGAATTTTTGGCTTTGAGTAAGCGGTACGTCGCCTGTCTTGTCCTTGACGCACCTATCTCCTGACGCTATAATCTGCCCGCTTCAAGCAAAAATCGTGGGGCATGTGTCCCCGCAAGCGTAAAATAAAGGAGTACGATCAATGCCCCCACATCCAAAGCGCAAGCACTCGAAGAGCCGCCGCGACAACCGCCGCGCGCACGATGCCTTGCAGCCTCGCAACCTCACCGCCTGCTCGAACTGCGGTTCGATGCGCCTTCCGCACACGGTTTGCCCCAACTGCGGATTTTACGAAGGGCGCGAAGTGGTCGAAGTGAAAAAAGAAAAGAAAAAGGCTGAATAAACAATACGGGTCGTGACGCACACGACCCGTTTGTGTTTAACTCCACATGAAAATCAATCCGCAAACCGCCGCATTTATCTTCCCCGGGCAAGGCTCGCAGGCTGTTGGGATGGGCAAAGACCTCGCCGCCAAATACCCGGTCACAAAACGATTTTTCGACGAAGCCGACGCGCTGTTCGGCCGCGCCTTCTCGCAGACGATGTGGGGCGGACCCGACGCCGAACTCAATGAGACGCTCAACACGCAGCCCGCGTTGTACATCCACTCGATCGCCGCGTGGATGACGTTCACGCATCTTTTCCCCGACGGGACGCCTGCCGCGCTTGCGGGACATTCACTCGGCGAGTTATCCGCGCTCACCGCGTCAGGCGCGCTGCCCTTCGCCGACGGACTCAAACTCGTCCGCACACGCGGCGAATTGATGAAGCGCGCCGGGGAATTGAATCCCGGCGGCATGGCGGCGATTTTGGGCTTGGATATTCCCACGCTCGAAAAAGTCTGCGCCGAGGCAAGCGCGGGTGGCGAGATTGTGCAAGTTGCAAACGACAACTGTCCGGGGCAGGTGGTGATCTCCGGTCACGCGCCCGCGCTCGAACGCGCCATGGAAGGAGCAAAGTCGGCTGGCGCTAAACGCGCGAAGGCGCTTGCCGTCAGCATCGCCGCGCACTCGCCGTTGATGGATTCGATTCAAAGCGAATGGAACGCGGCGGTGGACGCGTGCGCGATGACCAACCCCGTAATTCCTGTAATTAGCAACGTCCATGCGAAACCAATGACTACTGCCGACGAACTCCGCGCCGACATCAAAGCGCAGATGCAATCGCGCGTGCGCTGGACCGAATCGGTGGAGGCGCTGCGCGGGCTGGGCATCCAGTCGTACGTCGAGGCGGGAAGCGGGGATGTGCTGTTGGGTCTCGTCAAGCGAATTGATCCGTCTGCCAGCCGTTATCCGCTGGGCAAGCCGGAAGACTTTGCCGCGTTGGAGGGCTGAGCGATGGCAGACATCCAAACCCGAATCGAGAACGCGCGTAAGACCGTCACGGGGAACGAATCCCTGCTCGACATGCTCGAAGCGGAAGCCGCGACGCTGTTGTTGAGCTGGGGCATCGAACTTGCCGGGCAGATCGCCCAATCCACGGATGGGATGGACGACTCGTCCGCAGAATTGAATTTGGAGCCGCGGCTCAAAGCGCTGCGGCAATTTATGCGCGCAACCGGGAATTGGGCGGCGGGAAAATATGCCGACGCCGCAACCCGCGCGCAATTGAAAGAAAAACTGCTGGAGCATTGGAAGGCGATGCGCAGCAAGGATGTAAAACTTCCGTCCGCCGATGGATTGGAGGTTTTGCTGGCAACCGCAACCGGCGCGGCGCAGGGGCAAGCCATCGTGAAGTTGAAAGAGTTGTTGGCGAAATCAGGCTGAGCATGTCGAGGCGGCGAAGGATTTCGCGCGCCAACGCGCTTGGCACGCTCATCGGTTTAATTTTTTTCTGCGGGGTAAGCGCGATCGCGTTGCTGACGGGCGGCGGGTCGGATGTAGGAAACGCAACGCCAACCCCGCCGATTTTAGAAACGCCTTTGGGGATCGAAACGCCTATCGGTTTGCCGCCGACCGTGCAACCTCCCAGTGGCGCATGGTGGGAAGTTTATTTTACGGAGCGCTTGAGCGTCAACGACCCATCACAATGGCAAAACTCTGTCGAGGGAAAGTTAATTGAAAAGATCAACGCCGCGCAGAACAGTATTCACCTCGCGGCGTTTGAATTCGATCTCACCCCGGTCGCCGAGGCGCTGATCGCCGCCCGTCAACGCGGCGTGGACGTCCGCTGGGTGACAGACGACGAATACGGTCTCGAAGCGGATGAAGAACCGGATCGCGGTCAGTTTGCCATGTTGCAGGAGGCGGGCATCGAAGTCCGCGCCGACGATCGCTCGGCGTTGATGCACAACAAATTCATCGTGTTCGATTATCAAACCGTGTGGACGGGTTCGACCAACTTGACGAGCAATGCCATCTTCAAGCAGGATAACAACGCGCTGGCGATCCATTCGCCTGTGGTGGCGGCGATGTACGAAAAGGAATTTCAAGAAATGTGGGATGGGCAGTTTGGTCCGCGGTCGCCTTCGCAGTTGGCGGAACAGCATACCGTCGTAAACGATTCGGCGATTTGGGTGATCTTCACCCCGGAGGACGGCGCGCTCGAACAGGCGGTCATCCCGACGGTGAACGCGGCGCAGTTGGAGATCCGCTTTCTCGCGTTTAGCTTCACCGATTATCCGCTGGCAAATTCGATGATCCAACGCGCCCAGAACGGCGTGAGCGTTGCCGGTGTGTTCGAGCAAGTCGGAAGCGACACGGACGCGGCGGAGTTCGATACGCTGTATTGCGCCGGCGCCGCGGTGCGGCGGGACACGAACCCAAGTTTCATGCACAACAAGGTCATTATCGTTGACCGCCGCTACGTGATCACCGGCTCGCTGAACTATTCCACCAACGCGGAGGAAAGCAACGACGAAAACGTGATCATGCTCGATAACCCCGAGATCGCCCGCCTGTACTTGCAGGAATTCGACCGGATCTGGACGCAATCTGCCGACCCCGCCCCGGGCTCGGTGACTTGTCAGTAAAACGTCAGGATGAAGTTCACTTCGTCCGTAACCTGAATGTGTTAATATAAGCGTCAGGGCTTTTCCTTGTACCCACCAAACTAAACTATCGAGGTGATTTTTATGAATAATCCAAGAAATGGAAGGACGCCATCAGAAGAGGTCGCGCAGACACGGCGCGCGGAGCGCGATCTTTCACATCACGGTCTGGCAGGTTTGCGAGTCGCCTATTGGAATTTGCCGACCGAAGCCTTATACGAAGAAGCAATCTATCGCGGGGAGGGGGCGACCACAGCGGGCGGTCCATTCGTCGCCCACACGGGAAAACACACGGGCAGGTCAGCCAACGATAAATTTATCGTCAAGCACGCGGATTCGGAGAATCACATCTGGTGGGGAACCCAGAACCGCCCGTTCGACGGCGCCAAATTCGACGCGTTGTTCAGTCGCATGACGGAATATCTCAAGGGGCGCGACGTGTTTGTGCAGGATGTGTACGCCGGCGCCGACACAAACTATCGCTTAAATGTGCGCTTCGTTACCGAGCGAGCTTGGCACAGCATGTTCATCCGCAACATGTTCATCCTGCCGGAGACGGCGGAAGAGTTAAAGAATTTCACGCCGGGCTTTACCATTGTGGATGTGCCGAGCTTTAAAGCCGACCCAGCCACGGACGGGTCGCGCTCGGAAACATTTATCCTTTTGAATCTCGAGCGCAAACTGGCAATCATCGGCAATACGGAATACGCCGGTGAGATGAAGAAATCCATCTTCACGCTGTTGAATTACCTCCTGCCGTTGCAGGGCGTAATGTCCATGCACTGTTCGGCAAATGTCAATCCGAATGACGCCAACGATGTGGCGTTGTTCTTTGGCTTGAGCGGCACCGGCAAGACGACCCTTTCCGCCGACCCGACCCGTCAACTGATCGGCGACGATGAGCACGGCTGGAGCGACGCCGGCGTCTTCAACTACGAAGGCGGATGCTACGCCAAGGTGATCGGACTCTCGCAATCAGCGGAGCCGGAGATTTACGCGACCACGCACATGTTCGGGACGATTCTCGAAAACGTGGCGTTTGATCCGGCAACCCGCGTCATTGACCTCAACGACGATTCGCACACCGAGAACACGCGCTCCTCGTATCCGTTGAACTTCATCGCCAATTCAGTGCCGGAGAAAAAAGCCGGTCACCCGAAGAACATCATCTTCCTGACCGCGGACGCGACCGGGGTCATGCCGCCGATCGCGCGCTTGTCCACCAATCAGGCGTTGTATCAGTTCATTTCGGGATACACAGCCAAACTGGCTGGCACCGAAGCGGGTTTGGGGAAGGAGCCGGTCGCGACCTTTTCGGCTTGTTTCGGAGCGCCGTTCATGATGCACCACCCGTCGAAATATGCCGAGTTGTTGCGGAAAAAAATCGAGCAGCACGGCGTCAAATGCTGGCTCGTCAATACCGGCTGGGTCGGCGGACCGTATGGCGTCGGCAAACGGATTTCGATCAAGTACACGCGCGCGTTGTTGAACGCGGCGTTGTCGGGTCAACTCGATTCGGTGAACTACAAGACGGATCCCGTCTTCGGCTTCGAGACGCCCGTCTCATGCCCGGAGGTGCCCAGTGAAGCGCTTGACCCGGCATCCTCGTGGAAAGATCAAGCAGAGTACGACCGCAAGTACAAAGCGCTCGCGCAGAAGTTCATCGAAAATTTCAAGAACTTCGCCGACCAGACGCCGCCGGAAGTGATCGAAGCGGGACCGAAGGTATAAACATCAGCCCTCCGAAAAACTCGGAGGGCTGATCGATTCAATGCTTCTTCAATTGTTTTCTTACTAACCGGTTGAGCAACTCGAGCAGTTCCTGCATCTTCTCGTCCCCGGGCGCGTCGCCGGTGATGACGGTGTGGCGCCATTTCGCCGCTTCGACGGTGATGGTGTAAGTGAACTGGTCGGGCATGGATTCGTCGGCGCTCAGTTTTTCGGGTAACTCGGCAAAATCCAATTCGGTGAGCAGGTCGTTGAGCGCCGTTGATTGCTCGTCGGGCAGGTCGTGCACGTTCAGGTCTGCCGCAAGGCGCATGTTGGCGAACCCGCCGGTGCGTTCGAATTTGATGCGTTCCGCGTTCATTTTGATTCTCCTTGCTTCGCCATAAAGAACATTGGAAAAAACTCTGTGTTCTTTGAGGCGAGACTTACTTCACGCCGCGCCGATAAAGCGCAGCGCGGCTTCGAAACAGCCTTGCGGTTCCGAGGGCTCGCCGCCGATGGAGATGCCGACGCCCGCCCAGCCGTTCTTGACCGCCTGTTGTTCAAGACTGTCACTGCCGAACAGTTCTCCCGCCGTCTGATGCGTGAGGTCCGCGCATTGCTGGAAGTTGGAGTTTTCGGTAAGTTTGTCGCGCAGGGTCACGTACCAGATCTGCCCGGCTTTTTCCCAGGCGTTGCCGCCGATCTCCATTGCCGCCCGGTAAAAGGCGTGGTTCGGGATTCCCGAATTGATGTGCACGCCGCCGTTATCGCTGATGGTATTGACGTAGTCGCGCATGTGCGCGGGCTGCGGATCTTTGCCCAGCACGGGATCGTCGTAGGCGGTTCCCGGCGCTTTCATCGTGCGGATGCCGATGCCGTTCACGTTTTCGGTGAGCAAGCCCGCGCCGATGATCCAATCCGCCTGGTCGGCGGTCTGCCCAAGTTGATATTGTTTGACCAGCGAGCCGAACACGTCGGACATGTGCTCGTTCAACGCGCCGGGTTGTTGCGAGTAAACGAGTTTCGCTTCGAACTGCGTCACGCCGTGTGTCAGTTCGTGACCGATGATATCCACTGCGATGGTGAAACGGTTGAAGAGGCGTTCGTCGGCAGGGAGGTTTTCATCGCCGTCGCCGTAGACCATTTGTTTGCCGTCCCAGAAGGCGTTGTCGTAGCCGGTCCGATAATGGACGCTTGAATCGAGCCGCATTCCGCTGTTGTTGATGGAATTTCTGCCATACACCTCCTTGTACAGATCGTACGTAACGCCACAGCCGTCATACGCTTCGTTGACTGCCGCGTCGGAGGCAGGCGGGTCGCCCTCCCTGCGGACAATTGAGCCGGGCAAAGAAGAGCCGTTCTTCAGGTCATAGACGATGCGCTCTTTGCCTCCGCCAGCCGCGAGAGGCAAAGTGTCCGCGAACAAATCTACAAGGCTGGCTCGCATAGCCCACTCCGCCTTCAATTGGTAGCCGACTGCAATGCTGTCCATTGCCTTTTGTTTTTGCGTCTCGGTGCCGTTGGTGGCAATCTCCTTGAGTATGTGCTCCGGGAGGATACATTCGATGGGGTGGCGCTGGCTGTGCATGGGAAATGTCCTTTCATGCTTTTCGAGCGGTTCGATTGTTTGGCAATTTCAGTATACGTCTTTTTGAAACGATTTACAACGGCGGTTTTGAGCGGCGCTCTGTTTGCATTTCACTGATCGCTGGTTTGCCTGTTTACGCCACGCTCAGTAACGTCTGCTTTTGCTCCACGCTTTCGCCCGCCTTGACCTTGATGCGGCTGACCTTGCCGTCGCGCGGCGCTTTCAACTCGTTCTGCATTTTCATCGATTCGAGGATGAGCAGGACTTGTCCTTTTTTGATTTCCTGTCCGTCCTCAACCGGTACGGCAACTACAAGACCGGGCATCGGCGCTTTGAGCAGGAATTCGCCGGTCTCCACCACGCCTCCGCCTGCCGCGGCGCGCAGCCGTTTCTCGCGTTCATCCTCGACCGCTACGAGATACAACCGACCGCGCAGAAGCACCTGCCAGTTGTCGTCGCCGCGCGCGATGTATGATTCGTGCGATTTTCCTTCGGCGATCAACGAGTAGACCGGCTGTCCGCTGACCGACTCGAAATCGATCTGATAGGTCTTGCCGTTGACGGTCACATGCTTATCGTCAACGATGTCAACGATGAATTCCTTGCCTTCAACAGTGGTAATGTATTTCATAGTTTCGTTTATCCGCTGCGCTGCGCTTGTCTTGTGTAGATTTGCGATTCGGTTATCAGCGGTTCATCCTTTCCCAGCGCCCGACCCACTTCCAGTTGCTTGCGTCGCGCTCGTTACGCTGGACGATCTGAGCGGCTTTTTCGGTTTCGTGATGCGCCACCAGTGTGGCAAGGATGGCGGCGACTTCGGAAAAGTCCGAGCGGTCTTTCTCCGCCTCTTCCATCGAGAAGCGTTCCTCCACGAAACGCGTATCGTATTGCCCGCCCATGAAGCGGTGCGAATCCATCATGGTTTGGTGGAAGGGGATGTTCGTCCGCACGCCGACGATGCGATATTCTTCCAGCGCGCGGCGCATCCGCAGGATGGCTTGAGCGCGCGTCTCGCCCCACACGATCAGTTTGGCGATCATCGGGTCGTAGAACGGGGTGATCTCGAAACCGGGGTACACGCCCGTGTCCACGCGTACGCCGGGACCGGTGGGGAGCAGGCTATGTGTGATCCGCCCGGTGGATGGCATGAAATTGTTGTGCGGGTCTTCGGCGTTGATGCGGCACTCGATGGCGTGACCGTTGAAGCGGACTTCGTCCTGTGAATAACTCAACGGGCGACCGCGCGCGATGCGGATCTGTTCCTTCACGATGTCTATGCCGGTCACCATCTCGGTGACGGGATGTTCCACTTGCAGGCGGGTGTTCATCTCGAGGAAGTAAAAATTCTCATCCTTGTCGAGTAAGAACTCGATCGTGCCCGCGTTCACGTAATCCACCGAGCGGGCGGCTTTAACCGCGAGCGCGCCCATCTGCGCGCGCAACTTGTCGTCCACCGCGGAAGAGAGCGCCTCTTCCAATAATTTTTGATGGCGTCTTTGCAGTGAACACTCGCGTTCGCCCAAAAAGATGGCGTTGCCGTGTTTATCCGCGAGGATCTGGATTTCGATGTGCCGCGCGCCGCTGATGAGTTTTTCGAGGTAGACGTTGCCGTCGCCGAACGCGGATTCCGCTTCGCGGCGCGCGGACTGGAGGAGGGTCGGCATCTCTTCGAGGCTGGTCACCTCCCGCATCCCCTTTCCGCCGCCGCCAGCGGTGGCTTTGATCAGCAACGGGAAACCGATCTCGGACGCTTTGGCGAGCAGTTCGTCGTCGGTCATGTTGCCCACGTCTTCGGTGCCGGGCACCACCGGCACGCCCGCCTTGATGACGGTCGCGCGCGCCTCGGCTTTGTCGCCCATCGCCGCAATGGAAGACGGCTTGGGCCCGATGAACGTAATGCCCGCTTCTTCGCACATGGCGGAGAAATCCTCGCGCTCGGCGAGAAAACCGTAACCCGGATGGATCGCGTCCACATCGGATTTGCGCGCGATGTCCATGATCTTGTCGGCGCGCAGGTACGATTCGCGCGACGGCGCGGGTCCCAGCAAGTATGCCTCATCTGCATAGCGGA
This sequence comes from Anaerolineales bacterium, assembly GCA_020847435.1. GTDB lineage: Bacteria > Chloroflexota > Anaerolineae > Anaerolineales > Villigracilaceae > Defluviilinea. The sequence continues at coordinate 14,058 of JADLBX010000032.1, forward strand.
CGTGCAGAGAACGGCGATCCGCTTCGGAATAGACGGCGACCGTCTCGATCCCCAATTCGCGGCAGGCGCGGATGATGCGGACGGCGATCTCGCCTCGGTTTGCGACCAGTACTTTTTTGAACATGACACCTCAGGGTGTCATTGCGAGGAGCGCTCTTGCTCTTTGCGACGAAGCAATCTGCTAACTAGTTGATGATTGCTTCGCAACAAACGCTCGCAATGACATATTACAACGGGATATTCCCGTGCTTCTTCGCCGGGTTCGAATCGCGTTTGTTGCTCAGCATTTCGAGTGCATTGATCAGGCGCGGGCGCGTTTCTTTCGGCTCGATCACATCGTCAATGTAGCCGCGTTCTGCCGCCACGTAGGGGCTGGCGAATTTCTCGCGGTAATCGGCGACCAGCTCCGCCTTGCGCTTGACCGGGTCTTTGGCTTTTTCGAGTTCCTTCCGGAAGATGATGTTCACCGCGCCGTCGGGTCCCATCACGGCGATCTCGGCGGTGGGCCAGGCGAGGTTCACGTCACTGCGGATGTGTTTGGACGACATCACGCAATATGCGCCGCCGTATGCCTTGCGCGTGACGACGGTCAATTTCGGGACGGTGGCTTCGCAGTAGGCGAACAACAACTTTGCGCCCGAACGGATGATGCCGTGATGTTCCTGATTTGTGCCGGGCAGAAAGCCGGGCACATCCTCGAAAGTGACGATCGGGATATTGAACGCGTCGCAGAAGCGGACGAAGCGCGCGCCCTTTTCGCTCGCGTCGATGTCCAGCACCCCAGCCAAAACGGCGGGTTGATTCGCCACGATCCCCACCGAGTGCCCGCCCAGCCGCGCAAATCCGACCACGATGTTTTGCGCGTAATTCTCGTGGATCTCAAAGAATTGTCCGTTGTCCATGATGGAGCGGATCACGTCTTTGATGTCGTACGGTTTGTTGGGATCATCGGGGATGATGCTGTCGAGCGCTTCGTCCATGCGCAGGGGGTCGTCGCTTGCCGAGAAGGGCGGGTCTTCCATGTTGTTTTGTGGCAGATAGCCGAGCAGTTTGCGGATGAGGAACAACGTGTCCGATTCGTTGTCGGCGGCGACGTGGCACACCCCGGACTTTTCGGAGTGGACGCTTGCCCCGCCCAATTCCTCCTGCGTGACCTCCTCGTGCGTTACTGCTTTGACCACATCGGGACCTGTGACGAACATGTAGGAGGTGTTGCGCGTCATAAAAATAAAATCGGTGAGCGCGGGCGAGTAGACCGCGCCGCCGGCGCACGGACCCATGATGGCTGAAATTTGCGGGATGACACCCGAGGCGAGCGTGTTCTTCAAAAAGATGTCGGCATAGCCCGCCAGCGAAACGACGCCCTCTTGAATGCGCGCGCCGCCCGAGTCGTTCAAGCCGATCATCGGCGCGCCGTTTTTCATGGCAAGGTCCATTACTTTGCAGATCTTTTCCGCGTGCACTTCGCCGAGACTGCCGCCGAAGACGGTGAAATCCTGCGAGAACACGTAGACCAGTCTGCCCTCGACGGTACCCCAACCGGTGACGACCGAATCAGCCCTGAATTTTTGTTTGCCGAGATCGAAATCGTGCGTGCGGTGCTGGACGAACGGGTCGAGTTCGCGGAACGAGCCTTTGTCCACGAGGAGTTCGATTCGTTCGCGCGCGGTCAAGCGTCCTTTGGCGTGCTGGGCTTTGATGCGTTCCTCGCCGCCGCCGAGCCGCGATTTCGCTTTCAGCTCATGGAGTTTTTGAATGTTGGTCTGCTTGTTCATGTTCCTCGCTCTGCATGAAATATGATTTTGTGATCGGAAGATATAACGCGGCGATGACAACTGCCGGCAATAGCGTGGCGACGATCAGGACGAAAACGGTATTCGTCTGTGAGGCTTCAAAGAACAACCGCTCGAGCCAATATTGAACATACCATAGAATAGCGGAGGCGAGCAGGGCGAATCGTATCCAGCGTTTGCGAGCGTGGATGCCCCAGTAGAAAACGCCTCCCGCGACGCACCAAACTATGCCGCAAATGGACAGGTACAACGGGCTGAGACGCGCGTTGAATTCGTTCAACACGTCCCACCAGCGGATGGCGGCGGCAAGGCGCACGGCTCCATACGCTGACAGCATTAACACCGCCCATAGGAGCAGGGTTACACTGACGGGTCTAGGTTGATTATGCATTTGCTGGATGATTTTCCGTTCGTCCGCAGTTGAACTGCAGACGAACCTGGGTAAGTGTTGTTTTGGGGAAGAGGCGGGCGATCATTTGTCGTTTCCGTATTTCAGGAGTTGTTTTCCGCCGTAGAAAACTTCGGTGGGGGTTAGGTACGCGTTGAATTGACCGTCGTACGGTTGGCGGTCGAGGATGCCCGGGTTTGCCAACACGTAATCCAAGCCGAGGTTATCGAGATATTCGCCGGCGCGTCCCGCTTGCAACGCTTCGAAATATTCTTCGCTGTTGATCAAGCCGTCCATGTTGACAATGGCGCGCCCCTCGATGAAGTAGCCCACGTTGCCGCCGCCCGTGAAGCCGATGAGACTGCCCGGCTCGGTGTTGGCTTCGAGGAGGGTGGCGATTTCCATCATCGGCGTATCGGCAGACCAGCGGTCGTATTGCATCGTGAGTTTGATTCCCGCCCAATACGCTTGAACCATGTTGTAGCCGAGGAACAGGACGACGATCCACGCGGCGTATTGGCGATATTTAATTTTTCTCGCGAGCGAGTACAAGATGCCAAGCGCCGCGCTGAGGATGAGCGTTGCGCCGAGGCGTTGCGTGATCCAGTACCATTCCTTGAAAGCGGAGTAGCCGCTGGAGTGATAATACATGGTCTGCAAGACCGAGCCGCAGACGATTGGAATCAGGCTCAAGTGAATCAACGCCAGGCGGCTCTTGCCTTTGTTGAGAAGCGGGAATAGGAAAAAGAAAACGGCGGCGGCGATCAGCGCGTACCAGTAATACGATTCGATTTCGGCGGTGCGGTTCGAGAAGCGGCTGACGTAAGCGCCGAGGGCGTTCGTGATCGGCGTCCATGCCAAGCCGTCGCCTTCGAAGTTGACGCCGAAGAAATCGAACGGACTACGCGTCGCGCCGCCGTAGACGCGCGCGGGAAATGATCCCCACCAGCGTTTGATCTGTCCGCTGACAGGGGAGAATGTGCCGAAGGCGAATTTGCTCCAGAGCATGTAAACGCCCAACAAGCCGAACGCGACGCCGAAGTAAGCGAAGCCGTCTTGCGTCCATGACTTCCAGTTGCTTGTGAGTTCAGCCAATGGCGCCGCTTCCGCTTTCGGGGCGAGGTTGCGATTACGCAACATGGCGTAGCCAAGCCGTGGAAGCCCGAAGAAGAGGAGGTTGAATCCGAAATCCAACAGGAGGGCGGAGCGCGGAAAACTTTGGAGAGGGTTGGCGGAGGAAACTGCAAACATGAGAGCGCCGACGAGGGTGGACCCAGCCGCAATCGCGAGAAAGAGGCGGGTCGTCAATCTGCGGAGATTTGTCATGGTGGCGCGTTGATACATCTCGAAGAAGAACGCGATGGGAATCCGAATCGCCAAACTGAGCGCGACCATTGTGAGCGCGGCGCTTGAAAAATCGTAATATTGCGGCAGGTCGAGGCGGAGAAGAAATGACAGAAAAACGGACGCGGCGATGCTCGCGATGTCGAGCGGAAGAAAATAGCGGAGCGGATGACTGCGGAAGACAGCCCACACGCCCGCGAGCGCGACGAAGAAAACAAGGTCGAGGCGGCTGAGGATGGTCAGCGCGCCAACCAACCCGAGCGCGGCAAATTGTTTTGCGGTAACGGGCGCGGCGCGGCGATGTATTTCGAATTGATGAATTTTGTAGATCAGCAAAACTATGAAGAACGCGGCAATGCCCGATTCCAATCCTTGCATGTAAAGATTGACGAGGAGGTTGAAATTGAAAAGCCAGTACAAAGCCGCGAGCGCGCCGATGGCGGGCGCGAAGATTTTGCCGAGCAAACGATATAAAAGAATCGCCGTCGAGACTTGCAACGCGCTCATCACGAGGAGGAGAATGCGGAGGGGGAGAACCAGATCGAAACGCGCCAGCGCGAAAATGGGAACGCAGACCAGCGCCCACAACGGATGGTAGCCGTTCGTTTTGTTGACGCCGTCGAAAGTGGAGCCGTGTCCCTCGCTGATGTTTTGCGCGACTTTAAAATAGTAATAGGCGTCGTCGCGCGTGAACCAACGCAGTGAAAAATTTTGCGCGTCGGAGAGCGCGGCGTAGACGCTCATGGACATGACGGCGACGATCAAGATGATTTCAAACCACGGGAGTTTTTTTATCACTGAATATCCAATGTGATCTTGCCGAAGTTCTCGTTCTTCCACAGGCGTTCTTGCGCGAGGGCGGCGTCTTTGAGCGGATAGGTTTTGTCCATCACGGGTTGGAGTTTTCCAGCGACGATCAAATCCATCACCTCTTTGAATTCGGCTCGTGTACTCATCGTCGAGCCGAGGATGCTGAGATGTTTGGCAAAAATGTAGCGATTGTCAATTTCAAATTTGGGCGAGCCGCTGTTGCCGACGGTGAGCAGTCGTCCGCCTTTGCGAAGGGCGCGCAGACTCAGCATAAACGTCGTACCGACGTTGTCCACGACCGCGTCCACGCCGCGTTTGTTCGTGGCGAGAAAAACCGCTTTTGACCAATCTTCTTCTTTCGAGCGATCAACCAGCGCGTCCGCGCCGATGGATTCTGCCAATTCCAATTTTTTTGCATTCGATCCGACAACGATGACTCGCGCGCCGAGATATTTTGCGACTTGGACGCTCGCCGTATTCACCCCGCCTCCCGCGCCGACGATGAGGACTGTCTCGCCCTCGCGAACTTGTCCACGCGTGACGAGGGAATGCCACGCGGTCTGGTAAACCAGCGCGGCTGCCGCGGCTTGGTGAAAATCAAAATCGTTCGGAAGTTTGTAAAGTTGTTTAATCGGAAGGGCAACAAATTCAGCATACGTGCCGCGCACGGTCTCGCCGAGCAGATGCCAATCCAGGCACAGATTGTCTTTGCCAGCGAGACAAAATTCGCATTGCCCGCATCCGAGGTTGGGGTTGATGACGACGCGGTCGCCGGACCTCACCCCCGACCCCTCTCCTTTCAGGAGAGGGGAGCCTAAAGCGGCAACCTCTCCCGCGCCGTCTGCGCCGGGGATGTGGGGGAGTTCAAGTTTGAGTCCAGCCCAACCGTTGCGGACCATCACGTCCATGCGGTTGAGCGCCGCGGCGCGCAAGCGGATCAACGCTTCGCCGGGTTTCGGTTCAGGCGTGGGGAAATCGGCGTATTCGAGAACTTCGGGTCCGCCGTGCTGGCGGAAGAGGATGGTTTTCATTTAGTTTCGCTGGGTCGCAATTTCATTTCGATATCTCGTTCTGATTGCGGCGGGCAATTTTACTATGCAACCATGATAATTGTTTTTTATTTTCAATCGCCAAAATAAGAAGCGATCCTCCAATGCAGATCAGCAAGATGACACGCGCGGGGGAATTCCACAAGTCTTGTACGCCGCGCCAAAGATTGACGTCCATGGCGGGGTTGAGCGGCAGGTCGGTGACAACGTAGCCGCGAAATGTATTGAAGGGAGCAAACGCAATCTGGACGGATGCGCCCGGAATTTGACTTGCCAACTGGTCTGCAAGATCTTTTTTCAAAACAAGCACAGCGACGAAATTTCTCCAGCCTTCGAGTTGACTCGGATTTGCGGCGATCTCTGCCGAGGTCAGGCTGGTCACTTTGTGCGGAGTGAGATTGATCAGAGTTTCATCCATGGGATTGCGCGTCAGCGCGAAGTAATCCACGAGATAGAAATTTGTGGGACCTGCGGTTTGGCGCCCGAGCCACGAAATGTAATCGTCGAGGCTGGCTGGGTACGTGAACGGAACCATGAAGAAATATTGGAAGAAACCCGCGCTGACGATTAAGAATACGAGGCAAGCCTGCACGATAACTTTTTTGCGCGCTGACGTTGCCCGCATCAGCAGGTCGAGAAAAGCGCTCAATCCTACCGCCGCCAACAGCGCCATCGCAGGGATTACGGCGACAAAATGTGTGGGGCGGGGAGGCAGAGCAGATAACACGCCGAGAAAAATGAATCCTAGGGCGAACCAGATCGAAAGGAGGGCGAAACGGAATTTCATCCAATGGACGAGGGTGAACGCAAGACCAAGCGCAAAGAAAACGGAAGCGATCGGTCCCGCCATCCCGTAGATCATGTTGTGCTCTTTGTATCCGAGCGGGTCGAAAAGCCCCGCCGTCGAACGGACCAGCCCGCGCGTGAGGATGATCCCATACAAAGTCGGGTCGTAGTAGATGTTTAATTGTTCTGTGATCTGGATTGAACGGGCTTGGCTGAGGCGTTCGGGTCCGAATACGAAATTGCCATAGAAGCCGCTGACCGCGCCGGTCTCCCAAATTTTGAAATGAAGCAAGGTTGGAGTGTCGCCGCTCGCGCTATACAAAATGCGCGGCAAAATCACCGCTGCCGCCGCGACCAGAATCAAACCCAGCCGAGGAAGCGCCGCTCGAAAATTCATGGTTGAAATTAAAGGCAGCGCGAGTAACGTAACGACCATGACGGTCAGCCCGAGCCACGCGGCGAAGTAGGTGTAGAAGCCGAAGCCAGCGATCAGCCCAGCCAACCAGAAATAAAAGCGACTGTCCTTTTTTAATCCGAGCGCGAGGAAATATAAGCAGGCGGTAACGGGAAGCAACGATTGCGAGTTGTTGTAGCCAAAGCGAGCAAAAGAAAGAAAATATGGATTTGCGATCATGAAAACGGACGCGGCGACTGCGACGCGGCGGTCAAAGAGGTCGCGCGCCAACAAGTAAAGCGGAACGACGGTCAGCGCGGCGGGAACCACCGACGCGAACCGCCAACCCCACATGTCGATTCCCGCCCAGCGCATAATCCATGCTTGAACCATCGAACTTGCGACGGGAAAAGTAAATACTCCGAAATCAAAAAAAGACGGCTTATCTTTGCCGAGAGCGATCTGCCGCGCGGTATCCCAAAATGGACCTTCGTCGGGGAGCCAACCCGCAGGCAGGTCGTTGAGAAAAATGCAACCTGCCGCGAAAGCGAAAGCAAGCAAGGCGAATAGCCAAATTCCATCTCGATGCGCGATGTTGAAATCGAGATTGATTCCGTTTTTGCGGTCAACCTTCCACAACAACGCGGAAAGAATCGCCAGACAACCCAGCCAGAGCCACGTCAGAATCGACGCGGATTGATGTTGCGCGAGTTGGAGTATAACGAACGTGAAAACGATCAGGCTGACTGCGAGCCACGGCAAGAGTTCTTTGGCTTTGAAATCTTTTCGTCCGTTTTCAAGCGCGTCAGCGTTCGATTCCGCCCAAGGCGTTTGTTTTGTTAATTTACCAAACAGGAACGCGCCGCCGAGAATCAATGCAAGACCGACGAGCACGTTCAATGGGCGTTCCAAGCCCAGATACAATTTCGTATTTACGTTGCGCGCGGACTCCGTCAACGCTTGTAATACATCGAAAGGTCGTGACGCTCGAACGAATCTTTCCCCCGCAAAAACCAACAACAGACTCGCGATCAGCCTGCCGCGTCGGCTCGTTGAACCAGCGAAGACAGACCGCGATCGGTTTGCAATTGAATTCATTTCAAACAACGCTCGCGTTATTTGAAACCCAGCTCACTGCGCGAGATGACGTGCCGTTGAATTTCGCTCGTGCCTTCGTAAATTTCGGTGATCTTCGCGTCGCGGAAATATCGTTCTACGGGCAGTTCCTTGCTGTAGCCCATGCCGCCGTGAATTTGCACCGCCTGATGCGTCACGTACATGGCGGTCTCGCTTGCAAACAATTTTGCCATCGAGGCTTCGAGCGAATAACGTCCGCCGTCCTTTTTGGATTTCTCCTTCGCCATCGCCGCGTTGTAGATCAACAGGCGCGACGCTTCGATGCGCGTCTTCATATCTGCGATTTTGAATCCCGTCCCTTGGAATTGACCGATGACTTGACCGAACGCTTCGCGCGACGCCGCGTACTGTCTCGCCGCTTCATATGCCGCTTCTGCAATCCCCAGCGCTTGTGTCGCGATGCCGATGCGTCCCGCATCCAGCACGGTCATGGCGATCTTGAAGCCTTCGCCCTCTTTGCCCAACAGATTCTCCGCAGGGACGCGGCAATCCTCAAAGATCAACTCGCTTGTCGCGGAAGCGCGGATGCCGAGTTTCGGCTCTTTCTTGCCGCGCGTGAGTCCTGGCGTGTTTCCTTCCACGAGGAACGCGCTCACGCCTTTTTGTTTTTTTGCGGGGTCGGTCATCATGAAGACGACAAAATAATTTGCCACTGGTCCGCTGGTGACCCACGACTTGCGCCCGTTCAAAATGAAGTGGCCGCCGTCGCGTACGGCGCGCGATCTCATTGTCCCTGCGTCCGATCCGCTTTGAGGTTCGGTGAGCGAATATCCGCCGATGGATTTCCCCGAGGCGATGGGCGTCACGAATTTTTTCTTCTGCTCTTCCGTGCCGAACTTCATGATGCCGTGACAATACAACGAATTGTTGACCGACATGATGACACCGTGCGACGCATCCGCTTTGCAGATTTCTTCGAGGGCGAGGACGTAGGCGAGCGTGTCCATGCCTGCGCCGCCGTATTGCTCGGGGATTTCCAAGCCCATGAAGCCGAGCGCGCCCATCTTCTTGATCGTCGCGTGCGGAAATTCTCCGCTCTCGTCGAACTCCGCCGCAATGGGAAGAATCTCTTTTTGCGCGAAGTCGCGCGCCGCGCTTTGAATCATCTTGTGCTCATCGCTGAGCGAAAACATGGCAAGGTCGGTCATGGAGCCTCCGTCGTGGTGTGTTGCGCGTGATTATACCCTGTGGGGTGGGGGAGATTCCTGCAAAGGTTGGAGGCGAAAATTTGTTATCGTTTTTATGATGCTTCGGGGAATTTACTCAATTGGCAAGATCAACTTTTATGGCGCCGAGAAGTTCTTGAATCTGTTCCTCGCTGATCGGGCATCGCACAGTTCGCTCCGCATTGTTCTGTAGGTAGATTTGAGTCTTATCGAGGTGTTGTTGCTGGAACGCGGCTTGATAAAGCAGGTTTGCCCCGAAACGCGGGTCTTTATAAAGCAAGAACACAAACGGTTTCATCCAGAAAGGCATACCGTCTCCTTGCGATAGCTTTGTCTTGTTCCCGCTCGGCGAAGCATGGACCACTCTAAACTTGAGTTTGCTTGAAAGATGATTCATTAACAGCAACCCTGCAAGTTTTGAGTTCAGGTATAAACTGAGCGCGCTTTGATTTTTCTTTGGATTGACAATTTCACTCACATTAATGCTTCGAGCAAAATCTAATCCGTCTGTGGCTGTGTTGACGACGAGTGGCACAGGCGTTTGCGTGAGGGCGGGATGCAAACTGTAGGTTAAGATGTATGGAGCCAACGCGTTTACTTCAAAGTGCATTTCATTCCCTTGTTTTGAATGCGCAATTTTGCCGAGCATGACTCCCGCGTTGTTGAAGAGGACATCTACACTGCCAAGCGATTCTCTAATTCTTGCGGCAACTTGCAAGATAGCGGATTGATCGCTGAGATCGGCGGTAAAAACCCCCAGCTTGGTTGAAGGAAAGGCGTTTTTCAGCCCGCTGATCTGGTCGTCGGTTCTGACAATGACGGCGACGCGATGACCCTCGTCAAGTAGAAGTTTTAGTAATTCCAATCCGATTCCCGACGCGCCGCCGGTCAAAACGATGTTTTTAGTCATTTTCAGGTCCTGATTAATGTGCAATCTTTCGCTTTGTTGCGGATATTATACATGCTCGTCCCTCTGATACAATCAGCCGCATGGACACAAAGCCCTCGCCCGAAGAGCGCGTTTGGTCGGCGCTGGCGCATCTCTCCGCGCTGGCGATGGGTATGGGGTTGATTTTTCCAATCCTTGGTTGGGCGGAACAGCGGCGCAAGTCGAAGTTCATCGCGTTTCAATCGTTACAGGCGTTAGGCTATCAATCGTTGGGGTACACGATTTGGATTATCGGTGGCTTGCTCGTGGCGGTCGTTAGCATATTTTTTCTGCTGTTAAATATGGGTGACGCGTTGCGTTCCGAAGCTGTGCTCACGAGTTGGATGATCGGTCATTTCAGTCTAACTTTTGCCTTGCTTGGTTTGTATTTCATTCTCCCCATCCTTGCCGCGCTGGCTTGCGCCCTCGGCAAAGATTTTCGCTATCCGCTCATGGGGACGCGGCTGGCGAAATATCTCGACTACGCTTCTGAAAGCGGGCTACAAGAAGCCCACGAAGATCGCTGGGTCGCGGCGGCGGGACATTTCAGCGTCATCATCGCCATGTGGGGATTACTCGTTCCAGCCGCCGCGTGGATTTTGCAAGGCAAGCGCAGCGCGTGGTTAAAGTTTCAATCCGCACAGGCGATTGTGCTTCACACGTGCGTCCTCCTATTGGGATTCGTCGCGCTCTTTCTTTACATGTCCGGCTTTGTCGTTTTTATCGCGCTGACTGGAGTCGGGGGCACGCCAATGAGTTCTGGCGCTGGTCTTATCGCTGTACTTATCATGTTTGGCTTGATGCTAGTTGCCTTGCTGATTCTGCTTGTCATTCCACTTTTTCACATCATGGGACAGTGGGCGGGCTATCGCGTTCTCAAAGGCGACGATTATCGTTATCCGATCATCGGAAGATTTGTTTCGAGATGGCTTTCTGGTGGAAAGGGCGAGTAGTGGATGTTAGCCACAGAGACCGCCGAGATCATTGAGAAAATCTCTTAACTCTCTGTGGACTCTGTGGCTAAAAAATTTCCAATTCTCATAGGAGTTTTTTATGAAAATTCTCATCGCAACAGATATGGAAGGCATCACCGGCGTTACCACATGGGATCAGGTGACGCCCGGTCACGCGGAGTATGCGCGCTTCCGTCGCTTGATGACGCAGGATGTGAACGCCGCCATTCGCGGCGCGCTCGAAGCAGGAGCAGACGAGATCATCGTCGCGGATGGGCATTGGAATGGCTCGAACATCCTCATCGAAGAACTCGATCCGCGCGCCCGCCTCAACACGGGTTCGCCCTCTCCGCTTTCGATGATGCAGGGCATTGATGAAAGCGTGGACGGCGTTTTCTTCGTCGGCTATCACGCGCGCAATGGAATGCAAAATGCGATCCTTGATCATACGTGGTCGTCAAAAACGGTTGCGAATCTTTGGCTCAACGAAATTCTCACCGGCGAATACGGGCTCAACGCCGCGCTTGCCGGTCATTTCGGGGTTCCGGTCATCATGGTCACCGGCGACCAGACCGCTTGCGCGGAGGTTGAAAATCTACTCGGCGACATGGAACATGCGATAGTGAAACAGGCGACGGGACGTTTTGCCGCCGAATGTCTGCCGCCGCAGGTGACGCAGGAGCTGATCTTCAACGCGGCCGCGCGCGCTGTGACGCGGCTTGCGGACGGCGACTCGCCCGATCCCTTCGTCTTGGATTCTCCGATTCGCGCGACTGTCGAATTTTTCACCTCGGATATGGCGGATCGCGCCGCCCTGATGCCTGCCTCAAGCCGTGAGGAGACGCGCGTCTCTTTGACTGGGCAAACCATGGACGTCGTCTATCGCGGCTTTCGCGCGTTGGTGACATTGGCGTTATCTTCGTAACGCAAAATGGCATTTTGCGCTACTGTTCGCAGTGTGGGATGCTTGCCCGCACCACGAAGTTGAAGGAGGCGAGGCAGTTGTCCCGTCGGCGCGAAGCGGCTTTTTATCCCAAATCGGAAATGGGTGATTGACGTTTTGCCGAAAGTTTCCATATAATCAGACGCAACACATCCGAATACAGTGTGCGGTGTTATTTTCGGTATCGGATGGAAGGAGGCTGTGCGCGGCAAAGTCCCAGTGTTGTGAAGATTCTTTTTTGACAGTCAACTATTTCAAGGAGAATAAAATGAAACTTACGTTGAAGATGTTCCATTTGATTGCGGCGCTCATCGTCGTGAGCATGATCCTCTCGGCGTGCGGTGCGGCGGCAACCGAAGCGCCGGCGACGGAAGCGCCCGCCACCGAAGCCGCTGGCAATGAAGGCGCGGTGGGTATCGTCGCGTGGCCCGGTTATATCGAGCGCGGCGCCAACGACCCGGCGTATGACTGGGTGACCGCCTTCGAAGCGGAGACCGGTTGCAAAGTGACCGTGAAAGACGCGGCGACGTCGGATGAGATGGTGCAGTTGATGAATTCCGGCGAATACGATCTGGTCACTGCCTCTGGCGACTCGAGTCTGCGCCTCGTGTATGGCGGCTCGGTGCAGGAAATTGACGTTACAAAGATTCCATCCTATGGCACGGTTGATGAACGTTTGCAGAATGCGCCGTGGCACACGGTGGATAAAAACGGCGACGGAACTCCGGAGCATTACGGCGTTCCGTATCAATTCGGGCTCAATGTGTTGATGTACAACACGACCGTATTTCCCGAGCCGCCCACCTCATGGGCTGTTGTCTTTGAGCCGATGGATTTGCCGGACGGCAAGCCGAACAAGGACCGCGTGCAGGGTTATGTTGGTCCGATTTATATTGCCGACGCGGCTGTGTATCTCAAAGCGCATAAACCGGAGTTGGGAATCACGGATCCGTATGAGTTAACCGAGGAACAATTTCAAGCAGCGCTTGATTTGTTGAAGACTCAACGCACGATCGCGCCCAAGTATTGGGGCGATTATCTCTTGCAGATCGAGGATTTCAAGAACGAAGGCTTTGCCGCCGCTCCCTCATGGCCCCTTCAGGTGAACCTCCTGCAAGCCGACGGTCAACCGATCGCCAGCGTCATCCCGGATGAGGGCGCGACCGGCTGGGCAGATACGACCATGATGTCGTCCAAGGCGCCGCATCCCAAGTGCGCGTATCTCTGGCTCGAACACTCGCTCGACCCGAAAGTGCAAGGCGACGTTGCGGCTTGGTTCGGCTCGAATCCTTCGGTTCCGGCTGGATGCACCGCAAGCGAATTGTTGACCGCCGATGGTTGCAAACTCAACGGCTTCAATGATTTCGACAAGATCTACTTCTGGAAGACGCCGATCGCCGCTTGCGGCAACGGCGAATCCAACTGCGTCACGTACGATCGTTGGACGGAAGAATTCACTGCGATTGTCGGACAGTAAAGTTTAATGCGCGGGGACGAGGAGACTCGTCCCCGCGTTCTTTCGAGGATTCTCAATGAGCGATCAGGCAGCGGTCGAGTTTCAAAACGTAAGCCGCGTGTTTTCGATGCAACACGGTAGCGAAGCGGGGGCGGTTAAAGCGGTTGATAATATTTCTTTGCAGATTCGCGACGGAGAATTTTTTTCCTTGCTCGGTCCTTCCGGCTCCGGTAAAACCACCTGCCTGCGGATGATCGCCGGGTTTGATCGTCCCACGTCGGGACGGATTCTGCTCGGCGGTAAAGATGTTTCTGATTTGCCGCCATACGAAAGAGACGTCAACACTGTTTTTCAGGATTACGCCTTGTTCCCGCATTTGACGGTGGGGGATAACATTGCCTATGGTTTGATGATCAAAAAAACGCCGAAAGCCGAGCGAAGGAAGCGCGTGGATGAAATGCTCGAACTCGTCCAATTGGCTGGGTTTGCCGACCGAAAACCCGCTCAACTCTCCGGTGGACAGCGGCAACGCGTGGCTCTCGCCCGCGCTTTGATCAACCACCCGAAAGTTTTATTATTGGACGAGCCGCTCGGCGCGTTGGATCTGAAACTGCGCCAGCAGATGCAAGTGGAACTCAAAGCGATCCAGCAGCGAGTGGGAATCACGTTTATTTTTGTGACGCACGATCAAGAAGAAGCCTTGACGATGAGCGACCGTATCGCGGTGTTCAGCCAGGGAAAGATCGAACAGGTTGGCGCTCCGGCGGAAATTTACGAACATCCCGCCACTGCCTTCGTCGCGGGATTTGTCGGCGTGTCGAATCTCGTCTCGGGCGAGGTTGCCAAACGGATCACCGGCTCGGAAGCGATGTTCTCCGTCCGCCCGGAAAAGATTCACCTCGGCGCGACGGGCGGCGAGGATATGTTCACTGCCAACGGCAAAGTTCGGGATGTGATTTACCTCGGGTTGTACACGCGTTACCTCGTCGAGTTGGACGGCGGCGGGGATTTGGTGGTCGTCGAACAAAATTTGAAGACGACCTCGATGGACGTGGTGAAGATCAAAGGTCAGCCCGTGATTCTTTCGTGGAAGAAGGAACACATCCGCAAGGTGGGAGGCTGAGATGTTTCAACGAATTTCCACCTACCTGTATTTGCGCCCGCGTTTGTCGCTGGCTCTGTTGTTGTTGCCGCCTCTGGTTTGGTTTCTGGTCGTTTACATCGGCTCACTGCTTTCCATGCTGGTCAACAGCTTCTTTTACCTCGACGGCTTCACGGGGCAGGTAGTGCGGCAGTTCACGCTGGATACCTACGCAAAATTATTCATCCCCACCAATGTGCAAATCCTCTCGCGGACGTTGTTCATGGCGCTGGCGGTCACGCTTGGCTGTATCGTTCTCGCCTTTCCGCTCTCGTATTACATGGCACGGATCGCTTCTCCGCGCATGAAGACGTTCCTGTATCTTGCCGTCACGCTTCCGTTGTGGTCGAGTTACGTCGTGCGCGTCTATTCATGGAAATTGATTCTGGCGCAGGAGGGAATCATTTCATGGTTCGCGCGCTTGCTTCACCTCGACGGCGTCTTGAACTGGTATCTGAGTTCGCCGCTTCTCGGTGGACCCTCGTTGGGCATTTCACTCACTGGAGTTTTTCTCGTTTTTGTTTATATCTGGCTTCCGTACATGATTTTGCCGATTCAGACGGCTCTCGAACGCGTGCCCAAATCTCTGATCGAAGCCTCCAGCGATTTGGGCGCCAGCCCCGCGCAGACGTTTCGCAATGTGATTCTGCCGCTGGCGTTTCCCGGCGTGGTGGCTGGTTCGATCTTCACGTTTTCGCTGACTCTCGGAGATTTCATCGTCCCGTCGTTGTTCGGGAATTCGAGTTTTTTCATCGGCAAGGCGGTGCTGACGTATCAGGGCACGTCGGGCAACATTCCTCTCGCCGCCGCGTTCACGATGGGACCCATCGTCATTATGATCGTTTATCTCCTCATCGCCCGCAGACTGGGAGCCTTCGATGCGCTCTAAGCCTTCCGCTCAATCCTCTGGCGAACACGCTCCGTGGTGGTTGAAATTGGGCGCGGTCGGCGCGTTGCTCTTTTTGCACATTCCGCTGGCGTTGATCTTCCTCTACGCGTTCACCACCGACGAATCGGGCTACACCTTTCCTCCGCCGGGACTCACCCTCAAGTGGATTCCGCGCGCGCTCGCCAACCCGGATATGCAAGCCGCGCTGCTGCTCACGGTGAAAGTGGCGGCGGTGGCGACGGTCGCCGCGCTGATCCTCGGGACGCTTGCCGCGGCGGCGGTTTATCGCTACGACTTCTTCGGCAAGGAAACCGTCTCGTTTATGTTGATCCTTCCGCTGGCGCTGCCCGGCATTGTGACAGGCATCGCCATCCGTTCGGCGATCAGCCTGTTGGATATTCCATTTTCGTTTTGGACGATCGTCATCGGTCACGCGACGTTTTGTGTGGTGGTCGTGTACAACAATGTGCTGGCGCGCTTCCGCCGTTCAAGCGGCTCGATGGTGGAAGCCTCGATGGATTTGGGCGCGAATTCGTTCCAGACTTTCCGTTATGTGATCTTCCCCAATATCGGCACGGCGCTCCTGGCGGGCGGCATCCTCGCCTTTTCGCTGTCGTTCGACGAGGTAATCGTCACTACGTTCACTGCGGGATTACAGCAAACGCTGCCGATTTGGATCTTCTCGCAAATGTTGAAGCCGCGCAACCGACCAATTACCAATGTGACCGCCATGCTGGTGGTGGTGATCACGGCGATTCCGATTCTGATCGCTCAGCGCATCTCCGCGCGCGGTTCGGATTCGGAAGGGGCGACGAAGTAGAAGTGGGCGAGGCAGGCATCCCGTCGGGGCGAAGCGGAAATTCGTCATCCAAAAAGATTGACAGCGCGTCGATTCCCATTACAATTCGTCTCATCATCCTACAAGGAGCGTTGATATTCTAGCGACTCGCACGAGTGTGAATGAGTAACTGCTTGTGCCCTTTCTATAATTTACGCCACGAATAAAATCTGGCTTCCGCCGCCCTCCAATTCAGACTTGGTGAGGCGGCGGGACTGCTTAAGGACGATGCAGTCAACACAGTGGTTTAGAGCTGTTGTATTGGCTGTTTTTGATTCTCTGAGATTCGTCAGCCACCGAGCTCGCAGAGTTCTCTGAGAAAATCTTAAAATCTCTGCGCGCTCTCCCGAAGATCAGCGGGACGATGTGTGGCTAAGAAAAAGTGTTTCACCTTTGGCGCAAGCCAAAGTATCTTTTGGGCGAAATGCCCTTGTCAAAACGAAAGGAAAGAATGACCGGTCAATTTTATTCCCATCTCAACCCGAAATGTGATGCGGGCGCGTTTGAAGAAAAAGGCGGATACGGCGTGTTCGCCCGTGAGCCGATCAAGCAAGGCGAGTTGGTCTGTTTGTGGGGCGGGCGCATCGTTGCCGCAGACGAGCTCGACCCCGCGATGGAGTCTTTCACCCAGCGCATTTTGCAGATCGAGGAGGGTTTTTATATCGAGGCGCCCCTGCCGCTCGAGCCGACGGATTGCTTCAACCATTCGTGCGAACCGAATGTGGGCTTCACGGGGCAGATCGGTTTGATTGCCATGCGCGATATCAAGGCGGGTGAGGAACTCAATTTCGATTACGCCATGTGCGATGGCTCGGTCTACGACGAATTCGAATGTCGTTGCGGGAGCTCGAATTGCCGCGGGCGCGTCAAAGGCAGTGATTGGTCCATCCCCGAGTTGTGGGAAAAATATGACGGCTACTTCATGCCGTATTTGGCGCGGCGGGTAGAGAAACTCAAAGCCGCCGCACGCGTTCACGCCTAAGGCAAACGGATTGCACGGTACAATTGTGCAATCCGTTTTATTTTTTAGATCGTGCGGCGCGCCTGACTCTTTTAACCGACTCTGCCGTTTAGGCGCGAAGCGCCCTCCCGTTACCATGGTTAAATCCTTCGCGTTCAAAATTTATCTCGTTGCTCTCATTCTCCGATTGATCCCCGTCATCGCGGCGCGCGGCTTGGGCATCGGTCTCGACGACATGTTTCAATATGACATGCTCGCGCGTAGTCTCGCGCAGGGGCATGGATTCCGCTGGTACGCCGAACTCGACCTTCTGCAACTCGCTCCTTTCGTGGACTTCGACCTGTCTAGCGCCAGGGAGTATGATCCCCTCCTCGGCGTTTACACCTCGTTCCGCGCGCCGTTGTATCCCGCGTTTCTTGCCCTGGTCTATTTTTTCAACGGGATTGACTTCTCCCGTTTCTTCGCCGCGCGGCTCGCGCAAGCCATCTTCCTTGGCGCGCCGCTCGCGCCGTTGACGTATTGGGTTGCCAAGCGGCTTTTCCCTCTCCCTTTGGGAGAGGGTAGGGTGAGGGGAGAGTCTGCCGCGCGCATCTCCGCATGGATCGTTGCTGCGTACCCTCTTCTCCTTGTCTACCCCCTCGGTCTCGGCACGGAAAATCCCTTCTTTGTTCTTCTCCTCGCCTCTTTCCTCTTTCTTCTTGCCTCCATCGAAAAACCTTCCACTTTCAACCTTTTGCTCTCTGGCATTTTCCTCGCTCTCACCGCCCTCACGCGCTCCGTCATTTTGCTTTTTGCTTTATCCGCCTTCTGTTTGCTGATCTATCTGCATGGCAAACGCGCAATTCTCGCAATTCTCTCATTTGTCCTCGTAGTCACCCCGTGGATTGTCCGTAACTCGCTCTTGCACGGTAAACTGACTGGCATCGAAACCTCCATGGGCTACAACCTGTATCTCGGCTACCATCCGCAGGGGAACGGCTCGTTCGTCTTCGGTCCCTCGCTGGATTTACTGCCCATCCTCGACGACGCCGAGCGCGACAAAGTTGGCACGGAAAAAGCTATCGAATTCATCAAGGCGCAGCCCGAAAGATTTATTCCATTGGCGATCAACCGCCTCGGCTTTTTCTTTGGGCTGGAGAAGCGCGTGCTGATGTATTTTTACGGGAATAATCTTCTCGGCTATATTCCGTTTCCATTGCTTCTAACAATTTCCGCAATCCTGCTCCTGCCGTTCGTGGTCATTTCCACCTCTGCCGCGCTCGGACTCACGCTACTACGTTGGAAACCTGAACACATCCTGCTTGCGTTGCTCTTCATTACCTACATAGCGCCTCATGTGTTCATCCTTGCAGAGGATCGCTTCCACCTCGCGCTCGTGCCGTTTATTGCCATCCTCGCCTCCAATTTTTGGACGAACGGTTTTCGCGCATTGTCTCTTCGTTGGCGCGAATCTTCGGCTGGAAAAATCCTCATAATTCTCTCAATTCTCTTTGTTATCCTCCTCGTAACCAATTGGGGAATCGAACTCGTCCGCGACTGGGATAAAATTGCCCAACTTCTCGGTCCAAACGGCAACCAATCCTACTTCCCGTACTGAATCACCGATCACTGAATACTATGAATTTCCTCCTCGGCGAGCGCCTCAAATTCGATTGGAAGATCGTCACCATCACGATCGTTTCGACGTTGTTGTTCATGGCGGATTTCTATCATCGCAAATTTCTGTTCGAGCATCTCGGTCATTGGTTTCGAGTCGTTTTGTACCTAGCCGTTCCGCTGTTCTTTGTGATCGCGGTGTTTTGGGAAAACCCCAAAGCATACGGATTTGGGCTTGGCGATTGGAAAGCGGGACTCGCGATCACCGTCATCGGGATTTTGTTCATGGCGCCTGTGATTTACTTTCTCGGAAGCGACAACGCCTCCATGCAGAAATACTATCAGCCGTATGTGAAAGGACTTCCGTGGACAACATTTTTCGACCTGATCGGCTGGGAATTTATTTTTCGCGGTTGGATTCTGTTCGGCTATGCCCGCAAATTCGGACCCGAAGCGTTGTGGATTCAAGCCGTCCCGTTCGCGCTGATGCACAACGGCAAACCTGAAGTCGAAACGCTTTCCACCATCTTCGGCGGTTTTGCCTTTGGCTGGGTGGCATGGAGAACAAAATCGTTTCTCTATCCGTTTCTAATTCATTGGTTCATCGCGACGTTTATCATCATGGTCGCGGCTGGGTCCCTGTGAATGGCATTGGGCGGGAGGGCCCCGCCCCTGCGTTTACACTCCGCTCGGCGCGGGAGGAGGATGTCCGCCAAATCAAGGATTTGATTCGCCTAGTGGGAATCAACCCGATGGATTTGGACTGGAAGCGGTTCATCATCGCGATGGACGCGGACGACCGCGTCGTCGGCACAGGGCAGATAAAGCCGCACGGGACGGAAATCCATGAATTGGCTTCGATCGCTGTGCTTCCCGAATTTCAAGGACAAGGGATTGCGCGCGCCATAATCGAACGCCTGCTCGCCGACGGGTCGCGGCCGTTGTATCTCACCTGCCGTTCGAGCATGGAAGCGCTCTATCAAAAGTTTGGCTTTGTTACCCTGTCGTATGAAACGATGCCGCGTTACTACCGGCGGCTGAGCAAATTGGCGAACGCGATGATGACCTTTACAGATAGAGACGAGCGAATACTCGTGATGAAGTTGCAGTAAAATACTCGAAATGCAGACGATGAAATCCATTCTTTACATGACTTCGGGCGTATTATTCGGCTTGTTCGTCGCCGCGGTCATCTGGGTGGTGGCGCGCAACCCCAGTGGGGAGGCGGTCACTCTGCGCCCCGTGCCGACAGATATGCCGATCGTCGTTCACATCACCGGCGCTGTGCCGCGGCCCGGCGTATATGCGTTGCCGCGCGGCGCGCGCGTGCAGGATGCTATTTCCGCGGCGGGCGGGTTCCTTGCCGATGCGGATAAGACCGGCATCAATCTGGCGCGGTTACTCGAAGACGGCGAGCAATTGGAAATCCCATTGGCGGAGGGCGGAGCGCTGGTGATTGCCACTCCGGAAATTGATATCTCGGAACCTTCTGGAACGGAACTGGTCAACATCAACACCGCGACGCAAGCGGAGTTGGAAACCCTGCCGGGCATTGGTCCCACCACGGCACAAAAGATCATTGACTATCGGGATGCAAACGGCCCGTTCTCCTCGATCGAAGATATTATGAATGTCTCCGGGATCGGTCCGGGCACCTTTGAGCGGATCAAGGATTTGATCACTGTCGAATAAGCGCCCCTCCTTGTCCGCGCGTACCAAGACGTTTCAGTTGATCGCAACCGGTAGACCAGGAAAATTATCGTCGTTTCGATGAGCAGACACTGCGACTTTGTAACCAATTGATAAAAATAACCGGCTTGCCGAACGGTTATTTTTCTTTATAATCGTTACGGTTGGTAGATGTTCAACTCGAATTTGAAAATCCACTCGGAGGCAATATGAAATCTCGTTTGACCATGTCTGTGCGCTTGATATTCATTGGGATTCTGTTACTCACGTCCATCGCCGCTGCGCCGTACAAAAAAACATCTCAAACTCCGATGGAAGATCTGCTGGCGGCGCTCGGTGGATCCGAATGTTTCGACGGCTCTGCCTTCACTTGTGTCACCATCGAAGTTCCGTTGGATCACTTCACCCCGGCGGACACACGCATAATAAACGTGACCTTCGCGGTTTTGCCCGCTTCCGGTGAGCGGAAGGGGATGTTCGTCACCGCCACCGGCGGACCGGGGTATTCGGGAATTTCTTCGGCGGACCCGTACCTTGCCGGCTTCAGCGAGGATATTTTCAGCGCGTTCGATATCGTCTTCTTTGACCAGCGTGGGCTGTTGTATTCGGGTGACCAAAACTGTCCGGTCGCGGCGAGCGTGTATTATCAGCAGGATGCGCGCGGCAAAACGCCTGCGCAGGAAGCCGCGCTCAAGCAGTCTGCCAGCGCTTTCAGCGCCGATTGCGTCAACGAGGTGAGCGACCACAGCCTCCTCCCGTATCTCGGGACCAAACAGGCAGTTGAGGATTTGGAAATTTTCCGCCAGTTGGTCGGCGATGAAAAATTCTGGTTATACGGCGAAAGTTACGGAACGCAATTCGCACAAACGTATGCCGCTTCGCACAGTGAACATCTCGCTGGGCTCATCCTCGATGGCACGGTTGACCTCACGTTTGATGGGTTCGAATATTACGTCCAGCAGACACAAGCGTTCAGCGATGTGTTGACCGAGTCGCTTTCCGCCTGCAACGACGATCAAGCCTGTCGCAAAGACACGCTTGGCAATGCGGTGCGAGCTTACGACACACTTGCAAAGCTCATCGAAAACCACCCTCTGACTTTTCGCTTCCCGTTGCCTGAGGGCGGATTTGCAAACCGCCAATTTGCTTTCGCCGATCTCGAATACGTTGCCTCAAGCCAGATGTACGGCGAATCAGACCGTATGATGTTCACCCGTGCGCTTGCCGCCGCCGCGTCCAAATTGGATCTTGTGCCGCTTGCCCGCCTCCTCTATCTGGACCTTGGGGTTGACCCGCAAACCCTCGACCTGATCCCCGACCCGACGTATTCGGAAGCCGTCTTTTTCGGCGTCGAATGCCAGGACTATGGCTATCCCGGGCATTCCCCGGACGATAAAGCCGACAATTTCATCACGACGCTGGACCCTTTTGAATTTTCCATTCCGCGGCTGTCGTCGCTCCTCTATGCCGACATGCCATGCGCCTACTGGCCCAACGCCGCCACCGACTTGACGCGCCCGGGCTACCTGTTTGCCGAAGACGTTCCGACTCTTGTGCTGGGTTCCACCGCCGACCCCGCCACGCCTTACAACAACGGCGTCAGCGTTTATGAAAATCTCGCCGATGGATACTTGATCACGCAGGAATTCGGACCTCACGTTATCTTTGGGCGCGGTAACGCCTGCCCCGATGATTTGGTGACCGATTTTCTCGTCAATGACGTTGTGCCTGCCGAGCGCGAAACCGTTTGCGAAGGCTATTTGGTAGACGAGTACGTCCCGCTTGCGCCGCGGTTTGCCGTCATGTTTGGGAGTCCGCAAAAAGCGCTATCCGCCATGGAAACGGAAATTTACTACCTGCCCGAATTTTATTACTGGGACGGGGTTTCTCCCACTTCGGTGGGTTGTAACTATGGCGGCACGCTCAGCTTCGCCCCGAACAAAACCGGCACGCGGATCAATTTCACGCTCGACAAGTGCGCGCTGGCAGAGAACTTCATCATGACTGGTACCGGCTTCAATAACGTCAATACCGATCGCTTCGTGCTGAATGTTTCGACGACCGGGCGATGGAATTGCAAGTTGAAGTATGATCGCAAAGGTGAGAATATCAAAGTCACTGGTAAGTGCGGCAAGACCACGATCAACGCCAACGATTTCGACTCCGATCACCTTTGGCATATCCTCCCGAATATTGAAAATTTCAGCCAAAGCGATAACTAGGCGTTCCGAAAAAAAATCCCCCGCCACGTGGCGGGGGATTTTTTTATTTATGCTTGGACGCCTTGCGCCCTTTCGCCGCTTTCTTTTTCGGCGCCGCTTTGACCGGCTTGTGCTTCAACGCCGCGTGCGCCGCGGCGAGACGCGCCACCGGCACGCGGAACGGCGAACAGGAAACATAATTGTTGCCGATGATGTGGCACCACTCGATGGAACTCGGGTCGCCGCCGTGCTCGCCGCAGATGCCCACTTCGAGGCTCGGACGCGTCTTGCGTCCCTCGGCGATCGCCCAATCCATCAGTTTGCCCACGCCGCCGCGGTCCAGCGACTGGAACGGGTTCGTTTCGAGGATACCCTGCTCCTGATACGTGATGAGAAAGTTGCGTTCGGCATCGTCGCGCGAGTAGCCGTAGGTCATCTGTGTCAGGTCGTTCGTGCCGAAGGAGAAGAACTCGGCGTGCGTCGCGACCTCCGCCGCAGTGACTGCCGCGCGGGGAATCTCGATCATCGTTCCAAATTTGTAATCGAACTTGACCTGCTTCTCGCCCATCACCGCCTTGGCGATGCGTTCAAGTCTCGGCTGAATCCATTCAAGTTCTTTCACGGTTCCCGTCAACGGAATCATCACTTCAGGCTTGACCTTGACGCCGCGCTTTGTGCAATCCGCCGCGGCTTCGAAGATGGCGCGCACTTGCATTTCCACTATCTCCGGCATGGAGATGCTCAAACGAACGCCGCGCAAGCCCATCATCGGGTTTGACTCGTGTAAGCGTTTGATGGCAGTGAGCAGGTTCTCTTTTTCTTTCAAGCCAGCCGTCTCGTTCTTCACGCGCATGGTGACGACTTCTTCGAGTAATTTTTCCTCGTCAGGCATGAATTCGTGCAATGGCGGGTCAATCAAGCGGATGATGACCGGGAAACCGTCCATCGCCTCGAACAGACCGTCGAAGTCTTTGCGCTGGTAGGGGAGGAGTTTATTCAGCGCGGCTGTGCGTCCCTCGCTCGTGCCGGAGAGGATCATCTCCTGAACGATGGGCAACCGCTCTGGCTCGAAGAACATGTGCTCCGTGCGGCAGAGACCGATGCCCACCGCGCCGTACGAACGCGCGCGCTGCGCGTCCTTCGGATAATCGGCGTTTGCCCACACCTGCAACCCGCGCGTGGGATAGCCGCTTGCGCCGTTCGCGCGCACATCTTTGCGGGCGCAGATTTCGTCCGCCCATTTGAGCAGGGTCAGCAACTCGGTCTGCTCTTCCAGTGAAGGCGAACTGGTTGCGATCTTTCCAGTGAACACTTTGCCGGTCGTGCCGTCCACCGAAATCCATTCGCCCTCGCGGACCACGGTTTCGCCGACGGTCATCTTGCGGCTTTCCATGTCAATTTTGATCGCCGACGCGCCGACCACGCACGGGATGCCGAACTGCCGCGCCACCACCGCCGCGTGAGACGTGGCTCCGCCCTCGCTGGTCAGCACGCCCTTCGACGCGATCATACCGTGCACGTCGTCCGGCTTGGTGAACGGACGCACCATGATCGTATCCTGCTTCTCATCTTTCGCCATCCGCTCGGCGGTATCCGCGTCAAAATAGACTTGTCCAACCGCCGCGCCTGGGGACGCGTTCACGCCCTTCGAGAAGAACTTGCCGGTCTTCTCGGCATTGTCCATCGCCTGATGATCGAACTGCGGATGAAGCAGTGAATCCACATTGTCCGGTGTGACGCGTTGCACCGCCTGCTCTTTGGTGATCAGCCCCTCCTGCGCCAGTTCCACCGCGATCTTCACCGCCGATTTAGCCGTGCGTTTGCCGTTGCGCGTCTGGAGCATCCACAACTTGCCGCGCTCGATGGTGAACTCGACATCTTGCATGTCTTTGTAATGCTTCTCGAGCCGCCCGGTGATTTCCATGAACTGCTTGTAGGCTTTGGGCATCTGGTCGTTCAAATGCTCGATCGGGTCCGCGTTGCGGATGCCCGCCACCACATCCTCGCCCTGCGCGTTGAGCAGGTATTCGCCCATCATCTTCTTCTCGCCGGTGGACGGGTTGCGCGTGAACGCCACGCCCGTGCCCGAGTCGTCGCCCATGTTGCCGAAGACCATCGTCACGATATTGACCGCCGTGCCGAGATCGTCCGGGATATTCGTCGCGCGGCGGTAATCAATGGCGCGCTTGCCCATCCACGATTCGAACACGGCTTTGGTGGCGAACTCCAACTGCTTGTAAACATCCTGTGGGAAATCGAAGCCGACCTGCTCTTTGAAAACAACTTTGAAAATCGAAACCAGTTCCCGCCAATCCTCGGCAGTCATTTCGGTATCAGATTTGTAGCCCTTTTTAGTTTTATGCTCTGCCAGCGGATGTTCAAAATGCTCGTCGTCGAGGTTGAACACGGTCGCGCCGAACATTTCGATCAGGCGGCGATACGAATCCCACGCGAAGCGCGGGTTATTCGTCAGTGTAGACAAGCCCTCCACGACCTCGTCGTTCAACCCGATGTTGAGAATCGTGTTCATCATCCCGGGCATCGAAAACTTTGCCCCGGAACGACACGAAACCAGCAACGGATTTTTCGGGTCGCCGAATTTTTTGCCCGCGCGTTTCTCGGTCACCTTCATCGCCGCGAGCGCCTGCTTCCACATCCCCGGCGGAAACTTTCCCGCTTTGCGGAACGAGTTGCACGCTTCGGTCGTGATCGTGAACCCCGGCGGCACCGGCACCCCAGCCCGCGTCATGTCGAACAACCCCGCGCCTTTTCCGCCCAGCAGGGCGCGCACCTCCTCCCACGTCCCCGCATAGTTCTCGGCTTTTGCCGCTTCGTCGAACAAATACACCCAACTCTTCATTGCAATCCTCCGTACAGTAATCTGAAATCGTACGTAGTTTACCATGAAGCCCAAGCGGAGACTTTTGCCCTAATAACGCACTTAACTGCAAGCCTATTGCAAAGTCGTAATTCCGCTATTCTTCGATATAATGGGGCTGACTGGATAACCTATGCCCACAAAAATACTTGTGATTGACGACGACGCCGCCGTCACCGACCTGCTCTCGCTCTTGTTAAAATCGCAGGGCTTCGAAGTTGCCATAACCAACAACAGCGGCGATGGCTTGAACATGATCCGTGAAGATCAACCTGATCTGGTGGTGCTGGATTTGATGATGCCCGAAGTTGACGGGTGGGAAGTGTGCCGCGCGGTGCGCGCCTTCAGCCAAGTGCCGATCATCATCCTTTCGGCGTTGAACGATCCCTCGATGATCGCCAGCGTGCTGGACGCCGGCGCGGACGATTACCTCACCAAGCCGACGCCCAGTCGCGTGCTTGTCGCGCACATCAATCGCCTCGTCAAACGAAACGGTTCGCTTGGACACAACTCGATGGGGCAAGCGCCGCAGATGGCGACGACCTAACCGCTTCTTTCCCCGACGTACGCCTGCTTCACCCATCCCCAGCCTTCACCGCCGGGGATGTTTTTTTTGTAGCGCAATTTGCTAAATTGCGTTAGCGCGTGCAACTATCCCGCCAACCGCTTCAACGCCTCGGCGGTTTCCTTCACCGCCTCCATCATCGGCAAATGACCCACGCCCTTCAACTCCA
Source organism: Anaerolineales bacterium (assembly GCA_020847435.1). Lineage (GTDB taxonomy): Bacteria > Chloroflexota > Anaerolineae > Anaerolineales > Villigracilaceae > Defluviilinea. Next base: position 40,132 of record JADLBX010000032.1, read on the forward strand.
CGTAATGCGCGTTCGGAGCGGATGCTTTCATTTCACGCCCGCGCTCGACCGAGACCAACGAATCCGCATCGCCGTGGACGATGACGACGGGAAATTTGGCGCTCGCCAACAGCGACGATGTGTCCATGCGTTCCGCCATCGCCTTGAGCGCGCCGATAAACGCGGCAGGCTGTTGTCTTTGCATGATGGCGGTCACCGCGTTTTGATGTTCCTCGCTCGGCGAAAACTTGGGCTTCATCGTTTCCACCACGCCGCCGATTCCTTTTTCCGCCACCTCCGCCGCAGACTTGTAACGTCCCTCCTTGCGGTCGGGCGGGTCGGCGAGGGTTTGCGTCGAAACAAGTCCGAGCCCGTTTACTCGCTCTGGATAACGATTTGCAAACGCCAGCGCGATATATCCGCCCATCGAATGTCCCGCAATTGCGGCTTTCTGAATGCCGAGATGATCGAGCAAGCCAGCGATATCCGACGCAAAATCGTTCAGCGTGCATTGCGTATCCACTGTGGACGATTCTCCGAACCCGCGCAAGTCAGGCATGATGAGGTCGAACGTCCCATCGAGCGCTGGCGCGACAAAATCCCACGTGTGATGATCAAGGGGATACCCGTGCAATAGCACAAGCGGAGTTCCTTTGCCGCGTCGTTCAAAAGCGAGTTCGATGCCGTTGATGTTTATTTTTTGCATTTTTTCTCCTTTGCTACTTGCTCGGACGGGGTCTCAGACCCCGTCCGAGCGGAAGCGTCATTTCCAATTCACCGCCACTTTCAATTTACTTCCCATCTTCGAATAATAATTGACGAACCCATTGTCGCGCCCGAATTCGTACAAGCGGCGAGTCACATCCACGTCCGTTTTGCAATACTCGGCGACTTTATCCAACTCGCCATCCCGAAACCATTTCACAGATTGCACGCCGTCGGCGGATTTCGTCGCGCCGAGAGTTGCCTTCGCCAGCGAATCCAAACTCAGGCGGAAACCGAGCGTGCGATAAATATCCTGCAACATGTCCGTTGTGCGGATGGAGCGCAGGTTCTCATTCGGCGCGTAGGGTTGGAGAACCGCGTAATCGAAGTTGAGGATGTTGAAGCCGATCACGCGGTCGGCGGATTTCAATTCGGCGACCAACGCCGCCGCGTCTTTTTCCCAGTACACGGCAAAATCATTCCGCGCCGTAGACCACGTCACGCCACAGGCGAGTAGAAGTTTCGATGGGTCCCGTCCGCCGACATCTTCAAATAACTTCTGCGTTTCGAGATCAAAATAGACAATGTTCATAAATGCTCCTGTCGCCAGCCTTGACGCAGTGCAACTGCGTCAAGAACAAGAAATCCCAAAGACCCCGAAGGAATGTCAGAACATAACGGACTATGTCATCCCTTCGGGATTTGAATTTGCTCGCGTTGTTTCTACAATCCTATCATCCCTTCGGGATTGAGGAAGGCAAATTTAGAAGTGATCTCAAAAATGTCATGCTGAGCGAAGCGAAGCATCTCTACCACCGAAATAAGAGACTCTTCGGTCGCAAGGATCGCTCCCTCAGAGTGACATGGTGTTTTTGAGACAGGTTCTAGTTATCTTTGCCTTGCTCTGCCATTTTGCGCGCAAGTGTCAAAGCTTGTTCGCGGGTGGAGATTTCACCGACAGCCTGACCCTCGCGGATGGCTTCGAGCAACCGACCGACGATTCGCCCCGACTCTAAATTGAGTTCCTTCATCAACTCGTGTCCGTCCAGCAGGCGCGGCGGGGCGACGGTTTCTTCGCGTTTCTCCCAGTAATTTTCAAGGAAGATGCTCGAAATTTTCAATGCCGAATCCCAGAGTTCAGCCGTCAGCGATTTGTCGCGGGTGCCGCGCAGGTCGGCGAGACCGAGCAGGACGAGATCCACGCCTGCTTCGCCCGCGTCGCGGAAAAAGCGGTAAATGGATTTACGCGTCGGCTCACGCTTTTTTTCGTTCAGTTGCGTCGTGAAAAAATGGAAACGCATGTGGTTGAAGACGATCTTCTTGATGCGTTGGATCTCGTCGTTGCTGAGGTTGAAGGCGTGCGCGCGCTTGGATGCGACCTGCGCGCCTTTCACGTCGTGGTCGAAAAAGCGGATGCGTCCAGTGTAGTCCACGGATTTGGTGGCGGGCTTCTCCACGTCGTGATACAACGTGGCAAAAAACAGCGCGGCGCGGACGGAGCGATCCGTGTTGAGGGATTCGACGAAATGGGCGGCGAACTTTTCGCGATACTTTCCAAGCGTGGCAATCAACGCGGCAAGGAAAGGATCGTCGCTTGATTCAGTTTCAAGCGCGGCAAGGATTCCCTCGAGATAGCCCAACACTTTCAACGTGTGTTCCCAAACGTCGAACACGTGCGGAGGAGATTGCTCGCATCCCTTCATTGCAGTGAGTTCGGGCAGGAGATGAGGAAACACGCCGAGCATTTCCAGCGCGCGGACGGACGAGTCAGGTTTGGGACCCTCGAGGATTTTGAACAACTCGTCGCGTTGACGTTCGGGCGAGACGTTCGGCAACAGAGACGCGGCGTCTTTCATTGCGTTGCGCGTGGCGAGGTCAATTTTGAAATCGAACGCCGCGGCGAGGCGGACGCCGCGCAAAATGCGGATCGGGTCGTCGCTCAACGAGGTGGGTGAGCAGGCGCGGATGATTTTGGAGCGGATGTCGTCCGCGCCGTTGAGCGGATCAATGATCGAGCTTGTGCGGAGGTCGTACGCGATGGCGTTGATCGTGAAATCTCTCGCGCGCAAATCGTCTTCGAGTTTATCGCCGCCGCGAAAGGTGGCGAAGTCGAGGAAGATGCGTGAGTTGTCCGCTTCGGTGACGATAACGCGTCCTGTGTCGCGTTGTTCGTCGAGGATCATGAAGTTGGCGTCGAGAGCGCGGGCAACGCGTCGGGCGAGGGAAATGCCGCCCGAAGGCGAGGCAAAATCAAAGTCGGGAGAGAAGCGGTTGAGGTACAAATCCCGCACTGCGCCGCCGACGAGGTAGATTTCCTGATTCGGCAGCGCGTCTCGGACTTTATCCAAAAGAGGCGGATGTGAAAATTGAAGCGGCATGTAAATGATTTCGAGTTTTTCTTTGTGACGGCTGGTCTGCGCGGCGTGAAGCGCTTGCTCGGGCGTTCCTCCCTGTGCGACGATTTTTCCGCGAATGCGGGCAACCCAGCGACCAGCGTAAGCGGTTTGCGAATCGTCTTGCATGTGAATCAATCGTGCTTATATTTTTCCAGATCGACCACGCCGACGAAGGGGAGGTTGCGATAGTATTCGTCGAGGTCGAGACCGTAACCGAAGACGAATTTGTTTGGGATTTCGAAGCCGCGATAGTGGATGGGGACGACCGCCTCGCGTCGTTCGGGCTTGTCGAGCAGCGCGCAGACTTTGAGCGTGCGCGGCTGGCGGACTTGAAGCAACTCGAGCACCGAGGCGATGGTGTTGCCGCTGTCCACGATGTCTTCGACGAGCAGGACGTCTTTGTCGCGGATGTCCATTTGCAAGTCCATGGCGACGCGCACCGCGCCGCTTGACTCTCGTTTGCCCGCGCCATACGACGAGACCGCCATGAAATCCATCATGTGCGGCGCGGTGATGTTGCGGCTGAGGTCAACGAGGAACGGCACGCCGCCTCGTAAAATGCAAACGAGGAGCAAGTTGCCGTCGGGATAGTCCGCGCTGATCTCCGCGCCGAGTTCAGCGATGCGAGATTGGAGTGATTCTGCGTTGATGAGAATTTCGGAAAGAATATCGTGATAATCTTGCATACTTGTTTACCTGCTCACCTTACGTAGTTTTGTTCGTACCGCGAGACTGCGAAGCGTCTCGCCTTTTCGTTGTTTCTTGCGCAAGAGCGACATAAATGTCGCGTTACGATTCCCAATTTCATTTATTGTGTGTAGGGTGAGTTACCTGTTTACGTGTCTACTTGTTTCCTTGTTTGCACATCAACGCGGGACTTCGTGGTGCTCACGACACCGCGCTTCGTACATTTCCGCCGCGCCGACGATCACCACAGGATCATCAAATCTAGCAGGCTTCCCGTTGACAAGTCTCTGCGTGCGCGAGGCTTCTCCGCCGCAGACCATGCAAATGGCATGGAGTTTGTCCACTTCCTCGGCGATTGACATCAAAATCGGCATCGGACCGAATGGCTCGCCGCGGAAGTCCGTGTCCAAGCCTGCGGCAATGACGCGTATGCCGCGTGAGGCAAGTTCGCGCGAGACGGGGACAACCTCAGGGTCGAAGAACTGCGCCTCGTCAATGCCGACGACGGTTGTGTCTTTGTCTATCTTGCTGAGAATCTCGGTCGCTTTTTCGATGGGGATGGCGTCGAAGTCCGAGCCCGCGTGCGACGTGACCTTTTCCACCGCGTAGCGGATGTCAATGGCGGGTTTGAACACCTGCACCTTTTGCTTGGCAATCGTCGCACGGACGAGACGACGAATCAACTCATCCGTCTTGCCGCTAAACATCGAACCGCAAACTACTTCAATGGAACCGTGAGTGTGTTTCATAAATCCTTTGGGTTGTGAAGAACTTCAGCCGCGAATCTCACGAATTGGCGCGAATTAGGAAGTTTTTTTTCGTGAAATTCGCGTAATTCGCGGCAATGGGTTTAACAAAAACAGGCAGACGTTTTCACATCTGCCTGTAAGTTTACCTGAGTTTATTCAATTCGCAAGGAATTAGACTTATGATGTCCAGCAGATGTTCTGCTGGACAACGCGGCTTACGCCGCGGCTTCGGGGAGTTCGTAACCCAGCGAGCGGAGTTTCTTCTTCGCCGCCGTCAACGACGCCTGACCAAAACCAGCGACAGCCAATATCGCATCATTGCCGCCGTTCAACTTCTCAAGGAACTGACCGACGTTCGTGATGCCAGCCGCTTTGAGCGCTTCGGTCGCGCGAGCCGCCAGACCGAGATCCTCGATCAGACGCTCAGGCGAACCTTTCAATTCCTCTTTCACCTTCTGCTGTTCCACATACGTCTGGCGGACAGACAACTTCTTATAGAAGCGATCCACCTGACCTTCGATGTCGAGCAGGCGTGAAGCCTCGCCCGTAAAGAACGGATGGCAGCTTCCGCAAATGTCCACACGGAATTCTTTCTTTGTCGAACCCGTCGTCCACGTGCGGCCGCACGAAGCGCAAGTTACTTTTGCGTCGGGGAAATAAGTCGGATGAATATCGGGCTTCATGTTAAGCCTCCGCTTGCGCGACGATGTTCACGCGTTTCTGTCCACGGATCACGTCGTACATCACCACGCCGTCGGCGGTGGCGAACAATGTGTCGTCCTTGCCAGCCTTCACGTTCAGACCAGGTTTGATCTTCGTGCCGCGCTGGCGCACCAAAATATTTCCCGAAAGCACAAACTGACCTGCGTAACGCTTCACGCCGAGTCGTTGTGAATTTGAATCTCGTCCGTTGCGGGTTGAGCCCGCGCCTGTTTTATGTGCCATGGTTACCTCTTACTTTTTCTTGGAATCCGACTTTTTGGATGAAGACTTGCTGGCGGACTCTTTCTTCGCGGGAGCCTTCTTTGCAGGTGACTTAGCCGCTTCTTTCTTGACTTTCGGCTGCTTCTCCGACTTCGGCTTCATCTCAGCCTCAGCGACCTCCACCTCAGCCGCCTTCTCGACCTTCGGCTCTTCCACCTTGCGTTTCTCGCCAGGCTTGCCGATGAAGTCCACCATCAACAACGTGTACTGCTGGCGGTGTCCGCCGCGCACGCGGATGCGTTTCTTCGGGCGATACTTGAAACGGTCAATTTTCGGACCACGGATATGATCCATGACCGTGACCTTGACTTCGATGCCGCTGACGGTGGGGGTTCCGACCACGACCTCATCGCCGTCTGCCATGAGCAGGACGCGTTCAAGGTCGAATTTCTTGCCCGCTTCCACGGGCAGGCGATCCACTTCGATGGTTCGCCCTTCGACGGCGCGGAATTGCTTGCCGCCGCTTTCAACGATTGCAAATCTCATTTTTTTCTCCAGTCATTCACTTCGCCAGTCGCCTGCGGGTTTCACCAGAGTTCTGGCGGCAGTTGCACTGTCGCCTGACCATCGCCTGCGAACGGGGAAGCTGGGTTGATACATACAACCGCCCTAGCGAAACCAACTGCTGAGGCAGAAGCGGGCAGATTATACATGCGGGGTGAGGATGTGTCAACAGGTGGATGTCATTGCGAGGAAGCCCGAAGGGCTGACGAAGCAATCTCCACCACCGTGAGGAGATTGCTTCGTCGCGAAGAGCAAGAGCGCTCCTCCCAACGACATGTTGGGGCGGCGACGCGTTGAGGGTGCGTCGCACTCTGAGGACGAGAAAACGCCGACCCGTGTGGTGCGACGCACTTTAGGCGAACCAGCCTCACCCTGCGAAAGAACCGTCTATCCCTTTGGCAGAATCGAAGTTAACGTCCGTGTCACACTCTGCAACGCGCCCGCGTGTCCCTTAATCTTATTCACGTCGCCCGTCTTCAATCCCGATTGCACTTCGGTGATCGTCTTCGACGTGGTCGCCTGATTGTCAATGATCTTTTGCGTGATGCTTTCGAGATTGATGAGCAGTTGCAAAATATTTTTCGGGATGATCGGCAGACCTTTTGCGATGGGGAGCAAGCCGTCGAGGATGTTGTTGGCGATGCCCGCATATTTCACCGTGAGCGTGTGCAGCGAGCCGATGGAATTGGTGAGTTCGAGGGCGATCTCTTGAATGGCGTCGATCATGTTCTTGTGGTCTTGGATCATTTTGCCGATGTCGTTCAACGAGTCGGTGAGCTTGTCTGAAAACTTCACGTACGAAACGGGCGCGGTGGCGGCTCCTACTCGGGCGGTGGGGCGGATGGTGGTGGGCATGATTTTTCTCCTGTGGTTTGAATTTGCGCGGCACCACAGTTCATGCGACAGTTGCACTGTCGCATGTGCCTTGAGGCGGCGCAACCGCAACAAGAACTATTTTTGTGAGCCGCTGATTTTGCGCAACTATACATTAGTTTGGATTTGAACACAACGCATTGACAAACCTTCGTGACTACTGTACCCTCGCTTCATGCCCGATCCTTCGTCTCCGCTCAGGACAAGCCTGCTTCAACAACAAATAATTGACTCGCCCCTCGACTCGAAACTCTTCGTGTCGGGTCCCGCTGGGACGGGGAAAACCACCGCCGCCGTCGAACGGATGCGTCACCTGCTTGCTCAAGGCGTGCCTGGCGAATCGATTCTCATGCTCACTCCCCAGCGGACTTTGCAAGAGCCGTATCTCGACTTGCTTTACAGCCCCGAACGACGCGCGGGCGGCGAGGTCACTCCCGCGACAATTGGCGGTCTGGCGCGGCGCATGTGTGACTTGTTCTGGCCTCTCGCAGGTGAAGCGGGTAAATTTGCGCATCCCGACCAGCCTCCAGTCTTTCTCACTCTCGAAACGGCGCAGTATTACATGGCGCATTTGGTCCGTCCATTGTTGGACGAGGGATATTTTGAATCCGTCACGATTGACCGAAATCGTTTGTATTCACAGATCATTGACAACCTCAACAAAGCCGCAGTGATCGGGTTTAAGCACACTGAAATTGCCACTAAACTCGACGCGTCCTACTTCGGCGACCCCGCCCAGCGCCGCGTCTACGCCGACGCGCAAGATTGCGCCAACCGTTTCCGCCAATATTGCCTCGACCACAACCTGCTGGATTTTTCCTTGCAACTGGAAACTTTTGCAAATGTTCTGTGGACTCAGGACATTGTGAGCAATTATCTAAAAGGGACATATCGCCACCTCATTTACGACAACGTCGAGGAGGACGGTCCCCGTGCACATGATATCGTCGCTGAATGGAGCGCGGACTTCCAGTCCGCCCTGCTGATCTACGATGAAGGCGCAGGCTTCCGCTACTTCCTCGGCGCAGACGTGGAAACAGGCTTTGCTTTGCGAAAACTAAGCAATGAGCACATTCAACTGCAAGAAAGTTTTGTCATGTCGGAGGATGTCTCAAATTTGAGCGATGGGTTGGTGAATGCGATTTCACTCTCCCCAAATTCGGAGAATTTAGGGAAGGCAGGGGAGGGGTCCGCTCTTTCCATTGTTCAAGCGCACTTTTATCCTGAACTTCTTGATTCAATCGTCAATGAAATCCAGTCTCTAGTCTCTAATTCTCTAATCTCTCCCTCCGAAATCGTCATCCTCGCCCCCTACCTCTCCGACGCCTTGCGTTTCTCGATCACGCACAGACTCGAAACGAAAAATATCCCTTGGCGTTCGCATCGCCCGTCGCGCTCGTTGAAGGATGAACCCGCCTCCCACGCGTTGATCACACTTGCCGCGCTGGCGCATCCGCATTGGAATATCCACCCGCCGAAATTTGACGTGGCGTACGCGTTGATGCAATCCATTGACGGACTCGACCTCGTCCGCGCGCAATTGCTGACCGACATCGTCTACCGTCAACGTGACATCCAACTCTCAACCTTCGACCAGATCAAGCCCGACGTGCAGGAACGGATTACTTTTTCAATCGGCAATCGCTGTTCGACTCTTCGAAATTGGATCGAAGAATATCGTGCCTCGGACAGCCTGCCGCTCGATCACTTCCTCCGCAAATTTTTTGGCGAGGTATTGTCGCAGGCGGGATTTGGCTATCATCGCAACTTCGACTCGATTCGTGTGGCGGCGAGTTTGGTTGAGTCGGTGAAAAAGTTTCGCCTCGCTTTAGACCTAACAGGTCTCGGAGACCTGTTAGGTCTAGGACGCGAATACATCCAAATGCTGCAAGACGGCGTGATCGCCGCGTCGTATCTCGAAGGTTGGCAGAACGAGGACAAAAACGCGGTTCTCGTCGCGCCCGCGCACACGTTCTTGATGATGAACCGTCCCGTCACGATTCAATTCTGGCTCGACGCTGGCTCGAGTGGATGGTACGAGCGACTCTCCCAACCGCTCACGCATCCGTACGTGTTGAGTAAAAGTTGGCAAGATGGTCGCCAGTGGACTGACGCGGACGATGTGCAATACAGCAAAGAAGCGATGGCGCGGCTGGTTTCAGGTTTGCTCCACCGATGCCGCGAACGCGTCTACTTGGGAATCGCCGAACTCGGCGAAAGCGGATTCGAAGGACGCGGCGAATTGTTGCGTGCGTTTCAAAAGGTTTTATGAAATCCAGGTGACAGTCATCTTAAAGATGACTGTCACCTATGAGGAAAATCAATGAACAAAAAACATTTGTTGCTTGCTGTTTCATTTTTCATGCTGGCTTGCGGAGTTGTTGGCGCGCCGACGGTTATCCCACCTACCGCGACGAATGCGATTTCAACTGTCCCGCCTGTTGATTCAACGGCTACGACTCCTCCATCCACGGGCGGATCGACAATAGCAAACTGTCCGATGTTCCCTGCAAATAACTTTTGGAACGCGCGAGTTGACACGTTGCCTGTGCATCCCGATTCAAACGCGTGGATTGACAGCATCGGGCGCGGCGAAGGCTTCCACATGGACTTCGGCTCGGGCGAGTGGGACGGGGGTCCGATCGGGATTCCATATAACGTCGTGGTTGGATCAACTGTCCCGTCGTATGACGCGGAGTTTTATTATCCCGAAGAATCCGACGCGGGACCGTATCCCATCCCAGAGAATCCAAACATCGAGTGGGGGAGCGATCATCACATTTTGGTCGTGGACACCGAGACTTGCACGTTGTACGAAACGTATGACATGAGTTTCGACGGCGCAAATTGGAGCGGCGGCTCGGGCGCGATCTGGGACTTGAACTCGAACGCCCTGCGCCCCGAAACGTGGACGTCCGCCGACGCGGCGGGTTTGCCGATTCTGCCAGGGTTGGCGCGATACGATGAAATTGCGGCTGGCGAGATTCAGCACGCGCTGCGATTCACTGCCGAAGACACGGCGGGATACATTTGGCCCGCGCGGCATCAAACATCCGATCCGCAAAGCGGAATCCCGCCGATGGGCGCTCGCTTCCGCTTGAAAGCGGATTACGACATTTCGGGTTTCCCGCCTGAGATGCAAATTTTGTTGCAAGCGTTCAAAACGTATGGAATTGTGCTGGCGGATAACGGCTCGAATTGGTACGTCAGCGGCGCGCCTGATGAACGTTGGGACAACGATAGGCTGCATTTGCTCGATGTGTTGACTGGCGATGATTTTGAGGCGGTGGATACGTCGGTGTTGGTGGTGGAGAGGGATTCGGGTGAGGCGAAATAAAAAAATAACCGCTAAGAGCGCAAAGACCACGAAGAAAGCCAATTAAGATTCTTAGCGACCTTGGCGGGCTTTGCGGTTCAAAAAAGATTAACCGCTAAGTGCGCGAAGAGCGCAAAGAAAACCAATTAAAAGACCTTAGCGGGCTTTGCGGTTCAAAACGATTAACCGTTAAGAGCTCGAAGAACACGAGGAAAGACAAGGAGTTTAGGATGAGCGCTGATATTGAAGCGATTGGGAAAGACATAGTTGACGCCGCATTTCAAATCCATAAACAATTTGGACCAGGCTTGCTGGAGTCGGCATATCAGGAATGTCATGTATACGAACTTCGGAAGCGCGGAAGGATTGTGCAGGCAGAATTGGTTTTGCCGATTGAATATGATGGTCAGCAGTTTGATAAGGGGTATCGGATAGATGAATTAGTGGACGATCTCGTTATTGTTGAAAACAAGGCGGTGGATGAAATTCATCCGATCTTTATGGCGCAACTGCTTACCTACATGAGACTCAAGAATATCAAACTTGGCTTTCTGATAAACTGGAACGTAAAATTAATGAAAAATGGAATCCAAAGAGTTGTCCTTGGTCTTGATGAACCGCGCAACCGCGCTGGCTTCATCAAAAAATCTTGATCTGTTCACCGCTAAGTGCGCCAGGAACGCGAAGGAAAACAAATAAGAATCTTAGCGAACTTTGCGGTCTTGGCGGTTCGTAAAAAACTTTACCGCTAAGCTCGCCAAGATCACGAAGAAAACCAATTAAGAATCTTAGCGACCTTTGAGGTCTTGACGGTTCACAAATTAAAAACTTGGCGCACTTAGCGATCTTAGCGGTTAATAATAATGACCTTCACCCCTCGCCCCTCCCAACAAGAAATCCTCCGCTACAACGGCGGACGGCTCGGCATTGCGGCTGTCCCTGGCGCGGGGAAGACGCACATCCTCTCCGCGTTGGCGGCGCAGATTATTCAAAGCGGCGCGTTGCAAGACGATCAGGAAGTGCTCATCGTCACACTCGTCAACTCGGCGGTGGACAATTTCGAAGCGCGCATAAAGCGCTTCTTCGACAATCCTTTGCACGCCCTCTACAAATATCGTGTCCGCACATTGCATGGGCTGGCGCATGACATCGTCCGCGAGAAACCTGCGCGTGTGGGGCTTGAGGAGCGCTTCAGCATCATTGACGAGCGTGAGGCAGGCTTCATCCGCCGCGAGTCGGTCAATGCGTGGCTGGCGAATCATTCACTGGATGAATACCTCGACCCCGCCCTCGATCAATCGAAAATGGATTGGGTCAAGCGTCAGCAACTTCCTGATCTTTTGGACTCCCTCGCCTTAGCCTTTATCCGCTCCTCGAAAGACCGCCTCTTGACTCCCGAAAGCCTGCGCTCAAAACTGGACGCGTTTCCCACGCCCCTGCCTCTCGCCGAACTTGGCTACAGCATCTACGCGGACTATCAACGCGCCCTAGCCTATCGCGGCGCGGTTGACTTCGACGATTTGATTCGACTCGCATTGACCCTCCTCGAAAACGACGAAGAGTATTTAGCGCGTTTGCAATATCGCTATCCGTATATTTTGGAGGACGAGGCGCAAGATTCGAGTCTCACGCAGGAGAGGATACTTTCGCTTCTCAGTGGTGGTCGAGTAGCCGCGGAGCGGCGTATCGAGACCACAACGACTGATTTGAATCTAGCCTCTGGTCTCGATACGTCCCGCGAAAAGCGGCGGGACTACTCGACCAGCGAGTTGGGAGGAAACTGGGTCCGTGTGGGCGACCCGAACCAAGCCATCTTTGAGACGTTCACAACCGCTTCGCCTGAACTGTTGCGCGCCTTCATCCAAAACAACCCAAGTGTGGATATGCCCGAGTCGGGGCGGTCACAGCCATCAATACTCGCTTTGGCGAATCACCTCATTGATTGGGTGATGATCTCTCATCCCATCCCCGAAGCGCGGACGGCGCTGTCTGTGCCGCATATTGTCCCTGTGCCAGCGGATGACCCGCAACAGAATCCGCCCGATAACCCTGCGGGCATCAAATTCATCAGCAAACGCTATACGCCCGACGAAGAATTGGAAGCGGTGGTCAAATCGGTGAAGGGATATGTCGACTCGATTTGGGATTTCCCCGACGACGACAAACCGACGATTGCGATCCTTGTCCCGCGTAACCAGCGCGGCGTGGAAGTAGTCAACGCGTTGCGTCAAAAGGGGATTGAGCCGATTGAATTAATTTCAAGCACAAGCGAGACACGCGCGGCGGCGGGGTCGTTGAGTTATTTGTTGGCGTATTTGTCCGATCCAAGTTCGGCGCGGAAGTTGTCGAAAGCGTATGAGGTGTTCAGAAGAGACTGGAGACTGGAGACTGAGGGAGGGCGAAGAGAGGAAGAGAGAATTGGAGAATTAGAGAATTTGACAGCGCGGCGTGAATTGCTTGCGCAGGCGGCGACTCTGATTCGGAAGATAGGCGATGTGGAAAACTTCGTCGCGCCCCTCACCCTGCCCTCTCCCGAAGGGAGAGGGTATGAGTCCCCCTCTCCAGCGGGAGACGGGTTAGGGGTGAGGGAGCAGGCGTCCCCTGAGTCTGAAGCGGGCGCCGATCAGGCGCTTCTCCAAGAGTTGGGAGAGTTCCGAGTCGTCGTGCAGAGATGGTTGAGCGCGGTGACGCTTCCGATTGATCAACTCGTGTTGACGCTGGCGCAGGATGTGTTCACCGAGGTGCATGATCTGGCGCTGGCGCATAAACTGGCGTTGGTGTTGCGAAAAGCCGCGGACGATCATCCCGATTGGCGACTGCCAGAGTTGACGGCGGAACTGGCGGTGATCGCCAAGAACGAACGGCGCTTCATCGGATTCTCGTCGGACGATTCGGGCTTCGACCCCGAACGCCACCGCGGACGGGTGGTGGTGACGACGATGCACAAGGCGAAGGGGCTGGAGTGGGACCGAGTCTATTTGATGTCGGTCAATAATTATGACTTCCCGTCGGCGATGCCGAACGACCGTTTTATTTCGGAGAAGTGGTTCGTGCGCAGCGGCTTGGATTTGTCGGCGGAGGCGTTGGCGCAGTTGACCGCGCTGGGGTGGTCTCGATATGCGCCGCCACCGAACGGTGGCGCTACTCGACCAGCAAATGATGAGTATGACTGGTACGAGGAAGGCGCGGCGACATCCCGCTCGCGGCTGGATTATGTGAAGGAACGCCTGCGACTATTCTACGTGGGCATCACACGTGCCAAGCGCGAGTTGTTCGTCACGTGGAATTCAGGCAGGCAGGGCGATGCGACGCCGTCCTTGCCCTTGTCCGAGTTGATGGGGTGGTGGGAGGAGCAAGGATGAATGCAGAAGGATGAAGGGTGAAAACGGGATATAATGCCGATAGATAATGAGAGGCGCCAATGAATAAAACACTCAATCAATTATCTCCTGATGAGTTCGAAGGCTTGGTCGAGCGCGCTGTGGACAGACGGCTCGAAGTCTGGATGACTCAATTGATGGACGCGCTCACCAGCATTGACGAACCTGCCAGTGAGTTTCGCCCCGAGTTTGCCGACTCCTTGCGAAAAGCGATCCTGCAATCGGAGGCGGGCGAGGGCATGGATTTGAAATCCTTCCGCGCCGAGATTGGGGAATGAAGAAGGGAAAGTGAGTTGTTCGTGATATGGAATTCAGGCAGGCAGGGCCATACGACACCGAGTTTGCCGCTGAGTGAGTTGATGGGGTGGTGGGAGGGGATGTGAAGTTGTCGCCCAACAAAAATCATGTACAATTACATCCTGTGAATGGGTTATATGACTTTCGGTTAGCAGACGTTTCAATTGACACACTTGTTGCTGTCTTAGAAGCAGTTGCGTCCCATAAAACTGATGATGTTTTGCAAGTTGCAAATTTCGCAGGTCTTGCCAGATCAACGGTATCACGAGCTCTTTTAACTCTACAATCTTTGAGGTTGGTCGATAAAGATGAAGCAAACTCTTATTTTTGTTGTGTGCCGCAGGTGCGGCGCGGCATGTCAAATAGTGAAATTAGATTTTATCTTAGAAAAGCTTTGATTTCCTATAGACCATTTGAAGCTGTCTGTGAGGGGCTTGCACTTAATGAATCGTTGAGCGTGGCAATAAGAAAAGCATCTGTTCTTTTGGAGATTAATGATGAAGGCGAGGAAAGATTCAACATATTGATGAAATGGGGGCGCGATCTGGGTGTTCTTACTCAAGAAAACGGAGATGTAGGGCTCACAATAGATATTGGAACTATCGAGTCGTCAGCTGAAACTTCAATTATTACAAATGAGGATATTGAGTCAGAAGTTAAGGCTCGTTTATATATTTCTCTGAAACTTGGAAGAGAACTTTACAATATTCTGGCGGAAAACGAAAGATTGCTATTAGCACAAGCTGTGCTAAAATTTGCATCAGACCCAGATGATGCGATAGAAAAATCGGGACAAGCTCTCGAGAATTTCTTGCGTGAGGCTGCAACTGCAAAAGGCTTGAGGCAAGAGGCGTCCAAACTAAATGGATCTTCTCAACTAGGTAATTTACTTGCTAGTCAAGGTTTAATACATAGCCATCATCAAAAAACAATAGATGCAGTAAGTATGTTTAGAAATGCAAAGGTGCACAACAAGGACAAAAAGACGTTGACTCCTTGGGAATTGACACCTCTAGCTTCTTTTTCATCTGTGCTAGGAGTGCTTCTAACGCTGAAATCTTTGCATGAATATATGCAGAATGGGAGACAAATATTATGAGTCAGACAAAATCTTCAAAACCTAAAAGTCCACCTGTCCCATCTTACACGCTGCGTGATTCTTTAGAAGATGCAAAGAAACTTTACAAGAAATACAGTCATGCAAGTTTTTCAAAAGCGGAAATAGCTAGCGCTCTGAATATGTCCTCAGGCTCGAGTTCTTTTGCAAAGAGGCTGTTTGCGCTAACCGAATATGGATTGATTGAGGGAAGTGGCGACAGCTACAAAACAACAGGGCGATTCTCTGTTTTGAACTCGAACAAACCCGAGTCTTCAACCTTCAAGAAAAATGCATTTGATGCTATTCAGTCATCTGGCGTTTTCTTAGAGTTATTAAATGAATTCAAAACCAAGCTTCCAGATCAAAATGCTGTAGCACAAAGACTTGAAACTCAAAAAAAATTTAATGCCGAAAGAGCTAAAGAAGTCGCCAGTGTTTTGGAAAAATCCCTGCAGTTTGCTGGTGTACTTGATGGAAGTAATAATGTTGTTCCAATAAGAGACGGTGCTGCTAATCCGAGTGACAATGATCAAGGTGGTCATGGTGATGAAAGCGAAGATGATCACCCGCCAGTTGCGTCGATGAGAAAAAGCGAAATACCGCTTGCGAACGAGCGCACCGCAGTTGTTTCTTATCCACATGACTTAACAAAAGATGAAGCAACAAAAATTGGGCGTGTTCTCTCTGCATTAGTCGATTAACCCATTTCGGGGAATCAAAACGGTTTCGAGACATTACGTCCGCGCTGGGCTAAAGCCGCTCGCTCAGTGCGTGGAAGTCACTTCGACAGGCTCAGTGCGGCGCCTGCGGGCTGATTGGCGAGTCCGCTTTGAGCGGACTTTCATGTACTGAGGCAGGGATTTATCCCGCCAATACGAAGAACGAAAAACGGTCTCGGGACATTACGTCCGCGAGACCGTTTTGGTTAACTCACCTTGGTCAAAACAATGACGGGGATTTTCCGTTCCGTTTTTTGACGATACTCCGCAAACGCTGGCATCATCTCGATCATCTTTTCGTAGAGGCGAGTCCGCTCGGGTTCTTCTGTAACCGTTGCCCGCGCTTGGAATTTTTTGACGCCCGCTTCCACGGTCACTTGCGGATGGGCAAGCAAGTTGTAATACCAGCTCGGGTTGGTCGGCGAGCCGCCTTTGGATGCGATGATCACATAGCGCTCGCCGTCTCGGACGTAGGCTACGGGATTGATGCGTTCCTGTCCGCTTTTGGCGCCGATGTGGTGCAGGAGCAGTAAGGTCTTGCCTGCAAAATTTCCGCCGACTTTTCCGTCGTTAGCGTGGAATTCGTCAATGATTTTTTGGTTTCGTTCGTTTGGATTGGTCATAGATTTTTCCTCTCAGTCGTTGTTCTGACGTTCGTTTGTCGATGTGGCTTACAAATGCCTAGCCGAACGGAGGAGGGGGAGAAGCGCCGCTTCGTGACTCAGGTCAACCTCCGACCTTCGCCGCGTAGTCGCTGTAGCCGCCGATGAATTCGGTGATGTGGGAATCCTTTAGCTCGAACACGCGGTTGACGGTGCGGTCGAGAAAATATCGGTCGTGCGAGATGACAAGTACGGTCCCGTTGAAATCTTCCAGCGCGTTCTCCAACACTTCGGCGGAGGCGATATCGAGATTGTTCGTCGGTTCATCCAGCAACAGGAAGTTGGCTCCCGATAGGACGAGTAACGCCAACTGAAGCCGACTCCGCTCGCCGCCCGAGAGTGAGCCGACCCTTTGAGTCGCTTGACGATAGGTGAACAGGTAGCGGGTCAGAAAAGAAACGGCGCGTCCTTCGCTCATGTTGCCGCTGAGTCGCACCGCGTCCATGACTGTCTGATCAAAATCCAGCGTCTCATGCTCTTGCGCGTAATATCCCACCTTCACGCTCGGACCGAGTTTGATCTCTCCGCTGGTCGGCGATTCTTTTTCCAGAATCAAACGCAATAACACAGACTTCCCCGCGCCGTTCGCGCCGATCAACCCCACGCGCTCGCCATGCCGAATGAGGAAGTTGAGATCGTTCAATATCGCTGGTCGAGTAGTCCCGCGATGCTCGTCGCGGGACGTATCGAGACCAGAGGTTGGATGTGCAAACGACTTGCTCACCCTCTCAAACTCCAAGACCTGATTCGACCCGCGCCAACCGTTCAACGCCAAATCCATTTTTCGGCGTTCCGTCACGGGCTTTTCGATCTTATCCATTTTGTCCAAGCGCTTTTGCATGGACTTGGCTTTCTTTGCAAATTTCTCGTTGTCAAACACTTTGCCCCACATGGCAAAGCGTTTGATGGCGGTTTCCAATCTGCCGATCTCGCGTTGTTGAACGCGATACAACTCCTCCTGTCGAGCGAGTCGTTCCTCTTTATCAAGGATGTATTCCGTGTAATTTCCGATGAACGTTGTGATTTTGCCGTCTTCGATCTCCGCGATGTGACTCGCCACCGCGTCGAGGATGTATCGGTCGTGCGAGATGATGACCACCGCGCCCGCGTAGTCGTTGATCAGTTTTTCCAAATACGCTTTGCCTGGCATATCGAGGTGATTGTCTGGTTCGTCGAGCAACAGAACAGACGGACGCGCCAGTAACAGCCGCGCCAACCCGATCAGTTTTTTCTGCCCTCCGCTCAAGGCGTGGATGGGTTTCTCGAAATCCGATTCGGGCAGACCTAGTCCGCGCAGTGTTTCCCTCGCGCGTGATTCGTAATTTGCTCCGCCGAGCGCTTCAAACTCTCCCAACAATTTGTGTTGCGCGTCGAGGGCGCGTTCCAATTTTTTGGAATCGCCATAAACGGCGGGGTCGGCGAGTTTCGATTCAACGAGATGCAACTCCGCTTCCACCTCTGCCACGCGTGGATTTCCCTCCAGCGCGAGCGAGAGCGCTGTCCGTTGCGGGTCAAATTCGGGATGTTGAGGCAGGTAGCCCACCGTCACACCTTTGGCGCGGACGATCGTCCCGCCTTTTTCTGGTGCGTGTTCGCCGACGATTATCTTAAGCAACGAAGACTTCCCCGCGCCGTTCGGTCCGATCAGCCCGATCTTCTGGTCGTGCTGGATTTCCCAACTCAAGTCGCGGAAGATGGCGTGCGCGCCGAGAATAAGGCTGGCGTTTGAAATTGTGATTGAAATCATAAAGACCTCACAGGTCTGAGAGACCTGTGAGGTCTCCCAAACAAATATTAAACAAAAAACGCCGCGACGCTCCTGCGCCACGGCGTGATAAACAAAAACATCGTTTAGTCAGTAGGCGCGATTCGAGGAAGCCGCGCGCGCTCAAATCCACGCACACCGATGCAAAGGAAGGAGTTGCCTGATCTTTCGTATCGCATGGCGCGGATTATAACAGTCCCTGCCCAATCTGCAAACATTCTGATAAAATACCGCCCGCACGTCATGAACCTCGGAAGGCTCTCGAAAGCCCTCGGTCGTATCGGCTGGGGCTTTTTTGTTGAAAAGTAAACAAGAAAACAAGTAGGCACGTAGAAAAGCAAATACGAAGTACGCAATACGCAATACTCTGCCCGACTACCAAACCATCCAACTACCAAACAAAAGAACTATCAAACTATGCAAACTACCCGAACCGACCTCCGCAACATCGCCATCATCGCCCATGTTGACCACGGCAAGACCACCCTCGTAGATGGACTGCTCCGTCAATCGCACACCTTCCGCGACAACCAGCAAGTCGCCGAGCGCGTCATGGATTCCAACGACCTCGAACGTGAGCGCGGCATCACCATCCTTGCGAAGAACACCGCCATCACGCTCAACGATCCCAAGACCGGCAAGCCGGTCAAGATCAACATCGTGGATACGCCCGGTCACGCGGATTTCGGCGGCGAGGTCGAACGCGTCATGAACATGGTGGACGGCGTGCTTCTCCTCGTGGATGCGGCGGAGGGTCCCATGCCGCAGACTCGCTTCGTCCTCAAGAAGGCGCTTCAAATGGGGCATAAAGCCATCGTCGTCATCAACAAAGTGGATCGCAAAGACGCGGAACCCTCACGCGTCCTCAACGAAACGTTCGACTTATTCATCGAACTCGGCGCGACGGAGGAGCAGGCAGACTTCCCGGTCATCTACGCCATCGGGATTGACCAACGCGCTGGGCTTACCATCGAGCTGGGTCCCGACCTTCAGCCTTTATTCGACGTGATTCTGAACCACATCCCCGCGCCCACAGTGGACGCGGAGGCGCCCTTGCAAATGCTCGTCACCACGTTGGGCTACGACGATTATCGAGGCGTGACGGCGGTGGGACGCATCTTTGCGGGCAGGATCAAAGCCGGGCAACGACTCGCCCGCCTCACAGTGGATGGGCGCAACCTGCCTGAATCTGCAAAATACTTGTACACCTTTCAAGGTTTGAACAAAATCGAAATTGAATCTGCCGACGCGGGCGACATTGTCTCGCTTGCCGGCTTGGAAGAGATCGGCATCGGCGAGACGCTTGCCGACCCGGCGAACCCGGTCGCTTTGCCGACCATCAAAGTGGAGGAGCCGACCGTGCGCATGACGTTCGGCGTGAACACCTCGCCGTTTACCGGGCGGGAGGGCAAGTGGAGCACGTCGCGCAAATTGCGCGAGCGTCTGTTCGAGGAACTTCGCACGAATGTTTCGTTGCGCGTGGAGGAAACCGATTCAGCGGAGAACTTTTTAGTCTCCGGTCGCGGCGAGTTGCACCTCGGCATTCTGATCGAAACGATGCGCCGCGAAGGCTATGAATTTCAAGTTTCGCGTCCCGAAGTGATCTTCCACAAAGCGGACGACGGCGCGTTGCTCGAACCGTTCGAGGAAGTGCACATCGAGACCAGCGCCGAGACCGTCGGCGCGGTGGTGGAGATGTTGGGGAGCCGGCGCGCCTTAATGACCGAGATGCAGGACGCCGGGCAGGGGATGACGCGCATGGTCTACATCGCGCCGACGCGCGGCTTGCTCGGTTTCCGCTACCAATTCCTCACCTCCACGCGCGGCGCGGGCGTGATGCACACGATCTTTCACGGGTACGATGAAATGGCGGGACCCATGTCCACGCGGCAGACAGGCTCACTCGTCGCGTGGGAAGCGGGCGACTCCACTGCCTACGCGTTGAAGAACGCCGAAGAACGCGGCACATTGTTCATCGGACCGGGCGTCGCCGTCTATGAAGGCATGGTGGTCGGCGAAAACACGCGCGGGCAGGATATGCCCATCAACGTCTGCAAGAAAAAACATCTGACCAACATCCGCTCGGCGGGCGCGGATATGGAAATCCGTCTGACGCCGCCGCGGCGCATGTCGTTGGACGAGGCGGTCGAATATCTGTCTGACGATGAACTGCTGGAGATCACGCCTGAGTCGTATCGCATCCGCAAGCGCATTCTCGACACCGAAGGACGCGGCAAGCAGACGAAGAAATTGAAGGAGCAAATGGGCGAGGGATGATCCGTTTGCACGCGCGGCAATAAAAACACGCCTCATGGATATTCCATGAGGCGTGTTGCTTTTGATCGCTTTTACTGCGTCATGGGCAGGATGAAAGGCTCGCGTCTTTGAGGACCGACGCGCCGTCTTCGTTGTACGATTGCACGCCGTAGGTGTACGAGACGTTACCGATAACCAACGTTTGAGTGAAGACATCGGTGTACGATTCGCTGTTCGGACCGAGCGTTGCAAGTAAGACGCCGTCCTTATATACATAAAACCCGTTCTCGTTGGTGGACTGATCGCTCCAGGTGAAGTTCACCGTCCATTCCCATTGCAGGATCCAAATCTGCCCGACCTTTTTCGATTTGTTCACACTGGTGCAGGCTAAGCCCAATTGTTTCGGCGCGGCTGGCGCGGCTGGGGCGGAGGTGGCTGTTGGAGGTAGCGGCGGCGGGACGCCTTCCGGCAGCCCGCTGGTTTCACCCAGCACGGTCGCGTAGGCTCCCCAAAGCCAGCACGTTGCGCCGAAGCCGCCGGGATATTCGATGATCCAATAATTGTTGGGCGTGTATTTTCCAACGACATTTGCGGTCTGCCCAACTTTGAATAGCGTGACGAATTGATATGCCGCATTGGGACCCGTGCGGCAGTTTGTGTCGGACGAAACGCTAACCGTTGGCGCGGTGGAGGGCGGCGTGGGCGAAGGTCCCGGCGTGACCGTTTCGGTGGGGACGACCGCAGTCAGCGTCGCGGCTTGGATCGTTTGCACCGCCAGCGTCAGCGCTTCGTCAATGTTGAACGTGACCGATTCCTCCGTTGCCGGCGCTTGTGTCGGCTCGGGCGTGGATTGGCTTGCCTGCGGCAGGTTGCAAGCCAGCGCGGCGAAGCCCAGCGTGCAAAGGGCGAAAAAAATTCTCTGTGTGATTTTCATAATTCTCCTTTTGCATATTGTCACACAGGAGCGAAAAGGCTCACATCCCCGTAATGGACTTGTTACGAACAACCAAACGAATTTGTCGACGCGCCCTCGGCGCCGCTCGCGTTATAGGCTTCCAGCCGATAACTGACATTTTGCCCGGAGTCTATCTTGTATTTGTCTGTGTACGCGGTGGAGTTTGCCGGCAAATCGGCGACCAGTTCTCCGTTGCGGAAGAGGCGGAAGCCCGTCTCGTTGTTGGATTTATCCGACCATTTCAGCGTCACCGTCAAATCAAAGCCTGAGCCGTTGAATTCGCAAAAATAATCCCAACTTTGGAATGACGGCGCGTTGGGCGGCGCTTTGGTCGCGGTCGGCGGCGGCGTGACGGACGACACTGCCCAATAACTTCCGCTCACTTCAACGAACTCGCCCCACAGCCAGCATTGACCCGTCGGGCTTTCGGCGGATTTCACCAGCCAATAATTTTCGAGTCCGTAGCGTCCAACGATCTCCAATTTTTTATTCGGCAGATACGTGAAGATCACTTCGTAATCTTGCCCCGGACCCGCGCGGCAATTTGTCTGCTCGCGCACGACAAGCATCGGAGTTGAATACGTCGGTGTGATCGTTTTTGTCGCGGCAAGCGTCGGCGTTTTTTCGATGATGAAATTCGGGATAGGGGAAAACGTCGCGGTGATGGGGACGTCCGCGCCGTTGCGTCTGCCCTCGATAAACGTCGCTTCGATCGCCGTGGCGGCTTGCTCGTCCGTCGTCAGTGGACGCGGCGCCGTCGGCAGGTTGCAGGCAAGGATCGCCGCGACCAGCGCGAGCGTCGCAGCGACAATGAACCGCTTCGCCCTCATTTGATCTTTTTGTGCGCGCGTCCGCCGACTCGGAAATATTCCACGCGTCCTTTGGCGTCGCGGATCACGTCTGCCAGCGCGCCGTTGAAGGGTTCGTCCAGCCCGATGAGATTATCGCGGTCGTAGAACGCGAAGCGCATCGGCGCGAGCGCGGGACCTGGAGGCGTATCGGGCGTGGGGAATCCCCCGAGCGGGATGTGATGATAGACGAGATATTTTCCCTTCACTTTGAGGTCGAAACATTCTGTTCCGATCTTGTAGCGCCCGATGAGTTCTTTTCCATCTTGCGGATTCTTCATCGGCTTCGGCGATTTGAGTTTGATTCCGAAATACAAGTCGAGCGCCCAGCCGAAGGTCTGCGCGGTGATAACGCCGCCGTTATCGTTGTTGGTGAGGATGGCGAGGGCGAAATCTTTTTCGGGGATGAAGAAAAAGTATGCCTGCTGTCCGTTTGTCGCGCCGCCGTGCGCGTACGCGGTGAGATCGTCCGCATAGCGGATGAACCACGTGATACCCATGTCGCCGCGTCCGCCCGCGTTGACCTGCTTGACGCGCATGGCTTGAAGCGATTTGCGTTTGATGATTTTGTTTCCATTTCCCATGTGGAAGCGTGCATACTTGAGCAAATCCCTCACCGTGCTGACCACTCCGCCCACGCCATTGCCCGCCCGCCCGATCGCCCACGGACGCGCAACCTGAACCTTTCCGTTCACGATCTGATGACCGACAACGAAGCGATGCGTGAACAAAACATCGCTTGGATAAAGAAACGACATGTTCAAGCCAAGCGGGTCGAGAAGCATTTCTTGCAACGCCTGCTCGTAGGGTTTTTTGGTCACAACTTCGATCACGCGTGAGGCGACGTTGAAGCCTGTGTTGTTGTACGACCAAATTTTTCCCAGCGGTTGGATTTGCGGAAGGTGTGCAATGTCCTTCACCATTTTATCGAGCGCGTCGTCGCCGTTGCCGAAGTCGTTGAAGTAATCGCCGACCCAGCCGCCCGTGTGCGTGAGCAAATGCCGAATTGTGACTTTCTTCGCCACGTTTTCGTCGCTCAGTTTGAAATCTTTGATGTACTTCCGCACGGGCGCGTCGAGATTCACCTTTCCTTGCTCGGCAAGCGCCATCAACAATGTGCCCGTGAACGTTTTGCTGATCGAGCCCGTTTGCATCAAGGTGTCGGCTGTGACAGGCAATGGATGTTCGACGCTTGTTACGCCGAATCCTTGCGCCCATTCTTTGCCTTTGTGGTAAATCCCAATCGAAACGCCTGGCACGTGCAGGCGTTTCATTTCTTTTTGAATACGAGAACCGATGGTCTTGAAATTTTCGGAGGATGATGTTTTTGTTTTCATGAATCCCTTAGCGCCGTACCGCAAGATTTATCTTGCGATTCATTGATTTATCATGTAGCGGCTGGCGCAAACTGAAGTTTGCGGTACGGGCGAACTGCGCGGCGAATTACTCTCCGCTTCCCTCCATCCACGTGGACTGGTACTCGGGCTTCTCGAATTCGAGCGCGTCCTTGGTGAGATGCAGGGGATAGAACGTATCCACCATCACGGCGAGTTCCTGCGTTTCTTTTTTGCCGATGCTGGCTTCCGTCATCCCAGGTTGCGGACCGTGCGCCAAGCCGTAAGGGTGCATGGAAATGTCCGAGCGGTCAATGCCTTTGCGCGACATGAAGTTACCTTCCGCGTAATAGATCACTTCATCCGAGTTGACGTTCGAATGGCTGTACGGCGCGGGGATGGCGAGCGGATGATAGTCGAACAGGCGCGGCACGAACGAACAGACGACGAAGTTATGCCCGTCGAAGGTTTGATGCGCTGGCGGCGGCTGATGCACGCGTCCCGTGATCGGCTCGAAATCTTCGATGTTGAAGATCCACGGGTAGAGATAACCGTCCCAGCCGACCACGTCGAACGGGTGGTAATCCAAAATGTGTTTGCTGAGGCGGTCGCGCACTTTGACGTGAACTTCAAATTCGCCGCGTTCGGTGTGCGTTTCCAATTCTTCGGGTGTGCGGATGTCGCGTTCGCAATACGGCGCGTGTTCGAGCAGTTGACCAAAATTATTTCGGTAACGCTTCGGCGGCTCGATCTGCGACGGGTTCTCGATGGTGAAGAAGCGCGCTTCGCTCCCGTCAATGTGCATTTGCCACGTAGCGCCGAACGGAATCACGATGTAATCGCCCTTGCGGAATTTGAGATTGCCGAATTGCGATTTCAATACGCCGCTCCCCTCATGCACCCACCACGTTTCGTATGCCTGCGCGTTGCGATAGAAATAATCCATGCTCTTGGAGGCGCGCGCCACGCCGAGAATCACATCCTTGTTGGCGAGCAGGGGAATGCGCGCCGAGACCGCGTCGCCTCCGAGCGGCGCGTCGGCGGTTTTGAAGGCGCGGTGGCGGATCGGTCCGAACTCAACCGTCTCAGGCAAGCGCGAGCCGAGGTCTTCAGTGTGCTTCACGCGCGCGGGGATGAAGTTGTGATACAGGATGGATTGAAGCGAAGAGAATCCCTCCAAGCCCATTAACTCCTCACGATACAGTTCGCCGTTCGCTTTGCGGAATTGCGTGTGGCGTTTGTGGGGAATCTCTCCGAGTTTTTGGTAGAAAGGCATGGAAATCTCCTAGGGCGTAATCTGAATGGATTGGATCAACGCGTCCAATTGAGCGAGGGACGGGGAAAACGACGCGGGGTCAGCCGCGTTGAGTTTATCTGTGATCGCAAGATAATACGCGTCCATTTCGCCCGGGGCGGCGCTGGCAAAATCGGGGAAGACGATCCCGTCTGCGGATGGATTATCGGCTGTGGATTGAAGCGGCGAATGGATCGGAAAAACGGCGACCACGTAATACTTGCCGTCGCTCGTGAGCCCTTGAAAATGATACGCCTGCCCGGTCTGGGTGATCGGACTGGGGAATTGAGTGTAATGCGAAATCATCCGCACTCCGTTGCCGCTCTCGAACTGAACCAATTTCCCCTGCGCGACCAGAATTTGCCCGGCATTGAAGAACGGCACAGCGGGAGCGGACTCAACGTTGATCGGCATGGACGGGCTGGCAAGTAACGCGCGCAACTTGGGCAGGCTGATGCTTCCGCCCGGGTTGAGTTCTTCGTAGCCTTGCGCGGGAAAAACGATGAATTTGGGTCTAACCGCCTGCTCGTCATCCGCGACCGCGTATCCGCTGAACGTGAAAAAAACATGCTCGGGCGCCATTTCCCAGGGCGGGGCATCTTCGCCAGAGGTTGGCGTCACTTCTCCTGTGGCGTTTTCAGCCAAACCCTCTGGGATGGTAAACGAAATATTTTGGAACGTGATCGTCGTCCCTTGCTCGACTGGCGCTACAGCCGTCAGCGCTTGAATTGTTTCAGCGACAACAACAGCAACATCCTGTGTGGGTTGAGGGGCTTGAGCGGTTGGACTCGCGCAACCCGCCAATAACAATACGATCCATACGCTTGCGATTCGGTTGATGGATTTCATTGGGTTGATTTTTCTCCGACGACATTTCGTAAAATACCGATCCGTTCCACTTCTAATTCAACCACGTCGCCCTCGCTCAACCACGGACCCTGAAACTTCGTCAGTTCGAGCAGGCATCCCGTGCCGACAGTTCCCGATCCGATCACGTCGCCAGGGTACAGCGCCGTCGAGTCGGAGGCGCGGGCGATGATCTCGCCGAACGACCAGTGCATGTCTTTCCAATTGCCTCTGGAAAATTCCTTGCCGTTGACTCGCGCGGCCATTTCGAGATCGTACACGCCCGCGCGTCCCGCCGCCTTGTCGGCAATCGCTTCAGACGTGATTATGACTGGTCCAAAAGCGGAAGCGAAATCCTTGCCTTTGGCGGGACCGAGTCCCACGACCATCTCCTTGCGTTGCACATCACGCGCCGACCAATCGTTGAAGATGGTGTAGCCGAAGATGTGCTTCTCCGCGTCTTCGGCTTTGATGTTCATTCCTCCCTTGCCGATGATCGCGGCGATTTCGAGTTCGTAATCCATCGCTTGCGTGTAATGCGGATATGGAATCGTGTCGTCGTGACCGAACGCCGTGTTCGGGTTCGTGAAGTAGAAGACAGGGAACTGATACCATTCTTCGGGGACTTCACGTCCACGATTCTTGTTGGCGGTTTTCACGTGTTGTTCAAACGCGTAGCCGTCACGGAGCGTGTTCGGCTTGAGCGGCGACAGGAACTTCACCTCATCGAGCGCGAGCGATTCCTTGGCGGCTTTCTTCGCCGCGACCTCCGCGCCTGCGGCGATCACCGCGAGCATGTCGGGGTAGGGCAGGGTGTGGACTCGGTCGTCCACGACGAGGGCAGGCTGAGTTGTGGAGCGAAGCGTTGATACGGTAGCGAATTTCATTTCGTTATATTATGTCGTTGCGAGGAGCGGTTCTTGCGACGAAGCAATCTCCTCGTTAAGATGGGGGTTGCTTCGCCGCTTCGCGGCTCGCAACGACATGTTCCTTTATTAGAGATTTCCTCGTCGTTCTTGTTCCAACTCAATCGACTCGAACAGCGCTTTGAAGTTGCCTTTGCCGAATCCTTTTGCGCCGTGGCGTTGGATGACTTCGATGAACATCGTCGGGCGGTCTTGAATCGGGCGGGTGAAGATCTGCAGGAGGTAGCCTTCGTCGTCGCGGTCAACGAGGATGCCGAGTTCGTGAATCGCTTTCATATCTTCCTTGATCGTGCCGACGCGGTCGGGAAGAACTTCGTAATACGTATCTGGCACGCGCAGGAACTCGACGCCGCGTCTGCGAAGTTCGTCAACCGTTTTGAGAATATCGCCCGTGATGATGGCGATGTGTTGCGCGCCAGGCGAGAGGTAATAATCGAGATACTCCTCGATCTGACTCTTGCGTTTGCCTTCGGCGGGTTCGTTGATCGGGAACTTGAC
Organism: Anaerolineales bacterium; assembly: GCA_020847435.1. Lineage (GTDB taxonomy): Bacteria > Chloroflexota > Anaerolineae > Anaerolineales > Villigracilaceae > Defluviilinea. The sequence continues at coordinate 67,204 of JADLBX010000032.1, forward strand.
GCGTCCGTTGCCGTTCTGCATCACCTTCGACATCAACGCCGAATATTCGGTGGAAATATCTTTATCGTCGAAGTGCAGAAGTTGGCGGAAGCCCATCACCTGATGATAAAAATTCACCCAGTGATTCATCTTGCCCAACTGCACGTTGCCCACGATGTGGTCAATTGCGGCGAGACCCGTCGACTCGGCTTCATGCTTGATGGGACGATACGTGGGCGCAAACACGCCTTTGTAATCGTCGCGGTCAACGAAGACGTGCAACGTTTCGCCGTAGGTGTAAATGGCAGACGTGCGGTAAATGCCGTGGTCGTCTTTTTCTTCACGCGGCGCCCAACCAGACCTGCCTCCGCGCGCGGTAGTTTCCTTCCATGCTTTTTCCACATCGTCCACGCCGAGCGCGATAACTTTCACGCCATCGCCATGCACCATGTGATGCGCGGCAAGCGGACTCGACGGTGAGTACGGCGCAGAAACGACAAACCGCGCTTGCCCCGATTCCAACACATACGAAGCGAAGTCGCGGTTGCCTGTTTCAAGTCCCGAATAGGCAATGGGCTTGAAGCCGAACGCCTTCCACCAATAATACATGGCGTGCTTGGCGTTGCCCACGTAAAAGTGAACGTGATCGAATGATTTGATTTTCAGGAAGTCCGCCTCTTCGGTCATCGGGCGGGTTTCGGGTTGAACGGTTGTAGCCATCGAGCCTCCTTTGTTGAGATAGAACGATTCTACGACAAAGAGAGTTCGATTGCAAATGAAAAACTTATGTGGCGCAGAGGGTGCGTCGCACCGTGTGCGACTACGGCTTCGGATGCGCGACGAAAAATTCCCAGATGACTTCGCTGGCGGAAATCGCTTGTGTCGGTTCATCGCCTGCGGGACCCGCTGGACCGTCACTGCCTGGCCACGCGTGTTTGCCCCCGACGATGGTGTACAGATGCACCGCGCTATTCGACGCACATTCGTCATACGCTTCAATTCGGACCTCGGGCTGGTTCGCCGACTTCGGCGTTTTCGCACATTGATCGTGGTCCAACCAAAAATTGATCGACTCTTCCACAGACTCGTAGTCAACGTTTGTGATGGAATCGTCGCCGACTCCTCCGTCGTAGGGGAGGTGAGTATCGTCTGTGCCGTGGATGTGAATCACCGACACAGGCTCGCTCGGATCACATTCAGCGTAATTCAACGTCCCCGAGACGGGACCGATCGCCGCGAAAATATCCGCCGCTTCGCACGCCAGCCGATACGACATGATTCCGCCGTTGGAAAATCCCGCCGCGTAAATTCGCTTTGGGTCAATGTTGTATTGCGATTGGAGTTCGGCGATCAACGCGCGGACAAAGCCGACATCGTCAATTTGATTCTGAGCCGCGTAGCCGCAACACGCGCCGCCGTTCCATGTGAGGACGTTGCTATCGAGGCGACCTGTCCCGTTCGGGTAGACGACGATGAATCCATTTTTGTCGGCGAGTTCGTTGAAGCCGCTGACTCGGCGTTGGTTTTCTGCATTGCCTCCGCCGCCGTGAAAAGATAGCACAAGTGGAATGGGTTTGCTTGCATCATACGATGAGGGGACATGCAAAATATACGTCCGCTCAATGCCGTCGTGGGTAATGGATTCTGTCGAATCGGTTGGGGTGGCGGGAACGGTTTGGACGCAGGCGAGCAGGCTGAACGTCAGCGCGAGAAGCGTGATTTGAATCCGCTTCATGGTTTGACGCGCGCGACTTTTCCGCCCGTCATCTTTTGCAGATCGGAAGTCTGCAATTCAAAGATGGCGTTGGGTGTGCCCGCCGCCGCCCAAACGGTTTGATATTTTAGAAAATCTTCGTCGAGGTAGGTTTCGATTTTTTGCGTGTGACCGATGGGAGGCACGCCGCCGATGGCAAAGCCCGTGACGGCGCGCGCAAAATCGGCGTCGGCTTTGCCAATGGGCTCGCCCGCGTATTCGCCGATGCGTTTTTCGTCGACGCGGTTGGCGCCGCTGGTGAGGACGAGGACGGGCTTGTTCGATTCTTTGCCTTTGAAGATGAGGGACTTCACGATTTGACCGAGCGCGCATCCCGCGCGGTCGGCGGCTTCTTGCGCGGTGCGCGTGGACTTGGCGTGTTCGATCACGGCATAGTTGTAGCCGAGCGAGTGGAGCAGGTCTTGAATTTTTTGTGCGGAGGGGGAGAGGGTTGACATGGGGAAGATGGGGGTTGGGGGTAGACAGGTAAACAAGGAAACAAGTAGACACGTGTTTACCTGTCTACTTGTCTACCTTTTACGTGTTTCCGATTTTCGCCAATTATATCAGGTCAATTTTCTCTGATACTTGATCTGCCATAAAACGCGCCACGTAACCCCGCCGTCATCGGAGCGTTCCCAATTCCAGTTGAAACGATTTGTGTCAATGTTGTACCAAACCATGCGTTGTTTGCACGCTTCGCCCTTGACGATGGCGTCGCGGCTGAGGATCATTTTTTCTTCATCCAATTTTCCAGTGAAATCAAGATACGAGCCTGTGTTGTCCACCCATGTTTGACACCAGAGATTTCGTTCGGAATCGTAGGCGGAGAAGCTCAATCCTTGCAAACCTCCGCCGTCGAAGTTCTCTCGAATGATCTTTCCATCCAGAATCCGTTCGATGCGGTTTGTGCCTTTGCCGTCCTCGCCCCACGTCACATCCCATTCGCCGAGCCAGAAATCGAATTGGTTTTCAGGGTTCATGTTCCTCTCCGTGTTTGTGATGCCGTATAATCTACCATGCTGAATAACTTTCCACACCCTTCTTGAGAAGGTTTTATCCATGCCTGTTCTTAAAGTTGCTCTTGCTCTTCTTGTAAGCGCTTTGCCGTTGAACGCTTTGCGCGTCCTCGGCTACAAGTTGTTGTTTGGTTATCGAATTGACAATTCCAAAATCGGCTTTGGCACGGTCATCGCTGTTGATGAATTCTCTCTCTCGAAATCGAAAATCGGATTGTTCAACCTGTTCATTGGACCGATGAGAATTGAGATTGGGCAAGGCGCTTCGATTCAAAACCGCAACTCGTTCGTCTGCGGCTACTGGGTTTTGCGAGCGGAGAACCGCGACAAGAATTACACGCGGAGACTCATAATCGGCGCGGAGACGTTGATCACGTCGGGGCATTATTTCGATGTGGCGGGGACGTTCAAACTCGGCGACCGTTCATGGATTGCGGGAATTGGCTCGCAGTTTTGGACACACGGCGTCGGCGTGCGCGACCGCGACATTGAAATCGGAAGCGATTGCTATCTCGGCAGCGCTGTCCGTTTTGCGCCAGGGTCGGCGATCGGCGATAATGTCCTTGTGGCGATGGGAAGCGTAGTCAGCGGGAAAATGGAAGCGAACAACGCGCTGGTAGGCGGAGTCCCTGCGAAGGTGTTGAAGGAAAATTACGATTGGAAGTCACAGAATGAGTGACGAACAGCAACGAAAAATCTATCAGACCGATGGGGACCGTTACGAAGCGTTGATCGCCCGCGAGGATTATCAAGGCAACATCGAAAAAGCGCTGGATGAAATCGTCCGCGTGGACGAGTTGGACGCGCTCGATCTTGGCGCGGGGACGGGTCGGCTGGCGGTGATGCTTGCGCCGCGCGCAAAGTCAATTCGTGCATTCGATATTTCAGGCGAAATGTTACGAGTGTGTCGTCAACGATTGAAAGCGAGCGGATTGTCCAATTGGGAGGTTGAAATTGCGGACCACCGTCAATTACCAATTCCAAATTCCTCTGCCGATTTGGTCGTCTCGGGTTGGAGCGTGAGTTATCTCGCAGTGTGGAATCCAGGCACGTGGCGCGAAGAGTTGGAGAAATGGCTGGAGGAGATGAAGCGCGTCCTACGACGAGGCAGTTATATTGTCCTGTTCGAATCGCTTGGCACGGGGAACGAGTCGCCTGTGAGGTTGAGTCATCTCGAAAATTTTTATCGCTGGCTGGACAAAGTCGGATTCCAAAACAAAGTAATTCGCACCGATTACAAATTCGACTCGCTGGCGGAAGCCGAAGAATTGTCGCGCTTTTTCTTCGGCGATGAGTTGGGAGAAAAAGTCAGGCAGAACGAGTGGGTCGTCCTGCCTGAGTGTACGGGGGTGTGGTGGGTAGGACCGACTTAAGTCGGTCTTACTTTGCGCGCGGCTTTGAGCAATCCCAGTAAAAGCAACAATCCGCTCGCGATGGCGAACAGCCATTTGATAAATGTAAATAGCGCCGTGAGCCACGCTAATGCAGGCGGCGTGGATGGAAAGATCGAAAGCATCGTGACGATGCCGAGATTTTCAAATAAGTCGAACAGCCAACCGCCGAACGGCACGACATTGAATTTTTGCATCGCGCTGTCTGGAGCGAACCCGCGCTGGAAAAGCCACGTGATGGCGAAGCTGAAAAACAACGTGTATACGATGGGGTAGATAATGTCGCCTGTCAACTCGAAGAGACGATAATCTGCGCGACCCGCTTCGCCGTAGGATTCCACCATCGAATACACTTTTTCAGGCGTGTAAAAAAGTTGCAGGTCAATTGGACTGACTCCGCCTGAGCCTGCTTCGATCTTTGCTTGTTGTCTCGGCAGGATGACCGCGTTGAAAAATATTTCACCCGCGAGAAAGATCAACACGAGCCAGCCGTTCGCATATTTTCTCAATGTCGCGCTCAATTTGTTCAGCATGGTTTCCTCCATGTTCGTTTTGTTCTCGACGCTTCTGTTTTCGACGCAGTTGTACTGCGTCGATCTCATGCGGCAGTGCAACTGCCGCATGAACCAGTAACATCTATTTGATAAACGCCTCTGCCTGATTTAGCAACGCGTCTTCCACGCGCAGTTTGTGATTGACAAACATCGTCATCGTTTCCATCTCCGCCAGCGAGAAAAACCCCGCCTCGGTCGTCTCGGCGCTCAAGCCGAGTTCGCCGCCGACGATCTCCGCTTCGAGCGACAAGGCGACGATGAAGGCTTTATTTCCATCGGGATAAATGACCAGCCGATTCGGATCGCTGTACACGCCGACCAACCGCTTCACGCGGACGTGGAGACCTGTCTCCTCCAAAACTTCCCTCTCGCACGCCTCCGCCGCAGTCTCGCCCGAATCCATTGCGCCGCCTGGCAGGCACCATTGACCGTTGTCCGTTCGACGCGTGAGCAGGACGCGTTTGTCCGCGTCGAAGATGATCGCTGAGGTGCCGAGGCGGAGTTTGCCTTGTTTGCCGAGTCGTTCGCCGTAGAGAACTTGAGTCATATTAACAAAAAGACCTCACAGGTCTTCAAGACCTGTGAGGTCTATCTCCTTTTTATTTTATAAACGTCCCATTCCGCAGTTCTTTCAGCGTTTCTTGAATCTCTTCGAGCGTGTTCATCACGAACGGACCGTATGGCACGATCGGCTCTTTGAACGGCGCGCCCGCGATGAGCATGAAGCGGACGGTGTCGTTTTCGGTTTTGACAGAGATATGATCGCCATCTGAAAATTTCAGCAGGCGGATGGCATTCACGGTTTCGCCGCTGAACACGCCTTCGCCGTCGAACACGTACGCGAGCGCGGTGTGTCCGCTGGGGATGGGGAAAAGCCATAAGGTGTCTGGGGCAAGTTGAACGTCCATGTAAAGAGGCGAGGCGGCGATATCTTCGACGGGTCCGTTGACTCCGTCCACCGTCCCCGCGACGATGCGGATTTTGACTCCATCCTTTTCGTAGGTGGGAATCGTCGAGGCGGTCACTTCTTGGTAGCGCGGCGCCGACATTTTGAGATGCGAGGGCAGGTTGACCCAGAGTTGAAAGCCGTAGATGTTTCCGCTTTCGCCGCGACGCGGCATTTCTTCGTGGAGGATGCCGCGCCCGGAACTCATCCATTGCACGTCGCCGGGACCGATCAATCCCTGATTGCCGAGGCTGTCGCGGTGATGTGTGGAGCCTTCAAGCATGTACGTGACCGTTTCGATGCCGCGGTGCGGATGATAAGGAAAGCCGCGCAACGGACCTTCAAGCGGATCGTTGAAGGCGAAGTGATCGAAGAGCAAAAACGGATCGAACAGGTTGCTGACCTTTGGCGCAATGGAGCGGAGCAAGCGCACGCCCGCGCCTTCGATGGCGGTCTGGGGTTCGATAATTTGGGAGATGGTTCGGGATTTGTTCATGTTGGGTAGATGAGGTGGGTTGCGAGCGTATTACTTTTCTTATCAATCAAAGGCTTTATCTGTTAAGCGCTCGCTTATTTCCCAATGGACTTCAGCGCCGTGTCCGCTTCGTCCAGGTGTTCGTTGCGATGCAATGCGCGGATCACCCAGCGCTTGTTGTAGTTGTACATTTCTTCGAGCAAGCCGGGTGGAAATTCCACCAAGCGCTTATCCAGCGCCTCCGACGTTTCAATGGCGATGCGCGCCGCTACGCGCGGCGGGACAGCCAGCCACAGCGGGAGTGACAGGTCGTTCACAAAGACGTCAATTTCGGGGATGAACAACGTTCCATTTTTTTCTGTCATGCCCAGCGCATACAATACGCGGCGATCCCACCAGGCAAGATGCGCGAAAACGACGCCCACCGTCCAATGCTCGCCAACTTTGGTTTGCATCTGTTCGTCCGTGAGACGTTCTGCCAGCGCGCGCATCCGCTCACGCGAGGAGCGGTTGAGTTCGATGTAGGATTGCGATAACGGCATAGAGTTCTCCTTGTTATTGAATTGGTTTCGTAGGCTTACGCGCTACAAAGATATCGCGTTCGTACGGATCGCGGACGCTTTCCGCATCGAAGCCGACCTCGCGCAACATTTGCATCCATTCATCGTGCGGGAACAGCCCGATTAAGTGTTGTTCATGTTCAACATGCACGGATCCGTCTCGTTCACGAAGCAGATAGGCGTATTCCACCGTGTAATTAGTGTCCGCCTCATCCGGGTCGTATGACCATTCGATGTAACGCGCCGCGCGATCTACCCCGTCGCTCCCGTCGCTTTCGGTGGACGGCTCGAAACTTTCGGTCACATCGTCGGGGACGAATAGCGCGACCCCTCCCGGCTTGCAATGGACAAAGACAGTTTCCAGCGCTTGCTTCAATTCCTGCGGCGCGATCATGTAATCAATCGCATCGTGGACAAACACCGCGTCGAACTCGCGTCCCAAACGGACGGTTCGCATATCGGCTTCGAGGTGTTCGCATTCGGGGTTGAGCGCCTGGCTGATTTTCAACATCGCGGGCGAAATATCGGTCAATGTGACGCGCGCAAACGCCTTTTTGAGATAGTACGCGTTGCTTCCGCCGCCGCATCCCAACTCAAGCAGGGACGGGGAGGGAGGCAAACCCGCTTTCGCCAATGTTTCGCCAAAGAACGTGGCTTCCTCTTCATAATCTTCCACTGGCGAAAGCAGAGACCACCAGTCCGCCAGTTCGTTGTATAGTTTTAGCATTCGATGATCCTGTGTTTCAAAATTTTATCAACGCTTTGGCTGAAATTCAAATCTTCATTGGAAACATCCAGCCTCAAAACCCGATCGTTCGGGGCGCTTGCCAGCCAGTCGTCCAAAAAGGAATTGAACAAGGCTGTGTCTGCCGCCTCGGCGATGTTAATCCGTTCTCGCGCGGACAGGCGGTCTGCCACAGTCGCCTCATCCGCATTCAAGCGGACGATGAGTTCGGGCGGGGGAAGAGTCTCGCGGATGAGGTGGTAGACGCGTCGGCATAGGTCATGCTCAGGGTCTGTCAGCAGGTTGCGTTGGCGAAAGAGGCGGGTGAAGCAGTGGAAGTCGAGGTCGAGTCCGCCGTCAATCAATCCGATCAGCGAAGAAGCGCGTAATTCTTTTTCCTGCTCGGCGCGCAAAAGAAAAAAATCCACTTGGTTGGCGAGCGCGTAGCGCCGATCGGCTTTGAAGAGCGCTTGAAACGGACGTTCGTCGTGTTGCTCGTATGCCGTTGCGAATTTTCCTGTTTTTGCCAGCGCGCGCACGAAGGCAGTCTTGCCTACTCCGCTCGCGCCGACGATCGTGATCAATTTGTTCATTGAATCGATGGAGTGTTCCTGCGGCAGTTTAACTGCCGTTGGAACGCTGGGTCAATTGCAAAACGAGGGCGCATCGAAAAACTCGACAGCGGTGATGAACCAACCCGCGTTCAATTGCTGGATCGTGATCGTTTGTGGGAGCAACGCCGGTCCGTCGCTCGCGACCAATTGTCCGTCCGAGACGCGATAGGTTGCCGTTGACCAGACCTCGCATGTGTCCACTTCGATATGCGCGTTATTCACCACGCGAATATCGTTGATATAACTTTCGTAATAATCAATCTGCGAAACCGAAACCAAACCTTGCGCGTTGAGCGAATTGATTTCATTGGCGAGGGCCTCGAAGATATCGCCTGCCATGATGGACGACGCGATGGACGCGTCGCCGCGTTGATAGGCTTCGATCTGCAACTCGATTGCCTGCGTTAGAAAATCGCTTACCTCGTTTTCAAGTTCGGGCGAAACGTCCGCCTGCTCGGGGAAGAACGGGTCGCTTCCATTCGCCACTTCCTGCCCGTCGTTCACGCCGTCGCGGTCCATGTCGGCGTCGAGCGGGTTCATGCGGTTGACCACTTCCACGCCGTCGCCCAAACCGTCGTTGTCGCTGTCTTCATTTTTTGGATCGGTGCCGGTGACGAGGACTTCATCGCGGTCGGAAATTCCATCGCCGTCCGAATCGTTTTCCGCGCTGGGAGGCGGCGCGTCGTCCGCCGGGACATCTGGCGCAGGCGGTGGGGCGCTCGCGGCTCCGTACAGGCTTTGCGCGCCGGCGATATCGTCCTGTCCGAGGAAGCGATGCGGTCCGCTGTAACTGGGATACATCAACGCGTCGGGGTCGTCGCTGTGCGCCAGCCCGAGCGTGTGACCGATCTCGTGCGCGGCGACGGTGAGCAGATCAACGTTTTGCGAATTACTGTTCACCCAGCGTTCGTCGTCGTCGAAGTGCAGGAACACCCCGCGGTCGTCGTATGGGTTCGGGAAGGACGCGTGCGCGAGCACGTCGCCGGGTCCGTCGAAGGGATCGCCGTCGCCGTGTTCGCCGGTCGCCCAGCCGACGACAATATCCGCTCGTGAACGATCCGTTACTTCCGAAAATTTCAGCGGCGTTTGCCGCGCCCACAGATCGAAGGCTTGTTGCACCAGCGAGTTTTCATCCTCCCCTGAAATTTTGCCGGTGCCGTTCACGAAGAAGTAGGCGATTTCGAGTTTTCCCCACTGCGCAATGGCGCGATACTCGGAAAACGCCGCCGATTCATTACCCGCCTCCGGCAGGTCATCATAGCGATATTCTGGTTCGGCGGATGATTGAGGCGGCGCTGAAGTCGAGCAGGCAAACGATGCCAGCAATAGAACAACAATTCCCTTTAAAAAATTCCATCTCATCACGAGTCCTCCAGCGTTTCTGTGGTTATTGTCCCTACTCCGACGCGGTATCCCACCAGCGGGAAAGGTGTTTCTGCGGACGGCGCGGATGGTCGGCATAGTGGGAAATATCATTGAACAACATCAACCGCGCGTGGACGGCGTCTTTGAAATCGAGGACGTTCAAACAGGCGGGGGCTTGGTCTAACCGGTCGCGGTAGCCGCGTGCGTCGAAGCCGAGCAAACTGCTGACGATCAGCCGCAAGGTGGCTTTGTGCGAAACGACCAGCACGTTTTTGTCTTTGTGGCTGACGACGATCGCGCGGACCACCGGTAGCGCGCGCGACATGACGACCAGCCCCGATTCTCCGCCTTCGGGCGCAAAGGTGAACGGATCCGCTTCCCAGGCTTCGTATTCTTCGGGAAATTTTTCTTCCACCTCGGCGCGCGACAGTCCCTCCCAATGACCGTGAGTGACCTCGCGCAACCCGTCTCTTTTGATCGGGGACAATCCGTGCGGCTTGGCGAGGATGCGCGCGGTTTCCATCGTCCGGTCCAGCGGACTGGCGTAAGCGGCGGTGATATTTACCTCTGATAGGCGGTGGGCGAGTTGTTCCACTTGAGCGCGCCCCTCGTCGGATAGATTTACGTTCAACCCGCCGGAGAAGCGGTCTTCGGCAGTGGACGGCGTCGCGCCGTGACGGACAAGATAGAGGCGAGTGGTCATTTCACATACCGGTCGAAGAACTCGATGGTGCGCGCCATTGCCGCGCTGAAATAATTGGAAATGTTGTGGTTGTCGCCTTCATATTTATAAAACTCCACGTACTGCTTGGCGTCGAGCATTTGGAAAAACAGGTTTTCAGAGAACAGCAACGGCACATCGGTGTCGTTTGTACCGTGATGCAACTGGATTGGTCCCGATATTTCGGCAAGATATGAATTTGCCGAAATGGAGTTCCAGAATTCGGGGTTTTCCTCCGGCGAGCCGTAGTCTTCCACAAAAGTTAAGCGCCACGAACCGGGACGCGGCTGAGAATCAGGGGAGGAGCCTGTGCCGCGTCCCCAATTGTAAAGCAGGTCTTCGTATGAGCCGACCACGCCTGCCCAGATCACCCCGGCTTTGATATCTTTTGAGACGACCATCGAGCGCAAAGTGATGTAGCCGCCCATGGAATGTCCCCACATGCCGATGCGGTTCGGGTCGGCGTCGGGATATTTTTTCATCGAGGCGGCCGCGTTCAAGATGTCAATTGTGTAATCGGGGCGGCTGTACGCGCCGAGCGCTTCGCCTTCGGAATTCCCGTGCCCGCGATAATCGGAACGGAAAACAATGTAGCCGCTGCGCGCGATCAGGTCAACGTAGGCGATATAACGTTCGGTGGTCACGTATTCATCCGGCGGGATGTAGCCGTGATTGAAGATGATGACGGGCCAGCCGCTGGGCGGTTTTTCGCCGGTGGGGACGGTCATCAGCGCGTAGATTTTGAGTCCCTCTGAAAGATATGAAACGATGTAGCGGTTGTAGTTGACGCCGGGGTCGAGTTCCGTTTCGATGACGATGTCGCTGCCGGGGTAGTCGCGGGCGCGCAGCGCTTCAATGGAAAGCGGATGAGGGACCGGCGTCGCGGTGGGGAACGGAGTGAAGGTCGAAGTGGAGAGGGGAGACGCTGTCGGTGTGGGAGTTGCCGACGCTGTGAGCGCAGGTGTACCCGTCGGCGCTGACGCGGCGTTCGTCGTCCCGCAAGCGGAAAGAATCAGTCCGAGGACGATCAACGGCGCGAGGCGTGCGGCTGGTTTGTTCATGCCGGGATTCTAGCGCGCGAATCTTGGAAGATGATTAATCCTTCCGGCGGACGGCGCTTGTCAGGGGATTGCGAACGAAACCAGTTCGATTGTGCTGTCAACCTGGCTGCCGGTTGTGACGGTTTTGACCATGCCGATCTTCGGCGCATACCAACTCGACGAGGTGAAATCGAGGGTTGTCTGAATATCGCTCCCGCTCATGGTGATCGTGATAATCATGTTGTTCACACAATCCACGTGCAGGGCGTCGAATGCGCCGGCTGGGATCGAGACTGATTCGTTGCCGATGGCGGTGCAGTGGCTGGTGAATTGGTTCTTCGCGGGAACTTCCATGCCGTTGAAGTTTTCGACTCCCTCGAGCGTGATGGATTGCGACCACGTATCGCCGGGGTTGATGACCGCCGGCAGGGTCATGCCTTCGAGCGAAGTGGTTTTGAAGTCTGCTTGTACGCCTTCTGTAGTGACCGTGCCGCTTGCTCCGCCCTGCGGGTTGAGCGCGATCAAATTCCCGTTGTCGCACTTCCATTCGGCTTGGCGCGTAACGCCGGAAGAAAACGCGTCCTGTTCGACGAAACTATCGTTATCCGCGCTCAAGACCGTGTGGACATAGGTGTCGGAAGATGAGCCTTGCATATTGTAGTTCCAAGTCGCGCCGACGCTTACTGGCATATACGGATTGGCGCAGCCTCCTTGTGTAGCTTCGTTTGAGGCAGGCGGGTTCGCTTCTTCAACTGCCGGCGTATTTTCAGGGTTGTCTGATGACGGGCTGGATGTTGGAGCGGCGCTTCCGAAGTTGCAGGCAAGCGCGGTTAACAAAATAAAGGTGAAGGCAACTTTGACAGGTAGTGTGTGGTTTTTCATGCGTTACGGTCCTTTGAATTTCCAAAGCTCGATACCGGCATTATCGTTGCCGTTCGCCTGGAAATAGAGTTCGTTGTTGAAGATCGCCAGATACGATGGGCTGGCGTTTCCGGCAGAGTTGAGGTCGCCGACGAGTTTCGCGGCTGTGCCGTCGAACTTGTACAGTTCGAAGCCCTTGCCGTCGTTGCTGGTTGCGCTGAAGTACAACGCGCCGTTGAACACGGTGAGGAACGCAGGCGCGGAATCGCCCGCGTTGGGTTTGAGGTCCGTGACGCGTGAAGGCGTGTTGGTCCCGTCGTACTTCCACAGTTCGACGCCGAAACCGTCGTTGCCGTTCGCCGCGAAGTACAACACGTTGTTGAAGACCGCCAGATACGAAGGGTTGGAATTACCGACGCCGGGGTTGATATCTGCCACGCGGCTTGGGGGATTCGTTCCGTCATATTTCCAGAGTTCGGTCCCCGCGCCGTCGGTACTTGCCGCGCTGAAGTACAACGCGTTGTTGAACGCCGCGAGATGCGACGGGTTTGAATCGCCGGAGCCGGTCAAAATATCGGCAACGAGTTCCACGCCGACGCCGTCTGTGCGCCAGAGTTCGATGCCGGTCGCGTCGCTTCCTTTGGCGCTGAAGTACAGCCTGTCGTTGAACACAGTCAGGTAAGCGGGATTGGAATCGCCTGTCCCGTTGTTGATCTCCGGCATTCTGCCGGGGTTCGAGCCGTTGAAACGCCAAAGTTCAACGCCCGCGCCGTCGTTGCCGTTCGCCTGGAAATACAACTCGCCTTTGAAGGGCATGAGATAACTTGGGTTGCCGCTGCCGGGTCCCGGCATAATATCCGCCGCGCGCGTGGCCGTTTTCGAGGTCGCGTCGAACTTCCACAATTCGGCTCCGGCGTTATCGTTGCCGGTGGCGCGGAAGTACAGTTGCCCATTGAACACAGCGAGAAACGCGGGTTCCGAGTTGTTCGCGCCGGGGTTGATATCCGCCGCGCGCTCGAAGGGCGAGGCTTGCGGAGTTGTGAGAGTCACTTCCAGCGTATACGGTTTCGCCGAACTCCCGGCAATCGCCACAAGGTCAATGTAGGCATCGCCGGTCGAAGGGATGGTTCCGTTGAAAATCAGGTTTGTATCTTGCTGTTTAAGGCTGGTCCCGTTCGAGGCGACGATGCCCAGCGCGAGTTCGTTGGCGGGTGAGCCGGTCACGCGGACCGTCAATGCCTGTCCCTGCGTCGCCGAAAAAACATAGCGCACTTTGCTGGAGGCTTGGACTGTGCCGTTCACCGTGACGTTGGGCGTGATGCGGATCGCGCCGGGCACCGGCTGTGTCGGCGGCGTTCCACTCGACGGGCAGGCTGTCGCGGCCGTTTGGGCGGGAGTCGCGCCCCCGGCCGAGTTCAACGGAATCTTGAGGCAGTTCCCAAACGACGGCGCGGTGACGGTTCGATTCGCGGCTTTGAGGACGACCACGTCGGCGTTGAAGCGTGTGGCGATGTTCTCCCACGTGTCGCCGATCTGCACCACGTAATATCCCGCGCACGGCGGACCGAAGATTGTCCCTTTCGAGCCGATGTTCGGCACGTTGACGGTCATGGCGGGGAGAATCCAATGTGGGTCGGGGATCTGCGGGTTCGCCGCGAGCGTCGCTTTGATGTCCGCGCCGTAACAGCGCGCGATCTGGTACAGCCACTCGCCGCTGACCACGTTGTGAGTGATATTCGAGCCTTTGGTGAAGTTGCCGCCGGGCGCGGAGCCTTTGGTCACTGTACTGCTCGCAGGTTGGGCGGTGGTCGCACCGCCGCCTGCCGCCGTCACCGAGTTGACGATGCTCGCGGCGTTCATGTCGTTCTGGGTCACGGTGTATTTTGCCGAGCAGGTGAGCGATTCGTTCGGCGCGAGGGTTTTGGTCGCCGCGTCGCAGTTGATCGGCGCGGGGAACTTGTTATCGGTGATAACAAATTGCGCCGGTCCGAGGGTGGTTGAGCCGGTATTTTTCACCGAGTAGGTGTAGGTGATTTCCTGCCCGGTGGCGGTGTAGGTCGTCGGGTTGGGGCTGACCGTCACCGCGAGCGTCTTGTTCGATGCCATCGGTACGGTTGTTGTCACGCGGCTCGAAGGAACGCCTGCAACCTGCGCGGTCGCGTTGCTGACGACCGAGCCGGCGTTCAAATCGTTTTGTGTGATCGCGTAAGTGGAAAGGCAGGTGACGGTTTCGTCGCGGTCGAGGTTGTTGTCCAAGTTTCCCACCGAGTTGACAGCTGAACAGGCGGGAGGAGTCGTTTTGTCGTCCGTCACTGTAACGGGTCCCGCAAGCGAGGGGTTGCCCGTGTTCTTGACCGTGTAACTGTAGTTGATCGTCTGACCGGCTGTGTTGAAGACCGAGTTGCCGTTCACCGCCGTAACCGCCAGGCTGATCGAGGCGACATCTCCCGAAGCAGGTCCGATCAAGGCTGGCGCCGCCTCCTCAGCTGGCGTACTGGCGCCTCCGCCGAGGTTGCATCCGTACAGCGCCAACGCGATCACAAGCCCTAAAACCAGGAAGCGAGTAAAGACGTTCATTGTCCGTGCCCTTTCCCTTTCTGCCGAACGGCAAAAACTCCATGACGAATAAAACGATTTCGGATTTAGTATACGCAGTTTGACGGTATTTTTCAACCGAGAGTTCCCGATTTTTCATGGCTTTCTCAAGAACCGAAAGGGGGGATTTTCGGTACACGGATTTCACGGATCAAATGGAGTTTTTTGCGTTGCTTACGGAAGAAACCGTATACTCCGTGTGTTCCGTGTACAAAAGAGAGATTCCGTCAACCTTTCTTGAGAAAACCATACCCGATTTTTTAGGTTTTTCAAAGTTGGAAAATTTTCAACGTAAATACAGCGCTCTTATGCAATTCCCCGGCTTTTGAAAACCACATCCAAATGCCGCTTGGTATAATTCCGATCATCTTTCACTTGGAGCGCTCAGTACATGACTCGCAAACCCAGCGGCAACGAAATCCGCCAGATGTTTATTGACTTTTTCGTCGAGCACGGACATACCGCCGTGCCATCCATGTCGCTTGTGCCGGGCGGCGACAGCACGCTTCTCTTCACCAATTCGGGCATGGTTCAGTTTAAAGACGTCTTTATCGGCACCGACAAAAAACCCTACACCCGCGCGGTGGACTCGCAGAAGTGTATGCGCGTGGCTGGCAAGCACAACGACCTCGAAGATGTGGGGCGCGACGATACGCATCACACCTTCTTCGAGATGCTCGGCAACTGGTCGTTCGGCGATTACTACAAAAAGGAAGCCATCGCCTGGTCGTGGCAACTGCTCACCGAAGTTTGGGGCTTGCCGAAGGACAAAATTTACGCCACCTGTTTTGAAGACGACAAAGGCAATGTCCCGCGCGACGATGAAGCCGCCGATGCTTGGCGAGAACAGCCGGGCTTCAACCCCGAACACGTTCTGTTCTTCGGGCGCAAGGAAAATTTCTGGCAAATGGCGGAGACCGGTCCGTGCGGTCCCTGCTCCGAGATTCATCTCGACCGCGGCGAGGAGTTCGACAATCTGCGCGGCAAGCCGCACCGTTGCGGCGTGAACGGCGAGTGCACGCGCTTCCTCGAACTCTGGAACAACGTCTTCATTCAATACAATCTCTTCGACGACGGCCGCCTCGAACCGCTCCCACAAAAACACGTGGACACCGGCATGGGCTTCGAGCGTATCGTCTCCGTTCTGCAAGGCGTCGACTCGAATTACAAAACTGACCTCTTCACCGGCTCACTCGAAGTGTTGCGAAGCCTCACGGGTCACAGCGAAAAAGAAATGCTCGACAATTTCACGCCGTACCGCGTCATCTGCGATCACGTCCGTTCTGCCGCGTTCCTCATCGCCGATGGAATTGTCCCTGGCAACGCGGGCCGCAACTACGTGGCGCGCATGATCACCCGCCGCGCGGCGCGCTTTGGCTCAAAGATCGGACTCAACGAACCATTCCTCGCTCAAGTCGCCGAAGCGGTGATTCGCCAATACGGCGATTTTTATCCCGAACTCAAAAAAGCGACGCCCGCCATCCTCGACAATTTGACTCGGGAAGAGATCCGCTTCGCGCGCACGGTGGAAGCGGGCTCTAACCATCTGGAGAATCTCCTCGCCGAACTTCGCGCTGAGCGGAGTGGAACGGAGACGAAGCGCGTGTTGGACGGTCACAAAGCCTTCGACCTCTACGCCACTTACGGACTCCCCTTTGAAATCTCACGCGACATCGCCCGCGAACAGGGACTCGATGTGGATGAGCAAGGATTCAACGAAGCGAAAGAAAAGCACGCGCTTGCCTCCGGCGGCGGAAAGGCAATGGGCAAACTCGGCGGCGAAGACGCGGAGTTCTACGCCGAGATTTTGAAGAATTTGCAATCGAAAAAGAAACTCGGTAAAGACGGCGTTGAATATGATCCTTATACAGGAACACAAGTAGACAAGTATTCGGGGCTTGAGGTGTTGGCGTTGGTTGTGGATGGTCAACTGGTCGAGTCGGCGAACTTGGACGATCAAGTTGAAGTTGTCCTGCCGAAGACTGGCTTTTACATTGAATCGGGCGGGCAGGTGGATGATACCGGTTACATTCGTTCCTTCGGCAGTTCAACTGCCGAAGGATCAGGCGAGCAAGAGGGGGGCTGGGAAATTGAAGTCACTTCAATGCGCCGCCCGTCTGCGGGAGTGATCGTGCATGTCGGCACGGTGATCTCCGGTCAGCCGAAAGTGGGCGATAGCGCCGTCGCTGAAGTAGACGCGACGCGGCGTCACGACATCATGCGGAATCACACCGCGACTCATCTCTTGCATAAAGCGTTACATGTTGTTTTGAGCGACCAAGCCACGCAAGCAGGCTCGCTTGTCGCGCCGACGTACCTCCGCTTTGACTTTAATCATCCCGAAGCGTTGACTCCTGAGCAACTGGATCGAATCGAGCGCATGGTCAACGATGCCGTCGCGGCGGATATGCCCGTTCACAAAGAATCGAAGTCGCTGGAGGAGGCTAAAAAGGAAGGCGCGATGGCGCTGTTCGGCGAAAAATACGGCGAGACGGTTCGGACGATTTCGATCCTAGGCTCGTCGGGGTCTCAGACCCCAATGGAGCAAACAAGTTCGTCCAGCAGTTCAACTGCTGGACAACAGAAATATTCATACGAACTTTGCGGCGGCACACATCTTGAGCGGACGTCCGATGTCGGCGCGTTTCTCATCGTGAGCGAGGGATCGGTCGCGGCGAACGTGCGGCGCATCGAGGCGGTGACCGGACGCGGCGCGTATGAGTTGATCCAGAAACGCTTCAAAGCCATCAAGCAGTCTGCCGCAATTTTGAAATCTAGCGTGGACGATGTGCCGAAGAAAGTGGAAAGCGGACAAAATGAAATTGCCGAGTTGAAAAAGGAAGTTGCGAACCTTCGCGCTCAACAAGCATTGTCAACTTTCAGCGCGCAACTTTCCAGCGTTCGAGCCGTGAAGGATGTGAACGTTCTCGCGGCTGAAATCCCGAACGCGGACGCGGACACACTGCGGATGCTGGCGGATAAGTTTCGCGAAAAATATCCGAAGGGTGGAGTCGCTGTACTGATAACTGGGGCAACCGTAATCGCGGTCGTGACCGAGGATCTCGTCAAGCGCGGAATCAAAGCGGGCGAGCTCATCACGGGCATCGGAGGCAAAGGCGGCGGGCGCCCGAATATGGCGCAGGGCAGTCTGTCGAACGGCGGCGCGGACGCGTTGGCGCACGTCGGCAGAATTGTCGAAGAAAAATTGAAGTAGTGGAAGATTAGAAAGGAAGATGTATGTCACGCATTTTGAAAGTTTTGCTGGTCGTATCGGTCGTTACGTTCACGCTTGCCTGTTCGTTGGTCACCAACCCGATCAACGATGTGAAGAATACGGCGAATACCGCGCAAGCCTTCGCCACCGAGGCGATCGGGCTTGCGACGGCGATGCCGCTCGAAACCCTGGGCGCGATACCGACTCAATTGTCTCAGTTCGGGAATTATTTCGATCCGCAAGGGACGCCGGTCGCGGAATGGAACGGCATCCCGATCATGTCGCAGGCGACCGCCGGGCAGGAGTTCGACGCCAATAACTATAGTTTTAAATTTTCGGGGACGGTGAAAGAGGCGGTGGATTTTTATACCGCCGCGCTCAGCGGGACGGGCTGGTCGCCGGTGATTACGGTTCCGGGTGATGAACAGTTTTCGAGTTTGATTTATCAACGCGAGAGCGGTATCCTGACGGTCAGCATAACCAACACCGATTCCGCGGGCGCGATCGTGGTTTGGTTTGCGCTGGCGCAGTAGCGCTGATGGCGGACGTTTCGCCAATACACATGCAGGGATTGGAAAATCCTTGATCGGAGGTTGTCGTGCATAAACTTGTTTTGGTTCGTCATGGGCAGAGCGTTTGGAATCTTGAAAACCGCTTCACCGGCTGGACGGACGTCGGCTTGACCGAGCAGGGCAGGGCGGAGGCGCACGAAGCGGGACGCCTGCTCAAAGTGGAAGGCTTCGCGTTCGACGCCGCGTATACGTCTGTGTTGAAGCGCGCGATCCAAACGCTTTGGGTTGTCCTACAGGAATTGAATCTCGAATGGATTCCCGTCACGAACGCGTGGGAGCTCAACGAACGGCATTACGGCGCGTTGCAGGGATTGAACAAATCGGAGATGGCGGAAAAATACGGCGAAGCGCAGGTGAAAATTTGGCGGCGCAGTTACGACGTGCCGCCTCCCGCGTTGGAGGCGACCGATGAACGTCATCCCAAATTTGATCCGCGTTACGCTTCGTTGACCCCCGAACAACTACCCGCCACTGAATCGCTTAAACTTACGCTGGATCGCGTGCTCCCGTATTGGCATTCGACGTTGGCTCCCGCGATTCAATCGGGCAAGCGCGTGATCGTTGCCGCGCATGGTAACAGCATTCGCGCCTTGGTGAAATACCTCGATGGCATTTCCGATGCGGAGATCACCGAGTTAAACATCCCAACCGGCGTTCCGCTGGCGTACGAATTGAACAAAGAGTTGAAGCCGATCAAGCATTATTATCTCGGCGACCCCGAAGAAGCCGCGAAGAAAGCCGCGGCGGTGGCGGGGCAGGGCAAGGCGAAATAGATTTGTGAAATTGCCTCTTTTGCAGGGGCGGGTCTGAGACCCGCCCCTGCATTGCATTAAAATCAAGGTATGGCGCTCCCTCGCGAGTTTTTGTTCGAACTGCATAAAAGATTCACCGGTGATATCCGCACCGATTTGGCATCGCGGATTTTGTACAGCTCCGACGCGAGCATGTACCAGATCGAGCCGCTGGGAGTTGTAATGCCGCGGACTCAGGACGAGTTACACGCGGCAGTTGAGTTAGCGGCAAAGTATGAAATCCCGATTCTGCCGCGTGGGGCAGGGACGAGTCTCGCGGGTCAGGCGGTTGGCGAAGCGCTCATCCTCGATTGCTCGCGCTGGTTGGATAAAATCATCGAGGTTAACCCCGAAGAAAAATTCGCAATTGTCGAGCCGGGCGTCGTCCTTTCCGATTTGAACAACGCAGCGGCGAAGCATGGGTTGATGTTCGGTCCCGACCCGGCTTCTGCCGAACGCGCGACAATGGGCGGCGTGATCGCCAACAACGCGACCGGCGCGCATTCGATTGTTTACGGCATGAGCGCGGATCATATCTTGGAAGCGGACGTGATTTTGGGGGATGGGAGTATTGCGGTTTGGAGGGAGTTCACGAAGGATGAATTTGGAAGGATGAAGGATGAAAACAGCCTGATGGGGAGCGTGGCGTCAACATCTTTTTTGATACGAGAAAAATATGCCGAAGCCATTAAGCGGAATTATCCGAAAACATGGCGGAATTCAGCCGGATATCGCTTGGACTACCTTTTGCCCTTTTCGACGACAAAACCCCCGCGATGGCTGGACGATTACCCTTCGATTCATCCTTCATCATTCAGCCTTCATCCTTTACTTGCCGGTTCCGAAGGCACGCTGGCGGTCATGCGGCGGATGAAAGTCAATCTCGTTGCAAAGCCGAAACAGACCGCGCTGGTTGTCTTGTCGTATCCGAGCGTCGCTGAGGCATGCGACGATGTGCCGCGTTTGTTGAATCACGACCCATCTGCGATTGAGTTAATTCCAAATACGATTTTGCGTGCGGCGCGAAGTTCGGCGGGCTACGCGAGTCAGGCAGGCTGGATTCACGGCGATCCCGCTGCGGTGTTGGCGGTTGAATTTGACGATGGGCGTGAGACGATTTCGCTCGGCGAAAATGTGATTGCGATTGCGCGCTCGAAAGAAGAACAAGCGCAAGTTTGGAACGTCCGCAAAATGGGTTTGGGGCTGTTGGATTCACAGCCACGTTCGGCGCGCCCGATCGCGTTCATCGAAGATTGCGCGATCCCCGTCGAGCGGCTGGGCGAGTTCGTGCGCGAGGTGGAGCGGATCATGTCCGCTCATGGGACGGAAGGCGGGATTTACGCCCACGCCTCAGCAGGATGTTTGCACATTCGACCGGTTCTGGATTTGAAGACGACGCGCGGCGTGGAGAGTCTGCGCGCCATCAGCGAGGCGGTTCTTTCTCTGACGTTGAGTCTGGGCGGCGCCTTCAGCAGTGAACACGGGGACGGCTTGTCGCGCTCCGAGTATCTTGCGCGCGCATACGGCGATGAGGTGATGAGCGCCATGCGGCTGTTGAAAAACGCGGCTGATCCGCATCACATCTTGAACCCTGGCAAGATCATTGACCCGCCAAACATGGATACGAACCTTCGTTACGGCGTTGATTACAAAACGCACGCGTGGACTCCGTCTCTTTCGTTTGCAAGCCAGGGCGGCTTTGAGTTGGCAGTGGAGCAATGTAATGGACAAGGCGTGTGCAGGAAATCAACAGGCGTGATGTGTCCGTCCTTTCAGGCGACGCGGGAAGAGATGCACTCGACGCGGGGGAGGGCGAATCTGTTGAGGGTGTTGATTGCAGGACACGGGATACGAGATACGCGATACGAAATCGGAAATCGTAAATCTGAAATTGAAAATTCTGTTTTCCAAGCCCTCGACCTGTGCCTCGCGTGCAAAGGCTGCAAAGCGGAATGTCCGAGCGGGGTGGACATGGCGAAGTTGAAGTATGAGTTTGAAAACGAATATTACAAAACGCATCGCCGTCCGTTGCGAGATTATGTGTTCGGATATTTCCACGTTGTGGCGAAAGTGTTGTCGCCTATTGCGCCGATTGCAAATTGGTTGATGGAGTTTGGTCCCACCAAGAAGTTGATCGCAAATGTTTTGGGATTGGCAGAGGCGAGGTCGTTGCCGAAGATCCGCCGGACTATGTCATTGCGAGCTCGCGCTGAGCGGAGTGACGAGCGCTTGCCGAGGAACGCAGGCGAAGCGCGGCGAAGCAATCTCCTCGAATCCAAAGAAAATTTTGATAACCAGGAGAGTGCTTCGCCGCCAAAGAACACGAGCGGCGGCTCGCAACGGCGTGTGGTTATATTTCTTCCCGATGTCTTCTCGCGTTACATTGAACCACAGGTGGAAGACGCCGCGTTGGAGGTGTTGACCGCGTGCGGATATGACGTGCGCGTTCTGCCTGTCGTGGGCGCGGGGGCGTCATTGCTCTCGAAGGGATTCGTGGATGCGGCGCGGCGTCAGGCGCGGAAAACGTTGGAGTTGTTGAACCAGCTCGACCCGTCGCGTGAAGCGTTTATCGTCGGGGTGGAGCCTCCTGAAATATACCTGCTGAAAAACGATTATGCGGATTTGCTTGCCAAATGTGCGGATGAAATCCGCACACTGACAAAGCGTGTCTGGTTGTTAGATGAATTTCTTTTGCGATCAAAAGAGTTTGAAGTCCTGCGTGTAGGCAGGTGGGGTAATAAGATAGGCGACAAAAAATTGGAAACTAGAAAGAACCGAAAAATATTTTTTCATCCGCACTGTCATCAGCGCGCGGAGCGATCGTCGGCGAGCGCCAGCGTCGAGTTGTTGCGCGCCTGCGGTTACGACGTGGAGTTGAGCGACGTGGGTTGTTGCGGCTTGGCAGGGACGTTCGGATTCGAAGCGGAGCATTACGCGCTTTCGATGCAGGTTGGAGAGTTGAAGTTGTTGCCGCGCGTGAGAGAATTAGAGTTTGGAGAATTGATCGCGGCAACCGGCGCAGCATGCAGGATGCAAGTGCGGCACGGATCAGGACGCGAGGCGCGGCATCCGATCGAGTGGGTGAGGGAGGCGGTGGGTTGAGGGCAGATGCAGTCAGGTTGACGAATCGGTTTGTAATTTGCGAAATAAGAAACTTGGAGGCTTGCGCAGAAAGAATATGTGCATTATCTTCAATGTATTAATGGAGAATTTTTTATGGCAAAGATTAACATCGTCACACAGGGACGTTTCGGAAAGATTCAATACATCGAAGGCTCGTTGTTCAAGAAGAACGTCTGCGAGTTCTACTGGGAGTTTGGCGGCGCGGATGCAGTCGCCATTATTTCATTTCCCAAAGGCGACGCGGAATGGGACAAGCGCTACCCGTGGGCGATGGGGCGGCGCATGGAGATCGTGAAAGACATGGCAGAACAGGTCCGCAAGATGAAATCACCCTCGTCCACGCTGAAGTGGGAAGAGGGGTGTGTGGTCTTGGTCAGCGGGTGAGGTGAATGCCTCAGCTAGGGCAATTGCATTAGAAAAATTTGGTACTGAAAACGCCTCATTTTGTTTGAGAATCCGCTAATCTCCACGAATTTACGCTAATTTTTTTAGGAAAATTCGCGCAGATTAGCGAAGATTAGTGGATAAAAAGCCCAAATGCGATTGCCCTAATGCCTCAGCCCTTTTACGCGGACTTGCACACTGGTACAATACGTTCATGACCTCGCCGGGCTATATCCTCGTTGTAGACGACATCCCCGATATCCTCAACCTGCTCGACACAACACTGCGCTTCAAAGGCTATCGCGTAGTCACTGCGCGCAACGGGCAGGAGGCGTTGGACGCGATCCAGAACGAACGTCCCGCGTTGGTCATCGCCGACATCCTCATGCCCGTCATGGACGGTTTCAGCCTTGTCCATCACCTCCGCATCAATCTCAAGACGCGCGATATCCCCGTCGTTTTCCTTTCCGCCACCTATGTGACGCCCGAAGATAAAGAATTTGCCCACGCCATCGGCGTGACGCGCTTCCTGGAAAAACCCGTAGACATCGAAGCCTTTCTGCCGGTCGTCTCGGATATTCTTGGAGGCAAGGTCAACCCGGAGCACCAGACAGTGGACGATTACGAGTTTTACGACGGCTATCGCAAACGCCTCGAAACAAAACTGCATCACAAGAACGCGCAGATCGCGCGCTCCGAACACTTGCTCGCCGCGGCGCAAGACTACGACGAAAAGCAAGCCATCGCGCAATCGCTGGCTTCCGCCCGCGCTGAACACGCTGAAATTCTGAAACTTCTGGATCAGATCCGCGATCATTTGAACGACTCGAGTGAATGAAAATCGCCCCGTTGGATCGGGGCGATTTTTTTATCCGGTGAATTCAATTTGTGCAGCCGCAACGCGTCCTATTTCACCTTGAGATTCACCAACCCGCTGAACGCCAGCGCCACCCATTTCCCTTTTTCGACCTCCACCCACACGCTCTGCGATTGGAGCCGCCGTCCGCTGAACGTCTTCCCTTTTTGCAGTTGACCGACGATGGGATGCTCAACGCCCGGTCCACTGCGGACGTTCAACAACTCGGAAGTCACCTCGAAGGTGAGGGAGGATGGAATCTTCACCGCGTCGGGAATGTCTGTACTGACCGATTCATCCGACGGGGAGGCTGGGTCGCCGGTGGAGAAATACGGCATTGGGTCAACGTAACCTTTATACAGCGGGTTCTCGCCGTCAATCTTCAGCCCAAAATGTAAATGCGGACCGGTGCTCGCACCGGTGTTGTTGCTGTGTCCGATCATCGCCCCGGCTTTCACCTTTTGTCCCGCCGCCACGGTCGCGTTGGCGAGGTGAGCGTAATACGTGTAATACGTTTTGCCTCCGTCGGTGTGGCTGAGTTTGACGTAGTTGCCGTAGCCGCCGTTCTCAAAGCCGACGAGCGCCACCGTCCCTGCCGCCGCCGCGTTAACCGGCGTGCCGTTCGGGATGCCGTAATCAATGCCGTTGTGTCCGGGAAAACCCCACTTTTTATAAAAATCCGGGTTCTCGCCAAAGAGTTGGGTGATGGGTCCGTTCACTGGAACTGTCAATTTGATCGCCATGTTCGTCTCCTCTCATCAAATGGTTGCAGGAATGATAACACACGACAGCCTCAATCCGATGCGCTCAGCGCATACGCCGCCACGCCAAACGCCACTGCCGCGTTGAACGATTTCTTCTCGCCGCGCATGGGGATGTAAAAGACCGCGTCGCACAGGCTCAGCAAACCGGGGTCAACGCCGGTGATCTCACTGCCGACGATCAGCGCTATGTCTCGGTTTGTGAGCGCTGCCTCATGCAGAGGGCGCGCGTATTTGTTTTCCTCCAGCCCGTAAATCGTCCAGCCTTTTGCTTTCAAACCCTTGACCAGTTTCACCGCGTCCTTGTGATACGACCAGGGCAAAGAGTCCTCCGCGCCGAGCGCGGTCTTGCGCACCGCGTCGTTTTCCGGCGTGGGCGTGATGCCGCACAGGTACGCGTGCGCGAACCCGAACCCCTCCGCGCTCCTCAACATGGAGCCGACATTCCACGCCGAGCGGATATTGTCGAGCAGGACGGCGTTGCATTTGCTTCCGTTCGCGCGCGCGGCAGCGCGGTCGAGGGGCACAGACAGCCTCCGCTCGAAGACCAGCCCGCCCCTGTGCGCGACGCGGGTTTCTCCCATGCAGATCGGGCAACGAATCCCGGGCGCGCTTCCCATCACGAGTGGGTAGCGTAATCCGCAACTTTTGCAGACGCGTATTTCAAACGATCGTTCGGGCATCGGGTATGATTATACCCAGCATGAAATATATCCTGTTTAACAAACCGTATGGGGCGCTGTCGCAATTCACCGACGAGGGGACGGGACACGCGACGCTCAAGGATTTTATTGCCGTGCCGAATGTTTACGCGGCGGGGCGGCTCGACCGCGACAGCGAAGGCTTGTTGCTCCTCACCGACGACGGCGCGCTCATCAAAAAAATTTCCGACCCGCAGCATCACGTTGAAAAAACGTATTGGGCGCTGGTCGAGGGCGAACCCACACCCGAAAAGTTGACAAAACTGGAGCGGGGGATTCAACTCAAAGGCTATCGGACGCGCCCGTGCCAAGCCCGCCTCATCCCGGACCCCAACCTGCCCGCCCGACCCAAGCCGGTCACTCCGCACGGACCCACCGCGTGGATCGAACTCAAACTCCGCGAGGGGAAGAAGCGTCAGGTGCGGCACATGACCGCCGCGGTCGGCTTGTTCACTTTGCGGCTGGTGCGCGCCGCCATCGGCGCGGTTCAATTGGGAAATTTAGCGCCGGGGCGGTGGCGCGAACTCACCCAGGGCGAACTCCGCTCGCTGAGGGGTTGAACGGGTTACGATAAAGTGGGGATGAACATCACGCCGATGAAATTACAAAATCCCCGCCTTTGGTTTTTGCGTGCAGGGTACACTTTGGTTGCAGGGATACCGAGCAAGATCCTAATTTGCGTTAGCAAGTTGAACCGCAAAGCGCGCCGGAATAAAAATATTCCCTGTGTGTCCTTCGCGGTCTTAGCGGTTAGAAAAAACGCAATGGACGATTATGTTCAGCATTGGTGGAGGCGACCATGAGCGAGATTCGGATTGACGCATTGCTCCCGAAGGAAATGGCGGAACGCGCCGAGCAGGTCGGCATTCGTAAAGCGGAGTTGCCGTTTCTCCCTTTGTTCACGCTGGCTGTGCTGGCGGGCGCGTTCATCTCGCTGGGCGCGATCTTCGCCACCGTCGTCAGCGCGGGGAGCATGGTTATCACCTCCGCCGATGGGACGGTCTTCACCGCGACCCTGCCGTTCGGCGTGACGCGCCTGCTTGCCGGGCTGGTCTTCTGTCTTGGGCTGATCCTTGTGGTGGTCGGCGGCGCGGAATTGTTTACCGGCAACAATCTTATCGTCATGGCGTGGGCAAGCGGCAAGGTGTCCGGCGCGGCGCTCTTGCGGAACTGGGCGGTTGTTTACTTCGGTAATTTCGTTGGCGCGCTTGGCACGGTGGTTCTGATGTTCTTCACGCGGCAATATACGTTCAGCGCAGGCGCGGTCGGCGTGGCGGCGTTGAAGATCGGCGTCGCGAAGAGCGACCTGGCTTTTGCGCAGGCGTTGGCGCTGGGAATATTGTGCAATGGGCTGGTCTGCCTTGCGGTCTGGTTGACGTTCAGCGCCCGCACAACGGCGGATAAGGTTCTGGCGATCGTCTTTCCGATCACTGCCTTTGTCGCGGCGGGGTTCGAGCACAGCATTGCGAACATGTACTTCATCCCCTACGCGCTCGCCGTCAAATATTTCGATCCGGCGTTCGCCGACTCTGTCGCGAGTCAGGTTCCAAACTTGGAGCGCCTGACCATGCCGGCGTTTTTCCTCAACAACCTTCTGCCGGTGACCATTGGGAATGTGATCGGCGGCGTGGCGCTCGTCGCCGTGATCTATTGGTCGGTGTACCTGCGTAAGCCGAAGTAAATAGCCTATCTTAGGCAGTGCGTCGCGCGATACCCAACGGAAGTTACTTTAATCTTTCAGGCGCGACGCACTCTCTGTACAACCTTATTAAACAAAACAGCCCTCGGAATTTTTCGAGGGCTGTGGCTTCTCAATCCTGTTATGGCAGGCTGAATCGCATGATGCGGTTATTCCCCGAGTCTGTCACCCAGATGAATCCTTGCGAGTCAACGGCGATTCCGCTGGGCAAGCCGAACTGCGTATTCTCGATTCCAAATTCTCCCCACGTGCGGACGAACTCGCCCGAAGCCGTAAACTCGATCACGCGATAGCCTTCAGGGTCGGTGATGAAAACATTGTTGTTTCTGTCCACCGCGATGTTTGGTTTGTTGTCGAGCGATTGCCCGAACCAGCCGTTTATATCCCATTGCGTGAGAGGTTGGTAGCTGAGCGCCCCGCCTTCCGCTTCGATGGGGATGAAGGATTGGACGCGTTGATTCCACGTGTCGGTGACGTACACGACGCCGTCGCTTCCAACGGCGACGCCCACCGGCTCATCGAATTGACCGGGGTCGAATCCGCCGGAGCCGAATTCGGTGAGGTAGTTCCCGTTCGCGTCGTAGACGACGATGCGCTTGTTGCCGGTGTCGGCGACGAAGACTCGTCCTTCCGCGTCAACCGCAATGCCGCGTGGACCCCAGAAGAAAAATTCCGATTGAGGCGCGTCCGGCGAGGGCTGACCGAACTCTCCCCACATTTTGAGCGGTTGCCCGTCGCGTGAAAATTTTTGAACGCGGTTATTCCATGTGTCGGTCACATAGACCGAGCCGTCCGGTCCGACTGCGATGCCCCACGGCTCGAAGAACGTACCGATCGGCGCCTCGCCAAGGCTCAAGTCTGCGAACGAGCCCCAGGTGTTGATCGTGCTTCCGTCGGACGCGATGTGAATGATGCGATGGTTGAAGGTGTCCGCGATGTAGAAATCTCCGTTGCGGCCTGCGGCGATGGCGCGCGGCGCGTTCAACCCCGCCGGCGGGAAGATTTCACTGCCGAAGATTTGATCCGCTGGCAGGCTGATCTTGCCAGCCTCGTACGGGTCCACTGCCGAAGGCGCGGTGGAAGGTCCGACCCCGTAATTCCAAATTTGCGAGACAACATCCTTGCGGATGTAAAGCCGCATCAGGTCGGCCGGGTCCCAGGTGGTAAGCGTAAAAGTGGATTTGCCGGTTGCGGTTGCGTAGCGCGTATAGTCGCGGTTGAACCAGATATCGAAAATGCCAGCGCGGATGTCGGGATTTGTGATCGCGTTCAACACGCGCGCCCGGTCGAGGTTGAAATAATCCTGGTTGGGCCACCACATGCGGATGTAATCGAAACGATAGTAACCGTCGCCCAATGCGCCCTCGATCTTGTCGAAGTTCTTTTGGTCAACGATCACCGCCACCGCCTCGCGCAACGCGCGCGTCGGCTGGTCGAAGGAACGCTGTTGCGTAAAGTCGCGCAAATACCAAACGACGGGCCACGAAACCCCGGTATCCGGCGCGCTCGCGTCGTAGGCAATGACCGCGTTCAATCCGCCGGTCGTCCGCATCGAGATTTCCTCCACCTGCGCCAGTACCTCTTTCACGCCGCCCGCGCCGTGTGCGTAGACGAGATATTCCGTCGCGTCGTTGTAGTTGATGTAATTGGCGCGGAAGGACGTGCGCGCGGTTTGAACCGCCAACAGACCAAACGCCGTCAGGATCGCATATCCCACCAGCGGGCTTGTGCGCGGCAAACGCGCGAACCAGACCATGCCGCCGATGCTAACGAGCAAAGCCAGAAAGGCGACCGCGAATTTAATCCCATACGCTGTGATCATGGCAGGGTCTGAACCCGGCGTGGATTGCAACGACAACAGCCACGCGCCGTTGATCACGCTGGAACTCACTTCGACCAGCATCAGAATGGCAAGCAAGACCAACCCCAGGCTTGCGAGGTCCGCGCGCATCAACCGGTACAGCGCCATGCCTGCGCCGATGCCGATCAGCAGAGGAAAGATGAACGCCGAAGTCGCTTGCAACTGGGCGAGCGACGTCCCTTGAAATGGAGGCGTCGGTCCGTATGCCGACCTCACCGCGTTGAATGCCGCCAGCGTAAATACCGCCATTACGAACAACGCAAGCGCCGACCTCCACGGCGAATCGGCTTCGGAAATTTTTCGCCTAACCGCCTCGATCACCTCGCCGACCAGCCACCCGGTGAAAAGGATCATGGGCCACGCCATGTGATACGTCAGCCACGGCATCCGCTCGCCCGCAATCGAAAACGCGGCAACGCTGGAGACGCACCACCACGTCATCAAAGCAAAGAAGACGCCAAACATGGATTCTTTCGGTTCGGGATTCGCCCCCGCTTCACTCCCCGGGTCAGCCTGCCTTTGCCTGAGCAATTTGCTCGCACCCCACACGGCCGCCGCCAGCGCGCCGAGGGCAGGCAGGAACTCATAGACCGGAATCTGAATCAGCGCGTAAAAATATTCGGGTTGACTGCCGCGCTCGACGCCTTGTTGCTCCAGCCAATATCCCAACGAGCCGATCACGCCCGTGAAGAAACCCGCCGCGTTGGTGAAGACCGTCGTATACAGAATGATGAAAACGCTCCAATAAAACGCGCCGAACTTCCACCATTCGCGGTTCCACCACATGCCGATCACGATCGAGATCACGAAAAAGATCGCCACAAAAATGCCGATGATGATCAACGATCTGAGGTCCAACGCCGCAACTTGCGCCGCCTCATTGGGCAGGACGACGTTCAGACTCTTCTCCAGCCATTTGATGGGGAAGGGAGCCAGCATGGGTAAAACTAACGTCCCAAGCAGGATGAGCAGATCGAACGACCGTTCCTGAAAAAGTTTTTCCCGACCGTAACCGGAGAATAAAATTGCCGCGGCAACCGCCAGCGCGACCCCGGCAAGCAGGAATAAAATGATCGGCGCGCTTGCGCCGCTAGGCGCATCCGCGTTTGGCGCCTGCGAACCGCTTGGGTTGGCGGGCGCGGCGGTTTCAGTTGCCGACAACGCTGTCGAATGACGCTCCAACAACTTCAACGTCACTCCGCCGCTGGCAAGCAGCGCGGCGACCGTCAAGGCAATGATGAAGGCGCGATAGAGGTTGTATTTTTCTTCCCATGGGCGGCGGGTGACGCGGGCAATGAAATACACTCCCAAAAAGAGCAACGCTTGCGCCGTGTAAATAAAGGCGGTCTCTTTCGAGGTGAAGTGCAGGAGTGTGGCGGCAGTGACAAAATACAAATATTTCTTTTCACCGCTTTCAATGTAGCGTAAGAGCGCATAGAGCAGGAGTATCCCTGATAAGCCCACGAATGATTCGTTGCGGACGTACCTGCCATAGTACAACATGTACGGCGAGATCACCATCAACAGGGCGGCGACGACCATGCCCCACGCGCCGAGATACCTTCTCCAATACCAGACCATCCACACGGTGGCGAGACTGAATAAAACAGCCGGGATGCGCGCCGTGAAATCGGAGACGCCGAACAGGAAATACGAAAGCGCAATGATGTGGAATTGATACGGTCCGTGCATCATCGGCGAGTGCTGATAGCCCTGACCGCGATATAACAGCCATGAAAAATATGTGTGCAGGCTCTCGTCGTGACTCATCACACGCGCCCCCAGATCGTAGAAGCGAGTGACCAGCGCAAGGAGCATAACCCCGGCGAATAATGCGGCTTCATTTGTGATCGCTGGCAGGGAGGGGTGGATCGGGCGTTCGAGCCAGTTGGTTTTTTGATTGTCCATTGGTTATGTTACCTATAAATGATGGGATGACTTATACTTTAATCCGAAAGTTCTGGCAAGTTTGTGTGTAATTTTTAGTTAATGATTACTGGTCGGGCGTATATGTGGTTGGTTGTAGCAACGGCGTGAGGGTCGTAGAGAAAGTCGGTGCGTGGGCGGTAATTGGGGGTGTGAAACTGCAAATGGGGATGACCAGATCCATGTTCGCGCGCAGCGGTTCTTTATCCAACTTGTTGATTTCTTGGATGGCAGCCTCGTTTACCGAGAACCGACGCGCAATCCCTTGAAGCGTATCGCCAGACTGAACTGTGTAAACCGGGTTTTTACAGTTCAATGGCGTCTTTTGTGTAGTTGTTGGTTGCAACGAAGGGGTTGGGTTGGACAATACGGCAACAGGGACGCTTTTGTTTTCCTGTGGTTTCAATGTTCCTATCTGCCAGAGGCTGAAAATTGCCAATGCGAAAAACATACCGACCATTGCGAATCGTGTAGCCAATGCGCTTCGCGAAGCAATTTGTCTCCGAGGAACAGCATCTCTCGAGAGGGGCAGGGGATGCAAAATCCAGCGCTTTTTCATCGCAGTTTGCACTATAGATTCAACCTCCCTGATTTCGCGTGTGTAGTCTCGACAACTCTCACAAAGATCAAGGTGATTTGCCAGGGCGGCTCTCCCATCCGCTTCCAATGCATTATCTAGGTTGTATTGAATCAGCCGGCGGGCATCCTCGTGTGTGAGGCTCATTTGTTTTCATCTCCGTGGAATGGCTTGAGCGCAGTCCTTAATCTCTCACGTGCAGTGTGCAGGCGTGAATGCACTGTCCCTTCATGGAGCGACAGGATTTCGGCGATTTCGGTTGCGGGCAGATCTTGATAATAACGTAATACCATAACGATTCGATGCCTTTCGTCTAATTCGCTCAACGCGTCCCAAATGGCTGTCTCTTTCTCGGTTTGAAGGACAGTATCTTCGGGCGAGACTTGCTGTTGAGTCTCAACATGGAAGATCGCAGTCAAAGTGTTTCGTAATTTTTCCAACACTTTTCTTTTGCGCAGCCTGCTCCTGCTTCTGTTCAACGCGATCGTTAGAATCCAGGCTTTGAACGATGATTTTTCACGATAGCTTCGCAGGGCGTTGAGCGCTGCGATGAAAGTATCTTGAGTCGCTTCATGCGCTTCATGAGAATCCTGCAAAATGGAGAATGTTAATCGGAACACATCCGATTCGTATCGGTGTACAAGCGCCTCAATGGCTTGCTCATCTCCTTCCATGCACAGTGAGATAAGCCGTGAGGATTCGGCGGTTTCCATGCGTTCTGTATAATAAACGCGTGCGGCTGTAAAATTCTTCATTGGATGAATAACATTAATTGCGCGTAGGCAATAAACTCAATCTTCTTCCGAAAAAAGATTGTCAAGCAATCAAACCGACCCAGCCAGTTGACCGCATCCCGCATGGATATCAATCCCGCGCCTCATGCGGATCGTGCACGGAATCCCAGCCTGCTCCAGCGACTCTTTGAACTTTGCCGCTCTTTCGCGTGATGTGGCTTGACCGCTGTAGCCCGTAGTGGGGTTGAGGGGGATGGCATTCACATGACACAACAAACCTTTGAGCCGCGCGGCGAGTCTCTTTGCGACTTCAGGCGAATCATTGACTTCGTTTATCAACGCCCACTCGAATGTGACTCGCCGATGTGTCTGCGCGACGTAATATTTGCAGGCTTCGATCACATCGTCAATTTTATAGCGTTTATTCACAGGCAACATCGCCACGCGTGATTCGTCATCCGCCGCGTGGAGGGAGATGGCGAGGTTCACTTGTCGCTTCTCGTCCGCGAAGCGCCGAATTTGGGGGACCAGCCCCACCGTCGAGATGGTGAAGCGGCGCGCGCCGAAGTTGAATCCGCTCGGGTCGTTGAGTCGGTCAATCGCCGCCATCGTGTTGTCGTAGTTATGAAAAGGTTCGCCCATGCCCATGAGGACGATATTCGTCACCGATTCGTTCGCATCTTTCAACATGCGGGCGTAATACAAAACTTGCGCGACGATCTCGCCGCTGGAAAGATGCCGCTTGAAACCCATTTGCCCCGTCGCGCAGAATACGCATCCCATCGCGCAACCCGCCTGCGTGGATATGCAAAGCGTTCGCCGATTTTTTGCGCCGCGCCCAGTGGGGGAGCCAGTGATTTGCGGGTTATCTGCCGGGTCGCCGTATCTCATCAACACGGCTTCGATTAAATTTTTATCGGGAAGTTGAAAAAGTGTCTTGCGTGTAAAGCCATCGGACGAATCAAGATACGTGTTGACTTTGAACGGCATGAACGAAAGATTTTCTTCCAACTTCGTTCGCAGGGATTTTGACAAATTCGTGAATTGGTCTGGCGAATCGTACAAATGCTGATACAAGCCCTGCCAGATTTGCTTCGCGCGATAGGCTGGTTCGTCCCATTCTTGCAATAAGTTTGCGATCGAATCTAAATCGAGATCGTAAATTAACATGTTCAACTAACCAAACTTGCGAGATCATTTGTGATGATATCAATTTTCGGCGCCCACGCCTCCGCTTGCTCACGGGTGGACACGCCGCTCAGCGCCAACGCGCACGGACAGCCAACCGCCTGACCTGCCGCGATGTCAGTCTCAAGCCTATCGCCGACGACGAGAGTTTCATCTATGTCCGCGCCGAGTCGTTCGAGCGCGAGTTCCATCATGAACGGAAACGGCTTGCCCGCATAAATTGGCTCGACGTTCGTCGCCGTGGTGATAACCGAAATCCACGCGCCCGCGCCTGGGATTTCTCCGCGCGGGGTGGGGAAGGTCTTGTCGGGATTTGTCGCGTAAAACGGGACGCCGCGCCGCACGAGCAACGTGGCTTCGCGCATCTTCTCGAAATTGATTTCGCGGTCAATGCCCATCGCAACGATTTGCGCCTCCTCTGCAGACTCGACGGATAAAATCTCGAATCCCTTTTCCTCCAAAGCGACGCGCATCCCATCTTCGCCGATCATAAATATTTTCGTCCCGCGCTCAAAAGTGTGACCGAGCAAGTGCGCCAACCCCTGCGCCGATGTGATAACTTGTTGCGTCGAAACATGCACGCCAAGTTTTTCCAGCGTCGTCACATATTGCTCGGGCGTTTTTGTCCCGTTGTTGGTGGCGAAGACGTAATTCAATCCTTGGGCTTCGATGCGTTTAAAAATTTCAGGCAAATCGCCGATCGGCGCGTCCGACCGCCAGATCACGCCGTCCATGTCGAGGATGAGGGCTTTGATATTCGATGGCAACATAGTCCGCGATTATAACGTCAAACAAACAGCCCGCTGATTTCTCAGCGGGCTTCCGACCACAAGACTATTCGACGAGCAGACTAGCAGGCTACTTAACTTTCTCTGGCATCTCCAACACCTGGTCAACCAATCCGTATTCAACGGCTTGCTTCGCCTCGAGATAGTAATCGCGGTCGCTGTCGCGTTCGATCACTTCGAGCGGCTGGTTGGTATGCTTTGCAAGAATACCGAGCAACAAAGCCTTCAAACGCAGGATCTGCTTGGCTTGAATCTCAATGTCAGTCGCTTGCCCTTGCGCGCCGCCGAGAGGTTGGTGCATGTGGATTGTCGCGTTCGGCAGGGCGTAGCGCCTGCCTTTCGTGCCAGCCGCCAGCAACACGGTCCCGAACGACGCGGTGACTCCGACCGCGACCGTGCTGATCGGGTTCGAGATCATCTGCATCGTGTCGTAGATCGCCAGCCCCGCGTAGATCACGCCGCCTGGCGAATTGATGTACATCTGAATTTCTTTTTCAGGGTCTTCGTGATTCAAAAACAGCAACTGCGCCACGATCACATTCGCCACTTGATCGTCAATCGGCGTGCCGAGAAAAATGATGCGCTCTTTGAGCAACAGCGAGTAAATGTCATACGCGCGCTCGCCGCGACCCGTATTTTCCACAACCATCGGAACAATGTTTTTGAAATTGGGTATCATTTCTTGTCTCCTTTAAATTGCGACGATGATACTGTTCGTGTATTGGATTTTCATTAACTCTTTGTTTCGGCTTCGGATGAAGAGCCCGCTTCATTTGACGGGACGGCTGTCTCAGCCTCGGCGGCTTTCGCGTCCTCTTCCGCCTTCTTCGCGGCGGCTTCGGATTTTCGCTCCTCAGGCGATTTATACTCGCCCACCGCAATGGACTTCAACATGTCCAACGCTCGGCGTGTGAGCAAGCGGTTCGCCGATTCCATCGCCACCGCCTGCGCCAACTGCTGTTGACCCTTCTTGCCGCCGCGCACTTTGCCAAAATCCATGCCTTGCATGGCGAGCGCGTTCAACGTCTGGTTGAATTCATTGTCGAGCGATTCGTTGTCCACTTCGAGTTCTTCCTTGCGTACGATCTCATCGAGCATCAACGAACGCTCAAATCGTTTTTGTGCAACGGGCTTCGCTTCCTCTTCGATGAATTTCTCGCGCGTGGTATTTTGCAGTTTGAAATAAGTTTCCAGGTCCATGCCTTGATGTGAAAGGCGATGGGTCAGGTCTTCAAGCACGTGTTCGCCCTCGTGATCGAGCGCGGTCTGGTGATACTTGAAGGTCGCGCCCTCTTTGATCTTCTCGACCAAGTCAACGAAGTATTTGTCGTCGTAATTTGCCTGCGAGCGAGATTCCACGTCTTTCGCCACGCTTTCGCGCAAGGCGTCGAGCGTCTCGCCCGCGCCGACGGTCTTCGCAAATTCATCGTCGAGTTCGGGCAAGGTTACCGCGCGGACGGTTTTCACGGTCACGGTCATTTCCGCGCTTTTTCCTTTTAACTCTTCGAGGTCGTGGTCGGCAGGGAATTCATGTGTAATCGTCTTTGTCTCGCCAGGCTTCATGCCCACAAGTTGTTTGGCGAACCCTGTAAAGGGCCATTCGGTCTCGCGATCCTCTTTGCGGACTACAGCCGCAAACCCCGTTCGCTTCAATTCCACAGTTTCCGAGTCGACGTCCACCAAGACATAATCGCCCTCCTGTACTTCGCGCTCGACGGTTTCGGTTGTCGCGTACATTTGGCGCAATTCGTCCATCGCCGCGTCAACTTCCCCGTCGGCTGGACCCGTCCACTCGTAGGGCATTCGAATCGAATGATAGTCGCCCAAATCCACGGTGGGCGCGAGCGGCACTTTGAAGATCAACTTCGGCGGGTCGAGCGATTCGATGTTTTCCAATCGCCCAGACGCGCCAGGTTCCACATCCGCTTCTTTGAGGATGTTCGAATATTCGGCGTCAATGAAAAAATCAATGGCTTGTTCCACGATGGCTTGTTCGCCGTAATTCAATACGACCATGTGATACGGCGCTTTGCCGGGACGGAACCCCGCGATCTTGCCGCGTTCGGAAATTTTGCGCGCCGCGCGGCGCTTGTAGGTGTCCATCAATTCGGGTTCAACTTCAACCACAAGTTTCGCTTCGTGGTTCTCTTCGATTGTCTTTTCGATTTTCAATGTTTTCTCCGTAAAACTCCCTCTCCCTTTGGGAGAGGGTTGGGGTGAGGGTGAGGTCAAGTGGGGACGGAGAGGGTCGAACTCTCAAGCCTCGCGGCACAGCGTCCTAAGCGCTGCGTGTCTGCCAATTCCACCACGTCCCCTTGCGGTGAATGCGGCGAAATTATACCTGCTAATTTACGATTTCTGATTGACGAATTTATTTTGGTGAGTATAATCCAGCGCTTGATACATATCTTGGAGCATTCATTTGAGTCGTCTCATCAAAATTGATACTGTTGGTAAAGACCGAGCCCGTTTGTCGAAAGCCATCGTGTTGGCGGTGCGTGAGTTGGCGAGGCAGGCTGAGGTCACGAATGAAGCGAAAGACCTAGCGGCGTTCATCTCGCTGGCGCTGAAAACGATTTCCGAGGGCATCGACGCATCCGTAGCGGCGTGGGAGAAGCGCGATTATTGGGTCAAAGCCGACCGCTTCCGCATGGAGTGGATGTGGACGGGGCAATATGCCGAAAAGATGAAGGTGGCTGTCCAAGCGGACGATTGGGCGAGCGTCGCCATGTTATCGGCGCAGATCGCCCAGAAGTTCGGCAAGGTGGAGATCGCCAAAAATCACAGATTGGGGAAACCGTGGGTGGGGGCGTATAAACAGTTGTAAACTTGTCACGCAACCGTGTGTTATGGTAAAGTAAACTGAGCAAGCCGAAGACACATTCTCTTTAAACCACAAAGGACACGAAGTACACCAAGGGGAAAGGCAATGCGCCTTGAGGGGATTAAACCTTCGTGACCTTGGTGTCCTTCGTGGTAAAGATTCTGGAGTCGATTATGAAGATTGCGCTCGTCATCGGTTCGACCATTTCAACCATCAAGGATGAAGTGATACGGGGGCGGAAACTGCTCATCGTTCGGGATGCGGATACAGCGGGCAAACCGACGGGTGAGCCGTATATCGCCGTGGACACGGTCAGCGCAGGGACGGGGGATCTGGTGATGGTGACCGACGGTTCATCGGCTCGTTATACCAACCAAACCACCAACGCGCCCGTAGACGCGGTGATCGTCGGTGTGATTGATTCGCTGGAGTTGGGGGGGAAGGTGTCATATAGGAAGGAATAGGATATGTCGTTGCGAGGGCGTGATCGTCCGCCCGAAGCAATCTCCTTGCAACTGGAGACTGCTTCGTCGGGCTAAAGCCCTCCTCGCAGCGACATGAATTTTTTATGGCAGACTCCCGCGACCTCCTCTCCGTCGGCGTAGACGTTGGCACGACCACGACTCAGATCGTCTTTTCACGCCTCAATTTGCAGGATGTGTCGCGGGCAGGACAGATTCCGAGAATCAACATTACCGATCGAAAGGTGATCTATCAAAGCCCAATCGTTTTCACGCCGTTGATCGATTCGGAAACGATCGACGCCGACAGACTGAATCAACTTGTGCGAAGCGAGTATTCGTCCGCTGGCGTGGACCCGAGCCAGGTGGAGACGGGCGCGGTGATCATCACTGGCGAGACGGCGAAGAAAAAGAACGCGGATGAAATCCTGCGGGCGTTGTCGGGATTGGCGGGCGAGTTCGTCGTCAGCGTGGCGGGACCGAACGTTGAGAGTTTGATCGCAGGCAAGGGCGCGGGCGCGGCGCAATATTCACAGACGAATTTTGCGACCGTCACGAACGTGGACATCGGCGGCGGGAGCGCCAACAGCGCGACCTTCCGAAGCGGAGAATTGATCGGCGCGGCGGCGATGAATTACGGCGGACGGATTTTGGAGATCGATCACGCGACGGGCAAGGTGAGGCATATTGCTGAGCCTGCGAAGCACATCTTGACAGATTGCAATTTGGAATTAGTAATTGGTAATTCGCCCTCACTTGAAGAGTTGCGTCGTTTTACGGATCGCATGGCAGATATGACCGTTGAACTCATTGAAGGGACGAACTCGCCACTGGCGCGGAAGATTTATCTCACGCCGCCTGTGGGAGAGTCGGGTAAAGGCTCGGTGTTGATGTTCTCGGGCGGGATCGGGCATTATTATTACAATCCGATTCCGATCAACTCGGTGAGTGACGCGACGATTCACGATGATGTCGGTCCGTTGTTGGCGGAGTCGTTGCGGAAAAATGCCGCGCTGAACGCGTATTCGATTGTCCCGCCCGCTGAGACCGTCCGCGCGACGGTGCTGGGAGCCAGCACACAGACGGTGACGCTCTCAGGCTCAACAATCTGGGCAGAGAAAGAAATTTTGCCGTTGAAGAATGTGCCTGTGATTCGTCCTGCATTAGCAATCGCTGGTCGAGTAGCCGAAGGCGTATCGAGACCAGAGGGCATCAATGCAACAACTGTTTCAAATGCAATCTCCGATGCCGTCACCCGCTGGGACGTGAATCTCGCCACCGACCCGTTTGCGATTGCACTTGAACTTGACAGGTCATTGGATTACGAATCACTCACACAACTCGCCAACGGATTGAAAGATTTCGCCAACACCATGCCCTCCGACCGTCCGTTGATCGCCATCATCGAACGAGACTACGCCCAAGCGCTCGGTCAAACCGTGAAGGGACTCGCTCCAAACCGTTCACTTCTCGTCATTGACCAGGTCGGCTTGTCCGAAGGCGATTACATTGACATCGGCGCTCCGTTGATGGACGGACGTGTCGTTCCATTGAGTGTGAAGACGTTGATTTTTTATCATTGACCTATGGATGGTATTCGTTTGCAATTCCGATTGAGTGGGGCTAAAGCCGCCTGCTCAGTGCATGGAAGCCCATCGGGCTTGCCCAACAGAGTCCGCTTCAGCGGACTTTCACGAACTGAGGCAGGGATTTATCCCGCCGAAACACCGCCATGGATGAGCGCATTGGTCCCTTGAGCGTTATGATGTTGATTGTCTTATCATCATGAAAAAAGGAATTCTAAATTGACCTACTGGCGGCTTCACTATCATCTCATCTGGGCGACGTTTGAACGCGAGCCGAGTCTTACGCCAGAACGTGAGAAGATATTCTATGGAGTACTGTACAACAAGGCGAACGAATTAGGAGTGAAAATCCATGCGGCAGGTAATATTATTGAACATGCTCACGTGGTTGCTTCAATCCCGCCGAAACTTGCCGTGGCTGACTGTGTTCGTCATCTCAAAGGAGCGAGCTCGTATGCCATCAATCACATGCCAGGCAGTGATGGAAATTTCAGATGGCAGGGCGGGTACGGCGCGATAAGCATTGGTGAACGCTCGCTGGAATCGGTCAAGGAATATGCCGCAAAACAGAAGGAACATCATCGTGAAAACAGGCTCATTGATATTTACGAACGGATTGACGAGGATGAAGATGACGTATGATTGGGATAGAGCGGGGCTAAAGCCACCTGCTCAGTACGTGAAAGCCCTTCGGGCTCGCACTCGCGACGACCGCTCGGAGTCCGCTTCAGCGGACTTCCACGAACTGAGGCAGGGATTTATCCCGCCGACGTCCCGTTGAGTGTGAAGACGTTGATTTTTTATCATTAATGATGCTAAGCAAATATGCGATTATCACTTAAAGAAGCCGAGTTCTTCTCCAGTATCAAAGCAGGTGATGTAAACGCCGTAAAACTTGCTTTACAGCCCGAACCTTATCTTATTGAATATCAAGATGAGATCGGCAAAACACCTTTACATCTCGCTGTAGAGAATGCATCTGTTGCGATGGTTAAATTGTTAGTATCAATGGGCGCAAAAGTGGAAATCATTGATGACGAAGGCAGGACTCCGCTACATGTGGCGATTGGGAAGTGTTTGGAAAGTTATTCAATTGAGCGAGATAAGTTTATTCAGATTGCCACAATACTTTTGCAGTCAGGCGCTGACGTCAATTCACTAGATAAATCTAATCTGTCTTCTTTACATCATGCCGCAATTTTAGGCGACAAGGAGATCGTAACCCTTCTCGTTGAGAAAGGCGCAAATATAAATTTGAGAGGCGCAAAAGGATTTACCCCTCTTCATTGGGCGTTGTGTGCAAATATTGAAACGCGTGATATTCAGAAGCATTTGGACGCCATCGAAGCCCTGATAAACTTTGGCGCTGATGTAACTGCCAAAACACAAAATGGTGAGACTCCATTGGTTGTTTCAAATAAACATAACCCTGGGCGTTCACAGCTGCTTCAATTGCTGAAGAATTTTGGTGCAGAATAAATAATAAAAAGGAATCTTCTATCACTTCGGGCTACTCAACCACCGTATAGAAATGAATCTTTCCACTTTCCTTCTTTCTTCTTTCATCTTTCCTAATTCATCCTTCATCCTTTGGTGAACACATGCTCCTCCGTACAAAACTTCACGGCAAGACCTACGAATTCCCCGACATCCGCCTCCTGATGGGAAAAGCCAACGAGGAGAAGTCGGGCGACCGTCTGGCGGGAGTCGGCGCGGAGACAGCCGCAGAGCGCGTCGCGGCGAAATTGGTGCTGGCAGAAGTCCCGTTGTGGGTGATGCGGGATAATCCCGCTGTGCCGTACGATCAGGATGAAGTCACGCGCGTCATTCAAGATGCAATGAATCCCACAATCTACAACGAGATCAAAGATTGGACGGTGGGGGAGTTCCGTGAATGGATTCTCGCCGACACCACATCCACCGAAATGATCTATCGCATTTCAGACGGCTTGACCGCCGAGATGGTCTCTGCGGTGACGAAATTGATGTCGAACCTCGACCTGATGCTTGCCGCAAAGAAAATTCCCCGCACGGCGTTTTGCAACAACCTGATCGGGTCGCCAGGAACGCTCCTATCTCGCAACCAGCCCAACCATCCGACTGATTCGCCCGAAGGCATCCGCGCCGAAATTTACGAGGGGCTATCCTACGGCTCAGGCGATTCAGTCATCGGCATCAATCCCGTTGACGATTCATACGGCTCGGTGGCGCGCCTGCTCGACATGAGTTACGACGTCATCAAGACGTGGAACATCCCCACGCAAAATTGTCTGCTGGCGCACGTCACCACGCAGATGAAATGTATGCAATCGGGTTCGCCTGTCGGACTCGTCTTCCAATCCATTGCGGGATCGCAAAAAGGCAACGACTCGTTCGGCATCTCGGTCGGTCTGCTCGACGAGGCGTACGAGATGGCGAAAAAATATTGCTTCCCCAAAGGTCCGAACTTCATGTACTTTGAAACGGGTCAAGGCTCCGCCCTCTCCGCCGACGCGCACAACGGCTGGGATCAACTCACGCTCGAAGCGCGCAATTACGGTCTCGCCAAACGCTGGCATCCGTACCAGGTCAACACGGTGGTCGGCTTCATTGGTCCCGAATATCTCTACGATGCGCGCCAGATCCAACGCGCAGGACTCGAAGATCATTTCATGGGCAAACTCACGGGCATCCCGATGGGATGCGACGCGTGCTACACCAATCACGCCCGCGCCGACCAAAACGCCATCGAGAATCTTGCCGTCATGCTCACGGCGGCGGGCTGTAATTATTTCATGGGCGTGCCGATGGCAGACGACTCGATGCTTTCGTATCAGTCCACGTCGTATCACGATGCGCCCTCGCTCCGTCAACTCTTCAACCTCCGCCCCGCGCCCGAATTCGAAAAATGGCTGGTTGACCTCGGCTTGATGAAAGACGGCGTGCTGACAGAAAAGGCTGGAGACCCTTCGTTTTTCTTGAAACGCTAATGTCATTGCGAGGAGCCGCTGGTCGAGTAGCCCCGTGATCGTCGGGGCGTATCGAGACCGAGGCGACGAAGCAATCTCCTGTTACCAAGTGTGTGCTTGTTTCGAGGAGATTGCTTCGGGCGGAAGAACCCCGCCCTCGCAACGACATGAATTGGAGACAATTTTTATGAACGACACTCAACTCAACGAAATCGTGGACGCAATCGTCCGTGAACTCAAAGCCTCTGGCGCGGTGACGAAAACCTCCGCTTCCTCCTCAGGGACGCCTGCCTCGCCCTCCTCGACTCTTGTCGCGTCCCCAGCCGTCCCCGCCCAACCCCGCGCCAATTACCAATTACCAATTACTAATCTCTCCATTGACCTGCCCGACCCCACCCTCGACGAACACCGCTACAAAATGCGCGTCAAGAATCCCAAAGACGCCAACGGAGTCAAAGCGATGATCGCCTCCACCACAGCTCGTATCGGCGTGGGACGCGCAGGTCCACGATACAACACAGCCTCGTTGTTATTATTCCAAGGCGACCACGCCGTGACTCAAGATGCCCTCTACCGCGACGTTGACCAAAAACTTCTCGACGAATTCAACTTGTTCACAGTCCAAACGAAAATCACTGGCGGCAAACAAGAATACCTCCTCCGCCCCGACCTCGGACGCCAACTCAACGATGACGCCAAACGAATCGTCAATGAGAAATGCCAGAAGAATGTCAACATCCAACTCTGCGTCGGCGATGGACTTTCCGCCGCGGCGATCGAAGCAAATTTGCGGCAAATCTTCCCCGTCATCAAGCAGGGAGCGCAAGCCGCAGGGTTAACGTTCGGCACGCCTTTC
The DNA here is from genome assembly GCA_020847435.1 of Anaerolineales bacterium. Classification (GTDB taxonomy): domain Bacteria; phylum Chloroflexota; class Anaerolineae; order Anaerolineales; family Villigracilaceae; genus Defluviilinea. Next base: position 109,651 of record JADLBX010000032.1, read on the forward strand.
TTCATCAAGTATGCCCGCGTCGGCGTGATGAACGACATTGGCGAGATCATCAAGCCCGATGTGGTCATCCTGCTCATCGGCGAACGCCCTGGGCTGGGACGCGCCGAATCCATGAGCGCGTACATGGCATACAAGCCCAAAACAGGCGACAGCGACGCCGACCGCGACGTGGTCTGCAACATCTTCGAGAACGGCGGAACCAATCCGCTTGAAGGCGGCGCGTTTGTGATACAAATAGCCCAGAAGATGATGAAACACAAGGCTTCTGGAGTGAAGTTGAAGACAGCAACATAATGTCATTGCGAGCCCGTCGCGCTGAGCGGAGGACGCAGTCCGAAGACGAAGCGAGGACGAAGCAATCTCCTGTTATCAAGTGTTTGCTTGTTTCGAGGAGATTGCTTCGCCCCTTCGGGGCTCGCAATGACATAAGGAATGACTATGGCAATCCTCGACCCTCTATACGGCACACCGCTTGCGGTGCAACTCATCCCTCAAGTGGATCGCAACTTTGCGGAACATCTTAAACTCCGCGACGATCAACGCTCCATCGGACTCCTCAGCGTGGACAACGACGACGCCACCTACACCGCCATTGATGAAGCGACCAAGATGGCAAACGTGGAAGTGGTCTACGCCAAGTCGTTTTACGCAGGAGCCAAGCACACATCGGGAAAATGGTCGGGCGAGATCATGGCTATTTTGGCTGGACCAGACCCAGCGGAAGTCCGAGCGGGATTGAACGCCGCGGTCAATTACATCAAGACACAAGCGATCTGGTATTCCGCCAACGACGACGACTCGATTGCGTTCTTCCCGCATGTCATTTCGAGAACGGGAACATATCTCTCGCAAGTGTGTAACATCCCTGTCGGCTCGCCGATTGCGTATCTTGTCGCCACGCCAAACGAAGGCTTGGTCGCGCTCGATGCGGCGTTAAAATCAGCGGATGTGAACATCGTCGCGTTGACCATGCCGCCCTCCGAAACCAACTACATGGGCGTGATGCTCACAGGCGACCAACCCGCCTGCAAAGCCGCCGCAACCGCATTTCAGAATAAAGTGTTAGAGGTAGCGAGTAAGCCGATAAATTATTGAATTACACCGTTGGTCGAGTAGTCCCGCGTGATCGTCGCGGGACGTATCGAGACCAACAAGTAACGGAAGCAACTCTTGTTCGAGAAGTATTCTTGAAAACTGGTGGTCTCGATACAGGCTTCGCAACAACCGCTCAGCCCTACTCGACCACCGAGGCTAAAAATAATGACCGACTTTGACAACGACCTACAATCCATTCAAGAAGCGCGGACGCTTGCTACACAGGCGCGTGACGCGCAACGAAAATTCCTCCACGCTACGCAAGCCGAAGTGGATCGCATCTGCGCGGCGATGACACAAGCCGCAGCAGACGCGTCTGTGACGCTCGGCAAAATGGCAAGCGAAGAGACAGGTTATGGCGTGCCTGAACATAAAACGCTGAAGAATTTATTGTCGTCGCAGTTATTGTGGGAAGCCATCAAAGACATTCCCACCGTCGGCGTTATCCGCAGTGACCCAGTCAAACGGACGTATGACATTGCCTGGCCCATGGGCGTGGTCTGCGCGTTGACGCCTTCGACGAATCCAACATCAACGACGATGTTCAAGACGTTGATCGCCGTCAAAGCGAAGAATGCGATTGTGATCGCGCCGCATCCGTTTGCGGCAAAATGCTGTGCCGAGACGATTCGCATCATGGCAGAAGCGGGGGAGCGCGCTGGGATGCCGAAGGGACTCATCTCGTGCATGACGAAAGTGTCCCTGCCTGGCACGCAAGAATTGATGAAGCACAAATACGTCGCGTTGATTCTTGCCACTGGCGGTTCGGACATGGTGCGCGCCGCGCATTCCGTTGGCAAACCAGCTTATGGAGTTGGTCCTGGCAATGTTCCCGCGTATGTTGACCGTTCAGCAGATGTGGCGCGCGCGGCGAAATACATCGTCGCATCGAAGGCGTTCGACCACTCGGTGATCTGCGCCACTGAACAAGCCGTCATTGCCGACCGACCCATCGCCGCGCAACTCGAAGAGTTGATGAAAGCCGAAGGCGCGTATTTTGTTGACGAGAATATCAAACAGATCTTGGCGAAGAATTTATTCGTCGGTCATTTGCCAAACCCGAAATCGGTGGGGAAGAGTCCACAGCAATTGGCGCAACAATACGGATTCAGCGTCCCTGATTGGGCGAGGATACTTGTTGTGCGCCTCAACAGCGTTGGACGCGACGAGCCGCTCTCTGGCGAAAAGTTGACCACCGTCCTCGGCTGGTACGAAGTGGACGGCTGGGAGGCAGGATGCGAGCGGTCGCTGGAAATGATCGCCTACGGTGGACGCGGTCACTCGCTCGTCATCCACGCGCAGGATGAAAATGTGATCATGCAATTTGGGTTGGAAAAGCCTGTCTTCCGCATTGTCGCCAACACATTCGGCACACTCGGCACGACAGGATACACTACTGGGTTGATGCCCTCCATGACGTTAGGCTCTGGTGGAGTCGGCGGCGCGATCACAGGCGACAACATCACCGTGCATCACATGTATAATGTGAAGCGGCTTGCCTACGAAATCCGCACAGCGCCTGATGCTGCGTTTACGCCAGGCTCGACAGATACGCAGGCACAGCGTAGCGCGTTCGCTGGTGGAGCAGGTTCGCTGGCGGCGAGTTCGGTGGATTCAAAAGTGGAGGAGATCGTGAGGAAGGTGTTGTTGGAGTTGAAGAAATGATTCGTTGGTCGAGTAGTCCCGAATGCTCTTCCCTGGCACCGCCCGCCAGGGCAGGTGTGAGGGACGTACCGAGACCAACGATGTTCAAGAATAATTTTGCTACAAGAGTTGCTTTACAATGTGGTGGTCTCGATACGCCCTTCGTCTCCGCCGCCAACGAACGGCGGCTTCGCTCAGGACTATTCGACCACCGAGGTCAAATGGAATTAGAAGTCAGATGTTAGGAATTGAAACCCATTCCATTCCTGATGTCCGATGTCTAAGTCGGAGTAAGGCGAGAAAAATCTCGCGTTACGAATCAATTCACCAAAGGAGAAGTAAGCCATGCCTGTAGATGTTGCAATGATCGCTTTAGGAATGGTGGAGACCAAAGGTTTGGTCGGCGCGATCGAAGCCGCCGATGCGATGGTCAAAGCCGCAAACGTGACGCTGATCGGCAGTGAGTATGTCGGCGGCGGATACGTGACCGTGATGGTGCGCGGAGACGTCGGCGCGGTGAAAGCCGCCACAGACGCTGGCGCTGCCGCGGCAAAACGCGTCGGTGAACTTGCGTCGGTGCATGTGATTCCACGCCCGCACGGCGATGTCGAGATGATCCTGCCGCAGAATAGCAAGGGTTCGTTCGGCGGGCGGGGCAAAGAGAAGTAGACACGTATTCAAGTAAACAAGTAGACACGGAACACATGTGTACTTGTATACGTGTGTACATGTTTACCTGTCTACCTCCTCATGCCGCGTCAATTATTTACTGCGGAGGATATCCGCCGCCTGGCGCGTGAGCGCGCGGGTCCGCTTGTGCTTGCGCCCGACGATATCGTCACAGCCGAAGCGCAGGACGTCGCGTTCGCTTTGGGCGTGAAGATGATTCGGGAAGCCGAATCAGCCGTCCCGTCGGAAAGAAGCGCCGCGTCCACTGCCGCGAATCTTCCGCCGTTGAAAGTCGTCAAAATGGCGAACGTCCAGATGGAGCAATTCATCGAGGGCAGGACCACGCCGGGCGCTCACGTCTGGCTCAAGGATGTGGTCGTCACGCAGGATCGCTCGCCGATGGGCGCGGGGTTCATGTCGCTCGATAAAGGCGAGATGGCGTGGACGCTGACGTATGACGAAATTGACATTGTGCTGGAGGGCGAACTCGTGATCACGCGCGGCAGTGAGCAGGTGCGCGGCAAAACGGGCGATGTGATCTTCATCCCCAAAGGTTCGAGCATCACTTTTGGGACGCCCAACTGGACGCGCTTTGTGTATGTGGTGTTTCCGGTGAATTGGAATGAGAAATGAGTAAACAAGTACACAGGTACACAAGTAGACAAATGCGCGGCTTACGTGTTTACATGTCTACGTGATTCCGTGTGTACGGATAATTCATGAATCCAAATCTCTCGACCCTGCTGACTCAGACAGACCGCATCATGGCTGGACAAAACGGCTGGCACGCGGACCCAAACCTGATTTTCCCCTCAGGCGTTTATCAAGGACGCGTCCATGTCGGCGTGGATTTGGGAACGGCGTACACGGTGCTGGTCGTTCTCGATGAAAACTATCAGCCGATTGCCGGCGAGTATCAATTCGCCGAGGTGACGCGCGATGGGTTGGTTGTGGACTTCATCGGCGCGGTGGATTTGTTGCGTTCGATGAAGGCGAGAGTTGAGCAGAAACTCGGGTTCAAGTTGACCTCCGCCGCGACGGCGTATCCGCCGGGTGTGCCGCAAGCGGAAGTGCGCGCGACCGCCAACGTTCTGCACGGCGCGGAACTCGATTGCACAGGCGTCATTGATGAACCGAGCGCGGCGAACAACGTGTTGAAAATCCGCGACGGCGCGATCGTGGATGTGGGCGGCGGCACGACCGGCATTGCCATCTTCAAAGATGGAAAGGCAGTCTACACCGCCGACGAGCCGACAGGCGGAACACATTTTTCGCTGGTCATCGCCGGCTCGACGGGAAAGACGTTCGAGGAGGCGGAGGCGATGAAGAAGGACCCGGCGGAGCAGACGCGGTTGTTCCCTGTCGTCCGCCCGGTGATGGAGAAAGTCGCTTCGATCATCAACCGGCACATTGCAGGTCATGCGGTTGACAAGCTCTATCTGGTCGGCGGCACGTGCGCGTTTGCAGGCATGGATGAAGTGATTCAAGAAATGACGGGAATCGAAACGGCGTTGCCGGGCAATCCGCTGTTCGTTACGCCGCTTGGGATTGCGATGAATAATTAAGTTGGACGTTGGTCGAGTAGGGCGTAGCCCGTATCGAGACCAACGCTGTTCAAGAAAAATTTTGTAACGAGAACTACTTTACGCACTGGTGGTCTCGATACGCCCTTCGCAACAACCGCTCAGGGCTACTCGACCACCGGGCTGATTGGAGACCTATGGCATCAGATCAATTTTCATTACGCGTGTACTCCTACCTCGACCGGATGCAGCCGCAGTACGCGGCGTTCGTCGGGACGATCACTCAGGGAGACCTTCCCACCGAGGGCATGGCTTCCTTGTATGTGGAGGTTGCGCCGGGCAATGAGGTGTTCCGGCTCGTGGATATTGCGGTCAAATCCACCGAAGCGAAGCCGGGCGCGCAACTGGTTGAGCGCGAGTTCGGCATGTTCGAGGTCCACTCGCATTCGCAAGCGGAAGTGTTGGAAGCCGGGCGGATCGTTTTGGATCGGTTGAACCTCAAGCCCGAGGAACGCATCAAGCCATTCATCGCCTCGGTGCAGATCATCACCAACGTGGATCCGTATCAAGCGCAGTTGTTGAATCGCTTCCGCCGCGGCTCGATGCTCGTCCCCGGCGAGACGATGCTTGTTTTGGAATGCGCGCCCGCCGCGTACATCAACTACGCGTGCAACGAAGCCGAAAAAGGCGCGAACATAAAAATCCTGCATGTGTCGTCTGTGGGACGGTTCGGTCGCATGTGGCTATCTGGCTCCGAAGCGGAGATCGTTTCGGCGCGCAACGCGGCGGTCAAGGCGTTGGAGGGGTTGGATGGAAGACCTGAGAAGTAATTAGTAATTGGTAATTTACGGTGGTCGAGTAGCCCCGAATGCTCTTTGAGGGGCGTATCGAGACCACCGCGCTCAATTGAGACTGGAGATTGGAGACTGGTGTATGGCAAAGATTTTCTACACCGAACGTGACATTGACGAGATGAAGGCACGCGGCGTCACGTCCATTGATGTGACCGAAAATGTTGTCATCACAGATTTGGCGTTGGAGCGCGCCATGCGCTACGAGATGAAGATCAACCGCGCCGAGGGCTCGTCCGCGCCGAAAGCGACGATGAGCGGATCGGTGAATCTGGTCGCGGCGTATCCGCGGACGGAATCCGCTGGCGATGCGGAGTTGAAGCAAAGGATCAAGTCGGCGGCGCTGGCAAAATTGGATGGTCAGGTGGACGCGGCGATGTTGGACGCGGTCATTTCGAGGGTGGTCTCATCGCTCAAGTAATTTTCCCCAAAGAATAAATCAACCCGCCGAAAGGCGGGTGTTTGTTTTAATCAAATATGTAGGGGCACAGCGAATCCCGGATTGATATTACCGATTAATCGTCCCGCTGCGCCCCTACAATTTATAACGTCGGCAAGTTCTTTGCCGTTGCATTCAACAGATCGATCATCTCCTCACGGATGTGCTTATTGAGGAAATGATGCTCCAGCGTGGACAGCGGCAGGAAGCGCGCGCCCGCCACCACGTGGATGCAGTTCGTCGAACCGCACAGACAGATGAACGGCGCGTCCATCTCCCATTCGGTGGAGGGATAGAAGAATGAGAGTTCCTCTCCCTTTTCGATGTCGCGGCGCGCGACCATCTCCATCTTTGCGGTGTCGAGAATCACGTTGGGATCGCAGGAATGGTTCAACGCGGCGAGTTTTCCCACGTCGGTGTGTTCGGTGCGATCAATTTGCACGGTGAAGCGATTCGGCTTGTTTACCACTTTCTCGCGCGGAATCTCACAGATCACCTCGCCTTTTTTGTATTGCTGTTTTGTGACCAGACTTCTGAATTTATTCTCGGTCTTGATCACGAGCGTTTCCATCGAAACCATAGTTTTATCCTTTCGGTTAAATGTTCATGCGAACATTTTATAAGTATAGCGATAATAAAAATAATTTCAAGGGCTTGGATGACAAAGATAAAAACTTTAAGAAACTCCCCAAACGGCTAGGATGCGAACCCATCGAACGCCCGATGTATTTTATTTTCATATGCAATACACTATCAGCGCTTGGTACAAGTAAACCAATATGATATAAGGAGTGCATCATGTCTGAACTAACCAATTTTTCAAACGCGCTTACCTCCGCTGTGGAAAAAGGCGGCGCAAGCACCATCCTTGTGGATGCGCGCAAACGCTATCCCGCCAGCGGAATCGCATACGCCGAAGACCTCGTCCTCACTGCCGATCACGTGATCACGCGTGAAGATATAAAAGTGATTCTTCCCGACGGCAAGAGCCTCGCGGCGACAGTCGCTGGTCGCGACGCAGGCTCCGATCTTGCGTTGCTCAAACTCACTGAAAAAGTTTTGACTCCCGCAAAGACATCGAACGACGTCAAAGTCGGTCAACTTGTGTTGGCGCTCGGACGACCAAACGTCTCAGGCATTCAAGCCTCGTGGGGCATCGTCACTGCGATCGCTGGTCCTGCGCGCACGCATCGAGGCGGCTTGCTCGACGAATACATCCAGACCGAAACGACGCCGTATCCTGGCTTCTCTGGCGGTCCGCTCGTCAACACCGAAGGCGAAGTCCTTGGACTCAACACCTCGGGTCTCACGCATGGGTCAGCGCTCACGATTCCCGTCAACGTGGCGTGGCGCATCGCGGGCGAACTCGCAAAGCATGGCTCGGTCAAACGCGGGTATCTCGGCGTTCGCACACAGCCCGTTGAAATCCCCGAAGCCGCGCGCAAGAGTCTCAAGCGCGACCAAACCAGCGGCTTGCTCGTGTTGTGGCTCGAAGAAAACGGACCCGCGCAACAAGGCGGCTTGTTTGTCGGCGACACGATCGTCGCAATTGCCAATCAACCCGTCAGCGACCCCGACGATCTCTTTGCCGCGCTCAACAGCGAAACTGTCGGCAAGTCTGTCGCGGTCGAAGTGTTGCGCGGCGGCAAGCCCGAAACGGTCAACGTGAGGGTAGGCGAACGCAAGTGATTCACGCCATTATGTCATTGCGAGACCCGCGTAGCGGGTCTCGCAATGACGGGACGTGTTGAGTCTATGATTCGAGTCTTGCTAAGAATTTCCTCTCCCGCCTTGCGCGCTGGATTGCAAGCGTTACTCGCGACCGACGCGTCGATTAAAGTTGTCAATGATTCTTTGGATGAAGAAAGCGAAGCGGACGTGATCATCACGTCCGCTTCGCCCGCTTCTATTCTGGGACGTGAGCCTGCCGCGCCCTCGTCGGCTGGAGTCCTCCTCCTAGGCGGCGACCCGCTTCCCGTCGAGGAAATGAAGCGATTGCCCCACGTGTGGGGAATCCTGCCCGTCGATTCATCCGCCGAAGAGTTGACCGCCGCCGTCCACGCGTTGTCACAGGGACTCATCGTCGGCGCGCCGCAGTTGTTATTCGAATCGGATAGCGAACCCGTCGAGCGCGGTCCGCTCACCGAACGGGAATTGGAAGCGCTTAATTTATTGGCGCGGGGATTGGCGAACAAACAGATCGCCGTCGAATTGGGAATCAGCGAACACACCGTGAAATTTCACGTCTCATCGATCTACGCAAAACTCAACGTGACCAACCGCACCGAAGCCGTGCGCGCAGGTCTGCGCGGCGGGTGGATCGCGCTCTAGATTCCATGACCGCCCACTGGCTTGGTCTCAAACCGCTCGCCGAACCCAGCGATGAGCGACCTGCCGCGTGAAATTGCATTTTGAACAGAGGGTAACGATAGCGACGCTTTGTGGCTTTCTTCGTTTTCCCACACTTCGGTGATCCAAATCGCATTCTCGTCAGTCGGGTCTTTTGCGATCACATAACTCAAACAGCCAGGCATATCGTGGATGCCATCCAACAAAATGGCGATCAACGCATCGCGCTGACCTGGCGTTGCATTCATTTTTCCAATCAAGCCATACATACCCATACTCCATTATCAAATATATTCTCAAGAATGTCATGCTGAACGTGGCGAAGCGTCTCTACTCTCGCGATAGGAGATTGCATCTCGAAGACTCGCAATGACAAATCAAAACATCGCCAATTGACTCGCGGGACGCCTTCCATCGAGCAGCAAAAACGGCGCGGCGCGTGCGACAACGATGCCTAACTTGCGAAGCGCGGTCAAATCACGGAGTTTACTTGAGCGCCGCGCTCGAAGAATCGCCTCCGCGCCTTTGGGCCCAATGCCAGGGACGCGGAGCAGGTCGCGCTTCTCCGCCTTGTTGATTTCCAGCGGTTTTTCTTTCAAGTTCATTTGCGCCCACGCCAGTTTCGGATCGGTGGGGAGGGGGAGGTTGCCGTTTTGCAGAAAAGGCATTTCTTCCAAGTCAAAGCCATAATCTCGAAGCAAAAACGACGCCTGATACAAACGATGCTCGCGCAGAGGATCAACGGCGGATTTGTTTTCGAGCGGCGTATCACGGATGGGAAAGAACGCCGAGTAATACGCCCGCGTCAAGCGGACATTTTTCATCAGCCAGTTCGTCGTTGTCAGCAATTCCAGATCGCTTTCGTCGGAGCCGCCCGCGACGAATTGCGTCACCGTGGACGGATATTTCCCGTTCCAGAATTTATACGCGGGCTGTGACCGTCGAATCTCCTCCACCCACTTCAGCGGACGGAGCAATTCCTCGATGAACATTTTATGCGGGGCAAGTTTCGCCAGCCGTTCGGTGTTCGGCGCTTCGAGGTTGATCGAGACGCGGTCGGCGAGTTGCATCATCCGCTCGACCTGTCCCTTTTCCGCGCCAGGCATGATTTTGAGATGCATGTAGCCGCGGAAGCCCATTCGCTTGCGGAGAATCTCCGCCGTGTCAATGATTCTGTTTTGCGTGTTGGCTCCGCCCGCCGCGATGCCCGAACTGAGGAAAATCCCATCCGCCATTTTGGCTTGATTCATCTTCATGAACAACTCGGCGAATTCCTGCGGCTTGAACGTGGCGCGGCGGAAGTCGCGTCCCGCGCGGAAGGGACAGTAATAACAATCCCGTTCGCACGCGGACGTGAGCAGGGTCTTCAACAAGACAATATTTTTTCCGTTGGGCAGTTGAGCGGAATGTGTGAACGCGGCGCGCTTTTCCTTGGGGGTGAAGCAAGCGGGCTTGGTCTCGATACGCCCCTCGCTGCCGCTCGGGGCTACTCGACCACCGCGCGCCTCTTCGGCGTGTTCCAACTCCATCTGGCTGGAAAGTTCGATCAGGGTGTCCAGCGGGTTCATGCGGCAATTATAGAACGGATATTCTAAATTAGCAAGCAGGGGCACAGCGAGTTACATGGCAGTCTCAAAGTCTGAAAAAACCTCAACGCGAATACTGCGAATGCCCGAATGGCGCGAATGAAACCATGAAAATTCGTGAAACTTGTGTTGACGGTTCGTCTTTCGTTCAGCGTGCCAAAACATTCGCCGATTAGCGACATTCGCGTTCCAGAACCGCTAATTTGTCAATCAACTTTGAGAAGACCATACAGGGAATTATCCGTTCGTCGTGTCGGAGCGAAACGTCGCTGTGCCCCTGCAACGATTCGTTTATAATTCCTTCATGCCGAATAAAACATATGCGCGCATCGCAATGATCGCCCGCTGGAAACCTGTCCATCTTGGGCACGCGGCGATTCTGCGAGCGTTGTGCAACAATGGGGATGAGACGCTCATCGGCATCGGCAGTTCCAATCGCTACAACGCGCGCAACCCATTCACACTCGAGGAAACGCGCGACATGCTGGAACTGGCGCTTGCGGGCTTCACGAACTATCGGATCATCCCCGTCCCCGACCTGGATGACGGTCTGCGCTGGCGCGCGATGGTGAAGGAATTGTTCGGCGCGCTGGACGCGTTCGTGACGGAAAACCCTTACGTGACGCATCTCCTCGCGGACGATTACCGCGTCATCCGCCCAGTGCAGTTGGTCCCGCCTCGGGAGCGCGTACCAGCCGAAGGGTCCGCGGTGAGGCGGGCGATGGCGCAGGGAGCGGACTGGGAGTCGCTTGTCCCAACTGCGGTGGAAGAGTATATTAAGTCCAATCGTTTGGATGTGCGCTTTCGGAATGAGTTCGGGCTGGAAACATTGGCAATGATGGCGGTGGTCGAGTAGCCGCTTGAAAGAGGAGACTGCTTCGGCTATCGCCTCACAATGACGACATATCAAAGGAGCCAACATGTATTCATGGGACGAAGACACTTCAAAATGGTACGGCGACGCAAAATATGCGTATGCGCCCGCTGCGGCGCCCGCTCGAGCCGCGTCTGCCGCGCGCGCCGCGGCTTCGGGACCGCGCACCTACGAAAAGAAGGCGGGACCTAACGAAAAGATCATTGACCCGAAACAACGCATTTCAACCGAGTCGAAAAATCCCGTCATCGTGGCGATCGACGTGACCGGCTCGATGGCTTCGTGGCCTTTTGAAATTTTCGACCGCCTGCCGTTGATGTACAACACGCTCTCGCAATATCGCCCGGATGTGGCGATCTCGTTCGCGGCGATCGGCGACGCCAAGGTGGACCGCTGGCCCCTGCAAGTGACTCCATTCGCCAGCGGATTCGATCTTGAGCAATTACTCGGCTCGCTCTACGGCGAGGGCGGCGGAGGCGACGCGCCTGAATCGTACGGTCTGTTCGCGCGCTGGGTCAATACGCACGTGACGATTCCTTCCACCGATGACGTCCCATTCCTCATTGTCTTCGGCGACATCAACATGCACGCCACCATGGATAGCAAACAGGTGAGCCATTATCTCGGCGACAGCGCTTGGGGTAACGTTGACGCCATTGATGAATGGCAAAAGGTGACGCAAAAATGGAACACGTGGTTCCTGCGCCGACCCGGCGGCAAGCGCGGCGACGTGGTGGATAAGCAATGGGGCGACGCCATCGGCGAGCAGAAGATCTTCCACATCGAGGATGAACAACGCGCGGTGGATTACGCCATGGGGCTGATCGCCCGCTCGTGGGGCTACTTCGGTGACTTCCAAGATAACATGCGCGCGCGGCAGGATGAATCGAAGGTTAAGCAGGTCAGCAAGCCGATTGCGATGATCTGCCCGCGCTGTGGCGCGCCGATCCCCGTGGACGCGGGCGGGATGTTCAAGTGCAAGTTCTGCGGGACGACGTTGAAGTTGTAACGCAAGATAAATCTTGCGCTCGCAAAGTGAACTTTGCGGTACAAATCCATGAACGTCATCGTCACCACGCCGCCGTACGCCGACTTCCTCGCCGAGGTCGCGTCGCATCCCATTGTGAGCGGATTCCGCCTCAACACTGTGATGCCTCTACGCGAAACGCAACGCGAGGTCTTGCAGCGCCTGGGCAAATACAATCAGCCGATCTGGGTGGATTTGAAGGGGCGGCAGTTGCGCGTGGTCGGCGCGGCGATCCCGCCGTACACGGAGATAAAACTTTCCCATCGCATCAAAGTCGAAACGCCGGTCGACGCGTATTTTTCCGACGGGCTGGAACGCGTCCGCGTGGCGGCAGTGGACGGCGACCGACTCATCCTAGCCGACGGTCCGCGACGACTTGTCGGTCCGGGCGAGTCGGTTAACATCATGCACTCGTCGCTGAAAATCGAAGGTACGCTCACCGAAACGGACAAGACCTATCTCGCCGCGATGAAAGAACTTGGCATGACGAAGGTGATGCTTTCGTATGTCGAGTCGGTGGAGGATGTGGACGAGGTGAAAAGCCTCCTGTCGAACGCGGAAGTCATCCTCAAGATCGAAACGCAACGCGGGCTTGACTTCGCCAAGAAACACGGCGCGAAGCATGGGCATCTCATGGCGGCGCGCGGCGACCTGTTCGTGGAGGTGATTCGCCCGCACAAGATCGCGTCCGCTGTGAAGGCAATCGTCCAAGCGGACAAAGACGCGGTCGTCGCCAGCCGCATTTTGGATTCGATGGCGCTGAGTCCCATCCCCGCGAGCGCCGACATCGGCGATGTGGCGTTTTTGCTCGAGATCGGCTATCGCACATTCATGCTTGGCGATTCAGTTTGCTTGAGCCGCGAGTCCGTGATCGAGGCGTTGAATTTGCTGGAAGAGATGGGGAAGGACTACGCGGGGAAACACGAAGGCAGGTAGACAAGTAGACAGGGAAACACGGTAACAGGGAAGCACGGAAACAGGTAAATAGGTACACACGTGAAGATTGCGATTGCTCAGATTAACACAACAGTCGGAGATTTAGAGGGTAACGTGCGCCGCATTTTGGACGCGGCGGAATCGGTCGCGGACCAACAGCCCGACCTCATCGTTTATCCCGAATTGACCGTTTGCGGATATCCGCCGCGCGACATTCTGTACGACGCGTCGTTCGTCGAGGCGGTTCAAGCCGCGACGGGCGACCTGGCGCGCCAGGCGAAAGAGTTGCCGCCGCTTTTGGTCGGTTCGTTCGCGCCCGCCGCGCGGAAGCTCTATCAACACCCGTCGTTGAACAACATTGCCTGCCTGATGCAAAACGGCGAAATGAAAATCGCGCAGATCAAGCAATTGCTCCCAGTCTACGACGTGTTCTACGAGCCGCGCTGGTTTTTACCCGGCGAGAAGACGCTGCCTCCAATCGAAATCGCAGGGACAAAGGTCGGCGTGATGATCTGCGAGGATATGTGGGACGAGGAATATCCCATCCACCCTGGCGCGGACTTGAAAGCGCTGGGCGCGGAGATGTTGATTTGCATTTCCGCGTCGCCGTATCGGAGAGGCGCGGGGGAGGGGAGGTTGCATCACGCAACGCGACAGGTTCGTCCTGAGCGAAGCGCAGCGCAGACGAAGGGCGATGTGCCATTCGTTTTTGTCAATCTCGTTGGCGGGAACGATGAGTTGATCTTCGATGGGGGGAGTTTTGTGGTTGAAGATGAGAGGTTGGCGATGTTCGAGGAGGAGGTGAGGGTGATTGAGGTGGGCAAGGAAAGAAGAAAGAGGAAAGATGGGGAGGCAGAAGTTGGCGAGTTGAAAGTGGAAAGTGAGGAGGATGAAGTTTTTAAAGCATTGGTGTTGGGCTTGCGCGACTTTGCGGACAAGAATCGGCTGAAACACGCGGCGCTCGGGCTGTCGGGCGGAATCGACTCGTCGGTGGCGGCGGTGATCGCGGCGGAGGCGTTGGGACCCGAGCGCGTGACGGGGGTCGCAATCCCCTCGCGGTTCACGGACGCGCGCTCGACCGAGGCGGCGCGGGAGTTGGCGAGTCGGCTGGGGATTGGGTTCGAAACGGTCGAGTTGGAGAAAATGCACAAGGCGGCGGAGCAGGCTTTGGGTCCGGAAAGAAGCGGGGGCGTCGCAGGCGAGAACATCCAGGCGCGGTTGCGGATGATCGCGCTGATGAGTTTCGTCAACCAGCGCGGAGGCTTCCTGATCAACACGTCCAATAAAACGGAGTTGACCGTCGGTTACTCCACGTTGTACGGCGACATGGCGGGAGCGATCAGCCCGCTCGGCGACCTGACGAAGCCAGAGGTGTACGCGTTGGCGCGGTGGATCAACGGAAGGGATGAAGGAGGAAGGATGAAGCATGAAGGCGGGATGATTCCAGAGTTTGTGATGACGCGCAAGCCGTCGGCGGAGTTGAAAGCGGACCAGGTTGACCCGTTCGATTATGAAACGATCTCGCCCGAATTGGAAGCGCTGGTGCGCGCGGACCAATCGAACGCGGCGATGCGCGCGAGCGAACACAAACGCTGGCAAATGGGACCCGTGCTGAAGGTGAGCGAAAAGTCGTTTGGGAAGGGGAGGTTGATGCCGATTACGAGGAGGTAATTGATAATTTCAGCGGTTGAGCGCGGGCGTTAAAACCACCAAAATGAAGTAAAGAAACATCTCTGACTGCGAGACCTCCGAGTTTTCAAAAAACTCGGAGGTCTTTTGCTAGGGCAGGGGAGCGGACTCAACTCGTCAGGCGCGAGGCGGCGTGGGTTGGGCGAGACAGCCTCACTCGGCGCGTGAAGCGGTTTTCCATCTTCCGACTTTCCACTTTCGACTTTTGACAAATCCTTGTTGTGGGGGAGGCGATTGCCAGCTTCATACAGCCAAGCGCTTGACTTTCTCGTTATCATTCGATATAATTTTTGTTGCATGGAATGATATGGAAACTAAAATAAAATCCTTCCTCGAAACGCTGGACCGTTCACCCCGCACAGTTTTCGCATATCGAAATGCCTTGAAGCGGTTTGTAGAAGTTGCAGGCAAAGATGCGGAATTGAATCTGGCGACCTACACCAAATTCCTTGCCGCGATCAAATCCAAGTCCCCCGCCACGAAACGGGTGTACTCGACCGCCGTCCGCAAGTTGTACGCGTTTCACAAGGCTGGCAATTCCGACGAACTCAAAGAGGCCACACAGCACTACACTCGAAATCAGGGAAAACGCATCGTCAATTTTGACCGTGAGGCTGTGGAGAAAATCATCGGGTATTGCTCCGCGTTGGATCGCGTACCGTGGTCGTCGCCCCGCGAAAGGCTCGAAGCCCTGCGCGACCGCGCCTTTGTCTTAACCCTGGCAGATACCGGCTTACGAATTTCTGAAGCCTGCGCCCTCAAACGCGGCGAGATTGACTGGCGTGAACTGCGTTCCATCATCATCGGCAAGGGCGATAAGCAGGCAATTGTCTACTATTCGAATCGGTGCATCGAGGCGCTGAAGGATTATCTACACGAAAGAGCGGGCGTCGAGCCAAATTCTCGGATTCCGTTGAATTCCCAACCGGTGTTTGCCCGTCACGATATTCGAGCAAGCAGGAAGATTCGCCCCATCACAGCCGGCGGCATGTGGAAAGCCATCAAAACGCGCATTGAAGAGGCGGGCGTGGAGCGCAACGCGATCCGCATCCACGATCTTCGTCACTATTTTGTCACCATGACCTATCTGGCGAAAGGCGATCTGAAAATGTCGCAAGTTCTTGCCCGCCATGAAAGCATAGCCACCACGAATCGTTACGCCCATTTCGATTCGGAGATTGCAAAAGCGTACGACGAAATTTTCAACAAGGGCCCGAAATGATCGAGATCACTTTCAAGGATTTTTACGATTACAACTATCGCCACGACGTCTTTTTCGAACTTTATGTCATGAAAAACAGCCTCGAGGAAGCGCTCTATGTCGGCATTTCATCCAAAAATATTTGGGAGCGCTGGTTTGGCTGGAACGGCCACATCATGGCTGGACCAAAACATATGACCGGGGAAAGCCCAGTCGGACAGAAGATCGTGGATCATTTGCCGGAATCTTGGAACTGGAAAATACAACTATGGACGCTCGACGATTGCAAGAATTTCTGCGCCGAGAAACTAAACCCGCGCGGAAAGTATGACATTCAATGGCTGGAGCCAATGATGATCCAAAAACTTCGACCAAGCCTGAATGTGATCTATAACCTGAACCCGGGCGTTGATCGCCAACCCAAAAGCGCGCGGGAGAAACAACGAGAAGCGGAGTTGGACAGGGCGTTTCGTGAAATATTCGACGAAAAAAAACGGGGAAAGAAATAAGCTCCAACGGATCGCGCGCGAATTGAAGCGGGTATAATCACGCCTCCATCGGAGGAAATTTGAGCGTCATTGCCGCCGTCCGCAAATACTACCGCGACCCCGATTATTTTCACAACATCAGCAAACTCGCCATACCTATCATCATCCAGCAGTTCGCCTTTGCGGGCTTAAACATGCTCGGTGTGGTGATGGTCGGACAAAAAGGCGAGACGTCCGTCGCGGCGGTGGGATTTGCAGGACAGATCGCCTTCCTCCTCCAACTCGTGCATTTTGGAATCATCAGCGGCGCGGCGATGTTCACCGCGCAATTCTGGGGTCGCAACGACGTTCCCAACCTTCGCCGCGTGCTTGGGCTGTGTTTGATGTTCGCCATTTCTGCGAGTCTCGTCTTCTTTGCGCTGGCGCAATTCATCCCCGCTGAAATCCTCGGCATCTACACCAAAGACGCGGCAGTCATCCGCCTCGGCACGGACTACATCCGTATTTACTCATGGGTCTTTCTCTTCGTTGCGATCACGTTCAGTTTCGCCCTGGTCATGCGCTCCACAGGCGACGTGAAAACGCCGACCACCATCAGCGTCGGCGCGTTGACCGTCAGCACGTTCCTTTCGTATTCGCTGATCTTCGGTAAATTCGGCTTCCCCGAACTGGGAATCAACGGCGCGGCGGTCGCGGCGGTCGTCTCGCGCGCGCTGGAGTGTGTCGCCTTACTCATCGTCACCTACGCCAAGAAATCTCCCGCCGCCGCGTCCTTGCGCGAACTGACGAATTTCGATTCCGCATTCGCAGTGCGCGTGATCAAGCCGATGCTGCCCGTCATGCTCAACGAACTATTCTGGGCGCTGGGCATCACCACTTACAACGCCATCTACGGGCGGATGGGAACCGAATCGTTCGCCGCCATGAGCATTGTCGCCACCATCGAGCAGATGGCGTTCGTGATCTTCATCGGCATTTCTAACGCCACCTCCGTCCTTGTCGGCAACCGCATTGGCGCGGGCAAAGAGGATGAAGCGCACCTATACGCGGGTCGCTCGCTTGGGCTGGGTATTGTCGGCGGCGTAACGATGGGCTTGCTCCTCCAACTCGTCAAAGCGCCGATTCTGTCGCTGTACAACGTCTCGCCCGAAGTCATCTCAAACGCAAGCCACGTCATCAACATCATCACCTTTTTCATTTGGATGCGCGTCAACAACATGACCATCGTAGTCGGCATCTTGCGCGCGGGCGGCGACACCCGCTTCTCGCTCTTCCTCGACGGCATCATCATCTGGCTGGTCGGCGTGCCGATGGCGTATCTCGGCGCCAACGTGTGGGGTCTCCCCGTTTATTTCGTCTATCTCTGCGCCATGAGCGAAGAAGCCACGAAATGGATTCTCGGCATCCGCCGCTATCTCTCGCGCAAGTGGATTCACAATCTGGCGGCGCAGGTGTAACTGCTCGGTCAGGGTGATTGCTCCTTCAGGGTCTGAGACCCTGAAGGAGCAGAGTTATATCTTTTCCGCGCGCTTCAAAACATATTCATCATACGCCTTCATCACCAACTTCGTCGTCTTCCCGACTCTCCCCTGCCCCACTCGTAGGTCGTCAATTTGGATGACTGGCACAACTCCGCGCGAACTGGACGTGATGAACGCTTCTTTCACACGGGACAGCTGGTCCAGTTTCAACGCGCGATATCGCACCCCCAGCCCCCTCCCCCGCGCCGCGCGGATGACCATCCTCCGCGTCACGCCGAGGAGGATATCTTGGCGGGCGGTTTCAACGTAGCGCAAGTTGCCAACTTGCGTAACATAAAAGAAATTACTCGTCATCCCCTCCAATATCCTGCCATTCCTCACCAACAGCGCCTCGAAGATTCCCTCGCTGGCGAGGCGCTTTCGCTCCGCGTCGCTGGCGGAGATGAACGCCGTTGACTTCACGCGCGGATCGTCGCGGTGAAGTGACGTCGTTTCGACGCGCACGCCGTTCTCGTAAATTTCACGCGGCAACAATTTGAGCGGCTCGATCGAGATGTAAAACTGCCCGTCGCCAGCTTCCATCACACGGACGCGCGCCTCGTCGGGGCGAAACGAGTCGAGGAGCCGAGTCAGGCTGACCCGTAGGAAGGAAGCGTCTGCATGAGGGAGTCGCTTCAAATGGGCGGAGAGTCCGATCACGCGCCTGCAAGAGTCGAATGTGCGGAATGTCGAATACCAGCCGTCAGGCAGTTGCCGCGTCACCGCGTCGAGCGAGGAGTTGTCGCGGAAGTGAATTTCTTTGGGGTGGGTTGATATTTTCCAAGTGTGGATCATGGCGAGGTTCTGTCATTGCGAGCGAAGCGAAGCAATCCCCTGTGTAGATGAGATTGCTTCGTCGCAAAGAACGCTCCTCGCAACGACATGACTCGCATTATAAACCTTGACACCTCTCGGCTCGGGGGTGTAAACTCCAGCCCGTTGAGCGAGATAAATCTCGTTCTACAAATCTCACGAAAGGAGCGCACGAAATGTCCACGTTGATCAGCACCACCCTGTTCGTTCCAGTTGACGCTGGATTTTTACCTTCTCGTAGTGCGCCCATTGACCGCTAGGTCAACTTTACCTGTCGTTTCAGGCTGTGGCGTACTCGTCACAGCCTTTTTGTTTAATGCTTTGTCCCCTCTCCCGCTGGGAGAGGGTTAGGGTGAGGGAAACTCACCCTCATCCCCTACCCTTCTCCCTCAGGGAGAAGGGGGAGAATTTGATATGACCACAATCGAACCAGCAATCACATTCGACTTTCGCAACACCGTGCACGAAAACCGCCTCAAGGGTTTGTGGCGCATGATGGTGGATTTCCGCACGCCGTATCTGGGCGCGACCGCCGCGCTTGCCATTTCGGCGCTGTCAAAAACATACACGTACATTTTGCTTCAATATTTCGCCGACGATGTATTGACGCAGAAAAAATTCATCGGCGGGACTCTCACCACGACCACGCTTTGGATCGCAGCGGGATTCGTCCTGCTCGCGCTCGTGGAAGGAAGCGCCTCGTTTCTTTCGGGACGTTTAGCCGCCTACACAGCGGAAGGCATTACGCGCCGCCTGCGCGACTTCCTCTTCGACCACATCCAACGCCTCAACTTTTCGTACCATGCCACCACGCCGACGGGCGACCTGATCGAACGCGTCACCTCCGACGTGGACGCGTTGCGCCGCTTCTTCAGCGAGCAGGGAATCGGTGTGGGACGCATCGTTTTGCTGTTCGTCATCAACTTCATCGCCATCCTCAACCTCAACGTGGAACTGGGATTGGTCTCGGTGGTCGTGATTCCGTTCATCTTGCTTGTCTCGCTATGGTTCTTCAAGCGAGTGACGAAAGCCTACGAGGAATATCAAGCGCAGGAAGCGATCCTCTCCACCACCCTGCAAGAAAACCTGACGGGCGTGCGTGTGGTCAAAGCCTTTGCGCGGCAGGAGTATGAAAAATCAAAATTCGAGAAGGATAACTGGGGCAAGTACTTGAAGGGCAAGGTACTGCTCTTCATGCACTCGATGTTCTGGCCCCTCTCGGATATTGTCCTCGGCTTTCAAATGTTGTTCGGATTCATGTATGCCGCAAACATGGCGATACGCGGCGAGATCACCGTCGGCATGTACATCGCTTACGTCGGCTTGGTTGTGTGGCTGATCTGGCCCATCCGCAACTTGGGACGCATCATCGTCTCGGCTTCGACGGGTTTGGTTTCGTACGGTCGCCTCATGGACGTGGTCAAGCAGGCGCGTGAACCGCTCCACGATGGGGCGTACCAGCCGAACGGTCCAGTGAGAGGCGATATCGTCTTTGAGAATGTCTCGTTCATGTACTCGGATGGGAAGTCGAACGCGTTGAAAGATATTTCCTTCCACGTGAAGCCTGGGCAGGCAGTTGCGTTGCTTGGGTCAACAGGATCGGGCAAAACGTCGCTGGTGAATCTTCTGCCGCGCTTCCACGAATACACAAGCGGACGAATCCTGCTCGACGGCGTGGAGTTGAAGGATTACTCGCGCTCGTATTTGCGAAGGCAGATCGGCATCGTGGAGCAGGAACCGTTCCTGTTCAGCCGCTCGATTCGAGAGAACATCACGTACGGCGTCGGCCGCGACGTGTCGGATGAAGAGGTGGAGCGCGCTGCTAAAGCCGCGGCGATCCACGATGTGATCACGACGTTCCCTGACGGATACAAAACCATCGTCGGTGAGAAAGGCGTCACACTCTCTGGCGGACAAAAACAACGCACGACCATCGCGCGCACGCTGTTGAAGAACCCGCGCATTTTGATTCTCGATGACTCGACTTCCAGCGTGGACACAGAAACCGAAGCCGAGATCCGCTCGGCGCTGAACGGCTTGATGGAGAACCGCACGACATTCATCATCGCCCACCGCATCCAATCCGTAATGATCGCCGACTTGATCCTTGTGTTGGACAAAGGCGAGGTGATTCAAATGGGAACCCACGAAGAATTGCTCGCTCAGTTCGATGGGATGTATCGAAAAATTTATGACATCCAGACGAGGATTGACGAGGAACTTGAATTAGAGATTGCAAGGATGAATGATGAAGGATAAAGGATGAATGAAGGAGATGCCCGAAATGAGCGCTACAAATGAAACCCCGC
The DNA here is from genome assembly GCA_020847435.1 of Anaerolineales bacterium. GTDB lineage: Bacteria > Chloroflexota > Anaerolineae > Anaerolineales > Villigracilaceae > Defluviilinea. Next base: position 130,664 of record JADLBX010000032.1, read on the forward strand.
AAGATTTACGAAGCAGGACAACGGATTTTGCTTTGCGAATCGTTCGGCTTTACTCCAGCCTACCCAAAAGCACGGAGGCGCAAGTCCTAGGAAAACAAGTCCTTCGCTCTTGCACATCCGTTGGCGCGCATTATCGTGAAGGGCATCGCGCCAAGTCAGACGCCGACATCGTCAACAAGTTCGGTTCGGCTCTTCAAGAATTGGATGAAACCGATTTCTGGCTGGACTTGCTCGTTCGGGCTGGCATCGTCCCTGCGGCAAAAGTCGCCCCGCTCATCAAGGAAACGAACGAACTGCTTGCCATCTTCACATCCATCGTTACAAAGATCAAGAAACGGATGAACAAAAAATAAGGATGAAATCCGAAGGATGAAGGATGAGACTCGTAGAAAACGATTCATCCTTCATAATTCATCCTTCATCCTTACAGGAGATTTAGCATGTCCGAAGAATTAATTGAATTGGAAGAAGAAGAATTCACCAGCCAACTCACCCTCCCCATCTTCAAGCGGATCGCGAGCCTGCTCCGACCGCATTGGAAATGGGTGGTCGGGTTTTTCATCACCATCGCGGCGACCTCCTCCACGGACGCCTATTTCACGTACCTTAACAAGGAAATCGTGGACACGGGCATCAGGCTGGAGAATACCGCCGCGCTCACGCGTATCGCCTGGCTGTACGGCTCGATCATCCTGTTTCAAGCCGTTACCGTTTTCACGTTCATCTATCTCGCGGGCGTGATGGGCGAACGCGTGCAATACGATCTGCGCAGGATGCTGTTCAATCACCTGCAACAACTGTCCTTGTCGTATTACTCGCAAAACTCGGTGGGACGTTTGATCGCCCGCGTCACCTCGGACACGGGACGCGTATCCGACCTCGTCAGCTGGGGCATCGTGGATTCAACGTGGGCGGTGATGAACATCGTCACCTCGCTCACGTTCATGGCGATCATCAACTGGAAACTGGCGTTGATCGTATTCACCATCATCCCGATCATGATTTTCATCGCGGTCAAATTCCGTCAGTTCATTCTGGTGGAGTATCGCGTCTCGCGCCGCACGAACTCCAAGATCACGGGCGCATTCAACGAAAACTTTCAAGGCGTGCGCGTGGTGAAGGCGCTCCTGCGTGAAGATGAGAACACAAAAGAATTTCAGGAGCTGACGACGAAAATGTACAAGGCGTCGTATCGAGCCGCGTGGCTCTCGGCGCTTTTCCTCCCCACCGTGCAGATCATCGCCGCCATCGCTCTCGGTCTCATCGTCGGCTACGGCGGACAGCAGATCACGCTCGGTGCCATGACCATCGGCGGCATCCAAGCCTTCGTCTCGTACCTCACGTTCATGATGTGGCCCGTGCAGGATTTGGCGCGCGTGTACGCCGAGATGCAGCACTCCATCGCGTCGGCGGAGAGAATCTTCAAGTTGATAGACACTCCGCCCGAAGTGCACGACAAGCCCGACGCCGTTGAAGCAAAAACACTCATGGGCGAGATCGAGTTCAGTCACGTAGATTTCTTTTACGAGGAACGCAAGCCCGTGCTTCAAGATTTTTCGCTGAAGGTCAAGCCTGGCGAGATGATCGCCCTCGTCGGTCCGACGGGCGGCGGAAAATCTACGATCGTGAATTTGCTGTGCCGCTTCTACGAACCGCGCGCAGGGACGATTCGAATCAACGGGCAGGATTATCTGGATTACAAACTCGCTTCGATTCACAGCCGGATTGGGATCGTGCTTCAGACGCCTCATCTTTTTTCGGGCAGTGTGCGCGACAACATCCGCTATGGGAGGCTGTCCGCCACCGACGAGGAAGTAACCGATGCGGCGAAGATCGCGGGCGCGCATGATTTCATCGTCACGCTTGAAAAAGGCTATGACCACAACGTCGGCGAAGGCGGCAATTTGTTGTCCGTTGGGCAGAAGCAGTTGATCAGTCTGGCAAGAGCCGTGCTTGCCCGCCCTGAGTTATTCATCATGGACGAAGCCACCTCCAGCGTGGACACGCTCACCGAAGCGTTAATCCAAAAAGGCATGGAAGCGCTGATGCACGGACGCACCTCGTTCGTCATCGCGCATCGCCTGTCCACCATCCGCAAGGCGAATCGAATCGTCGTCATCGAAAACGGAAAGATCGCCGAGCAAGGCTCGCACGCCGAACTGCTCAAACTGCGCGGACATTACTATCGCCTGTATACGCAACAGTTCAGGCACGAATTGGAGAATCAATATGGGTTTACCGATGCGGTTGGAGGAAAAGTAAACGAAGAAGAACCCGAGCCAATGGCGGCGGATTAAGGCCCACCCTGCCCTCCCCCAAATCCGACGAACTTCAGTCGGATTTGGGGGAGGTGTCCCGCCATCGGCGGGACGGAGGGGGTCATGGCTCCCACTGATAATTGATCAACGAGAACAGCATCGGCTTGCCCTGCACGTATTCGACGCCCACTGTCCACGCGCGCCAGTCCAAGCCGCCGTATTGCTCGGAACCGGGCTTATACGCCGTGTAGAAATTCACGCTGGAATATTCTGATGGCCAGGGCTGTGTCGAGAACGTGGCAAGGTCGAGTGTATCGTTGCAATGCAGGGAATAATTCGCGCTGAAAACCTCTTGCAATTTGGGTAAGACGTGTTCAGAGAACGTTCCAATCGTATCCGCCCCACTTCCGGGCGCGGGACCCCAACTCACTTCATAATCGGATCCAAAAACCCAAGCGGATTCCTTCGGCGTGTAATTTGCGACCGTTCCCCAACGCCACAAACGCAGATCCAAACCATGTTCGGGGCTGACCAGCGAAGCCAACAATTCGCCGCTCGAATTCAACATGGCAGATCGAAGGTCATTCAACAGATCGTTGACGCGCGTATCCGAGCAAAATATGGACGAGCCGACTTGCTCCGTGAGGAATTTCGCGTTCACCCAGCCAGTTCCACCGGACGGGTTTTGAATTTCCACCCAGCGATTGCCGCCCGCGTTGGCTTCCGGTCCTGTGCGGATGACCCCCGTCGCGGAGGGCGATAACGCGCCCACGATTGAGAATCCCGTCCCTGCGCCTGAGCGGATGTTAAGCACGTCGTTCGCACTCACGAGAATCACGGCATACGGGTTATTGATCCCTGTCACCGGCGGGAGCGGCGTCGAGGTCGAAGCAGGCGCCGCAGTGTTCGTGGGTGGAATCGGCGAGGGAAGCGTCGCCGCTGTAGAGGTCACGACGTACAGAGTCGAAGTGGGGATCAAAGTCGGCAAAGGCGCGGCAGTTTCAACTGGCGCGAGAGGCGTATTCGTCGCCGCAGGCTGTTGCGGCGCGCACGCGGCAAGCGTCAAAAAAATCAAACAAATTAGCGTGGTCTTCTTCATTCATTCTCCTTGTCTACTTATTTAACCGCCCAGATTCTAAATTTGTTCCCAGGCATTTCACCCGAGCGCTTGACGGCGTCAACTTTATCCAATTAAACGCGCAACCAAGCCAAGTAACCCCGCGCCCAGCATCACAAAGGCGACTGCCGTCTTCGCCTTCCAGCGGTATAAAACAAATAGCGCCAAAATAAATATTCCCAAAGCAGGCAAGTCGGGCAGCGCGGCTTGGAGGAGTTGCAACGCGGTCGCCGCGATCAATCCGACAACCGCCGCAGTTACGCCATCGAGAAACGAATGGATCTGTTGATTTTCGACGAGCCGCTCGAAGAAGTCGTGACCGATCAATGTGAATGAAAACGCGGGCAAATAAACTCCTGCCGTCATCGCCAGCGCGCCGAGCGGACCTCCGCCGAAGTAGCCGACGAACGTCGAGAAGATGATCAAGGGCGCGGGTAAAATGCTCGATAACGCGAGCCCATCGAGAAACTGCTGGTTTGTCATCCACGCGCCGACGGTCACCGCATCGCGTTGAAGAAATGGGATTGAGGTGTACGCGCCGCCGAAGGTGAGCAAACCTGCGCGCAGACCATAGCCGAATAATTCCAGCGCTGTCGGCGCGGCGAGGGCGAGAGTCGCCGCAACGCCAGAAAGTGGAAATAAGAAAAGGAGCGGGCTTGCGAATGGCGCTCGTCGCGCGAATGCGTATGCCAATCCGCCAACGATGAGGGTGAGGAAAAAATTTACATTCAATAATGATGTTATGAAACTGACAACGGCTATCCCCCACAACCAGCGATCGCGCAACGCGTGTTCGCCGATCCGATGCACGGCGCGCACGATCAACGCGGGCACGGCGGCTTGAAAACCATAGAGAATCCCGGCGAATAACAATGAGCTGATCCCGTAGGTCAGATAAAACCAAGAGAGAGCGAACATCATGAGGAACCCGGGCAGGACGAACCCCAGACCGGCGACGATCCCGCCGACGCGCCCGCGCGAGATCATGCCAAAATAAACGCAAAGTTCGCTGGCTTCAGGTCCCGGCAAAACTTGATACACCGCCAACACGCGATTGAACCGCTCGGGCGAGATCCATTTTTCCTCGTCGGTCATCTCCTGCCGAATCATCGCGATCTGCGCGACGGGTCCGCCCCAGGCAAGCAAACCGAATTTTAGAAAACGTAAAAACAATTGAAGATACGCTTCGCGCGGGACTGAATAAGCCTGCTTCATGTTCGCTGGCGCAGCGCCTCATACAAGATCAGCGCCGTCGAAACCGATACGTTCAACGAATTGACTTTCCCCAGCATCGGAATTTTCAGTTTCACGTCCGCGTTCGACATCCAAAAATTGGACAAGCCCTCGTCTTCCGTTCCTACTGCGATGGCAATGGGCTGACTCAAATCCACTTTGGAATAAACCGCGTCGCCAGCGGGACTCGCGGCGGCAACACGGATCGCTTCGACTCCGCTCAGCGCGTGCTTTCCGCCTTTCAGCCATTCCAACGCCGACGCGTTATCGCACTCGACAACTGGCACGCAAAACACCGCGCCCCGGCTTGCGCGCACCACGTTGGGATTCCACACGTCCACGCGCGAATCGCAGACCAACAACGCGTCCACGCCTGCCGCGTCGGCAGTGCGGAGGATGGCGCCGAGATTGCCCGGCTTCTCGATCGATTCGGCGATAACGACCAACGGGGTTTTGCTTAGTTTCAAATCATCGAGAGTTGTGCGCGGGATTGGAAAGATCGCCAGCCACCCATCGGGGTTCTCGCGATACGAAATCTTCTCGAAGACCGCGCGCGAGACGGTCAGCGCTTCGGCGTGGGGAACGGTCAAATGGCGTGAGGCAATTTGAGGGGCGGAAAGAACCGTCTGCGGTTTGTGTCCAGCTGCGAGGGCGAGTTGAATCTCGTCGAATCCCTCCACGAGCATTAAGCCGTCTTGTTTGCGCGTTTTCTTATCGTCGCGCAGTTTCACAAGATGTTTGACGCGCGGGTTCTGCGCGCTGGTGATGTCCATCATGCACGCAGTTATTTCGCGAGCAAAATGCACGCCGCGCGATGCGTCTCGCTTAACTCGATCAATTGCGGGTCAATTGATTTACAACGCTCGATCGCCACCGGACAACGCGGATGGAAGCGACAGCCCGTCGGCAGGTCAATCGGGTTTGGCGTTTCGCCTTGAAGAATGACGCGTTTCTTCCGCAAGCGCGGGTTCGGCACAGGGATGACGGAAAGCAACGCCTGCGAGTATGGATGTTGCGGACTCTCCAACACCTCGATCATTTTCCCGATTTCGACGATGCGCCCGAGATACATCACCGCGACGCGGTCGGCAAAATAACCGACCGTGCCGAGATCGTGCGTGATGAAGATGACCGAGATGCCGCGCGATTGGCGCAAATCTGCCAGCAGGTTGATGATCTCCGCGCGAATGGACACATCCAACATCGAGACCGGCTCGTCTGCAAGCAGGAGGTGCGGCTCCAACACCAGCGCGCCTGCGATAACCACGCGTTGGCGCTGTCCGCCGGAGAGTTGATGCGGGAAGCGCTGCATGTAACTCTCCGCTGGCTTCAAGCCGGCATCTTCGAGCGCGCGGCGGACGCGTTCGCGGCGCTCATCGAGACTCGGAGCGAGACCGTGAACGACTAACGGCTCGGAGACAATTTCTTCGATGGTCTGCGTCGGGTTCAACGATTCGTACGGGTCCTGGAAGATCATTTGGATTCGCTGACGCAAACTCTTGCGCTCGCGATCGTTGAGATGGGTGATGTCGTTCCCCTCGAATAGGATCGTTCCCTCGGTCGCCTCTTCCAACCCCATCAGCGTCAATGAAAGCGTGGACTTGCCGCATCCACTTTCGCCGACCAGCGCCACCACCTCGCCGCGCTTCAATTTCAAACTCACGTCGTCCACGGCATGGATGAAATTCTCGCCGCGCGAAAACCAGCCGGGTCTGCCCGCTTTGAAATATTTTTTCAGGTCTTGCACTTCGAGGATGAATTCGTCGGTCATAGTTTTTTTTTCACCGACTTGCTTCATCGGGGTCTCAGACCCCGATGAAGCAAGTTTAGCTTTCCACTAAATGGCAACTTGCAATATGATGCCCGGGCAATTCGTACTGCTTTGGCATTTCAACCAGGCAACGCTCGAACGCCAACGGACAACGCGGCGCAAAACGACAACCAGCGGGTAACGCATCCAATTTGGGCGGATAGCCGGGGATCGAAACGAGTCGCTTTTCGGGTTGTGAAAGGTCGGGGAACGCCTTGAGCAACTCCTGCGTGTACGGATGACGCGGCGCGTTGTAGATCGTATCCACGTCGGCGTGTTCAGCAGTCACGCCGCCGTACATTACCAACACCGAGTCGCACATTTCCGCAACCACGCCGAGATCGTGCGTGACGAAAATGATCGCAAGTCCCAGCCGCTTTCGCAGAGCATCGAGCAATTCCAAAATCTGCGCTTGAATCATCACATCCAGCGCGGTCGTCGGCTCGTCCGCGATCACCACTTGCGGATTGCACGAGAGCGCCATGGCGATCATCGCGCGCTGGCGCATCCCGCCCGAGTATTGATGCGGGAAATGGTCCTTGTGATCTGCGGTAATCCCAACGAGTTCCAACAACTCGACGATTCGTTTATCAACTTGATCGGGCGTCATGGTCGGGATGTGTTTGACGATCGCTTCTCGAATCTGATCGCCCACCGTTCGCACCGGGTTAAGCGCGTTCATCGCGCCCTGAAACACGATCGAGATTCCACTCCAGCGCACATCCGCAAGTTCCTCCTCCGAAGCCGAGGCGATGTCTTTGCCATGAAAATAAACGTGCCCGTTCGAAATTTGCCCCGAGGCTGGCAACAGTCGGTTCAGCGCCATGATCAACGTGGTCTTGCCGCATCCACTCTCCCCCACCAAGCCCATCATCTCGCCTTCGTGCAATTGAAAACTGACATCCTGCACCGCCTGCGCTACTGTGCCATTATTGACGAACTGCACCGAAAGATTTCGGACATCCAACAAGACAGGCGACTCTCGTCTCCGCGCTTTTTCTGTGGATTCAACTTCCGCTTCACTCTGGACCGTCAACCTGCCCGGCATTAGGTGATGTGATTCAAGCCTCGGGTTCAACACCTGCTCGAGTCCGTGACCCAGCAGAGTCAGCGCAAGCACCACCCACACAATGCCAAAGCCCGGCGTTGCCAACGCCCACCACGCGCCCGCGCTCATCGCGCCGCGCCCAAAAGCAAAGTTGAGCATCTGCCCCCAAGAGATGGCGGTCGGGTCGCCCAATCCAAGAAACGACAACGTCGACTCGTTCAGGATCGCCAGCGAAATCACCAAAATCGCATTGACCACCAGCAACGGCAACACCAGCGGCAGGACGTGATGGATGATGATGTGCCGATTGCCTGCGCCGATGGCGCGCGCCCGCAACACGAACTTGCGCGACTTCACCGCCAGCGTTTGCGAACGGACAATGCGCGCAGTCGTCGTCCAACCGAGGATGCCGATCACGAAGATGATGTTGAACAAACTGGGTTTGGTCAGCGCGACGATGACCACGATTAACGGCAGGTCGGGGATGACCAGCAACAGGTCGGTGAAACGCATCAGCAAGTTTTCGAGCCGCCCGCCGTAATATCCCGCCACAATTCCGATCACGCCGCCGATGACGATGGAGATAAAAGCGGCAAAGAATCCGACGATCAGCGAAACGCGCGAGCCGTAAATAAAACTGGAGAACACATCCTTGCCCGCATCGTCGGTGCCAAGCCAGTGCTCCGCGCTCGGCGGGTTGTAAATATCGCCGGAGGTCAGCCCCGCCGAGGTTTGAGGATCGTACGGCGTGATCAACGGCGCGAAAACGGCAACAACGATCGAGACGACCAGCATGACCAAACCAACCACTGCCATGCGGTTTTTGCTGAAGATTCTCCAAAAGCCTAACAGAGGCGAAGAAGGAACGGCGGGTTTAATTTCAACAGTTTGGAACGCCATGGGTCAGTCTGCCTGTACGCGCGGGTCGAGGAATGAATAGGTGAGGTCGGCGATGAGGTTTGCCAGCACAACGCTGACCGCGATCAACAGGAAGACTCCCTGCAACACAGGATAATCCCTGCGTTCCAGCGCTTCGTAGACCGCGCCGCCCAGCCCGGGCCATGAATATACCGATTCAATTTGGATCGCGCCCGCCACAGTAAAACCCAAGTTGATGGCGATGATCGTGACGATGGGCAACATGGCGTTTTTCAGCGCGTGGTCTTTGAGGATCTGGAAGGTGGTCAACCCTTTGGCTTTTGCGGTCAGGATGTAATCTTCCGCCAGCACATCCAGCAAACTGGAACGCATGACAAGCAAGTATTCGCCCATGTAAACGATGGTGTAGGTGATCGTCGGCAGAATCATGTGCTTGAACACATCGCCGGCTTGATAAAGAAATGGGAATGAACTGATGCCCGGCGTGGCTTTCCCGCCGATCGGAAAACCGTTGTTGCTCCCCCAAAACAAAAGGATAATTCCCAGCCAGAAAGTCGGCAAACTCCAGGCGACCAGCCCGGTGATGAGCGCGCCATAATCAATGGAGGTGCGCGCCTTCCACGCGGCAAACATGCCGAAAAGCACGCCGATCACGATCGAAAGCAATTGTCCGGCGCCGATCAACAGGATGGTGTTCCATAAACGTTCTCCCAACACGTCGGCGACGGGACGATTCGTATGGAAACTGTAGCCCAGCTCTCCCTGCGTCAGGTTGCGGAGGTAGAGGAAGAATTGAGTCTCGAAGGGGTTGACCGCACAGTCTCCGGGCTTGATCGGGTTTAGCGTCTCGAAGCAGGGAATCACCGGCTTATCCAACCCAAAGCGGATGCGCAGCGCTTCCTGCGCGTCTTTCTTTAAGCGCGGGTCGCGCGTGCCGGAGCGGACGGGGTCGCCGGGCAGGATGCGGAAAAGGAAAAAGTTGAGAACGACAACGAAGAGAATCGTGAAGAGCGCCCAGGCGATCTTTTTCCACAAGAACTGATAACGATTCATATCGGAGCATCTCCTCAGTGACGTATGAGGTGGATGACGCAATGCGTCATCCACCTCGCGATATGAAAGGTTATTTAACAGGCTCGACCACGATCAGCGAGCTCACATCGGACAGTTCAACCTTCGGCGTGTCGGTAATCCAGCCGGTGAAGCGATCCGTGCGATAGGCTTGAATCGTCTCCTCGTAATACGGGATGACGTAGACCACATCGTTGAACACGATCTCCTGCATCTGCCAGACCAAATCCTTGCGTTTCTCGGGGTCGAGTTCAACGCCCTGTTGCAGGTAGAGTTCGTCGTAGGCAGGGTTGGAGTATCCGGTCTCGTTGTAACCGTTCGGAATTTCGCTGGTGGCGTAAACCGAAAGCAACAAGTTCGGATCGGGATCCGAACCCCAACCCCACAGGATGATATCGTAGTCGAAGGCGGGACAACATTCGGCGGTGAGCGCATCGGGATCAATCGCTTGCAGTTCAAGCGTCACTCCAACTTCGCCCCACATCTCCGACAGCAGTTCAGCCATGCGCGGGCCGTCAATGCTGTCGCTGGGCCAGTGCATGCGGAAGGTCAGCGGGCGGGAACCGTCGGGTATTTCGCGTACGCCGTCGCTATTCGTATCGAGGTAGCCCGCGTCGTCGAGGATGCGGTTCGCCTCCGCTGCATCGTATTTATAGTCCTGAAGCGAGTTGTTGTACCATTTACCGAGACCGTCGGGAATCAAGGTCAACCCGGGCGCGCCGAAACCGAGCAAGACAATGTCAATCAATTTTTGTTTGTCGGTGGCTTGAGATAACGCCAGACGGACGTTGCGATCGCGCAATGCGGGATGTCCTGTGCACACACCGCCCACATCCGTCGGGCAATTCTCCGGATCAATCTGGTTGAAGATCACATCGGAAACGGCGGGAGCGAACGGCGCGCCGGTGACCACCGAGATCGTCTTGTCGCCTTTCAGGCTTTCAACGGCAGTGGCGGGCATTTCGGTGATCATGTCCACCGCCCCGCTTTTCAGCGATTGCACCAACACGTCGTCGCTTTCGAAGGTCTGGAAGATCGCCTCGTCAATTTTCGGCGGGTTGGCAAAGTGATCCTTGTTGGCGCCCAGTCGCACAAATTCATTCGGCGAATACTCCAACATCTTGAATGGACCCGTGCCGATCGTCTGCAAGTTCTCAAATTCTGTAGAAGCGGGCGCCTCGGCGTAATCTTTCCAGATGTGCTCCGGCACAATATATAAGTACGAGAGCAGGTAATCAATATTCGGGACCGCGTTCAGCATTTTGATTACTACCGTGCTATCGTCCGGCGCTTCGATGGTGTCAAAGTTGGCGGTGTACGCGTTCAGATAGATGAAATCGGTATTGTTTTTGTAAAGGTTGAGCGAGAATGCTACATCCTTCGCAGTCATTGGCTGACCGTCGTGGAATTTAATCCCGTCGTGGATCTTGAATGTGTAAGTTAAACCATCGTCAGCGACATTCACACTATCAGCCACGTCAAGCTTGTATGTGCCATCCAATTGAAACTCATAGAGCGTGTCGTACACAAGCGCAAAAATTGTGTATGCTTCGGTCAGCACGCCGGTGCCCGGGTTCAACGTGTCGGGGCTGCCTCCCCACCCCACGCGTAACACCACAGGCGTAGTCGGTCCTGCCGTTCCGCAGGCAGATACGATCAACGCGAGCAGTGTTACCACGACAAGAAAATTGTATTTGGTTTTCATCAGATTCTCCTCAGGGTTAATAAAAACTGCATCGCCAGCCGCAAATGCCGCGATGCAGTACGAACCATTGTTATACTTGGTGAAGAGATACGCGCGCCGATTTCTCGGTCGAAGAATTCATTGAATGCAATTCTACTGTATATTCCATGATGCGAAAAGGCAATCGGCTTTGTTTTTCATAGTTTGTTCAAGGTACCTTTGCGCCTGCGCGGTGAGGCAGAATCAGATGTCGCGTCGTTACTTGAAGGTTTTTATTTTTCTATTTGATGAATGATAATTTTCGTAACTTTATTAAGTGTCATTTGGCTACACGCAAATCAAAAGGAGACCAAACTAATGACAACATTCTTTCAATACGATGAACTAACTTGGGACAAAGCCGCCGAGTTGCCGCGCGACACTCCGCTGATTCTGCCTCTCGGTTCAGGCTATGACTTGGATCTGGTCGCAAGCCAGCTAGCGAATCCGCCCCGTGCAGGACTCCTGCCGCCGTTCCCGTTCGGCTGGCGCGGAAGCGGACTCGAATTACCAGATTCAATTTTCGCACAATACATTTTCAACCTGCTCGACAGTTTGCGCGACGATGGATTCTCACGCGTGTATTGTCTTGCCCCAGCAGGCATTGACCCGCAATCCACATTCATCCAGCAACATTCATCTTCTGTCCTGCGCCTCCCCTCTCCTACTCATAACGCAACGCCGACATTTTTGCCACCCGATTCCGAACGCGGCAAAGTGATTTTGATTCCCATCGGTCACACCGAACAACATGGATGCCACTTGCCCCTCTCAGTTGACACGATCATCATTGATTCAATCGCCAAAGGGACGCAAGCCAAAATGCCTACGCGCTGTTGGACAATGCCTGTCATGCCGTATGGTGTTAGCACACATCGCTCGTCATTTGCTGGGACAATGAACGCGGGCGGGCGCGCTTTTGAAGATTTTTGGGTCGCGGTGATTGACCTGCTGGTTGCGCGCGGCTTCGATCGGTTCTATTTGATGAGCGGACACGGAGGCAATACATCATTCCTTGTCAACATCGTAAAGTTTGCGGGCGAGAGGCATCGAAGAATCTTTTGCGCAACGACGTGGCTTCACACATCGGGACGAATTGGTTCAGAGGTTATCCCGAAATATCGAACATCGAAGATTGGCGGGATGGGTCACGCGGGCGAACTCGAAACATCGTACATGCTTCACTTGCGACCAGACCTGTGCCAGATGGAACGCGTTGTAGACGAAACCGATTTCATCTCCACGCCCGATTACTACATGGATTGGATCGAAGGCGGCGCGCTGGTGGCAAATCCGCCGTGGGACGATGACACGAAGACAGGCGCGTACGGCGCGGGGAGTCATGCGACAGCGGGGAAAGGCAGGTTATGGCTTGAAGCCGCCATCGAGGAGAAAGTCGATCATGTAGAGCAAATCCATGAACAGCATGAGAGACGCGAGAAGAGGCGGGAGGAGGGGTTTGGGTTGTGGGGGAGGAAATAGAGAGACTGGAGACTAGAGACTGGGGTTTGATGAAGTAATTGGTAAATGGTAATTGGTAATTCGCGCTGAGCGGAGGGACGTGGTGTTCGTCCCGTAGACGAAGCGAGGGGGGTGAAGAGAATTAGAGGATTGGAGAATTTTGTGTCGCGGTTTGATGGATAAGATACGGTGTGGTTTTTTTGGATGAGCAAGATGAATCAAACGAAGCAATCTCCTGGAATTTAGCAATTGGTTGATGGCAGGAGATTGCTTCGCCCTGTTGGTCTCGATACGCCCTTCGCAACAATCGCTCGGGGCTACTCGACCAACAGGGCTCGCAATGACATTAAGCGGTGTTTTGCTTTTGCCACAAACGGCGGTCTTCTTTTTTTTCGGCGTCAAGATGGAGGGGATGGACATCTTTTACAACTTGATGACCATGCGAAGTCCATAAATCGGCGGCGAGTTTGCGGGCGTCACACTTCACGCCTTGCGAATGGAAGTATTGGCAGACACGCGTCACGTCGCGCAAGAAGATCACCCACGCGGATGGATTCGCTTCGGGGAACGTCACTTGCGGAAAATCTATCAGCGTGATGTCGCCGTCCCAGTAGAGGATGTTGTAGGCGGACAAGTCCCCGTGGATTCGCTCGCTGGTTAGAAGCAGGTCCAAATTGCGGATGACGCGTTTAAAAAGTTGAGTCGCTTCGTCACGGTCGAGAGTCACCGAATTGAGAGTCGGCGCCGCGCTGGCGACATCCCCAATATATTCCATCAGGATGGCGTTCTTCTCCATCGCAATCGGCTTCGGCACGTCAGCGCCCGCCGCATGGAGAATCTCCAACGTGTTGAACTCGTACGCGATCCACGATGTGTGACGAAGTTCCTCGCCATACGCCGTGCGCTTGATGATGGCGTTGACATCCGCCTCTTTGAAAAGTTTTTTGCCGTCGTCGGCGAGATCAATGCGACCCGTGCGATAGATCTGATCGTTCTTGAGATTGCGGAGCGAGCGCGGGCGATAAACTTTCGCCGCGAGAAGCGACGCTTCGGACTCAGGGGACGCCTGACACAGATATACGGACGCCTCTTTGCCGCCCTTCAGCCGACGCAACACGTCGCTGATGAGTTTGTTCTCGTAAAAGCCGCCGATGGAATCGAGGAGCCACCATTCCTCGAAGCGCGCCGCTTTGTATGTGAAGTTGTACGAGCGCGCTGAATCGTCCTGACCTTTCGTGAACTCTGTGTCACGGAGGCGGGCATGTTTGAAATGCCTTTCATGGAATCGTTGTGGGCGTTTATTCTTTTGTATGAAATTTTCAGTCTGGTCGTTGTTATCCAGATCGTCGAACAGTTCGAGAATTTGTTTTGTGTCCATTGTTAACCACTGATATTGAAACGGATACGATGTGCGGTTAAATGAAAAACCGCAGGGAACACGCCTGCGGTTAAATACGAGGTTTTGTGGGACCGACTTAAGTCGGTCGTACCTTTTGCGGAGGCGCGTTCAAGAATTGGACGGTGGTTATTCTGCTGGCTTTCATGGCAACGTGCCTCCTTTCAAAGTAAGATGACGGGAGTTTATCACTGGGGAATGCCTCCGTCAAGTAGGGGCACAGCGAGACCGCTTAAGAGTTTGTCGAAAGATCGTCCCGCTGTGCCCCTACAGGTTTAAATAATCTTCCTCTTGCTCTCAAACACAGGCTTATTCGCCGCAATTCGGTCCACCGAAAAAATTGACAGGTCGAGAGTCGGCGGTTTGTTGAGCATCAATTCGGCGGTGTACCTCCCCACCGCGTGACATTGCTGAAATCCGTGACCTGAGAAGCCGTTGGCAAAATAGAATCCCTTCACCTGCGACGACTCGCCCAAGATTGCGTTGCCGTCCAACGTGTTTACCTCGTACAGTCCTGCCCAGCCGCGCAAGATTTTGAGTCGGTCAAATTCGGGGATGTATTCGACCAGCTCGTGCCAGACTTTCTCCTCGAAGGTCTTGCGCTCCCACGTGAAATCGTCCATGCCGATGTGATCGTCCGCAAAAGACTTGCCCACCATGAACAGACCTTCGCCTTCGTGAATGACGTACAAGCCAGACGGAAGGAACAAGCAAGGCAAGACGTGTTCACCGCGATAGTTCGTTTCGACAATCGTGACCTGCCGCTTCGTCGGCA
>JADLBX010000033.1 GCA_020847435.1 Anaerolineales bacterium
CTTCGCTTTGAATCAGCGACAGGGTCTCGCAAGTTGATCCCCGGGCGCGCCGCGACCGCGATCTTCACCATCTCTTTTGCCAATGTGCGCCCAAATTCACTCCCGCCGCCTGTGAGCGATGTCATTTGATTCTCCATTGTTTGTGCCGCAAACTTCAGTTTGCGCTTTGCGCCGGTACAAACTGAAGTTTGCAGCGCTGCGCAACAGTTTGCGCTTTGCGCCGGTACAAACTGAAGTTTACAGCGCTGCGCAACATCTACGCGCCTCAATCCGCCATAAGCGCTTCCGCCGTAAGGATGCCCGAGGTGGCGGCTCGTCCCACACTGTAGCCGGGGTAGGTGGTCTGACCAGTTTGATACAAGCCGCGAATGGGCGTTTGATGCGGAAAGTGATTCCACGGCGCGACCTGCGGCGATAGCCCGTACACCGCTCCGCGATACAAGTTCAGGTTGCTCCTGAATTCCTTCGGGCTGGAAATTCGTTTGACGGCGATATCCAAATGATGAACGCGCGAGAGGGCTTCCACTGCTTTTGCGAGGATGGCTTCCTTTTTCTCGTCGCTCCAATCATCAATCGGAAAATCGCGTTGCACGGGCGGGTACATTTCGATCACGCTTCCGCCCGCTGGCGCGAGTTCGGGAAGCGTCACCGTCGGCGCGTCGTACACCAGCCACTTCACGCCGTCGTCGCAGGGAGCGAACACCTCGGCTTGATTTTCCATCAGCGGCAGGAAACAATGTGAATGGCTGGGCGCGTCTATCTTGTTTCGCAAACCGAGTTGAACCGAAAAGGCGCTGTGCGATAGATTCGCTTCGGATGCCATGCGTTTCATTTTACGCGGCGAGTCGGCATCGTCCAACAAAGAGCCGAAGGTCAGCATCCCGCTGACGGTCGAGATGACCGCGTCCGCTTCCACCAATCCCCGCCCGTCCACTTCCAATCCGCGCGCGCGCCCGTCTTTGACGACGATCTTCTTCACCCGCGTATTCAAATGGATTTCCCCGCCGCGCGCGAGCAGCGCCTGGCTGAGCGCTTCGGGGACTTTGCCCATGCCGCCTTCGGGCAGGTGAAAGCCGTCGCTGAAGAGCGTGACCAAACCCAAGACCGAAATGGTCGGCTGTTTTTCGGGCGGCAGTCCCGTGTATAGCAGAACGCCCGACATCGCGGCGCGGACCGAGTCATCGCTGAAGAGCCGCTTCAATTCGTCCGCCACCGTCCCGCCGAATTTTGGCAAATGCCGCCAGCCCTTTGTGAGAAAGCGCGAAAACGAAAGCGGGTTGACGAGAATATCTTCGGTGAGCAGGCGCAGGGCTGGCTCCCATTTTTTCATCATGTCGTTCAATTCTTTTTTCAGGGCGGCTTCGTTCACTGTCCCGTTTTTCTTTTCGACGGTCACGCGCAAACCGTCGCCGAACGTGACCTTGTCGCCGTTGGGTAGAACCGTTGTTTGAGGCGCGGTGATTCTCCGCAGCGGCAAAACGGACGGGCGATCCAGCCCGACCTTCGTAAAGACGCGATCCAGCATATTGGGCAGGGCGAGATACAACGCGCCGTCGTTGAAGGTGTATCCGCCGACGTTGGTCGTCGAGCAACAACCGCCGATCTTGGCGTTCGCTTCAAAAAGCCTGACCTTGATCCCCATGCGCGCGAGCAGTCCGCCCGCCGCGAGTCCCGAGACGCCCCCGCCGATGATCGCTGCTGATTTGATGGATGTCACTAAGTTCTCCTGGTTGGGTTTGGTGTCGCAAAAATCATTTTGCGTTGAGGGCGCAAAGTAAACTTTGCAGTACTGACTGCATTATGAATCAGCCCGAAATCTACGGCATGAAGCGAAGCGTATCCACAATCGCCGCGTATAGTTTTTCCAGCGCTGTGGGTTGGTTCGGGTCACTGGACGGGAACCAGGGTTGGAAGGTCAGCGTGTACAGGCGGTCGTTGTTGACGACGAAAACCACGCGCCACGAATCGGGAGCGGGGAGTCCGTCCACCACAATCGCTGGCTGTCCGCCGAGCAGAATCTCACTGCGAACAATGCCGAAGCCTTCGCCTGCCTCCGCAATCTTCGCGTCCGCAACTTGCGCCGCACTGCGACCTGTCGCGGGTTCCACTTGAATATCCACCCACGCATCTCCGAGCGAATCCGCTGTGGCGTTGGCTGGATTAATGACGATGAAGCGTTGGGGAACGACAACCGCTTCCGCAGGATAGAGCAGGCAGTAGCCATCCGCTTCGGCAGTATGAAGATTGAATCCATCCTTTGCAGAGGGACATGAACTATCGAAAGTCGGGGCGACGGAAATCGCTTCCGTCGCTGTTGGAGCGGGGATGTTCTCTGGCATGGATGGCGTGGAGGGCGAACATGCCACTAATGCGATTGCTATTACCAATACTATAACGAATCTTGATGTTCTCATCCTGAGAGGTTTCCTTTGATAGATTAGATTCCTGCGACCGCGATCCAGACGACCGCGTTGCAGAGGTTCGATCGCGCCATTTATTCTCTTGTCATGGACAGGCTTGTTCCGCGATTCTCGTATCGCAAACGATGACCTCTTTGAGGTAATTCATCCAATAGGTGACCTCCTCATCGGACGGCTCATAGCGGAAGGCGACTTGGACATCGTAAAAACTATCGTTGCCCGCGATCGCTTTGATGTAGGCGTATTCCATCTTTTGCGTGGCAGGATTCAACGGACAATAGAGCATCCAGAGGACGAAGTTGTATCCATTTTCAACCCCGTCGGCTACGGGATACGATTCGCTGTTCGGACAGGCGCCGAACCACGATTGCGTCAGGTTTTCCTGAAATTGTTCGGGCGTGGTCTGCGTTCCCTTGAAGACTTGCACAGTGACAAGCGTCGTCCAGTCGTTGACGGACTCGCTTTGAGCCACCATCTCGCTGACGATCAAATTATCCTTTTCGGCTTCATAATCAATTTTGAAGCCAGGCGGGACAGCCGCCAGAAGATTTTCGTTTTCCAACCCTGCGCTTGGCTGATCGGGCGCGGAAGTTGACGCAAAGGAAAGCGTCGGTACCTGTGGGATGGACGCCAGCGTGGGAGACGGGGTTTGGGTCGAGAGACTGGGGAACGCCGAGGCTAAACAGGCGACGAGAAGCAGGCTGACCAGTGAAACTGCTTGAAGGACTGATGTGGGTTTCATTGTTTCGCTCCGTGAGTCCAATTTACGCTTTTTTGCCGATCAACCCGACGAGAATCATGACGAGGCTGACGCCAGTGACGATTCCGACCACCCTGCCCGCGATCTGCATCGCCATCACGGGGTCGGTGGAACTCGGCGCGATAGATTGCATGACGAAATAAAATCCAAGCGCGGCGGCGATGAAAAAACAGCCCGCAATGACCAACCTCCAATTTTTTTGTCGCATGTGCTTTGTACTCCTTTTTAAAAGTTGTATTTTACACGGGCTCCCGCTGAATTTCGCAAGCCCTATGTTTACATAATTTGTTTCGTTGTTCTCACTCCATCACTTTGCGTTACCTGCGTGTGTCTCGGTAAACTCGACAACAGGGCGGGCGCGGACAATGCTTGGGAGCAGGGAAAACTCGAAGCCACGCTGCGCGAAATGCTCGTAAAACACGCACGCCCTACGGGCAGTCCCACACGTCAGATGCGCGCTGTGTTGGCACGCTTTTGCTTGGAATGTTACTGCGAACTACACAAACTTAGGTTGTATCCTTTTCTATTTTAGGAATCCTATAATAAACCAGAAAAGGGGAATTGCTCCGCACATGGACAAGTTGGCGATGATCAATACAATGGCAATGCTCCAAACACTGGGGTTATTCTTGTGGAGAGCCGACTCTGCTGGGTTATTCAAGTTATAAAAAACTTCCACCGAACTGCCCTCGGGATATTGCTCGAGAAACTTTTCCACTACTTGCCTTTTATCGCTTCCAAAGGCATAACCCGCATACAGTTTGTTGTTCTTATAGGACTGTCCGCCCACTTCATAGGAATATTCCACTACGGGAACGTTGGTACGCGACCCGCGCCTTCCTCCCCCGCCTACTGGAACTTTCAAAGCCTTCATGTTGGATGCAAGGATTGTGCCTCTTGTCGAAACCCAATCTTTTGCCGCCCGAAGCGCACGCAGATTCATGAATAGGACAAAGCCAAATATCCCATCTGTGATTAACAATCCGCCCAATATGGTTGGCGCCATGCAAAGCATTACAATCCAGCGTGCAACGTCATTTTCTGTCATGATGTTTTCCTTTATCCTTTAATCCGAAATAATAATCAAGGGTTCGTCACTTGTGTTTATTCTTTACTTTCTTCTTATTACACGGGGCGTGCCATCCCGCAATTGACTTGCGAGACTCGCCAATTCTTCCAACTCGGATTCATTCAAACATATCCACGGCGCGAAGAAAAATTGGAGCGGGTGTTTCTCATTAGTTTTTCGGCGCGCTCAATTCGATCTGGATATTATCGGGGTCTCGCAGAGTAAGCGTGCAGATGCCCATCGCGCCTAAATCCTCGATCTCGCCATGTGGAATGCCTTGTGCATCGAGCGTTTCCATCGCTTTCTCCAAGTCTGCAAGGCTTGCCAGGCTGAGGCAGAGATGATCCAACCCGACGCGGTTCTCGTCGAAGCGATCTGCTTGGGACGCGCGAGCAGGATCGGGGGCTGGCTTCACAGCCAAAACCAAACCGCCGTTGCTCAAAATGCGGGTGTCCCCGAATTCCGCAAGGACTTGGAATCCAAGTAAGTTGACGTAAAAGTCGCGTGATCGTTCGCTGTCTGTTACGGTGAGCGCCAGATGGTGGACTGCGCCTGTCTTGATCATGTTCATGGTTTCCTCCGAATGAATTGGTTGATTAATAATCAGATGTGAATTGCTGGAGCGTTTGGTTTCGTTATGTGCCTCCTTTTTCCAGCGCAAACAAAATCGCCTCATCAATGGTCATTGCCGATCCTCGCTCCCACAGGGATTGAAACTCGGCGTCGGTCACTTGTGTTTTCATTGCGTCCATCGTTCTTTCGTATTCATTTTGTTCGACCCTCATCAAAGGCATGTCGGTCTTCTCACGCAGAGACGCCGCCGCGCCCAGCAGGCGGATGGCGTCCTGCGGTTGGAGTAATCCCGCCAGCCCTTCCAGCAGGGATGGGACGAAGTGCGCGTCGCGCGCCTTTTGCTGGAAACGCAGCCCGTCGGCAAATTGCTTGCATGCCTCCGCATGATCGCCCTGCGCCAGCGCAACCCGCCCGTAGACGTCGAACGTGCCAGCCGAGATGACCTCCTGCCCGACTTGATTCAAGAGCAGGCGCGCTTCGCGGATGAAAACAGCCGCGTGGTCTACATCGCCCTGATGGTGAATCTGCCGCGCCAATTCCGTCAGCGTGAGAATCAAACAGCCGCGATCTCCCAACTCGCGGAAAATTCCCGCGCTTTCTTCGCTGGCGGAACGCGCCGCTTCGAGTTGTCCGCGATTATGCAACGCGATACTCAACGAACGCAAAGCGGTGGCGACGCCATGTTTATCGGCAAGCGAATGATACAGGGCATAACTCTCGCGGGCGGACTCTTCCGCTTGGGCGTAGTTGTGACGCGACAGGGCAACCTCCGCCAGATTGCCGAGCGCCCCCGCGATTTCCCTTTCGTTCTCCGCCGCGCGGAACAGGGACAGGCTTTGCCCGTATAAACTTTCCGCCTTCGCAAAGTCGTAGCGCTTTAAGGCGCATGAGGCGAGCGGTCCCAGCGCCTGCCCGATGGCAAGGTTGTCGCCCGCCTCACGATAGAAAGTTAACGCTTCATTGTATAACGCTTCGGCGCCTGTCAAATCGCCGTCGAAAAATTCGGTCACGACGCCGCGCGCCGTCAGCCCGCGCGCAATTCCCGCTTTGTAGTCAATCGTCCGCGCTAACGCCAACGCTTCTTCCAAAATTTTCTTCGAGACGTCCAGTTCGGATTGGCGGATGGCAAATGCCATTGCGCCCATCATGGCGTCCACACGCGCGGGAGTGGGAGCAAGGATGGCGGTTGCCTGCAACGTTTTATCCAGCCAGCGGCGCGCTTCGTTGAGGTAGCCGCGTGTATCCCAAAAATCGGTGAGCGCGGCGGCGATGCGTAAACCGCGTTCGGGCGCGTTGTCCTGCGACCATTCGAGCGCGGCGCGGAGATTGTCGTGTTCGGTTTCGAGTTGCGCCAGCCACGCCGCTTGTTTGCGTCCGCGCATTTCGACTTTTCCCGTCTCGGCGTATTGCAAAAAATAATCGAGATGGCGATTCCGAAACGCGGCGGTCTCCCCCGCGTTGAGCAGAGTCTCGCGCGCGTATTGGCGCGTGGTTTCCAACATGCGATAACGGGCGCGGCTGGACGATTCGTCCAGCGCCACGAGCGATTTATCCACCAGCCGCGCGAGCAGGTCTATCACGTCGAGCGCATCTTCGCCCGCGCAAATTTGTTCCGCCGCTTCGAGCGTCCATCCGCCGACGAACACCGCCAGCCTGCGGAAAAGTTTTTTCTCGTCCCCTGCCAGCAGGTTGTAACTCCAATCAATCATCGCCCGCAGAGTCTGCTGGCGCGGGAGGGCAGTGCGCGCGCCGCCCGTCAACAGGCGGAATCGGTCATCCAGCCGCGCGGCGACCTCTTCAACGTCCAGCGCTTTGACGCGCGCGGCGGCAAGTTCCAGCGCGAGAGGAATCCCATCGAGACGCAGGCAGATCTGCGCGATGTGCGGCGCGTTTTCGCGCGTCAAGGTAAAACGCGGCTGCGCCAGCGCGGCGCGTTCCACAAACAAGCGGACTGATTCAAATTGCAGAAGTCTTTCGACGTCCGCGGCGTTTGTTTCGGGAACGGTCATGGACGGCACGTGCCACGCCAGTTCGCCAGGCACGCTCAACGCTTCGCGGCTGGAAGCGAGAATCCGCAGGGCGGGCGCGCTGGCGAGCAGGGTCTCAGCGATTTTCGCGCTGGCTTCGATGAGGTGTTCGCAATTATCCAGGATCAAAAGCGCCTTCTGTTCGCGCACGCGTTCGACGAGCGTTTCCAGCGCGGTTTTGCCTTCCTGTTCGTTCGCCCGCATGGCGGAAAGAATCGTTTGCGGAATCAAATGCGGGTCGGTCAGCGGCGCGAGTTCCACGAACCAGACCCCGTCCGCGAATTGATCGAGCAGGTCTGCCGCCACTTGCAAGGATAGGCGCGTTTTGCCTGTGCCGCCCGAACCCGTCAACGTGACAAGCCGATGGTCCCTCGCCCCTAGCCCCTCTCGCTGAGGGAGAGGGGAAGGGGTGAGGGCTTGTTTGATCTCTGCCTTTTCTTTTTCGCGCCCGATGAAACTGGTGGTCGGCGCGGGGAGGTTGTGAGGGGAGGCGTCCAGGGCGCGGAGTGGGGGGAACTCGGATGGCAATCCCTCGATGACCAGTTGAAAGATCTGTTCGGGGCGATTCCAATCTTTGAGCCGCCGCGTTCCCATATCCAGCAAGGACGCGTCCTCGGGGAGTCTGTGCTGCAACAGTTCCTGGGTTGTCAGTGAAACCAGCGTCTGCCCGCCGTGCGCGGCGGACATCAATCGCTGCAGACGGCTCAGGGTGAGGAAGCCGCGATAGTCGCCGCCTTCCTGAAGTTCCGCTTCGCCCGTGTGGATTCCCATCCGCACTTTGATGACCGCCTCTCCCCATTGTTCGCTGTGCAATTTTTTTTGCGCCTCCAGCGCCGCGCACAGGGCGTCGCCTGGCGTGTGGAACGCCGCGCAAAAAGCGTCGCCGATCACCTGAAAGACATAGCCGCGATGGGACTCGATGGCGGTTCTCAAAATCGAGTTGTGACGCGCATGAGCGACGGACATCCCGACAGGTTTTTCCTGCCACAAGCGCGTACTGCCTTGAATGTCGGTAAAGAGAAACGTGACGATGCCAGCGGGCATTGATTGGTTCATGGTTTTCTCACTTGATACTGCCTGGGTTATCCATGTTGTCCAAATTTCGCAACCCATCCCGCAATTGACTCGCGAGACTCGACAACTCTTCCAACTCGGATTCATTCAGACACGCCCACGGCGCGAAGAAGAGACGTTCCGTCTCCGCTTCGACCTCCGCCCGAACCTGTTTGCCCTTCGGTGTGATTTGATACACGCCTGAACCTTCCTCCGCCCACCCGCGCCTGACGAGTTCCTTCACATCCCCCGCGTGGACTTCCTCCGTCACGCCGCGACGGCTGAGTTTTTTGTGGAGGTCGTCGAAGGTCACTGCATCGCCGTGTGAAAGAAAATCGAGCGTCTCCCACGCGTGACCTTCCACCCCATGCGCTTTCCATGTGGCGATGTAACAATCGTCGCGACGCCCTTCCAACAGCGCGCAGTGAGCGACAAATCCTTCGAGCATTGCGAATGTCCCCGTTCGCTGGTAGAGGTCGCGTTTGGCTTTGATGAGAACATGCGCGGGCGGTTCGGGCAAATGAAGCGCCGCGTCTGAAATTCGGGCAAGGAGATTGCCAAGCGCCCGCAGCGACGCTTTAGGCATGGGAGTGAGCGCAACCATGACTTCCTCTCCCGCTTGAATGAGACGAGTCGCCGCCGCGCTTCCCGACTCGGTGGCGCGATACGTTCCATCACCGTCCGAAGCCAGGTATCCTCCTTGAACCGCAGAGGCAAAACGTTCTGCGTTCGCCTGCGCCAGTCCGTATGGAAAGCATCGCATGTACTGCGCGACAGTGAACGATTGTGTGTCAAACAGCCAAAGCGCCGTCACCCAGTTGTAGTGATCGGGGGGTAGTGAAAGTTCCTGCGCGGCTACATCTGCCGCGGGGTAGGCATAGCCGTCGAACAGGATTTCAGAACTTTCTTCGAGAACAGACCAGATGGAGTTGAGGTTCATGGAACTCTCCTTTGGCTGAGATCTCCATGCGCTCTTTTAACGCGCGGATGAGCGCATGCTCATCTATTCGCTGATCGCAATGCAATTTCGGCGATACTTACGGCGCGATTCCATTAAATCCTAAATGTTAAATTTGCAAGCCTTTTCGGGTCACTCTTCAAGAATGAAAAAGGAATGATTTTTCTTCATCCAGCCCCCTTTCAAAAAGGATTAGTTCCTTTGTTGTCTTTTCCGCATCAGCGCTTGGGGTTCGTCGCTGATCGTTTTCCGCTTGTTAAGTTTCTTTCGCGGCAGGCGCGAAAAGTTTCCTTGCAAGCTGGAACACGAGTCCAAGAAACGTCGCGAGCCACGCGAAGAGGGCGAGGTAAATAAAGTAGCGCGGGATGAGGTAAAGGAAATCCAATTCCAGCGCCTTCGCCAGTTGAAACGTGCAGACGGTGTACATGCCGAGAGGGAAGACCAAGCCCCAATAGGACGGTTCATAAACCAGAGGGACTTTTTTATATCCGTGCCTCCAAATGCTGAGTATGATCAGCAAGGGGATCCACCAGGTGGCGGTCGCCCAGAAGAGGAGCGTGATGCCCTTCAGGAACGGCATGATGTCTTGGATAATTTTCCAGTGGTTCGCCTCCAGGATCAGGATCGAACCAGCCAGGGTTGTGATCGCCATGGCGCCCATGTTGATCCAATAGGGCGGCGCCACTTCCTCGGGCTTGAGGCGGAAAAAAGTTAAACGGTAAAAGATCAGCGAGATCACGAGGATGTAGAGCAGGAAGCCGAGCAGGAACATGGTCAGGGTCAGGAAAAGAATCGGTTCCGTCCATGCCCCGAAGTGGTCGGCGATGCTCGCGCCCGTCACCGCGATGGATTGGGTGGAGACTACGATCAGGAGCCAGCCGCCGCTCAATCCGTTTTCCAGCGCGGGTTTCGTTTCGCGGATGGTGACCGCCGTGATGAAAACATACATCAGCAGGTACCATAGGACGACACTCACCAGCCAAAGGAAAACGGCAACGGCGGAATTATCTGCAATGACGAAGAACTGCCTGCCCAGCACGCAGGTCCCCGCCACCATGGTCAGGAATCCGTGGCCGCGTTCGTGGCTCGTCAGGTCGGCGACAACTTTAGGAAAATATCGAAAAATGCGATTGAGCGTCAACAGCCATAAGATTGCGTAGAACGCGATATTGGCGATGAACAGCGCCCAGGCGATCTGCGGCATGCC
The DNA here is from genome assembly GCA_020847435.1 of Anaerolineales bacterium. Classification (GTDB taxonomy): domain Bacteria; phylum Chloroflexota; class Anaerolineae; order Anaerolineales; family Villigracilaceae; genus Defluviilinea. The sequence goes on from JADLBX010000033.1 coordinate 10,068, forward strand.
CTCCAATTTTGCCGCAATGGAGACGATCCCCGTTGCCATGACGAGGGCGAAATAGGCGGGATGAAGTTCCGCGCCCCCGATCATGAGCGCGCGACTGCGGCTTGGCTCTTCGTGTTTCATGTTGCGTGTGTTCCTGTTCCCGGCTCACATTCCATCCAATTGAATCAACGGAGCGCGTTTTTGCGCCCATTTTACACCGAGCGCGGCAAGTTCGTCATCGCTCAAACACTGACGCGCCATGCGGAAGAGCGCTTGTTCCTCTTTTTGGAAGTGACCGCGCGTGACCTGAATCATCTGCGCGGTGAGGGCGCGGGCGGAGGCGAGGTCGCTGGCTGATTCGATCTTGCCGAGCAGGTCGGTGATCTGGTCGTGCTCGATGCGCATCACCGCCAGGGGACCGCCTTGAATGCCGAGATGGGGTTCGAGGGCGTTGAAGAGTAACTCGTCTTCAATGGAGGCGTGGGATTCAAGCGTGGAGGCAAAGAGGACGATTCGTTGCTGGAGCGCGGAAAGCGAATCGGCGGCGGGAAGCGCATCGAGCGCGGAAAGCGATTGTTCGATGCGCGCCAGCATAAAGTGAAATACGCCGTGTTCGCCGAGGAGCGCGTCGGTGATCAGCATGGCGTTTAATGCCGCGCTTTGTGCCAGATGACAACCTGATGCTCGCGCCAAAGATAAGAAATGGGGAAGACCAGCACGTGCATCAGGCGCGTGAACGGCAGGAGCAGGATGATCACAAAGCCGTTGAGGAAATGGAACCTGACCCAGAACGGCAGGGCGGTGACGTACGTGATATCGGGTTGAAATTTGAGAAGCGAGACCAGCCACGGCACAGCCGTATGCAGGTACCAATCCGATCCCCAGCGATAGTAATAAGCCGCCCAAAAACCGAACGCCACCTGCAGGAAAAGGAAGAACAGCAGGATCCAATCGTACGGCGACGTGACCGTTTGCGTGCGCGCGTCGGCGATGCGGCGGTAGATCAGGATCAGAATGCCGACGGTCGTCATCAACGCCAGCGCCAGCCCTGTGATTTCAAGGACATATAGGCGCGTTTGGTTGGCGGTGAACAAGCCCCACACCCCGGGGAACATCAGCGCGGTGATATGCCCCAGCAGGATGATGATCACGCCGTAATGCCACGGCACGGAGCCAAAGAACAGTTTGCGGTTTTCAAGAAATTGCGAAGACTGACTGGAAACCGAGTATGGGTCGAACCAGAAGCGATAGACGGCGACGATGATCGCAATGGCGACCGCCGCATAGGGAAAGCCGATGAAGAGGGCGTTATCAAACATGGTTTGCTCCTTTTTCTTTTGAACCGCACAGCGCCCGAAGAACGCAAAGAAAAAATATTTCTTTCACCACGAAGGTCGCGAATGGACGAATGCTGTTTCGCTAAAATCGATTCAGATTTGGCGGCCTTTGCGATCTTCGCGGTTAACTTTTCAGGCGGAAGGCTCCAGCATGTTCAAGGTTTGTAACTGAAATTGCAGGACGGAGCGCAGAGCCTCCAACACGCCGTGAAACTGCGTGCGCTTTTCAGACCTATTGTCCGCGTGGATCAAATTGCCAATTTGATCCACTTTCGACTCGGCGTTCTCATCCTGATCGAAGCCTGCGGATTTGGCGCGTCCCGTCATCCTGTCGAGAACAGGCAGGAGGGCGTCGCGGGCGATCTCGTGCGCTTGCATGCGATCGCGCGTGACCGCGAGAAAATGCAGGATGATCGCAAGATGGTCGGGTAGTTCGGTTTGGGAGAACACGAATCCCTCGGCGGCATAGCGTTGTTTCAACTCAACGAGGAAGGCGCTGCGTTTGTAGGTCTCGCCGAAGAGGTGATAGCCAATATAAGGATGGCAAGCCGCGTCGAGGTCGAACGTGCCAGTGTACACTTCTTCGAGTCGACCGGGCGGAAGCGCGGCGGCGTACTCGTGAAATTCCTTCAACTGCGCGGCGGCTTGTGGGTTTTCATTCAGCAACAATCCCTGCACTGTGAGCGCGGCTGAAAGCGTTGCGCCTGTGGGGTATTCCAGGATTTGGGCAAAGCATCGGTAAAGGTCTCGCATTTCGGTTTCGGTATACATCAACGACTCTCCGTGAAATTCTTTTTAAACACGAAGGGCACAAAGAGACATGAAGGAAAGTCTTTAAAAACCTTTGTGTACTTCGTGTCCTTTGCGTTTTGGCATTAAAACTTCCTCTTCGCGATCTTATTGCGGACGCCAAAACCCGCTTCGGTCTTGCGTTCGAGCGGCTTCTCCCACGCCTCCACCGCGACTTCGCGGCCGAGCGGCGGGACGACGAAACGTTCTTCGTATGTCGGCAGCGACGTCAGGCGGAAGATGGCTTCGACTTCTTCGGGGTTGGTGGCGCCCTGCGCCAGCGCCGCGTCCACTTCGGCTTGTTGATAGTCCTTGACCTTTTGTGCGCGCTTGAAGATGCGCACGGCGATCAATTTGCGGTACACATCTTCCACTTCCTTGACGTTACCCGCCGAGAACATGCGCGCCATGTACTTGATGGGCATGCGCGCCTTCGCCAATGAACTGATCATGGCGGGCAAGCCTTCGTTATCGAGTCCTGCTACATCGTACTTGCCGTCTTTGTCGGTCTTGGCGAGGACGGGCAGCATGGGCGGAACGTAGTAGAGCATGGGCAAAGTGCGGAATTCGGCGTGAAGCGGGAGGGCAATCTGCCATTTCTTGACGAATTTATAAACGGGCGAATTCTGCGCGGAGGCGATCATGGCGTCGGAGATTCCGTTGGCTTTGGCGCATTTGATGACTTCGGGGTCGAACGGGTCTTGGATCATGTTCCGTTGAGCCGCGACCAGTTCAAGGTCGGGGACTGAGGCGCATTTTTCGATTTGGTCTGCGTCGTAGAGCAGGACGCCCAGATAGCGGATGCGTCCGACGCAGGAGTGGAAGCAGGCGGGGGGTTGTCCCGATTCGAGGCGCGGATAGCACAGGATGCATTTTTCGGATTTGCCCGAAGCCCAGTTGTAATAAGTCTTTTTGTAAGGACAGCCCGAAATGCACATGCGCCAGGCGCGGCATTTTTCCTGCGAGATCAGCACGATGCCGTCTTCGCCGCGTTTGTAGATGGCGCCTGCGGGGCAAGCCGCGACACAACCAGGATTGAGACAGTGATTGCAGATGCGCGGTAGGTAGAAGAAGACGACGCGCTCGAGTTCGTTGAGTTGCTCGCGCTCGTCGTCGGTGAGATCGTCGAGGTTGACGTCGTTGCGGGCGTAGAGCGGCGAGCCGCCGAGGTCGTCGTCCCAGTTGGGACCCGCTTCGATGGTGTCCATCGGCTTGCCCGTGATCATCGAGACGGCGCGGGCGGTGGGTTGGTCGTCGCCTTCGGGCGCGTTGAAGAGATTCTCGTAATCGTACGTCCAGGGTTCGTAGTAATCGTCAATGGTGGGCAGGGCGGGGTTGAAGAAGATGTTGCTCAACCCTTTCTTGCGACCGTGGAGGCGGAGATGGATTTTTCCATCCTCTTCCCGTTCCCAGCCGCCTTTGTATTTATCCTGATCTTCCCATTGGGTGGGATAGCCTGTGCCAGGCTTGGTCTCGACGTTGTTCCACCACATGTATTCGGTGCCTTTGCGGTCGGTCCAGATATTCTTGCAAGCCACACTGCACGTATGACAGCCGATGCACTTATCGAGATGGAAGACCATTGAAACGTGTGAGCGAATATCCATGTGTTCTCCTTTGATTAGTACCGCAAGATTTATCTTGCGCTTTGTGCAAAATGAATTTTGCCGTACAGCAAGATGTATCTTGCCTTTAAGCAAAATGAATTTTGCGGTACTGGTCTGTTTACCATTCCAACTTTTCCATCTTCCGCACCACGCAATATGTATCGCGCGTGAACACGCCGATGGGTCCCCAATAATTGAAGCCGTAGGTGAACTGGGCGTAGCCGCCCGCCAGTTCGACGGGGTTGATGCGGGTGCGCGTCAGGCTGTTGTGTCCGCCCGCGCGTTTGCCGCCCCTGATCTGCGACTTGGGGATGAAGACCGTGCGCTCGACCGCGTGATAGTACAGGCATGTGCCAGGCTGGACGCGGGCGCTGACCGCCGCGCGCGTCACGACCACGCCGTTGTCGTTGTGAACTTCGACCCAGTCGTTATCCACGATGCCGACGCTCTCGGCTTCCTTGTCGTTGAGCCAGACAGGGTCCATGCCGCGCGAGAGAGTCAACATGCGGTGATTATCTTTATACGTCGAGTGGATGTTCCACTTGCCGTGCGGTGTGATGTAGTTGAGGATCAGGCTCTTATCGTCCACCGTGCTTTTCACGATGTCGCCGATCTTCGCCCAATCGCCTGGCTTCGTCACCAGTTTGGGTTTGAACGTCGGCAGGTTTTCGCCGAAGTCCATGTAATAGGGATGGTCAATGTAGAAATGCTGGCGACCCGTGAGCGTGCGCCAGGGGACGCGGCGCTCCACGCTCATGCACCATGCGGAATATGCGCGCCCGTCGTTGACGATGCCCGACCAGCACGGGCTGATGAGAGTCCGCCTTACCTGCCGCGTCAGATCGAAGAACGTCATCCGCACATCGCGGACGCCTTCGGCGAGATCCGCCAGCGGCATACCGACTCGTTCTTCCTCATGCTTGAAGGCCGCGTACGAGACTTCTCCGTTCGTTTCGGGCGCGAGGAACAACAAGACGTTCGCCGCGTCGAGCGCGTCTTCCACCGACGGGTATTTGTTCCCGCCCCATTCGACGCAGCGCATATGACGCGGGTCGGGCGAACCGCCGACGGGGTTCTTCAACAACTCATCGTAGAACTCCGCGACGGGAATCTGCACGCCGTTGCCGTTGATCCCGTCCGTGCGGAGATTCGGTCCCAGCGAGATGAATTTGTTGTACAGGTTGGCGTAATCGCGTTCGACCACGCGGAAGTGCGGCATGGTCTTGCCGGGAATCGGGTCGCATTCGCCCGCGCGCCAATCTTTCACATCGGGCTGCGAGAGTTCATCGGGCGTATCGTGCATGAGCGGCGACATCACCAAATCGTTGACGGGTTCGGGGAACACGTCCGCTGAAAGTTCGCTGACTTTCTTCGAGAAGGCTTTGAAGATCTCCCAGTCGGTCTTCGATTCCCACACGGGCGGCACAGCTTGCCCGAGGGGATGAACGAAGGAGTGCAGGTCAGTGGTGTTGAGGTCGTTCTTTTCGTACCAGAACGCGGCGGGCAGGACGATGTCCGAATACAGCGCGGACGAGTCCATGCGGAAGTTGAGGTCCACCACCAGATCCATTTTGCCTCGCGGGGCGGGTTCGCGGAACTTGACGGTCTTCACTTTATCTTTCGCGTGTTCCTCCGCGATGATGTTATCGTGCGTGCCGAGATAATGACGCAGGAAGAACTCGTGTCCCTTCGCGCTGGATTGGATCGCGTTGCCGCGCCAGATGATCCAGACGCGGGGCCAGTTTTCGGGCGCGTCGGGATCGTCCACCGCGAATTCGAGTTTGCCGTCCTTGAGTTGTTTCGCCGTCCACTTGGAAACATCCTCGGAGGTCTTCGCGCCCGCGGCTTCGGCTTCTTTCATAACGTCCAGCGAATTATTTTTGAACTGCGGGAAGTACGGCATCCAGCCCATGCGGACAGCCATCGCTTCCAAATCAATCGCGTGACCCTTCGCCCACTTCGTCTGCGGCGGGATGGGCGCGTAATCGGTGAAGTCGCCTTCGTAACGCCACTGGTCGCTGTTGACGTAATGCCAGGTCGGGGATTGCTGTCGGCGCGGCGGCTTCTGCCAGTCGAGCGCGAACGCGAGACTCGACCACGGCGCGACGAGCGTCAGTTTTTCTTGTCCCACGTAATGGTTCATCCCGCCGCCGTTGACGCCACAGCATCCGCACAGGATCAGCGCGTAGATCGGCGCGCGGTAGACGAGATTGTTGTTGTACCAGTGATTGATGCTCGCGCCGACGATGATCATGGACTTGCCGTTCGTCGCTTCGGCGTTCGACGCAAACTCGCGCGCCAGGCGGGTGATCGTGTCGCGCCCGATGCCCGTGTAGGATTCCTGCCAGGCGGGCGTGTACGCGCCGATCTCGTCGTAACTCTTCGGGTAATCGCCGGGCAAGCCGCGGCTCACGCCAAATTGGGCGGCAACCAAATCGAAGACTGTGGTGACAAGTTTCTTGCCTTCGCTGGTCTCGATCCATTTCGCGGGGATGCCGCGCATGGCGGTGACTTTCTCGGCGAACTCGTAGAACGCAACGTTGACCGTCTCATCCTGCGAACCGAGGAACGAAAGCGTCGGCTCGATGGGGGAGTCGTCGAGTCCGTCTTCCATCTTAATGTTCCACTTGCCTTGTTCCTTGCTCCAACGGTCTCCTACCGCGCCCTTGGGCATGCGCGGCGCGTTGTGCTTCGCATCATGGACGAGGAACTTCCAATCTCCGTTCTCCACATCCTTGTAGCGCTTCACGGTGTTGGCGCGGATGTAACGTCCCGCCTTGTAAGAGTCGCCGTCCTTTTCCAGCTCGATCAGGAACGGCATGTCGGTATTTTCTTTCAAGTAATTGATAAAGTACGGAACTTGACGATCCGTATAATATTCCTTGATGATAACGTGGTTGACCGCCATCCAGATCGCCGTATCCTGCCCCGCCTTGACGGGAATCCACCAATCGGAATATTTTGCCACCTGCGAAAAGTCTGGCGCGATGACGACGAACTTCGCGCCTTCGTGCCGCGCCTCAGAGATGAAATGCACGTCGGGCGTGCGCGTCATGTTCAGGTTCGCGCCCATCGAGACGATGTACTTGCTGTTGTACCAGTCCGCCGATTCGCACACGTCGGTCTGGTCGCCCCAAATTTCAGGGAAGGCGTTCGGCAGGTCGGCGTACCAATCGTAGAAACTCATGTTCACGCCGCCGAAGAGTTGCAGGAAGCGCGAGCCGCCGCCGTACGAGAGATACGACATGGCGGGAATCGGCGAGAAGCCAAAGACGCGGTCGGGACCGTGCTTCTTCGCGGTGTAGAGGCTTGCCGCGGCGACGATCTCCAACACCTCGTCCCAATTCGTGCGGCGGAATCCGCCTTTGCCGCGCGCTTTCTGGATTCGCTCCCGCTTCGCGTCATCCTCGACGATGGACGCCCACGCCTCGACGGGACCTAAGTTGAACCGCGCCTCGCGCCAAAAATCCAACAACACGCCGCGCGCGTACGGATACTTAACGCGGATCGGGCTGTAGACGTACCACGACGCGGATATCCCGCGCTGACAGCCGCGCGGCTCGTAGGGAGGCAGTCCGTCCTGCAACAACGGATAATCCACTTGCTGCATTTCCCATGTAATGATCCCGTCTTTCACATAGACCTGCCACGAACAGCCGCCCGTGCAGTTGACGCCGTGCGTACTACGGACAATGTTGTCGTGCTGCCAGCGGTTGCGATAGAACTCCTCCCACTGGCGGGCTTGCGGGTTGATCAAATCCTGAATCCAACTCATGTTCGATGCCTCCGTGTATGTACCGCAATATTTATTTTGCGAATTTCTGATGGCAAGATAAATCTTGCCGTACCGCGAAATTCATTTTGCGTTGATTCTTTTCCTCGCCGCCAGCGTCTGCTCGATCATCGGCTTTCGCACGCCTCTCAAACGCTTACCCCAATAGACCTGAGCCAATGCGATCAACGCCGCCGCGCCTGCTATAGCTAACAGTGCAATTTGTAGTAACGCGCTCGGTTCGCGTTTGGTCACTGCGGCTCTGCTCAAAAATGTGTACAAGTCAGATTGCTCCTGCGGGGTCAGCGGGGTGTTTGCCCAGATCGCGCCCATCGTCTGTGTGGACGGCGCGCCCATGAACGAGGCGAACGCCGCGTCCGATTGGACGAAGCCGCTCGTCGTCAGGTCGGGACCCAAATTGCCGCCGCCGAGAGAACCGATGCCCGCCACGCTGTGACACGAAATGCAATGCGGACCCCCATTCTCGAATCGTTTGTCGCCCACGAAATACGCCTTGCCGCTCGTCGCGTCTCCCGCAGGCAGTTCGGCAGTTGCACCGCTTATCGTCGCGCCGCCGCCCAGATACGCGATCAACGCCGCGACCTCTTCGGGCTTCAATCCCAGGTTGGGCATGGGAACGTTGTTGTATTCAACCAGCAAGGCTTTTGCATCTGGATCGGTTTGTAGCATTTGGTCCGGGGCGGTCAGCCACTTGGTCAGCCACTCATTCGTGCGGAGTTCGGTCACGCCTTGCAGGTCGGGTCCCACCAACTTGCCGCCGCCGATGGTGTGACACGCATTACAGCCCTTCGCGATAAACAGCGCTTCGCCGTCTACTTGCGCGGAGGGTTTGGCAAATGCAACGCTGAACAGTGTTGCCACGAAAATCAACGCGATGCCCAACGCCAGCAGAAACGAAAAAAATCTTGGATGCGAGGACGGCTTTCCGTGTTCGATCATTTTTTGACTCTCCTCTCGTCGGATTTACTGCCCGCCTCGGATACGACGGGTAACTTGCGGATGGTTTCGAGCAGGTCGGCGCCGCGTGCGGGTAAAAGGTGAGTCGAGAATACGCGCGCCACATTTTCAGAAAGGTTCGTGCGGATCACGGGCAGTTCGGGATATTGTTCGATGATTGTTGTTGTCAGGCGGGCGCTTTCTTCGCCTCGGGCGTCCTCATCCGCGACGACAACCACATTCGGTTGCACTTCCATGATGCGGGCGCAAATGTCTTCGTTCAAATCCCAGGGACCCATCAGTTCCACATCTTCGGCGCCGCGCAAGACCCTCTCCATGCTCTCGCCAAACAGGTGTTGAGAGCAGATCAGCATGACGCGGCGGCTTGACATGTTTTGTTTCTCATTTGAAAAGAAAAGCGGTTCGTATCAAAATTACTTGAAAATGGACAATATTCAAATCCCTCGCTATAGCCCATCTGGAATGAAAGAGGAGTGATTTTTACATCACTCCTCTGTGTCGGCTACGAATTAGTTCTGTGGCATAGATAATGCCGGAGAAACTATCGGATGAATTTGAATTACGGTAGTCGTACAGTGAACTTTGCCGTACGACAGCCGGCGCTAATTTGAAGGATCCTCTTCGGAAATTGACGGTTTGCTCAATGGACGCGGCGCTTTGCTGATCCAGCCGGGCTCGCGGACATGTTCTTCGTGCAAGCGGTTCATGCGCGCTTCCATCACTGCGGCGCGACCCAGATAGCCGACCAGTTTATGAGGCGCTTGTCGCTCCACCACCGGCAGGCGTCCTACATCGTTGCGTAACATCTTGCTGACGGCGTCAAAAAGCAGTTCGTCCGGGTAGGTCACCACCGGGCTGTCGTTGCCCGCTTCGAGCACGGTTTTTTCATCGTCAACATTGCCTGCCAACGCTTCGACGATATCGCCGCGCGTGATGATCCCCGCAAGTTGTTGTCCTTTCACGATCGGGAATGCCTGATGGCGGATATACTCCGGGTCGCCGCGCGTGATATACCCGGCGAGTTCTTTCACCGTCATCGTGGCTGGAATGGACGTGGGACCCGCGTCCATGACATCGTCGACTCGCGCTTGTTGCAAAACATCCGGTTCGTAATCGAAATGGGTATGCAGTCCGCGCCGCGCCAGCTTTTCGGTCATGATCGAATTCCGCATCAAGAGCAGGCTCACCCCGTCGGCGATCACGCAGACCAGCATCAACGGCAGGATGGCGTTATAGTCGCGCGTCAACTCGAAGGCGAAGATGATGAAGGTAAACGTCGCGCGCGCCGCCGAACCGAACACCGCTGCCATGCCCACCAGCGCGCAAGCCGCCGGGGACAAATCGGCGCCCGGAACGATGCGGTTGACGATCAACGCGAACGCGCCGCCCAAAGCCGCGCCCGTCATGAACATGGGCGCGAGCAAGCCGCCCGACGTCCCGGAGCCGAGCGAGACCACCAACGCCAGGCTTTTGAAGAGCATGATCGTTAGCAAAGCGTCCAGCGCCAGCCGGGCATTCAAAATGTCCGAGATGGTTTCATAACCGACGCCGATGACGCGCGGGACAAAGTAACCGATGATTCCCAAGCCCAGCGCGCCGATCGCCGGGTACCACATTGCATCGAACGGCAGGCGGTCGAATAGGTCTTCCACCCAATACAACAGGTTGCTAAAGCCGACAGCCGCCGCGCCGCAAATGAGCCCGAACAGGATGTAATAGGGCAGGGCGGTCGGCACGCCGAAATCCACCGCCCCGACCGTGAACATGGGACCCGTGCCCATCAACCAGAGGTGAATGGTGGTCGCCAGCGTACTGGCAATGACGAGCGGGATGAACGAGCGCGATTTAAATTCGAATAACAATAGTTCGATGGCAAGGATCACCGCCGCAATCGGCGTGCTAAAAGTGGCCGCCATGCCTGCCGCCGCGCCGCACGCCAGCAAAACTTTCCGCTCTGAGGCGGTGGTGTGGATCAATTGCCCGATCAATGAGCCGAGCGCGCCTCCGGTCTGGATGATGGGACCTTCCGCGCCGAACGGTCCGCCGGTGCCGATGGCAATGGCGGCTGAAATCGGTTTGAGGATCGCCACTCGCGGTTGGATGCGGCTGCGGTTGGTCAACACCGCCTCCATCGCTTCGGGGATGCCGTGTCCCTTAATCTTCGGCGAACCGTACTTTGCCATCACGCCCACGATCAACCCGCCGATCGCCGGGACGATGATGATCCATCCGCCCAGCGGGTTCTCTGTCAAACTGGGCAGGATCAGGCTGACGCGTTGAAAAAACACCAAATTGGTGATCAGGGAGATCAACGAATATAAGCCGTACGCGACAAAGCCTGCCAGAATGCCGATCGCCGCCGCCAACAGCGACACTAACAGCAGGCGGAACCCGCCGGATGAATTGACGTTGATATGCCTGTAATCCAGGCTGTTTCGTTCTATCATGGTATGCTCCTAGGATAAAGTGAGCCGGGATTATATATCGTAATACGATATAATTCAAGCGTGCCGTTGTTCCCATAAAAGGAGATGAAATGACGCAGATCAAAAAATCGGAATACGAAGTGTTGGCTACGTTTCGTTATGCCCTGCGGCAGTTCCTGCGTTTCAGCGAGGAAGCCGCACGAGACGCGGGGTTAACGCCCCAACAGCATCAGGCGTTATTGTCCATCAAGGGTTTTCCCGACCGCGACCAGATTACGATTAAAGAATTAGCCGAACGGATGCAGATCCGCCATCACAGCGCAGTTGGGTTGGCAGATCGGTTGACGGCGCGCGGTTTGCTGAAGCGCGAACCGTCAACCGCCGATCGGCGACAGGTGTATGTGACGCTCTCTGCGCGCGGGCTGGCGCTGCTCGAACAATTATCGTCTGCTCACAAAAAAGAATTGCGCCGCATCCTGCCGGAACTTCAAAATTTGATCGAACAGTTATCGGCGGAGAAATAAAAAGCCGATTCGCAAGCAGAAAGTTTTTGCCCGCGCGTAATTATTTCATTGCCTGTAATTCAAAACGATTTTAGAATAGCCGCATGAAACTCAACCGTTTTCCAATTCCATTTTTATTGCTTGCCATGCTGGGCTTGCTTGCCGCGCTTTGGGCGGGGCTGATGCGCCTCGGCTGGCAATTGCCCGCGCTCACGCCCTCGCTGGCAATGCTTCACGGACCACTAATGATCTCTGGATTTTTAGGGACGCTGATCATGCTCGAACGCGCGGTCGCCATCAAACAAAAGTGGATGTACCTGCCTCCGCTTCTTTCCGGGCTGGGATGGCTGGTTACGGCTCTTCTGCCTTCTCCGCCGCTGGGACCGATTCTGCTCACCCTCGCCAGCCTCGGCGGAGTCGGGATTCTCGCTGTGATGACGCGCCGCGAACCCGCCTTCCACACCGTCACCATGTTGATCGGCATGTTTGTCTGGTTCATCGGCAATTTGCTCTGGCTGTTCGGCTGGCAGATCTTTCAAGTGGTTTTATTCTGGCAGGGATTTCTCGTCCTCACAATCACCGGCGAACGGCTTGAACTCAGCCGCGTCCTGCGCCCATCGCGCCAGAGTCAACTTTTGTTTGCGGGTATCGTCCTCCTCTACCTGGCGGGCATCCTCGCCGCGATTTTCAGCCCGCAAGTCGGAGCGCGTTTCAGCGGCGCGGCTTTGCTCTTCCTTTCGCTGTGGTCTTTGCGTAACGATATCGCATGGAGGAATCTCAAACATCAACTGCCGCTTACGCGTTACATCGCCTGGTGTCTCGCGCTGGGCTTCGTCTGGCTGGGCGTCGGCGGTGTGTTAAGTTTGGGGTTTGGCGCGCAGGTGGCAGGTCCGAGATACGACGCGCTGCTGCACGTGGTCTTCGTCGGCTTCGTCATCTCGATGATCTTCGGGCACGCGCCGATCATTTTCCCTGCGGTGCTGGGAGCGTCGATCAATTTTCAGCCCGCGTTTTACCTGCAACTGATTCTGCTTCACGCCTCGCTGGCTCTGCGCGTGATCGCGGATTACGCCAACCTGCAAACCCTGCGCATGTGGGGTGGATTGTTGAACGAGGTCGCTATTTTGATCTTCATGGCGCTGACCGTTTATTCCGTGCGTAAAAGTTTAGCGGGGAAATAGCCATGCCCTTGCTTACACGCGTATTCATCAAAACCGGGATGATCTGTCTCGCGCTGGCGCTCGCGCTCGGCGTCCTGCTGGCGTTCGGCGTAACGAATGGATTGTTCCCCGTCTATATTCATTTGCTGGTCTTCGGTTGGCTGACGCAGTTGATCTTCGGCGTGATCTTTTGGATGTTCCCCAAATATTCCGCCGAAAGACCGCGCGGCAGTGAGACGCTCGGCTGGCTGACGTATGTTTCGCTCAACCTCGGTTTGCTCTTGCGCGCGATCGCCGAACCGCTTCAATCCACCCAGCCCAATTCATTCAGCGGATGGACGCTGGTAGTTTCGGCGCTTCTTCAATTTTTAGCGGGGTTGGCATTTGTGCTTAACAGTTGGAAGCGCGTGAGGGAAAGATAAATGTCGCGGTTAAGCGTTTGGTTTGTGCGCGCTTCATTTCTCTATCTTTTGGCGGGGCTTTTCTTCGGCGGGTTGATGCTCGCTCAAAAAGGGATTCCGTTTTACGCGCCCGCGTTGCATCTCCTCCCTTTGCATATGGAATTTTTGTTGGTCGGCTGGCTGATTCAACTGGCGTTCGGCGTGGCGTTTTGGATCATCCCGCGCTTCAGCAACGGTTCTGCGCGCGGACCCGTGAGGCTGGTCTGGCTTTCGTTTGCGTTTCTCAACGCTGGAATTTTGATTGCCGCTTTGCAATACTGGTTTCCCTCCGCGTTTGCCGTTGGGCGCGCGGCGGAGGTGGGCGCGGCGCTTCTTTTTATTCTCGGTTCGTGGCAACGCGTCAAGCCGCAGGGGGCGTGAAACGCGTCGGGTTGGGGACGCCGCCGAGGCGGCTGGGGTTGGGACAAAAGGTTTCCGCAGGCGCGCCCAGCCGCACGTCCGCGCTGAGCGCCTGTCCCCTTAATCGAATTTACACGACGCGGCGCCGCGTCCAAATAACGAGTTGGAATCGCCGCCAGAGGTAGGAGACGGGGAAGGTTACGATATGCACCAGCCGGCTGAACGGCATGAGCGCGAATAAGAGGAAGCCGGTGAGGAAATGAATCTTGTGCGCCAACGGGAGGGCAGTGACGAATTGCGGCGCGGGGTCGAAGAATGCCAGCGAATCCATCCAGGGGGTGGCAGTGTGGATGAACCACGCGGCTCCCCAGCGGTAGACGAAGGCGAGGATCAGCCCGAAAAAGACTTGGGCGAAGAGCAGGCTTAATACGATCCAGTCTATGGTCGAGGTGATGGCGCGGATCTTCGACGAGGTGAGTCGCCGATAGAGCAGGATGCCCATCCCGACCAGCGCCATGATGCCCAAAATTTTGCCAGCCAGTTCAGAGAGGTAGAGCAGATCGGGTGTGCCGTGTAATGCCGCCATGACCTTGGGGATGGTGAAGCCTGCCAGATGAATGGCGGTGGTCGGCAGGATGCCGTAATGCCAGAGCGTGGAGCCCCAGAACTGCAAGTCGTTTTCAAGGAACTGGGAGGACAGGCTGGTGAAGGAATATTGGTTGGTCAGGTAGCGATAGAGCGTCCCGACGATTCCGATGGCGAGCGCCACATACGGAAAGACAACGAAGAGCATGATCTCAAGCATGGGTCAATTCCTTTTCAAAAGAGCCGACGAGAAACAGGTGGAAGGCGGAAAGCAGGTGGAAGTAGGGGTTCTCCGATTTTTCGCCGAAGGTTTTGAGCATTTTTTCGAGCGCGGGCAAGATCCCTGTGTGGATTAGCGCTTGCGAAAAATCGCTTTGGCGGTTGTCTTGATCCAGCCCGAGGAAGCGCAGGATCACCGAAATATGATCGGGGAGTTCCTGCTCGGCGGAGTATTCGGCGGCGCGATAGCCTTCATTTAACTGCGCCATGAACGCGCCGCGTTTGTAACTTTCGCCAAAGAGATGAAAGCCGACGTAGGGATAACACACGGGTTGCATGTCGAAGGTGGCGGTGTAGAGTTCCTGCATCCGTTGCTGGGAGAGTTGATCGAGTGCGCCGACGAACTTTTCCATTTTCTGCGCGGCTTCGGGATGAAGCGCCTGGAGTTGCGCGGCGCAGCGCTGCGCCTGTTCGTCGAAGTTCGGCGCGGGATATTGCAACAGCGCGGCGAACAAATCCAACAACGCGGAGGTCGAATCTTTTTGCATGGCTTACAAACCTCTCTGCGGAGCCTGCCGCCTTCCAAACCCGGTTTCGGCTTTACGTTGTTGCGGGTCGTACACTTCTTCGATGTCGCCTTCGCGGCTGTAGGGCGGGATGACGAACCGTTCTTGATACGTGGGGATGGAGGTCAACGTGTAGATGGCTTCCGCCTCCTCGGCGGTCATCTCCGCTTTGGCGAGGGCGGCGGCGGACTCTTCAGCGGTCACATCGCCGACGGTTTCGTGGCGTTTGTAAATGCGGACGGCGATCATCTTGCGATAGGCTTTGATGACCAGGTCGTCGTTGCCAGCCGCCAGTGTGCGCGACATGTAGCGGACGGGGACGCGGGCTTTTTCCAGCGAGGTGAACAATTCGGTCTCGACGCGTTGCGTTCCATTTTCCTGTGTGGAGTTGAGGACGGGCAGAAGCGGCGGGACGTAGAACAACATCGGCAATGTGCGGTATTCAGGGTGAAGCGGCAGAGCCAGTTTCCATTCTTTGACGTAGCGGTAGACGGGCGAGTTTTGCGCGGCAGTCACCACGCCGTCTGGTACGCCGCTTTCTTTTGCGGCGGCGATCACTTGCGGGTCGTGCGGGTCGAGGATCATCTGGCGTTGGCGTTCCACGAGTTGATCGTCCGGCGCTTTGAGCGCGTCTTCGATCTGGTCCGCATCATAGAGCAGGACGCCCAGGTAGCGGATGCGTCCCACGCACGAGTGGAAGCAGGCGGGCGCTTGACCGGTTTCGAGGCGCGGGTAGCAGAGGATACATTTTTCCGATTTGCCCGTAGACCAGTTGTAATACGTTTTCTTGTATGGGCAGGCAGAGACGCACATGCGCCAGCCGCGGCATTTATCCTGATTGATGAGCACCACGCCGTCTTCGGCGCGTTTGTAGATCGCGCCCGAAGGGCACGCGCCGACACACGCCGCGTTCAAACAGTGATTACAAATACGCGGCATGTAAAAGTAGAAAAGTTGCTCGATGGAGAAGAGCCGCATCTTGTCGTCGGGATTCATGTTTTCCAGCAGAGGGTCTTTCGCCGCGTAGATGTTGGAGCCGCCGAGGTCGTCGTCCCAGTTGGGACCCGATTCGATGTCGATCGGTTGACCGTCTACGCGCGAGATGGGGCGCGCGGTTGGCTGGTCGTTGCCCAACGGCGAGTTGAACAAGTCGTTGTAGTTATACGTCCACGGCTCGTAGTAATCGTCCATGGTGGGCATGGCGGGATTCGAGAAGAGATTCGCCAGCGCCTGCGGGCGGTTTTGCAATTTGAGGTGAATGACGGGTCCCTTCTTGCCCTCTTTCATCTCCCAGCCGCCGTGATATTTTTCCTGGTCTTCCCATTGCGATGGAAACCCAACGCCGGGCTTCGTCTCCACGTTGTTCCACCACATATATTCGGCGCCAGGGCGGTCCGTCCAAATATTTTTACAAGCGATACTGCACGTATGACAGCCGATACATTTATCGAGATGAAAGACCATTGAAACTTGTGATCGGATTTTCATAATGTTTTATCCTTTTCTTTTGCCACAGAGAACACCGAGATCATTGAGAAAAATCTTTAAAAACTTTGCGTTCTCTGCGCGCTCTGTGGCTGCGCTTTGCCTACGACCTAAAACTCCGGCTTGCCTGGCAATTTGCGGACCAACAGGAACGTGTCGCGGTTGACGCCTGTCGGACCCCAGTAATTGAAGCCGTAGGTGAACTGTCCATAGCCGCCGACCATGAGCGAAGGCTTGAGGTGGATGCGCGTGGGGCTGTTGTGGCCGCCTGCGCGTTTGTTGCCGCGCATCGGAGATTTTGGCACGCTCACGGTCCGTTCGGGAGCGTGATAGATAATGCAGATCCCAGGCGGGATGCGCGCGCTGACGATGGCGCGGGTGACGGTCACGCCGTGATCGTTGTACGCCTCCACCCAATCGTTATCCACGATGCCGATCTCTTTCGCGTCTTGTTCGCTGATCCACAGCGGTTCCAATCCGCGTGAGAGGGTGAGCATACGGTCGTTGTCGAAGTAGTTCGAGTGGATGTGCCACTTGGCGTGCGGCGTGAGGTAATTCAATTGGACCGTCTTGCCTTCGATGTGACTCTTGTCCAAATCTCCGAACGCCTGCACGTCTGGGCGCGGTTTGTACGTGGGGAGGTGCTCGCCGTGCGCCAGATAACCTTCATGGTCGAGATAGAAGTGTTGCCTGCCCGTCAACGTGCGCCAGGGGACGAGTCGTTCCACGTTCAGACAGTATGCCGAATAGGGGCGTCCATCGCTAACGATGCCGCTCCAAATGGGACTGTTGAGCAGTCGGCGCGGTTGTTGCGTCAGGTCGTTGAAGGTCACGCGTGAGGCGCGGGTATCTTCGGCAAGGTCGGTCAGTTTGAGTCCCATGCGTTCTTCTTCGGCTTGGAAGGCGCGGTACGCCACCTCGCCGTTGGTTTCGGGAGCGAGATGCAAAATGACATTCGCCGCATCGCGCGCCACTTCGATCGAAGGGTAGGTCTGATCGTTCCAGGTGGTTGTTGGGTTGCGGTCCATCAGTTCTTGATACAGATCTTCCACGCCCCAATGGATGCCGTGAATGGCGAGCCCTTCCTTTTGCAACTTGGGTCCAAGCGAAATGAAACGCTTGCTCAAGTTGACGTAATCGCGCTCGGTCACGACGAAGTTCGGCATGGTCACGCCAGGGATGGGTTCGCATTCGCCTTTTGCCCAATCACGGATGTGAGGTTGCGCCATCTCGGCGGGCGTGTCGTGTTGAAGCGGCATGGCAACCAGGTCGCGCACGGGTTCGGGCAAGTGTTTCTTCGCCAGTTCGCTGATTCTGCCCGCGATGATCTTGAAAATATCCCAATCGGTTTTTGATTCCCACGAGGGCGGCACCGCGGCGGAGAGGGGATGGACGAACGAGTGCATGTCGGTGGTGTTCAAATCGTCCTTCTCATACCAACTCGCGGTCGGCAGGACGATGTCCGAATACAACGCCGAGGTATCCATGCGGAAATTGACATCCACGATCAGATCGAACTTGCCCTCGGGCGCTTCATCTCGATACGTCACTTCTTTGAACTGACTCTTGTCCGCTTCCTCCGAAATGACTTGATTGTGCGTGCCGAGATAATGCTTGAAGAAATATTCCTGTCCTTTGGCGCTGGCGTTGAGCGCATTACCGCGCCAGATGAACCACAAGCGGGGCCAATTTTCAGGCGCGTCTGGGTCTTGTACGGCAAACTTAAGTTTGCCGTACTTCAACTGCTCAACCACCCACTGCTTGATCTCCGCATCCGACTTCGCCCCAGCCTGTTCCGCCTGTTTGACGATCTCCAGCGAGCTGACGTTGAACTGCGGATACGATGGCAGCCAGCCCATCCGAACCGCGCGGATCTGCGCGTCGAGCGTGTGTTCTTGCGCCATGTCGCGGTGAGATTCGGTCTCAGGTCGCGAGACAGGTTGAGGTTCCGTAAAGAGGCGTTCGTATCGCCATTGATCGCTGTTCACATAATGGAAGGAAGGCGAGTTCATTTGGCGCGGCGGCTTCTGCCAATCCAATGCAAAAGCGATCGAAGCCCACGGCGCCATCGGAGCCAGTTTTTCCTGACCGACATAATGATTCAATCCACCGCCGTTGCGACCCACGCAACCTGTCAACACGAGGGCGCTGATGCAAGCGCGATAGATGAGGTTGTTGTGATACCAGTGATTGACGCCCGCGCCGATGATGACCGTGCATTTGCCTTCGGTCTTGAGCGCGGTGGTCGCCCACTCGCGCGCAAATTGAATCACCGTCTGGCGGTCGATGCCTGTGTAACGTTCCTGCCAGGCGGGCGTGTACGAAAAATTTTCATCGTCATAACTGGCGGGATAATCGCCTGCGAGTCCGCGCCCCACGCCATATTGCGCCATCAACAGATCGTAGATGGTCGCCACGGCAACTTTGCCGTTCGCGGTTTCGATATAACGCACTGGGATGTTGCGCTGGAACGATTTGCCCTCGCCGAACTCCGCAAAGGATACGGATAACTGTTCGGTTGAATCGCCGAAGAAAGTTAACTGCGGACGAATCTCGCTTCCATCCAGACCGTCTTTCGGCTCCAGATTCCATTGACCTTTTTTCTCCTGCCAGCGGAATCCGAGACTGCCCTGCGGCATACGCGGCGCGGCGCTGATCTCGTCCCACACTAAAAACTTCCATTCGCCGTTTTCCACGTCTTTGGTGCGTTCCACTTGCGCGGCGCGAACCATGCGCCCTGGCACGTATTTGCCATCCACGTTGTTGAGTTCCACCAAAAACGGCGCGTCGGAATATTGGCGCAGATAATCCAAAAAATATGGCGTTGGGTTCTGGTAATGGAACTCCTGCATGATGACGTGATTGACCGCCATCCAGAACGCGCCATCCTGTCCCGCGTTGACGGGGACCCACCAATCGGCATACTTGGCAACCTGATTGAAATCGGGCGCGAAGACCACCAACTTGGTCCCATTGTGACGCGCTTCGGCGGCGAAATGCACATCGGGCGTGCGCGTCATACTCAAGTTCGATCCGACCGCCGCGATGAACTTGGAGTTGTACCAATCGGCGCTCTCAGCCACGTCGGTCTGCTCGCCCCACACTTCGGGGCTGGCAGGCGGCAGGTCGCTGTACCAATCGTAAAAGCTCATGCTCACGCCGCCCAGCATTTGCATGAGTCGACTCCCAGCCGCATAACTCAACATGGACATGGCGGGGATCGGCGAAAAGCCAACGATGCGATCGGGTCCGTATTTCTTGATGGTGTAGATGGTGGACGCGGCGATGATCTCCAGCGTCTCGTCCCAGGTCACGCGGCGGAAGCCGCCCTTGCCGCGCGCCTGATGGAAGGTCTTGCGCGCCGCTTCATCCTCGATGACGGCTGTCCACGCTTCGACGGGGTCTGCGTGCGTTTCTTTGGCTTTGCGGTACATGTCTATTAACACGCCGCGCATGTACGGGTACTTAACGCGGATCGGGCTATACTGATACCATGAGAACGAAATACCCCGCTGACAACCGCGCGGCTCATACGGCGGGATGCTGGTGTTAAAGACGGGATAATCCAACGCCTGCAATTCCCAGGTGACGATGCCGTCTTTGACGTAGATCATCCACGAGCAACTGCCTGTGCAGTTCACGCCGTGCGTGCTTCGCACCACGCGGTCGTGTTGCCAGCGGTTGCGATAGAACTCCTCCCACTGACGGGCTTGCGGGTTTGAAATTTCTTCGATCCAATTCATAATGGCTCCTTATAGTTAAGGAGACCCGACAGGTTTAGGAAACCTGCCAGGTCTTTAATTCTTATAAATTTCTGCCGTCGCTTCGTCCACCATTGCCTTGCGGATCCTGCGCAGGCGGTTGCGATAGACAAACCCCAGCGCGATTGCCGCGCCGACGGTGGCGAGGATGCTGATGCCCAGCACGATCAGTTCTTTATCCTCTTCCGGTTCTCCAGCCGACGAGTTCAAGAACGCGATCAAATCCGCCTGCTCGGTTTGGGTGAGGGGATGTTCGTTATAAATAGGTTCCATGACCGGCGAATTGGTAAATCCATAATTCGCAAGGATGATGAGGAGTTCGGATTGCGTCATTTCTTGGCTGACATTGGTCAAGTCTGGTCCCAACGCGCCGCCGCCGAGCAAGCCGTGAGCGCCCACGTTATGACAGCCCATGCAAGGCGGTCCCTCATTTTGGAAGTGAACGTAGCCCATAAATAATTTCCGCCCATTTTCGGCGTCGCCTGCGGCAATTTCCTGAAGGGAAGCCGGTCCGGTTGAGGCTGGCCCCTTAGTAGGTATGCACCCGAACAGGAAAAGCGCAAGCAACCCAATCAGCAGCAGCAGCGCCTTGTGTTTGAATTTTTTATTTTTCATTGGCTTTATCCGTTTCTTGAGCGGGGCTTACACAGCCGCGAATCGTTTCGAGCAGGTCGTTGCCTCGCGCCGGCAGTGTATGCGTGGAAAAGATGCGGAGGACTTTCTCGTTCAGCGCGGTGCGGATCACGGTCACATTTGGATATTGTTCGATGATGGATTTGGTCAGTTCCGCCGCACTGGCGCTGTACAGGTTTTCGTCGGCGATCACAACCCCGGACGGGCGTTCTTCATCCATGCGTTGACAAATATCCTGGTCATCTATTTTCCATGGACCGACCAGTTCGATGCCTGTCTCTGCGCGCAGAATCGCCTCCATGCTTTCGCCGAAGAGATGGTGAGAGCTGATCAGCAGGATACGCGGTTTTGACATCAGTGTTTAATCCAGCGAAATGAAGGTTGTTCCAAAGATACTTGTAATCAAGGCGTAATTCCATCCTGCTCCATCCCGCCTTTGGAATGAAAAAAGAGTGATTCGGAAATCACTCTTTTTTGAAAAAGAATTAGTTCTTTTCAGGCCATCCTCCTTCTCCAATAGGGAAGGACAGCCAAGTCTGCTTTTACACCAGTCCTTTTGCCTTTGCCGCCTTTGCCGCTTCACGCCGCGTGGATACTTGCAACTTCGCCAAAATATTCCGGATATGTGTCTTGACCGTGTTCAGGCTGATGTTGAGTTCTGCGGCGATCTCTTTATCGGACGCGCCTTGAGACGCCTGCGACAAGACTTGTTGTTCGCGCTCCGTTAATCCGCTTTCGCTTTCGCGCTCCGCTCCGCCGCCCTTGCTCAACCGCCGAAACTCCGAAAGGACGCGCCCCGCCAGAGTGGGGGATAAAGCGGCTTCTCCGCGCAACGCGCCGCGCAGCATTTCCAGCAGGTCTTGTGAGCGGATCTCTTTCAAGAGATAACCTTGCGCCCCGTTTTTGAGCGCCTCAAAGAGCAACTCATCGTCGCCGCGCACGGTCAACATCACGATGATCGTCTCGGGTAAAACTTGTTTGATCTGCCCCACGGCTTCAATGCCGCCCACGCCGGGCATCTGCACATCCATCAGAATTAGGTCGGGCTTTAATTCCTTCGCCTTGACCAGGGCTTCCAGCCCGTCGTTGGCTTCGCCGATCACTTCCAGGTCGGTTTGCGCGCCGAGGATGCCCGCCAGCCCCTCGCGGAAGAGCGCGTGATCGTCTGCCAGCAGAACGCGAGTTTTATTCACCCTGCCTCTGCTTTCACGCTTCCATGCGCAAGGTAAATCCTGCAATGCAAACTATTGCCAACCATTTTATTCCTCCGCCTTCCATGTCAACTTGACCTGTGTGCCGCGCCCAATTGTCGACTCGATTTCCACGTTCGCGCCGATGTGCTTGGCGCGCGCCTGCATGATCTGCAGACCGAAGTGTCCGCTGGGTTCGGGTTGGGAGGCGTCGAACCCTTGTCCATCGTCTTCGACGATCACAAAATAATTTCCATTGGACCTGCCCGCGTGAACCCCAACCTGCTTCGCGCCGGCGTGACGCGCGGCGTTGACCAACGCTTCGCGCGTGATGTTGTAGACCTGCTCCGCCGCCTGCGGTGAACATTTAGGCGCCGCGTCGCTGTCGGAGCGCCAGACCAGCCTCAAGTCGTGTTGTGAAGCGGTTTCTTCCGCCAGGTCGCGCAGGCGCGTAAATAAATCCTGCGCTGGCGGAGTCTCGTCCATCAAACGATTGATCGCGCGGCGCACGTCGCCGGTGGCTTTGCCGATCGTCTCGCGCGTTTTCCGCAGACGTTCCAACGCTGCGCCTTCCTCGCCGTGCGAAAGAAAATCCACGATCTGGTCGGTCATCAAGCCGAGATAGCCGAGCGTTTGCCCGAGCCCGTCGTGCATTTCCGCGGCGACGCGGCGGCGTTCCTCCATGGTCGCCACGCGCTCGGCTTGCGCGAAGAGCCGCGCGTTTTCCAAGGCGATCGCGGCGACGCTCGCCAGTTTGGTCAGCATGCCCGCCGCCTCTTCGGCGAACTGATTCTGCGCGGGACTGCCCACGCACAACGCGCCGATCACGCGCTCGCCGACGCGCAACGGCGCCGCCAGATGACTGATGCGATATTCATCGGATAACATGCGGCAACCGCCGCGGCACGAACCCACTCCGCAAAGCATGACTTCATCAACCGCAACCGCCAATACGGCGTCGGCAAATTCATTGTCCACGGACATCGTGTTGCCGACGATCGCATGTTTGGGGCCGCTCAACGTTTGAAGTTTCAACCAATGCTGACTTTCGTCCACCAAGCACAGCGCCGCCGCCTCGCCGCCCAGCAACGTACGCGCTTTTTCTGTGACCGAGTTCAACACTTGTTGAATATCGAGCCGCGAAGAAATTTCACGGCTGACTTCGTTGAGGGTTTCCAGTTCCTGTGTGCGTTGAGCAACGCGCTGCTCAAGCGTGACGTTCCATTGGATGAGTTCCTCTCGCGCGGCATGGAGACGGGAACGCATTATATCGAACGCGTTTGACAACGCCCGCAGCTCTTCCGGACCGTCAACCTGTATCGGCGACTCAAGCTGATTCTCCCCCAAGCGTTTTGCCGCGAGTTCCAGATCGTCCAGCGGCTTCAACAATGAATGGCGTACCACCCACGCGCTGACCGCCAGTAACAACAACGCGCACGCCAAAAATGCGACTTGGATCACGCGCATCCGATTCACCTTGGCGGCTGCGTTCGCTTCATATAAACGCGTCAATTCGTCGGCTTTTTGGATCAGGAGGTCGGATTGTTCTTCCAAGACGAGATCGGTTGAAGTAGCCGTTGTTTCCGGTGTGGAGCGAAATTTAACCCATGCAAGTTCCACTTCGTTCAACGCCGAAAGGATCTGTGGGTCGAGCGTTGCAGGCAGTTTTACCGAACTATTTGCCGGGTATGGAACATTGCCCCCGTTGCGCAAGGCGGATAAGGTCGCCTCAAATTCCCGCTCGGAGTCTTGCAAGGCATCCCGCGCGGATTCGTCGCCGGCGGATAGTTGAAGCGTCAACTGCGTCATCCGCTGGATCAACATGCGTTGGCGCCCCGCCAAATTAATTATCAGCGCATCCTGTTGCTGGGTTTGCGCGCCCCAATACGTAACGCCAACCAAAACCGCCACCAACAGGATGAACGCCGCGAACAGAACCCTCAGTTGAACACGAAGACGGCTGAACATGAGATGGGCGGATTATACACCCTGGATAAAGGTCGAGTCAGCCCAGTGAAAATTGAGAGTGGCGAAAAGGGTGAGTAAAAACTTTCTCTGCCGCAGAGAGCATAGAGTTCTTTGAGAGAAAAACTCAAAATCTTTGTGAACTCTGTGGCTGACGCATTAAATTCACCGCTCCCGAAAATTGGGGAGCGGCTACGGACATGACTTTAACTACAAAGCAGATGGCGATTTTTTTCTTATGGATTAAGCGCACAACGGAAGCCGACGCCGCTGATCTGCTCGTCGGCGCCAGCCCAATCACGATGCGCCGTCTCCAGCGACAAATAGGTACTTTTCCAGTCGCCTCCACGGATCACGCGATAGTAACCGTTGAGGGGTCCAGCGGGTTCCGCTTGAGGAGATTGCTGGTAGTAATCTGCCGCGTAGCGATCGTTGACCCATTCCGAGACGTTGCCAGCCAGATCATAGATGCCCCAGGGATTCGAACCTTGCAGTAGACTGCCAACCTCGACTGGCGAGTTCCCGCAACCCCAAAAACGCGCCCGCCTGCAGGTCGGCGCTTTATTGCTCCATGGGAAGCGATAATTATGCGCGCCTTTGGCGGCGTACTCCCATTGCGCTTCGGTCGGCAAATCTCTGCCCGCCCAGGCGCAGTACGCTTTTGCGCCATGCCAGGACACTTTGAGGATCGGATAGTCCCCTCTCCCCGATAAGGCTTGCCAGACGCCGTCTTTTTCAACCACCCAGACAAAAGGATCAATTGGATCGAGCCAGGTTGCGCCGCCTTCCCGCTGGTTGCCGGCAGAATTCAGAAAACGAGCAAACATTTCGTTCGTTATTTCCGTGCGGTCCATCCAGTACCCGTTCAACTGAACCGTATGCACTGGCGCCTGATCAAAGTCTCCCGACTCTGAACCCATCTCGAATTTTCCTGCCGGGATATAAGCCAGCTCCATCCCATCAATGCTGGAGCGCATTGTCTCACCGGGTTGATACGTCTGCGTCGGCAGAACGGTTGGCGCAATGGACGGCGTCGCGGCGGCGCTGACCGGCGCTTGCGTGATTTCACGGCGGATCAGGTCCAGTACCTGTAAGGCGGTCAGGTTCCGCATTTGTATCCCGTACGCCAGATATTCGGGCTTGGAGAAATCGGTATACGATTTGCTCGGCGCAAAGGTAAGATGTTCAGGATCGCGCAAGCCATGATCGGGCAGTGGCTGAACCGCTTTCCAGAAATTCCAAAGCGGTAATTCATATTCCATTGCCAGGCGGGCGGTCGTATAGTTAATAAAGTGGTTGCCCTCCGCGTTATCGGCTTTCGTGCTGAGGATCGGGACGACGCCCTGGTCAATGCTATGCTCAATAATGCGGCGTAATCTGCCCTCGAAGGTGGAAGAGTCTATTTTCACGTCATACGCCTCGTTGGTCCCGAGCGAGATGAGCGCAAAACTTGGGTGATGTAAACGGAATTCGCAATCGAGCGGGGTCTCGTTGCTCGAGCAATATTTCCAATCCGACCAGAGCGAGGCTAATACCCCTGCGGTGCTCAATCCTTTTTTTGTAGCCATGCTGGTGCGGGAAAAAGAACCCTCAAAGTAATCAATGGTGGTTTGAAGTTGGGCATACTCGCCCAACTCGTACACGCCCGGTCCGAGATCGAAATCTGCCAGGAAATATGGGTTTGTGCTGTGACAATCTCCCACTTTGGAGAAGGCGTTGGGGTCGTTCCCCATCGCCAGCCCGCGTTGATAAATTGCGCGCACTCGATCGCTGATCCCCGATGGGACAACCGGCAGTTCCTTCCAGAAATCGGGGGAGAGCGTCGCGGTCGCCGCAACATTCACCTGGACGGCTTGATTCGTCTCAGGCGCGTGGTTCACTGCCTCAAGGCTCGAGACCGTCGGAGACGGATCCGCCGCGACGAGGGTTGCCGTTGAAGCGGGGGGTAGATTCGGGGTTGCGGTTGTACTTTGCGCCTGATTACCAAGCGAACATGCTGATAAGATGGAAGTAAGATAGATAAAAAGTAGCGACAAATTTCTCATTATTCTGCGGCTTTCATATAAATTGGATGATTGACTGGGTGCAGGTATTCTGTTTCATGGTTGAAACGATGGCGACAGAAGTATACTGCAACTGGCAGACAACCAGCCAAAAATTCAGCCTCCCCCAAACTTGTTAAGCCGCATCCCGATCGAGTGGGCTTCGCCGCCGCCTGTTAGCCCCCAATCACCTTCCACCGCGTAATCAATATCTTCAAGCAGGCGTTTCGGATGGCGGCGCAATCGGTGAAACGGGCGGATTGTGTCTTTGGGTCTCTGTACCGAAGATTGAAGTCGCGCTTGGACAAGGCGCAAGCCACGGTCGCCACCGCACACGCCATCGCGCGAGTGGTCTATCGCATGTTGAAATACAA
>JADLBX010000034.1 GCA_020847435.1 Anaerolineales bacterium
CCGCCAACCGCGTCACATTGACTCAACTCGTCTTCAACCAAGCGCGGACGATCACCTTCATGGCGACAGGTGAGAAAAAGGCTAGTGTTTTAGCGGAAGTCTTGAGCGAAAGATATAATCCTGAGTTGTATCCCGCCCAGCGCATTGACGTGAAAAATGGTCAATTACTCTGGCTCGTGGACGAATCCGCGGCAAGCAAATTGCCGAGGAGAATCAAAGGGTTGAAGATTTGTGAAGGATAAACTATAGACCTCACAGGTCTTTAAGACCTGTGAGGTCTCGAAACAAGGAGTATTTATGGAACTCGCAATGATCGGTTTAGGAAAAATGGGGTTGAACATGACCACACGCCTCACGCGCGGAGGTCATCATGTCGTGGGATATGATCCCTCCATGAAGGCTGTCAAAGAGGCGGTCAAAAACGGCGCGGAGGGCGCACGCTCTCTTAAGGAGGCGGTGAGCAAACTGAAATCGCCGCGCGTCGTGTGGCTGATGATTCCCGCCGGGAGGATCACCGACGATACGATTCAGAAATTATCAGAACTGCTTTCCAAAGGCGACACCGTGATCGACGGCGGAAACTCGAATTACAAAGATTCGATTCGTCACGCGGAAATTCTCGAACGAAAAGGGATTGAATTCGTGGACTGCGGCACGAGCGGCGGGGTGTGGGGCTTGGAGGAGGGATACAGCCTGATGATCGGCGGCAAAGCCAAAACGGTGGAAAAGATGCGTCCCATCTTTGAGACGTTGGCTCCCGCCGCCGATAAAGGCTGGGGACGCGTCGGTCCGCATGGCGCGGGTCATTTCGTCAAAATGGTTCACAACGGAATCGAATACGGCATGATGCAAGCCTATGCCGAGGGGTTCAGCGTGATGAAGGCAAAAGAGGAATTTGGACTCGACCTGGCGCGGATCTCGCACATCTGGCAGGATGGGAGCGTCGTCCGTTCGTGGCTGCTCGATCTCGCCGCCCGCGCCTTAGACGACGACGCGAGTCTTTCGGAGATCAAACCCTGGGTTGCTGATTCGGGCGAAGGGCGCTGGACGGTGTTCGAGTCGATTGACTTGGATGTGCCGGCGCCGATCATCACGCTGGCTTTGCAAATGCGCTTCGCCAGCCGCGACGAGGAAAATTTTTCGGCGCGCATGTTGGCGGCGCTGAGGAATCAATTCGGCGGTCACGCGATAAAGAAAGCGAAATAGTTTAGCCACAGAGCGCACAGAGACCTTTGAGTTTTTTCCACCTGCTCCGAACACAGGTGCGGGGTCAGAGAACTCAGGGTTTTGTGTGGCAAAGAGAGACTCATCATGGATAACAACCTCCCCACTTCCATCATCATCTTCGGCGCCTCGGGCGACTTGACCCAGCGCAAACTGATTCCATCGCTGTTCAACTTGTGCCGCAAGGGGCGGATGCCAAACAAATTCAGGATCGTCGGCTACGGCACGACGGAATACAGCGCTGACGCGTTCCGCGCACATCTCAAAGAAGGCGTCCAGCATTTTGCCTCCTTTGAGTTCAAGGAAGACGAATGGGCGAATTTTGCTCCGCTGTTGTTTTATATCCAGGGAAAATATGACGCGCCCAATTTTGAAAAACTGGACGCCGAGGTCTCGCGCTGGGAAGACGGTCCAGGCAACCGCATCTTCTACATGGCAACCCCTCCCAGTGTTTTCCCCTCCATCATTGACCTATTGGCGCACACCAAACAGTTAGCCGAGCGGGAAGACTGGCGGCGTGTGGTCATCGAAAAACCGTTCGGCACCGACCTTGCCTCTGCGAAACAGTTGAACCAGCAGATCCACAAAGCCTTGCAGGAAGATCAAATCTACCGCATTGACCATTATCTCGGCAAAGAGACCGTGCAAAATATTTTGGTCACGCGTTTTTCCAATACGATCCTCGAACCCTTGTGGAATCGCAATTACATTGACCATGTGGAGATCTCCGTCGCGGAAGAGGTCGGCGTGGAACATCGCGGACAATTCTACGACGGCGTCGGCGTGATGCGCGATATGTTCCAGAACCACCTGTTGCAACTCCTGTCGCTGGTGGCAATGGAGCCGCCTGCATCCTTCGCGGCGAGCGCGCTGCGGAACGAAAAGGTCAAAGTGCTGTCTTCGATCCGCCCGATGAATGCCGAGGCGATCGCCAAGAACGCCGTCCGCGCACAATACAAAGGCTACTTGCGCGAAGCGGGCGTCAACCCCGAATCGAAAACGCCCACCTTTGCGGCCGTCAAAGTGCAAATAGATAACTGGCGCTGGCAGGGTGTGCCGTTCTACTTACGTTCGGGCAAAGCGTTGAAGAAAAAATTGAGTCAGATCATCATCGAGTTCAAGAAGCCGCCGTTGATGCTCTTTAATTCGACCAGCGACAACCTCACGCCGAACATGCTCGTCCTCTTTCTCCAGCCCGACGAGGGGATTCACCTGCGTTTCGAAGCGAAAGTGCCCGACACGATCTCAGAGACGCGCTCGGTGGATATGGAATTCAAATACGCAGAGTCGTTCGGTAAGACGGCGATTCCCGAAGCCTACGAACGCCTCTTACTCGACACGATAACTGGCGACGCCTCTTTATTTACGCGTGCCGACGAAGTGGAAACCGCCTGGGGACTGATTGATCCGATCCTCGACGCGTGGAAAGGGACCACCCAGCCGCTCGACACCTACGAGACCGGCTCGTGGGGTCCCGCCAAAGCGGACGCACTACTCGCGCGCGACGGGAGGATTTGGTCCATGTGGGACGGCGGCAAGGAATAGACGCAGTTTCGCAAAAAAACACAGAGCCTTCACTGCAATTGCTGAAGTTCTAAGTTCCGCTTTCGCCGCTCCCTAGGGCAATCGCATTAGAAAAATTTGGTACTGAAAATGCCTCATTTTGTTTGAGAATCCGCTAATCTCCACGAATTTACGCTAATTTTTTTAGGAAAATTCGCGCAGATTAGCGAAGATTAGTGGATAAAAAGCCCAAATGCGATTGCCCTA
>JADLBX010000035.1 GCA_020847435.1 Anaerolineales bacterium
AACACGCTCACCAAACCATGATCGAGCAGATCGTGAAAGCTATCAAAGCGATTGACCAGGAGATCCGCCGCCTGATTGACAGCGACCCAACGTTCAAACAAACGTTGCTCCTGCTCTTGTCCGTGCCCGGCATTGGACTGCAACTCGCCGCACACTTGCTACTCCTCATGCAAAACACGCTTGACCCAAGAGTGTTAGCGGCTTTTATCGGCATTTCACCGATCCAACACGAAAGTGGCACATCGGTCCACTCGGCTCCTACCTCGCGGCATTTTGGACCTCCGACCTTGCGTAAACTGCTTTATCTGGCCGCCTGCTCGGTGCGGACGCACAAGAAGCAGTTCCAGCATTACTTTTTCCGCAAAGTGGTGGAAGGTAAACACAGGAAATTGGTCTTGAACAATATTCAGAACAAACTCCTTAAGATCGCCTGTGCCGTCGTCCGCTCGCAACAACCCTACATTCCCAACTATGCCCCAGTCAACCCCCTGGTTTTTCGAAAAACCTTGACACCGTCATAGTATTCGCAATGACATGGCTAACCCCTCAAACAAATCCGTTTCAACTTTTCTGCCGCCGTTCACCGAACTCATCGCACGATAAAACGTTCCCTGCATCGCCAGTAATTTTTGTACTTCCTCTACAGGCAAATTCAAAAGCGGAGCGAGGCTGGGCAATTGGCTTTTGTGACACAAACACGCCTCCCAGGCAGTTTTCGAATGCGCTGAAACATCCACACGTGTGGTGATCATCCAATCTTTCCACGGGGATTCGCCGCGCACCTGGTCGTCCACGGGGAATTCGATCGGACCGAGATATTTTTCGTACAGGCTTGCGATCGCTTCCGTATCAACAAAATAGTACAACTTCGACACGCGGTGCGGCGGCAGATTTTCCGCATCCTGATAATTCCCGTCCGCCGCGCAGACGAGCGCGGCAGTTGCGAATTGCGAGATGGCGATGTGGTCGGGGTGACCATACGCGCCGTCGTGAGCGAACGTGACAACGACATCGGGTTTGATTCGGCGGAGATGCGTAACGATTTTTCCGATGGCTTCCTGAGGATTCGCCTGATCGAGGTCGCCGTCAATGTAATTCAAAAAATGGATTTCTTTCAACCCCAGAATTTTCCCCGCGTTCTCCAACTCTTTCGTGCGGATCTTCCCGACTCCTTCCAAGCCTGGGTTTGGTCCCTCCGAATCCCACCAACCCCTCTCCCCCCGCGTCGCGCAGACGAGGTACGTTTCGACTCCCTCAGCGGTATATTTGGCGAGAGCGCCGCCAAGTCCCATGGATTCATCGTCGGGATGAGCGAAGACAGCGAGGAGTTTCATGTTTCACCTGTGTTTCTTCTTGTTCCGTCAGCAGTCCAACTGCCGCAAGAATAATGATCCGAATGTTTCGTCGGCAGTTGAACTGCCGACGGATCAATTGTTAATCGTGGGCGACTTTCCAAACTCGCTCAAATTCTTTCATAAACTCTTGAGCGATGGCCTCATTATAAATAATCAACAAATTTTCGTCGTTGCGGGTTTCGGCGCTTTGCGAAAAGTTGTACGAGCCGACAATCACAATCGACTCGTCAACGATAAACACCTTGTGATGCATCTGTCCCTCGATGCCGTCAATCCTCACATCCAAGTCCGCTTGCTTGAAAGGGTCGTATTCCGTTCCCTGATTCGATTTGACTTGCTCCTCGTCCATCACGCCTTGGACGACGAGTCCATCCTCCGCTTTTTGGCGGACGATGTCGCCGAGATCGTTGGAGGTGAACGAGAATGTCAAAAAATAAACGCTTTCCTCAGCGCCGCTCAATACAGCCGCGACATAATTCAATACGCCGTCGTCGGGGGAGAAAAAAGTATCCACACGGGTCGAATCAATCGTAAGGGAGGGATGAGGCGTTTCGGCAGTCGTGATCTCACCGAAGCGATTCTCCAAAAACATCTCCTCGAATTCTTTGGTGTAGTTCTCCGCCATCTTCGTCGAGCGGATGCGAATCAGATTGTTGTTATCCTCATATGACCCCGAATCGGTGAAGTTCATCGAGCCGAGCCACACTTCGGATTTGTCTATCACCATGAATTTATCGTGCATCAATCCATCTTGTTTATCGCCGACGATGGGAATGCCCGCTTCGAGCAGATGCTCCACATCGGACGTGTCCATGTTCGTGGACTCCATCACCATGCGGACGGTCACGCCGCGGTCGTGCGCGTTCAACAACGCGTTGCGGACGCTGTTCAACGTGAGGCTGTACGCGGCGACGTCCACGCTCAAGCGCGCCGCGTTGATCGCCTCCACCAGCGGACCATCCACGCCGCCTGTGGCTTGCGACGAGAACGGGTCAACGGGATCGGTGAAATACAACTCGAACCATGCGTTTTTCACGCCATAACCCGTTTGCAAGTCAATGGGCGTGAGTTCGTCGGTTGGAACTGTTGTTTCGGTTATTTCAACTTCGGGGCTTGACGTCGCTTCGCCACATGCAATGAGCGGCAAACAAATAAGAAATAGAAAGCAAAAGAAATTACGAAGCCTTGGCATATTCTTCCCCCGCCATACGCGCCGCAGTCTCCATAGCCTGATCGAAATGATGTTGGTTGATCATGACGTATTTCACCATCGCCTTGCGAATCAAACGAGGCAGAGACATGTGCATTTGGATCAAATCAGTTACGCGCGTGCCGCCATTCGGAAGCGGCTCGAAGCGGAACGTTTCGGTGACGGTCTTCTTCCCGTTCTCGAACGACTCCGCCGTAGAATATTCGAACGGACGCCAATCCACCATCACTTCAACGCTGTAGGTTTTGCCGTGCGCGCAGTGATTACTCGAGCCGACGCCTGCGCGCCCATTCGGTCGCTCCGCCGCCGACCAATGGACGTGTCCGCCCATCCACTGATTGCGGCGGACAGGGTCTTGAATCCATTCCCACGTCACAGCGGGAGGCGTGGGGAAGTCTGAACGCAGGATGAAGTCCGCATCCTTCTCATCCAGCATGATGCGGCGCGCATCCGAAAATTCCTTATAGCGCGCGTGCAAGTCAACGCTGAATGTATTCACGCTGCCCAAATGCTCGACCTCCTCCGTTTGCCGATGAGTTTTTTCCACATCCAACGCGAGGTGTTCGAGATATTTTTCGGTCAACAGCATGTACGCCCGCCAGCCCGTCGCTTCGGTGACGCGGTTCTTTAATAACCGATGAATAAGATTGACATCCGTGCCAACCAACTCGCGGATGTCGCGCACTTGTTGCAGAATGTAATCGCCGTGATGGGCGATGAATTTCAAATCCAACGAAGGGATGTTTCGACACGCGTTGCACGTGCAAGTGGTGGCGCGCTTGATCGAGATTTGTTTATCTCGAAACGCGGCATACGTCGATTCCATCAACTCAAGGATCGTTTCGGCGCGCGTAACTTTCGATTCGGGGATGTACGCAAACACCGCGTCGCCTTCGAGTTTGTGAATCGTCAATAACGATTCGATTCTCGCGCAGATCGTCTCGAGCAAGTCGGACAAAATTTCGTGCGAATGTTCGAGCTCCGTCCCTGCCACATACGACGTGTATCCCGAAATATCGGCGATGACCAGATAACCGTGTTGAGTAACTGCGCTCATGTTCACGATTATAATCCTCGCTCGTGACAACTCCCAACACAAACGCCAACCGCCAAATTGCGCGCGCCGCGGGCACGGTGATGTTCGCCATCCTCTTCGGTCAACTCGCGGGATTGGCGCGCGGCATCATCGTTGCAAACACTTTCGGCGCTTCGCCCGAACTCGACGCCTTCTTCGCCGCTAACCGCGTCAGCGAGACTCTCTTCCTCCTGGTCGCGGGCGGCGCCCTCGGCTCGGCTTTTATTCCGACGTTTACTGGACTCCTCGCCAAAGGGGATAAAGATTCGGCGTGGCGACTCGCCTTCGCCCTCGCCAACACGGTCACTCTGACCTTGAGCCTGCTCGCGGCGTTAATTGCCTTGTTCGCCCCTCAAGTTGTCCGCTTCGCCCTCGCCCCTGGACTCTCCGCTAACCCTGAGATCTTCGCCCTCACCGTTTCGCTTCTCCGCATTCAACTTATCTCGGCTGTTTTATTCGGTCTCGGCGGATTGATCGTTGGCATCCTCAACGCGCACCAAATCTTCCTCATCCCCGCGCTGACCTCCGCCATGTACCAACTCGGCATCATCCTCGGCGCGCTTTTCCTTGCTCCATCCATGGGAATTTTCGGTCTCGCATGGGGCGTCGTCATTGGCGCGGCGATGTATTTGCTCGTGCAGATTCCGTCGCTGATGAAATTACTGCGTACTGCGTACTCCGTACTACGCAATACGCAGTACGCAATACGATTCATCAACGATTCCAACGTCCGCACCGTCCTCCTCCTCATGCTCCCCCGCTTGCTCGGCGTTGCCGTTGTGCAACTTAATTTTTGGGTGAACACCAATCTCGCCTCGAACATGGAAGCGGGCAGTGTCACAGGTTTATATTATGCTTTCGCGCTGATGCTCATGGCGCAAGCCGCAATTGCTCAATCGGTCGCCATCGCCGCCATGCCGACATTCTCCGCTCAACACGCCCTCGGCAAATTGGATGAATTGCGCGCATCACTTGCCGCGTCCCTGCGCGGGATTTTGCTCATGGCGGTCCCTGCCAGCGTGGGATTGATGATTCTGCGCGTTCCGTTGATTTCATTCCTCTACCAACGCGGCGAGTTTGATTCCCGCGACGTCCAACTCGTAGCATGGGCGTTGCTCTGGTTCGCGGCGGGACTCGTCGGTCACTCGATCATGGAAGTGTTGACGCGCGCCTTTTATGCCCAACAGGATACAAAGACTCCCGTCGTCATTGGAACAATTGCGATGGGACTGAATGTAATTTTCAGTATTTTATTTTCGAAATGGTTCGTGCAGATCGGCTGGTTTCCACTCGGAGGGTTGGCGTTGGCAAACTCGCTCGCCACTGCACTCGAAGCGACCGCGCTGTTCATCTTCATGCGGAAGCGATTGAACGGCATCGAAGGCAAGTCCATTGCGGATGGCGCGTGGCGCGTCGCCGCGTCGGCGCTGGGGATGGGAGTCGGCTTGATGGCTTGGATCCAGCTGTCCCTGAGTCAGACGCGGTGGCTCGTCACGTTGGGAGGCGTCCTCATTGGCGGAGTCATCTACGGCGCGGGAGTCATGCTTCTCAAAGTCCCCGAAGTGAAAATTATTTTCGATGCGGTTGCGAGAAGATTGCTTCGCTCTCGCAACAACATTACCTCCAAATCATCCATTGACCAATAGCAACGATGATGCCGAGCAAAATTCCGCCCGCCACTTCGAGCGGCGTGTGACCGATGACCTCGCGCAAATCTTTTTCGCTGAAGATGTGACCGCGCAAGAGTTCGTCGAACAACACGTTGATGCGTTGCGCATGGATGCCCGCTTGCTGGCGCACGCCCGCCGCGTCGTACGTGACGATCAT
Organism: Anaerolineales bacterium; assembly: GCA_020847435.1. Taxonomy (GTDB): domain Bacteria; phylum Chloroflexota; class Anaerolineae; order Anaerolineales; family Villigracilaceae; genus Defluviilinea. The sequence goes on from JADLBX010000035.1 coordinate 5,468, forward strand.
CGTGATGGCGACGCCGAGGGCAAACAGCGGATTGCCGAAGCCGTGATACAAACCGATGGCGAGAGTGGTGGCGGTCATCAACGATGAATGTGAACTCGGCATCCCGCCTGTGGTGAGGATCAGCGACCAGTTCCATTTGCGCGTGCGAAAAAAATCGAGCGGCAGTTTGATGATCTGCGCGAGCGCCCAAGCCGCGAGCCCCGCGATCAAGGCTTTGTTTTGTAAAATCTCCAACAAGTTCATTCAGACTCTTCCTCGAATGCGGACACGTCGTCGCCCGCGACCTGCTTCACTTTGAGTTGCGCCGCTTCAAGCAGGACGCCGCAGCGCGCCGCCAAAGCCTGCCCGCGCTCGAATAGTTTGATCGCCTCTTCGAGTTGACCCTGCTCCCCTTCCAGAATCTCAACGATGCCTTCAAGTTCGGCAAGCGCTTCTTCGTAGGTTAATTCTTCAACGGGCTTTTCTGTTTTTTTGGTTGATTGTTTTGGCATGATTGCTCCTATAATAGACCTCACAGGTCTTCGAGACCTGTGAGGTCTAACTTTTTTTCACCTCAAACTCTCCATCGCTGACTCGCACTTTCATCTCACCGCTTGCCTGCGCGACGCGGGATACAACACTGCCATCGGATTTGCGCGTCACCACGGCGTAGCCGCGTCCCAACACCGCCAGCGGACTCAACGATTCGAGTCGCTTCTGCGTTCCTTCCAACTGCTTGCTCTCCAAAATTATACGATTGAACGCGGCGGACGAGGCGCGGCGCGACAATTCGTCCACGCGCTGGGATTCGGATTGGATGAGGCGCGTGGGAGAGAGGTAGCGGAGTTGGGATTTTAAAGATTCGAGAGAGGATTGTTTTGAGGATAGGACAGAGAGGGCATGGGTGAGAATTAGAGAATTGAGATTGGAGATTGTCGCGGCGAGGTCTTGGATGGTGATCGGCGTGGCGAGTTCGGCGGCGGCTGTGGGAGTCGGGGCGCGCAGATCGGCGGCGAAATCGCAGAGAGTGAAATCCGTTTCGTGACCGACGCCAGAGATGATCGGAATCTTCGAGGCGGCAACTGCCCGGACGACGCGTTCGTCGTTGAACGCCCACAGGTCTTCGATGGATCCGCCGCCGCGGGCGAGGATGATGACGTCGGGTAATTCGTAATTGGGTAATTGGTAATTGAGTAATTGGATGGCTTTGACTAGCGCGGGAGGGGCTTCAACTCCTTGAACGGGTGAGGGAGCGAGGAGGACTTCCACGAGGGGCAGTCGGCGGCGGAGGGTGTTGAGGATGTCGCGCAATGCCGCGCCTGTGGCAGAGGTGACCAGTCCGATTCGACGCGGCAGTTCAGGGATGGGGCGTTTGCGTTCGGAGTCGAATAATCCCTCGGCTTCGAGTTGCGCTTTCAATCGCATGAACTCTTGATACAGCGCGCCTTCGCCGACAGGTCGGATTTGATCCGCGTAGAGTTGATATTGTCCCTGCGGTTCGTAGACGCCGATTCTGCCATGGACTTCCACTTCCATCCCGTCGCGCAAGGCGAGGTTCAGCCGCGCCGCGCTCGTCTTCCACATCACCGACTTCAACGCGGCGTTGGAATCTTTGAGGGTGAAATACACGTGCCCCGAGGCGGGACGCGACAGATTGGAGATTTCTCCCAGCGCCCACACATCTTGAAGCGACTCGTTCTCCTCCAACAGTTTGCGGATGAGAAAAGTCAGTTTCGAGACGGTGTAGGTTTGAGGAACTTGCGCGGGGAAGAGGGAGGGTTGCATTGGTGGGAGGATAATCGAAAAAGGGCGAAGGAACAAGGATGAAGGATGAAAGAGGAAATAGGAAAGACGGATTCTCTGCTAAAATTCACCTACGGTTAAAAAGCGAAAGGATCGAAAATGAGTCAGCGAATTCCCGCCCCACAAGATTTGGTTCGAAAAGCGGTTGTGGACGTGGCGCAACTGCCTGAAAACGAACTGCTCGTCGTGATCGAGATGATGGAAAATCTCAAAAAGCAACGCATCCATCCGAACCGTGAATCGGCGGCAAAACTCGTCGCGCAAGCCAAAGCCCGCGCGGCGGAAACCAGCCGCCTGTCGCGGGATGAATTGATGAAAAAGTTCAGCCAAACCATCGAAGCCATTCGCGCCGATGCGATTGCCAAAAACACCGCCATCGAAGGGGAATTGGAAGGTGGCTAGCCTGCTTCGCGTTGTGTTGGATACAAATGTGTTCGTATCCGCCGCACTAAGTAAAAATCCAACAAGCCCCACGCGGGAAATTCTCGAAAGATGGAAAGGCGGCGAGTTTCTTTTATTGATTTGCACCCCGCTTGCGGAAGAAATCGTCGAAAAATTGACGGAATACAAAATTGACGATGCGTTGATCGGCGAATTGGTCGAAACTCTGGCGCACTTGGCGGACTGGATCGATACGCCGCAGGAAAAAATCGAAGCCTTGCTTGCCGACCCAGACGATAACGTGATCATCGCGTGCGCGGTGGAAGGTGAGGCAAACTATCTGGTCACGTACGACCCGCATTTCGATGTTTTGAATGGCGAATATCGAGGCGTGAAAATCATGAAAGCCATTCCCTTTCTGGAAAATTTACGCCAAACCAAAAAATAGATTTTCAACGAGAGATCATGCCCGCCCCCGACCGAATCAAACAACTCATCGAAACCTTCGAGCAGAATATCGCCGCGTATCACTCGCAGAAGAACGAGACGGAATTGCGCCGCCAGTTCCTCGATCCGTTCTTTGAAGCGCTAGGCTGGGACGTGGACAACAAAAAAGGCTACGACGAGCGCAGTAAGGAAGTGGCGCACGAATATTCGGTGGAGATTGACGGCGCGCAGAAGAAAGCGGATTACGCCTTCCGCGTCGGCAGGGACGCGTTCGACTTTCTGGTCGAGGCAAAAAAACCGTCGGTGCGAATCGAGAGCGCTCTCGACGCGGCGTTCCAGATTCGGCGCTACGGCTGGAGCGCGGGACTGCCCGTCAACATCCTGACGGACTTCGAGCATTTTGCAGTGTACGATTGCCGCACGCGCCCGAATTATTCGAAAGATAAAGTGGGGACGGGACTGCTCCAGATCTTCCATTACAAGGATTACATCAAACGCTGGGATGAGATCGCGGGTCTGTTCTCGCCCGACGCCATCCGCAAGGGCGCGCTCGATTCGTACAGGGATCAACTCAAAGGGAAGAAAGGCACGCAGGAGGTAGACGAAGCCTTTTTAGAGGAGATCGAAGCGTGGCGCGAGACGCTGGCGAAAAATATCGCCCTGAGAAACAAACCGAAGAACCTGACCGAAGAGCAGATCAACTTTGCGGTGCAGATGACGATTGACCGCATCATCTTTTTGCGGATCGCCGAAGAACGCGGCATGGAAAAGGACCGCCGCCTCTTCGAGCAAACGGAAAGCGCAAATGTTTATCGGAATCTTCGCAAACTCTTCGAGCAAGCCGACGCGCGTTACAACTCGGGTTTGTTCCATTTCAAAAAGGAGAAAGACCGCGAGAATCCCGATACGCTCACGCCGACTCTCGAAGTTGACGATAAGGTCCTGAAAGACATTATCAAAGACTTGTATTACCCCAGCCCGTACGCGTTCAACTACATCCCCGCCGACATTCTCGGATCGGTGTACGAACGCTTCTTGGGAAAGGTGATCCGCCTCACCGCCGATCGAAACGCCAAAGTGGACGAGAAGCCCGAAGTCCGCAAGGCGGGCGGCGTGTATTACACTCCCACCTACATCGTGGATTACATCGTCAAAAACACCGTCGGTAAATTACTGGCGTCGGAAAAAGAGCGCTTTACCGCCAAGGGCGCAAAGGACGCAAAGGATTTAAAAAACCTTGGCGGACTTAGCGAGCTTCGCGGTTCAAATGGTTTAACCCCAGACGAGGCGTCCAAGATCAAGATCGTTGACCCCGCCTGCGGCTCGGGTTCCTTTTTGCTGGGCGCGTACCAATTTTTATTGGACTGGCACTTGGATTGGTACATCGCCCACGATCTCGAAAAGTCGTTGAAGAAAAGAATCCTGCTCACCGCCGACAATAAGACCTACCGCCTCAGCCTCGACGAGAAGAAGCGCATCCTGCTCAACAACATCCACGGCGTAGACATTGACCCGCAAGCCGTGGAAGTGACCAAACTCTCGTTGCTGCTCAAAGTGGTCGAAGACCCAGGGCAGTTGACGATGTTCGAGGAGGGACACATCCTGCCCAACTTGAACAAGAACATCAAGAACGGCAACGCCCTGATCGGCACGGACTATTTCAGCGGGCAGATGTTCGGCGACATGGAAGAGATGAAGCGCGTGAAGCCCTTCGAGTGGAAGGACGAGTTCCCCGAAGTCTTTCGGCGCGGTGGGTTCGATGTGGTGATTGGGAATCCGCCATGGGGAGCAAACCTCGAACAAACAGATGAAAAATATTTTCATTCTACTTACAGTGTTGGAAAAGCATCAACAATAGATACTTATTCCCTTTTTATTGAGCGGTCAGTTAAGCAACTTAAGTCCGATGGCTTTCTTGGATACATCGTCCCAGATACATTTTTGCGGAAGGATATTCTTTTTTCTACAAGAAAATTTTTACTCGAAGAGACAGCAGTTGCTGAACTTATTGAAACAGGTCCCGTTTTTTCTCAAGTCAGAGATACTTGGTGTCTCATATTTGTGACCCAAAGAAGGTCACCATCAAACAACATAATTACTCATCGAAAAATCAGCCGCTTTATTACTTCCACAGAGGAACGGCTTGAAATTTTTGGAAAAAGCCAATGGACTTCTCAGACTCAAGTGAAACAATCAGTATGGGCAAATAACCCAAAGATGATTGTTGGATATTCCGCAACCGAGGGGGAACAAAGGTTAGTTTCCAAAATTGAAGAACTGCCGACACTCAAAGAATTGGATTCTTTGTTCAAAATTTCTCGCGGCGAAGAAGGTAGCAAATTTGCTTTGACACCAGTGGAAGCTGGCAATTTCTTTATGGTAATTCCCCAGGATATAGAAAGGTATAAAGTTGACTCGGGGATAAAAATTGAAAGTAAAAACTTAACCACAAATAAAGTTTCCAATCTTTACATGCATCCCAAAATCTGGATTATCCGCATTCAAAAAATGAGATGGAAACAGAGAGTTGTTTGTGCTTTTGATGAGCGTGTTAATTCTGCGGGAATGAAAACCTTACAAGTAATTGTGTCGTCATCTGACAATAAATCCGATTTGAAATATTTATCTGCTTTACTTTCATCTCGCCTAATTAATTTTTGGTGCGTTAACTATCTTGCAGACGATATGAATCAATCATACTTGGAAAGACTCCCCATCCGCACCCTCGACTTGGATAACCCAACCGAAAAGTCACAGCACGATACAATGGTCTCGCTCGTCGAGCAAATGCTGGCTCTGCATAAGCAAGTAGGACGAGATAGTATCTCGTCCAACGAGAAAGAACTGCTCGAACGCCAGATCAAATCCACCGACCGCCAGATAGATGAACTGGTCTATCAATTGTATGGGCTGACGGAGGAGGAGATTCAGATTGTGGAGGGTTGACCCGACCCCACCCCCATCCCAACCTTCCCCCAAATCAACGAACGGATTTGGGGGAAGGGGAACAGAAATTTTTTATGCGGACAATAACTTAATCAACACCATCCCTCTTTCTTCTTTCATCCTTCATCCTTCATCCTTCATCCTTCCTCCTTCATCCTTCATCCTTTCCCCTTCACCCTTCCTCCTTCATCCTTTCCCCTTCACCCTTTCCCCTTCACCCTTCCTCCTTCACCCTTTCTTATGAATCACCTCTGGTCACCGTGGCGTATGGAATACATCGAAAATCACGATAAAGAAGCGGGCTGTGTGTTTTGCAACGCGCAAGCCAAGGAAGACGGCGCGGAGAATCTCATCGCGTATCGCGGCGAGCGCGCGTTTGTGATCCTCAACCGCTACCCCTACACGAGTGGACATTTGATGGTCATCCCATTTGTCCACAAGCCGAATCTCGAAGAACTTGATCCGCAAACTCGCGCCGAGATGATGGAATTGACCGCGCGTTGTACGACCGCCTTGAAAAATATTTACAACCCGCAGGGATTCAACGTCGGCGTGAACATCGGCGAAGCGGCGGGCGCGGGGGTGAAGGAACACGTGCACATCCACATCGTCCCGCGCTGGAAGGGCGACACGAATTTCATGTCCACCGTCGGCGAAACGCGCGTCCTGCCCGAGGAATTGGAAAAGACCTATCAGCGCGTGAAAGATGAATTTGAGAAATAAAAGGTGACCGTCACTTGCAAGTGACGGTCACCTTTACAGCCGCATGGCTGTTGAAATTCTTACAGCCCGAGGCAGCGCGAAGCGACCTGAACGGAGACTACTTCGCCAAGAGACAATCGCGCCTCGATCTATTTGATGAACACGCCAAGATGGTTCGCCACCGCGCGTTCCTGCCCGGGGATGTTATCGTCCAGCAGTTTGCTCACCGCGCGCGGTTTGCCGTCTGCGCCTTTGACGATCATGGTGGACGAGCCGCCGCCGTCGAGGCTGATGCCGGTGTACGCGCCGTGCGCCAGCAACAGGTCGGCTAATTCAGGAAAGGTGGCGCCCTCGCTGAATTCGCGTCCGTCCACGACCACCAATACCAAAAACCGTCCGTTCTGATTGACGCCGACAGCGGTGCGCGGGTCCTTGCTGGAAGATTCCAGGGTGGTCACCTTTTTACCCTTGGTCACCAGGTAACGGTCGCCGGTGAGCGCGTTGAAAACGTTGTCGGAAACCTTGTCGAACGAGACAACGTTTTTCTTGCTGAGGTACAGGACCGGTCGCCCCGGCGCCTTGGCTGAATATTGCCTCCCGCGTGAAGCCGCCAGCCCGACGAGTCGAACCGGTTCCCCCCCGTCGGGACAATATTGCGCAGGCGGGAAGGCTGTCTTATCGAGGTAATAGAACCCGTCGGCATTGATCGCCAGGTGGAGTTGATGCTTGGCGAGGAACTTCGAGGTGGTCGCGGTGCAGAGGAACGGCTCGGTATTCCGCAGCGGCGGCGTGACCAAAAATTCGAACGCCGCGGCTTTCAAATCCAGCAACAACGTGTGCGAGACCAACTTGCGCGGGCTCAGCCGGGTCTTGCGGAAATACGTCACGCCTTTGAACAGTTTTTGCATCGCGGTCGCGGGCGTCTTGCCGACGTTCTTCAGGAATTGACCTGAAGCCCACCCCGTGAACCCATCCACCTTTTGGATGCGCCGCCAGGCGCCGTCGGCGGTTGCTTCGAATTGCATCACTGTTTCGGCTTTGGTTAGATAGCCGAGCGCTTTGAAATTCGTACCGGGTCCCTCGCGCACGTTGAGTGTAGTGGCGGTCACCTCGAACCAATCGTACGTCTCTTCGTTCACGGGCGGGGGCGCGGAGGTCGGCGCGAGAAAATCCTTCGAACACCAACCGGTCAGGCTATCGTAGTTCCGCTTCACGCGGTACCAATTGCCGTCGGCGGAGGTCTCGAGCCGTTGCACCGCTTCGTTACGATAGAACAACCCGATGGATCGGAATTGCGTGCCGGGTCCTTCGCGGACGTTCAACGCCGAGGCGGTAACTTTGAACCACTCTCCGGTTGGAGGCGGGGGCGGCGGGGGCGGCGGCGTAGTGAGGCTCAGGTACTGTTTGAACGACCAGCCCGTCAGCCCATCCGCTTCGCGCAGGATCTTCGCCCAGGCTCCATCGGCGGAGGTTTCGAGTCCTTTCACCACCTGGTCTTGCTGTAATTGTCCGACCACGTCAAAATTTGTGCCGGGACCCGAGCGCACGTTGAGGATCGAGGCGGTCACTTTGTACCAGACCGGTCCCGGCGGCGGGGGTGGCGGGGGCGGCGTCGTCCCCAAGTTGAAGCGCTGGTTGAAGGCGGCTTGATCGCCGTTGAAATAGTTCAAGTCAATGCCCGGGCTTTCCACGCCATACAACGCGCCGTTGCCGCTCCCGGTGTACTGCCAGAAGAGCCATTCGTTGGCGCTCCACGGCTTGGGGACCAGCGGCGTTGTAACCCCATAATTCGCGATCCACAGCGGATATTGATGGAAGTAGTTCAGGTCGGTTGGGTTCGTCGGTATGCGGCTGATCCAGTAATAGTACGCGGTATAGATTCCCACCTCGTGGTTGCCCACGTGCGCTTTGATCCGGTCCAGGAAGGTCTTCCAATGCCTCCAGCCGGTATACGTTCCGCCATACGCTTCTTCGAGGTCCGCGAAAAGCGGCAGTTCGCCCAGGTCGCCGTCGAAAGCGGAAAACCACAGGTCCGCCTGAACCTTCGGCTCGACGCGGCTATCGTAAAACCAATACGACCCGCGCGGCAGACCCACCGCTTTTGCGTTGTTCCAGTTCGTCACAAAATCCGAATCGATCCAGACGTTCTGCCCCGAGCGAATGATGACATACCCCGCCGCCTGTTTCATCTTCGTAAAGTTGATCCCCTGCGTGGTATTGTTATCGTCCTGATAAAAACTGACATCCGGTCCAATGAGATTAGCCATATACGGTTCTCCTCGATCAAATGTGCACGGACATTGTACCAGTGAAGCCGCCTGATTTGGAAATCCTTGCGGGAATTCCCCGGTATAATCGCGCGCATGGACATTCCCCCCCGCTTCATTTCGGACCTCGAACTGAGTCGCCAAAACGGCGAACGCGGCGCCCGCAAATTCATCGCCTACAAAGGCGTCGTCTACGACGTGACCGATTGCCCGAAATGGCGGCTCGACCTGCACGAGAACCTCCACTTCCCCGGGCAAGACCTGACGAGCGAACTCCCCGACGCGCCGCACAACGAGGAGGTCTTCACGCGTCCCTGCGTCAAGATCGTCGGCAGGCTGGGAAGTTAACCCCACATGCCGAAATCGAAGCACGCGCGCACGGTCGCGCTGATCCTTATCCTGGCGCTCGCGTTGCGCTGGGGGTTGATCCTGCAAGGCGGGCAATATTTCTTCTCGGACGAGGAACGCTACGAAACCTCGCGGGCATTCGCAAGACTCGTAATGGAAGGAAGCCCGGGCAACGCGTTTTCGCAACTCTTCAGCGCGCCCGAGCATTTGGGATTCAAGATCATCGGGCTGATGCCCGCGTTCCTCGAACAGTTCACACGCGCCAGCCTCGCGCTACCGGCTTTGTTCTTCAGCCTGTTTTCGGCGCTCAACCTGTATTTGATCTATCGCATCGCGCGCCGCGCGGGCGCGTCAGAAAAGGAAGCGTTGACGGCGTTGATCCTCGCCGCGGCAAGCATGTCGCTGCTCTATTTTTCACGTCACCTCGTACCCTACGATACAGCCATGACCTTCGGTTTGCTCGCCGTCTACGCCGCGCTCGCTGAAAAATCCGAGATCAAAACAGCGCTGGGATGCGGCGCGCTGGCGTTCGCCTGCTTCATCGTCTACAACGGATATTGGGCGTTGGCGTTTTTGGGAATCCTGATCCACGTCTTTCGCCAAAACAATGGGTTTGGCGCTCTAACTCGCAAAGGGTTATTTGCCGCGGCCGGGTTTATGCTCCCCGCCAGCCTGCTTTTCATTCTCGCCGCGCTGGCCGGCACAGACCTGCTCACGGAATATCGTTCGTTTTCCGCCACTGTCAGCCAGGGGCAATTCGACGAAGGCTGGAGCCTGCCATTCGAATATTTCTGGCGCTCGGAACACTGGCTTTTCATCCTGCTCGTTTTGCTTTCAGCCATTGCCGTTTTATCATCGCGAGGCAACGACAAAACCGTCACACTTTGGGCGAGCGCGGCGGTTTTCATCTATCTCTGCCTGCTGATTCCATCCGTGTTCCTGCATTCGTTCGTGGTCTATGGCAGGTTGGCGCGGCAGGCGCTTCCATGCCTCATCCTCCTCTCCGCCGGCGGATTTGAACAACTCAAACAGTCTTTTTCGCTCAACGATAAACTCCAAAAGGCATTGCTTGTCGCAGTCATCGTTCAAGCCGCATGGAATTATCACGCATCCTTCGCGCTGGTCTACCCGCGTGAGTTTGCGCGGCAGGCGCAAACGCTTCGCCCTGAATTTGTCTTCTCCGAAAAACGACTCGCCTTCGGCGCGCCGACGCTCTGCCAAAACAACGGATACATCGCCGCATACGTCAAACGCTTCGAGGTTCCGCCGGAGCCGAATCCGCCGCTGACGGGTCAAATCCTTCTCTCCGCGCCGCACCCGGATAACTTCCTGCCTTATCAATATGAAGGATACACGGACGCACAACGCCAATACCTGCGCGAGTTGAATCCGAAAATGCAATTCTACAAAGCCGCCGACGCCTTCATGTCTGACCTGAACCCGGTTTGGAGGACGATGAAGAACTGCAATATCGGCGCAGAATAGGCGCCTCGCCCCCAGTGATAATTCCATTGCGCGTTTTTAACTGCTGGCTGTGTATTGGTACAATCCGCTCCATGCTTCGCCGCGCCAATTACTATTTGCTAATTGCTTTTCTCCTCGCCTCCTGCTCCCCCTCCTCTTCCACCGCGTACCCCACCTACGATCCCTTCGCGCCGGTGACCGGGCAAGCCTTCACGCCCGCGCCGCTCCAGCCGGGCGAGATCATCCAGGCGACCAAAACGCCCGCAGGCCCCACCCCCACGCGCGCGCCGATCACAGTGAAAATTCCCACACGGAATTCAAATTCGTCGTTCAACGCGCCCACGCCGGACGCGCCGCATCCGCTCCCGCCGCCGCGTGACTACGTTGACCAATATACGGTCCAAGCCGGCGACACGCTGGGAAGCATCGCTCAAAGATACGGCATCACGCTCGAAGCGTTGATGCAGGCAAACGGTCTGAACGAAGCGTCGGTGCTGTCCGTTGGGCAGGTGGTGAACATCCCACCGATCACAACCGACCCGGTTCCCGGCTCGCCGTTCAAACTGATTCCCGATTCAGAGTTAATTTTCGGACCCGCCAGCGTCACATTCGATCTCGATAAATTCCTGCAAAACAAAGGCGGCTATCTCGGCAATTACGTGCAGGAGGTGGACGGCGCGTACCTCAGCGGCGCGCAGATCATCATGCGCGTCGCGCAGAATTATTCGGTCAACCCGCGCCTGCTCGTCGCCCTCCTCGAATATCGCAGCGGCTGGGTCACCAATCCCGTGCCGCAAAACGTGGATTACCCGATGGGCTACTACGAAGATTATTACGCGGGCTTGTATCGCCAGACCGCGTGGGCGGCAGATAATTTGAATCACGGTTATTACGCGTGGCGCGTCAACGCGCTCGGCACACTGCCGCTCAACGATGGGACATACGTGCCGATGGACGCGACCATCAACGCCGCCACCGCGGGCGTGCAATATTTCTTCTCGCAGTACAACAACCGCGCCGTCTGGGACTTCGACGTAAGCCAACTCGGATTCTTCCAGACGTATAACCTGCTCTTCGGCTATCCCTTCGACTACGACCTCGCTTCGCTTCTCCCGGTGAATCTGACCCAACCTAGTATGCAACTCCCCTTCCTCAACGGGGCGACGTGGTCGTTCACGGGCGGTCCGCACGGCGGCTGGGATAACGGCTCCGCCTGGGCAGCGCTCGACTTTGCCCCGCCGGGCGAATCGGCGGGTTGCGCGCAAAGCGAGGCATGGGTCGTCGCGGTCGCGGACGGGTACATCGTCCGCGCAGAGAACGGCGCGGTGGTTCAAGATTTGGACAACGACGGCTACGAACAAACGGGATGGACTGTTCTCTACATGCACGTCGAATCGCGCGACCGCGTGCACGCCGGGACATACGTCTACGCGGGCGAGGCGATCGGGCATCCCTCCTGTGAAGGCGGCATCTCCAACGCGACGCACCTCCACCTCGCGCGCCGCTACAACGGCGAGTGGATTCCCGCCGACGGCAATCTCCCCTTCGACCTCGACGGCTGGGTCTCCAGCGGCGACGGAATTTTGTACAACGGCTGGCTGACGCGCGGCACGACCGTCCTCCAAGCCGAGGAAGGCGTGTTCGATGGGGTCAATCAGATTTCGAGATAAAAACAAAACTCGGAGATGAATTCTCCGAGTTTTGTACGTCAGCTGATTTGTGCGCTAGGCAAGCGCCGGTTCGTAATGCAAAACGAGCAATTGATCCTCTTTCACCGCCACCTCTGCATATGTACGTCCATCATTGTCTGTAAATTCAACTTCATAGACATCTGGCGCAAGGAACTCAAGGACAGTTCCCACCTGTCCCCGTTCTAATTTGTACTTTGGCAGGTCTTCGGTGAGCGCAACTACATCGAGCAATTCAATCTTGTTTTTCATTTCAGGCTCCTACAACACATAACAACTGGTCATTCGCGGAAAATCTTCACTGGCGCGAATGATCCATAAACTACGAACAAGCGCCTCATTGCCTTGTCGGCTTATTCTAAAATCAACCGCATATCGCTGACCATATTCGTCCTGGTCTGTCGGAATCGCATCTTCCAAAATAACGGCAGACAGAATTCTTTGTCTGAGCTCATCAGCGTCCGCGGCGGTCAGCCCTAGGACTCTGGCAAAAACACGCGCTTTGTGCTTACCGCGTGGATGCGATGGACTGAGACAATAATTACGCAATTTCTCAACATCAACGACGGCACGATCGGCGTGCGGCAACTTCATTGCTCGGAATTATATCACGCACAAAAAACAGAATTTATAGATGACCGTTGGTTACGAACCATCCATCGAAGGTATAATCCCCGCTGTGAAACGCGTTACAACTTTCTTGATCCTTGCAACTTTAATCCTTTCTTCGTGCGGCGGAAGCAACACATCGTTGTGGGGACAATACGAAACTCCTACTCCCAGCGGCGGCAGCCCGATCATGGATTTTCCCGTCGCAGAGACAACGCCCAATGAAATCGTCCCAGCCAGCGCGACCGTCACGCCGACGCCCCCGCTGACCGCCACGCCGACTTCCCTGTTGAGCGCCTTCGTCACCCTCCCGGCGACCGCTTCGCCCACTGAAGCATTAACTTCCACGCCCTCCGCCGCGACGGTTTTGTACTACGCCCAAAACGGCGATTGGCTTCCCGCGGTGGCGCTCAGGTTCAAGGTCGAAGTGACCGAGATCACGTCGCCGAAGATCCTACCCCAAAGCGGGTTCCTCGACACGGGCACACTGCTCATCGTTCCTGATCGCATGGATAAATCGGCGCAATATACGCCGAACTTGCAATTGATCCCCGATACCGAAGTCATCTTTTCGCCAGGCACGGTGGATTTCGACATCGCGGGCTACGCGAAGGACGCAGGCGGATATTTAGCCACGTACCGCGAATACCTCGGCTCGACCGGTTGGATGACCGGCGCGGCAGAGATCGAACGCATCGCCTATGAAAACTCGGTCAACCCGCGTTTGTTGCTTGCCCTCCTCGATTTCGAAGCGCGCTGGGTGCGCGGCGCGCCTGTGGATGAATTTCACGAAACCTATCCGCTGGGTTATGAAAACTTCCTGCACAAGGGGATGTTCATGCAACTGGCATGGGCGATCAACCAGTTATCCACCGGTTATTACGGCTGGCGCGCTGGCACGGTGACGGAGCTAACCTTCCGCGATGAAACAACCTACCAACTCGATCCATCTCTCAACGCCGGCACGGTTGCCATTATGTATTACTTCGCACAACTGCACAGCCAAAACGAATGGCTGAGAATCATGGACCAGACCGGCGGGTTTCCCTCGTTCTATGCCAATATGTTCGGCGACCCGTGGTTGCGCGCCGACGCGGCTGGGGCGGTCTTCCCGCCCGCGTTGACGCAACCGGAAATGATCCTGCCTTTCGAACTAAATACAAACTGGGCGTTCACCGGCGGACCGCACAGCGCGTGGGAAAGTCACGGACCGCTTGCCGCGCTCGATTTCGCCCCGTCCACCGCCAAAAGCGGGTGTGACGTTTCTGAAAAATGGATTCTCGCCATGGCGCCCGGGCTGGTCGTCCGCGCGGGGAACGGCATTGTCGTGCTGGATCTCGACGGCGACGGTCACGAACAGACCGGCTGGAATCTTCTCTATTTGCACGTTGCCAATCGCGGCAAGGTCGCGCTGGGCGAATGGGTCGAGCAGGGCGAACGCATCGGACATCCCTCCTGCGAAGGCGGAATTTCCACCGGGACGCACACGCACATCGCCCGCAAATACAACGGCGAATGGGTAATCGCAGACGAAGCCATCCCCTGGGTGATGAGCGGTTGGACCGTCATCGCCGGCGACAAACCGTATCTCGGCAAAATGGTCAAAGGCAATCAAGTCGTCACGGCGGATGTGTACGGTCAGGCAAAGTCGTTGATCGTTCGTAAAGATGATGAATAGATTCAAACAGGCGACAGTCGCTTTAAAAGCGATCGTCGCCTCACTCGCGCTCCTCCTCTCCGCCTGCGCGCCGCGCCAACCGAACACCGCCATCGAAAACATGATCACGCCGCTCGCGCCGACGATCATCCCCGCGCCAACCAACGGAAGGCCGCAATACAACCCCGGCGAACTGGTGGATTACGTTGCCCAATCCGGAGACAACCTCCCCGCATTGGCGAAGCGCTTCAACACCTCGGTGGAGGAAATCCGCGCCGCCAACCCCATCATCCCCAGCGACGCGACCACGATGCCCGTCGGTCTGCCGATGAAAATCCCCATTTACTATCTGCCGCTGTGGGGCGCCGAATATCAAAGCCTCCCCGACCACGCGTTTGTGAACGGGCCGGCACAGATCGGCTTCAACACGAGCGCGTTCCTCGCCTCCACCGACGGCTGGCTGAAAAATTACCGCGCCTACGCCGGCGGCAAAAACCGCACCGGCGCCGAGATCGTGGATTACGTCGCAACCAATTACAGCCTCAGCCCGCGCTTATTGCTTGCGCTCCTCGAATATCAAACCGGCGCGCTCACCCAGCCCGAACCACCCGAAGAAAAATATAGTCTCGGCTTTCATCGCACGTTTTACGATACGCCCTATCTGCAACTCGTCATCGCGGCGAACACTTTGAACAACGGCTACTACGGCTGGCGGCGCGGCGCGCTCACCGAATTCGAACTCACCGACCACTCGCTCACGCGTCCCGACCCCTGGCAGAACGCGGGATCGGTCGCGCTCCAATATTATTTTTCACGCCTGCAAGCGGGGGATGACTACCTCGCTTCGATCGGACCGGGGGGGCTGGCTCGCGCCTATTCGGCTTTTTTCGGCAACCCCTGGCTCGACTCGCCCATCGTCATCCCCGGCAGTTTGCAACAACCCGAACTCCGCTTCCCATTTCTACCGGGTCACGTGTGGGCGTTCACCAGCGGACCGCACACCGGCTGGGGCTCCGGCGAACCCTTCGCCGCGCTCGATTTCGCGCCCGCCTCAGATAGTTCCGGTTGCTACATCGTGGCGCGCGACTTGTACACAACCGCCATGGCTGATGGGCTTATCGTCCGCGCAGATGTAGACGGCGTGGCGATTGACCTGGATCAAGACGGCGATGAACGCACCGGCTGGGTTTTATATTATTTGCACACCGCCGCCGACTCGCGTGTGACGGTCGGCAGTGAAGTGAAAGCCGGCGACCCGATCGGTTATCCCTCTTGCGAGGGCGGTTCGTCAACGGGAACGCACGTCCACGTGGCGCGCAAATACAACGGCGAATGGATCCTCGCCACAGGTCCGCTGGCGTTTAACTTCGAGGGATGGATTGCAGGCGGGGGCGAAGTGGAGCGCGCAGGCATCCTGCGGCGCGGCGCGCAGACGATCGTGGCTTGTGAATGTTCCGATTTTGGAACGCGGGTGGAATCGGAAGCGCGCTAGTCACGCCCCATCACATTCTCCCAAACGCCTTGAACGGTCAAGCGGTTATTTCCATTCCCTGCCTCTTCATAAATTTCATACTTCAATTCCATCGGGAAGGCTTGTTCAAGCATCGCGCTAGCAGGACAGTATTTCGTCGCGGCGAGTTCGATGGCGCGCAACACCGCGTCTTCGCTGATCTGTTTCCCCGTGACCGCGAAGGTGACCGTCGCCCTCGTGAACACTTTCGGATACTCCGGCGAGCGCGGACCGTCGAAGCGCACCTCAAACTTCGTCACTTGCTGGCGCTTCTTCTGCAAAATGGAGATCACGTCCATTGCCTGACAGCCGATCAGACCGAGCGCGATCAGCTCCATCGGGCGCACGCCACTGTCGCTGCCGCCGAGCGACGAGTCCGCGTCCATTTGAATCGGAAAGCCCGAAGGAGCCGCGCCGACGAACTTCATCCCCTCCTGCCAGTTGACTACAGCCTTCATGGTTCCTCTCGAACGATCGGGGTGACGTATTTTTCAAGGGATTTGCGCTCAATTCCCCCAAGCCATTGCAAGCGGACTGTGCCATTGCGGTCAATCACATACGATGAGGGAAGACCGAGCGTCTTGAACGCTTGCTCCGTCGCGATGTAGGTTGGGTCGAGCCAGATGGGAAAGGTCAACTCAAAGTCGTCCACAAACTGGACAACATCTTCGGTCGGGTCGCCGTCGTTGACCGCGATGATGGTGAAACCGTCTTCCTTGTGCTTTTCATAGTAGGCTTGCAAGGCGGGCATTTCCTCTTTGCACGGCTCGCACCACGTTGCCCACAAGTTGACCAAAACGACTTGCCCGCGATAATCGGCGAGGGAATGGGTGGCGCCGTCGAGGTCGGTGAGGGTCAGTTCGGGGGCGGGATAATTTGCCACAGCCGGGACGACTCCCCCGTCGGGTTGAAGCGGGAGGTTGCGATAGAGGTAAAAAGCGGAGGCGGTGATGAGGATGAATCCCGCGGCGATCAAAATGAGGGGCAGGGCGTTGCGAAATCTGCTGGGTGAGTTTGCTTCGGTCATTGCGTCGGCAAGTATACTCTGCCAAACAGGGCGGCATGGAAATTCGGGAAGAATGTCATGCAAAAAATGATATTTGCCACTGGATTGCGATTTTTCGCCGGATTAACATGAAACAATGGGTATTTTCATCCGTCGTTTGCCGGTGTTTGCCGACCTGCGCGCCGAACAACTTGAATTACTGAAGCCGCTCATCGAAGCGGTCCATTACGCTGCGGGCGATTTCGTCATTCAGCAAAATTCGCCCGCCGAACATTTGTACATCGTTGTTGAAGGCCGGGTGCAGATTTCCTACAAGCCCTATGACGGCGCGCCGATCACCGTTTCGCACGTGGAACCAGGCGGGTTGTTCGGCTGGTCGGCTGTGATCGGCAGCGCGCGCTACACCTCGACCGCCATCGCCATTGAGCCGCTGGAGGCGGCGCGGATTCACGGGGATATGTTACGGACGTTAATTGCAAAAGACCCCGAAACGGGGCGGGATATTTTGACGTGCCTCGCCAACGCGGTTTCGACGCGTTGGAAGGACGCGCACACACAAGTGAAATCAATCCTTGAAAGTGGGATGAAATAATTGGCAGGGAGCGGGGAAGATCTCAACGCGAATGGCGCAAATGGACGAATTGCGCGAATTTTTAGAGATTCATTTGCTGAATTCGCAAATTCGAGGCATTTGCGTTCTAAATCCTTTTTGGACACGGATCGCGCGGACTTTACCGATTCTCACGGGAAAAATCATGAAAAAATTGGCGTAAGTCCGTGCCATCCGTTAAATCCGTGTACTTAAGAAACAGTCTCGGAATTTAGAAGCCCGTCCTGCTTAGGCTGGGCTCCTGAAAAATTTCAGCACAAAATAGCCGCCGACGAGGATTAACGCGGCGGGCCAAAGATATTGCATCCAGCCGACGACGCCGGCGGTGAGGAACGCGCCGAAGACGAGCAAGACGAGACCGGGGATGAATGCCCAACTACGATTCTTTCCACCGGGGAGGATGGCAACGAGGATGAAGGTGAGTCCCAACCCGAGGAAGAGGAAATTGCCGCTGTCTGCGCCGGTCGTTTCTTCGAGCGCGTCGATGGCGCCGAGAGTGAGCAGAATTCCGAATGGGATGATCGCCCACCAATGCGACTGCACGTCGGTAAAGTAAACCCACAGGAACGCGATACAGATTCCCGCGAAGAACACCAGTCCGCTGAAGGCTTCA
Organism: Anaerolineales bacterium; assembly: GCA_020847435.1. GTDB lineage: Bacteria > Chloroflexota > Anaerolineae > Anaerolineales > Villigracilaceae > Defluviilinea. Next base: position 23,498 of record JADLBX010000035.1, read on the forward strand.
AGCGAATTCGGCAGAAACGCCGACGCGGCAAGCCCAAGCAAAGTGAACGCGGGGAACGCCGCCCACCAGCTACTGCGATTCCGCAGCAACATGAACAGGAAGAACAAGCCGATCAATCCCCAGATCGCGCCCCAGAAAATATCGCTGACATCGCTGAGGATATTTAAATTTTCAAGAAGGACTAACACGCCGCCGAATACCAAGAGCGCGCCGATCCACAAACGAGGGTCGTATTTTTTCATCGTATCTCCTTGTTAAGGCATTTCGCAAAGTGAACTTTGCGGTACAGGTTTTACTTAACCGTCACCGAGCCCAAGCCGCCGTCAATGTTGATCTCGGCGCGGTTTGCGGATGTATCGAAGTCGGGCGATTGACACATCCCCGAATCCACTTGCGGGAAGCGGGCGGCGTCCACATCCATGTTGGTCAAACCGCCTTCAAAGCGGATGCGCGCCGCGACCGCGTCGGGGACGCGAATGTTGATCGAAGCCGCGCCCGCTGAAACGTCGAGCAAAGACGCACCGCGCGCGGGCATGGTCAAATTCACACTGCTGGCTCCCGTCGAGAGTTCGATGCGCGTCGCCTGCACGTCCTGCAAGTCAATCTCCAAACCGCTCGCGCCGGCGTTCACTTCCAACGTGACGGGAACTTCTTGCGTGAGTTGATAACGCCAGACGCCTGTAGCAGGACCAATAAACGGGATGACGGACGGACCGGCGCTCACTTCGACCTTCAACCTGTCTCCGTCCATTCGGCTCCCGGTGTTCATCCCAACCGCCGACGAGCCGACGATCGCTTTCCCAGAGGGCGCGCCGCCGCTGATCTGAATCTGCCCCGCGCCGTGTGAGAAATCAAACTCGACGCGCTTTGCCGATTGGAGCGCGATCGAAAATGTTTCGTCGTCGGCGAGGTCGGGTTTCCACAACGCGCTGAGGATGAACCACGCGCCGACAAGAATCAGCGCGAGGGGCCAGATGAATTGAAAAGCGTTAGCGATGATCCCTTGCGCTTGAAGCAGGAACAAGACACCCAACGCAAGCAAGGCAATGCCCCAGAAGATGTTAGCTCGTTTCACTTCTGCCTCCACCGCGCATGAAACCGCGCGCCAGAATGAACAGCCCAAGCAGAATCAAAATGATCGCCACGCCGTATTCGCCGAGGAAATCGAGGTCGCCGAAGAACGTGCCGAAGATGAGGAACAGAACCGCGCTGAACCCGATCATCCGCAACCCGCCGCCGAGATTGCGACGCGTGTTTTCGCCGAGCAAGCCCGCGAGGAGCGTGCCCACGCCGACGAAGCCGGGGATGAGCGTCCACATGTACGCCCACGAGGAATAATCGCCGACGCGGTCCTGATAGAACAAAATCCCGCCAATGCCCGCGACAATGGAGGCGGGGACCGCCATGCCGGGCGCGCCCGTGAGCAAGCCGATGACGAGAATCAACGCGCCCGCGGCGATGGTCCACGTGGCGCCGGTCATGTTTTCGGTGAAGTTTTGCAGGGATGGGATCTGCCGCGTGGCGACCAGCCAGCCGCCGATGGCGATCAACAAAATGCCGAGAAATAGGTTGGAACGGTTTTTCATGGTTTCATTCTCCTTAGTTGATTACACTGAGTTCGTGCGGCAGTTGAACTGCCGCACGAACAAATGACTAAACTGCCGTACGAACAAATAGGTAAACACTCTGAGTTGGTTTACGTTGTTAGGACAGGGAAGTTTCATGGCGATTCTTGAGGCTGAATACTCCTTTTTATCACTGCGATGGTTGAGGAACAACATTGCAACAAGAATTGCTTTGGTTAGCGGTGGTCTCGATACGCCCTCGGCTATCGCCTCGGGCTACTCGACCACCAATCGCTTTAACGCCAGCCACTTCCCTTTTTGTTTTGGATGGTCGGACTCAACAACAACTTTCTTTTGAATCAAATTAGCGACTGCCCGTGCGAGCAATTCTTTCTTCCAGCCGAATAATTTCGCCGCGTCGGGTTCGGTCGCCGCGCCGACGGATTCGAGGTAGAGTTCGAGCAATTTGGCGCGCGCCGCGCCTTCGCCGATTTTACGCGCTTGCTCAGGCAGTTTCGGAAAGTGGCGCGGGACGATCTCGTAGATGTGCGAATACTTCCACGCGCCCGCTTGCGCGACGCCGACGGGAAGAATTTTGAAATCGGCTTGCAAAACTTCGAGCGCTTTGTTGAACTCGGAATCTTTTGCGTTTGCGAGCTTCGCCGCTTTGCGGAGGTCGAGCGTGTTCAACGCGCCTTCACTCAACAAGGCTTCATACACTTGCTTCGCGGACTGAGTCAACCTCCCCTCTTCGTAGGCGAGCAGATAATCTTCATCGGGCGAGCCGTAATTTTCGGAGAGGGCGTAAAAATAGGGCGCGACGTCGAGCGAGATCATCGTCGCTTTTTTGCGGAGGATCTTGGCGTAATACCAAATCTTTTTATCGAGCGCGCCGTCCTTCCAGCCCCATGTGATGTGACCCGGGTCGTCGTGCGCGTCAGCGACGGGACGCGCGCCTGCAACGGCTGTCCACAGCGAAGGGAGGTCAATGCCTTTGATGGGCCAGAAGTAGACGAAGCCGCGTTTCTCGACGAAGGCGCGCGCTTGGGCGGGCGATGAAAGTCTCCGCTGGGGAGGCAGGTTGAACGTCCGCGCGCGATGCGTTTGTAGTTTTTTCAAATCAATGAGGGACATGAGTCAATTTTATTCCAAAAACTGTCATTGCGAGTCTTCGAGAAGCAATCCCCTGTCGCGAGGAGATTGCTTCGCTTCGCTCGCAACGACATATGGTCGTATAATCCCTTCAATGAAAGTCTTATTTATTTTTATGGATGGAATCGGACTGGGCGAGAACAATGCCGAGACGAATCCGTTGGCGCGGGCAAAGATGCCGAATTTGAACGCGGCGCTCGACGGGCGGTCGCTGTTGAAAGAGTCCGCGCCGTTTGACGGGGAGTACGCTTCGCTGATCGCAATTGACGCGGGCGTGGGCGTGGACGGCTTGCCGCAGTCCGCGACAGGGCAGGCGATGTTGTTGACCGGGAAAAATATTTCGGCTGAGCTTGGTTATCACTACGGACCGAAACCGAATCCCGAAGTCGCCGCGTATTTGAACGGCGAGACGTTGTTTTCGAAATGCGTCGCGGCAGGGAAGAAGACCGCCCTGCTCAACGCGTATCCGCCGCGCTACTTTGACGGAATCGATTCGGGCAAACGTATTTATTCATCAATTCCAATGGCGGTGACGAATGCTGGGCTGAAGTTGTTCAAACACGAAGATTTATTCGCTGGGCGCGCGCTCTCAGCGGATTTCACCGGCGAGGGCTGGCGGACGATGCTCGGCTTCCCCGACGCGCCGGTGATGGATGCACACGAAGCGGGAAAGAAGTTGATCTCGCTAGCCATGGAATATGATTTTTCGTTGTTCGAATATTGGGCAAGCGATTACGCCGGTCACCGGCAGGAGATGGAAACGGCGGTGAGGTTGATGGAGGGGTTTGATGGGGTGTTGGGGGGAATAGTGGAAAGTGGAAAGTGGGATGGGGAGTTGAAGGATGAAGGTGGAATGATGAAGGATGAATTGTTGGTGTTGGTGACGTCCGATCATGGGAATATGGAGGATCTGTCCACGCGGAAGCACACGGATGCGCGCGCGCCGGTCTTGGCGATCGGGAGCAAGTCGGCGCGGGAGGAGTTCACGCGCGGGATGACGGATTTGACCCACGTCGCTCCGGCAATTTGGAGGATGGTGGAATAAGGATGAGAAAACAACTCCGCGCCTGCTTTGGTCACACGCCTCGCCATGGATTCCCCTCTCAAATTAGAAATCTGAAGCCTCTCCAACACTTCGCTTCAAGTCAGTTTAACTGTTCTATCGATTTCCCAATCACACCTGCGGCAGGGTGCGCTTGAGGATTGGGTACATCGGCAAAGCCTTTACTGCGCCTTCAACGACGCAAGTGAGCGGCGTGTCCACCAAATAGGCGGGGATGCCGAGCGATTTGGTGAGCAATTTGTCCACGCCGCGTAACAAGGCGCCGCCGCCACACAACGCCACGCCGCGATCAATGATATCTGCAACGAGTTCGGGGGGAGTTTTTTCCAACACTCGGCGGCCGGTCTCGATCACCGACTTTAGCGGGTCTTGCAACGCCTCGACAATTTCACCGGTGGTCAACGTGACCGGGCGCGGCAAGCCGGTGACCTGATCTTGCCCCTGCACTTCCATGCTGTTTTCGGTATCCTGCGGAACCGCCGCGCCGATCCGCGTTTTCAATTGCTCGGCGGTCGTCTGACCGATCACTACGCCATATTTGCGGCGCACATAATTGACGATGGCTTCATCGAAGTCCAAGCCGCCGGAACGCAAAGTTTCCGCGGAAACCACGCCGTACATCGCCATCACAGCCGCTTCCACACATCCGCCGCCGAGGCAGATGACCATATTCCCTGAGGGCGAACCGATGGGCAAATCCACGCCGAGCGCCGCGGCAAGCGGCTGTTGGATCAAATACGCTTCGCGACTGCCCGCCTCCAGGACGGCTTCGTACACCGCGCGGCGCTCCACGCTGGTGACGCCGTTCGGCACAGAGATCATGACGCGCGGACGGATCAGGCGCATGGAACCGCTCACCTGGCGGATCAAATACGATAACAGCGTCTCTGTGATTTCATAATCTGCAATGACCCCGTTCTTCAATGGGCGCGCAACTTCGATGCTCTCCGGCACGCGCCCGTACATATCCAGGGCTTCCTGCCCCACCGCCACCATTTTTTGTTCAGCGGTTTCAATGGCAACGATCGTCGGTTGTTGCGCCAGGACCTGGGAGGAATCCGCGAGGCGGGTGAACATTGTGCCCAGGTCTATGCCCAGGTCCTTTGAGAACATTGCCATTCGTTGTATCGCTTTCCCGTATCTGCTTTCCGTGAGGAGATAACCGATGATACCTGAAAGGCAAGTCATTGTCTAGCAGGATGTTTTACCCTTGTCATCTGCCCGCATTCGGCTATCATTGGCGCGAGCAATTGATTTTGGATCACAAAGGAGATTCAAAACTTCTATGAAACGTTATTGGAAGGTCGCCGTCCTGGCAAACATCAAAGACGATTCACAGCCCAAGCCGGAGGGCGTCCCGCCGGACGCTTTCGCCGACTTCGACCATATCGAAACGATCGATGCGCTGCGCGCCGCCATTGAAACGGACGGCCATAAAACGCTCTTTATCAACGCCGACAGAGACCTGCCCTTCGCCCTGCGCGACGCACAACCCGACATCTGTTTCAACATCGCCGAGGGACTCGGCGGCGACGCGCGCGAGGCGCAAATACCGGCTCTGCTCGAAATGCTCGGCATCCCATATACCGGCTCGCGCGTCCTCACCAACGGCATCTCGCTTGATAAAACTTTGACGAAGCGCATCTGGCGCGACCGACGCCTGCCGGTCGCGCCGTTTCAGGAATTCATCGTCGGCGACGAGCCCCTGCGCCCCGAGTTGAAATATCCCTTGTTCGTCAAACCCGCGCGCGAAGGCACCGGCATGGGCGTGGACACGAAAGCCATCGTCAACAAAGAGAAAGAGTTGCGTGAGCGCGCGCAATACATCATCAACACCTACCAACAACCCGCGCTGGTCGAAGTCTTTTTACCCGGACGCGAATTCACCGTGGGCATACTCGGACGCCCAGACGCCAAACTGTACTCGCGCAACCCCGATTGGTATGAAAAAGACGGCTTCCACCGCTTCCCCATCCTCGAGTTGGATATGACCCGCTCCGTCACACCGAAGGTCTACAGCCACGCGTCGAAATCAAAGGAGGTCGGCGAGGAGGGCGCGCCCGGGTATTTCTGCCCGGCCACCGTGGAACCCGAACTCGAAAAGAAACTCCGCTACTTTGCCCTGCGCGCGCATCAACTGCTCGGCGCGCTGGATATTTCGCGCACCGACATCCGCCTCGACGACGAAGGCAACCCGCGCCTACTGGAAATCAACACCCTGCCCGGTCTCACGCCCGAGTACAGCGATCTCTGCCTGCAAGCCAAAGCCGAAGGCATCCGCTACGAAGACCTGATCCTCGAAATCCTCTACCTCGGCGCATCGCGCTGGGGCATGGTCGCGCCGCGCGAGGCCGCCGCCCCAGCGGGAAAAAACTAACCTCACAAGACACCAACCCACAGGTTCCGTGTAAGTAGTTTAACGCGGCGCGGCGGGTCCATCCCGCGCCACGCTGTTTACTTTCCCACCGTATCCAATTTCTTTACCTCTCCTTAATTCTTTTCACAGCCGCCGCTTAAGTTCGCTTGATATAGTTTCGGGGAAATCCAACCCAGCGCAAAAGAACAACCAGGACGCTTCCCACATCCATACAATTTTCCTGCGCGACAAACGTAAGAAAGTTACGCCGCGCGTTCGTCTGAGAGCAAACCCCATAAGACCCTGAGGCTCAGGGTCTTATCATACACCGAGGAGACCCGCATGGATTTCATCAACCGCTTCATCACCGTCGTCACCCAAATTCACCCCACCCACCCAATGATCGTGCACTTCCCCATCGCCCTCACCGGCGCGGCATTCCTCTTCATCCTGCTCGCCTGGTGGCGGAAGAACGCCTCGCTCGAACAAGCCGCGTTTGCAAACATGGCGCTCGCCGCGCTCAGCACGATCTTCGCCGGGTTCACCGGCGTGATGGACAATGTCAAAAATTACGAAGGCGAGGCGCCCAACGCCGCCGCCAAGGTCGCCCTCGCGGCGCTACTCTTCCTGCTCACAACCGGCATCAGCATCGCCCGTTTCCGCAACCCCCAACTTTTCGCCCAGGGCAACCGCGCGCTCTACGCCACAGCCTACGGGTTAAGTTTCCTCATCGCCCTGAGCCTGGCATTTCTCGGCGGCGTCATCTTATACGGTTTCTAGGAGAACAATGAAAAAGGTATTGATCGCGTTTCTACTGATCGGATTCTTGACAGCCTGCGGAGGTCAAGCGGCGGATGCTCCCGCTTCACCTACGGGTGAGCCTGCCTCGCCCGTGGACGCGCCCACCGCCGCCGACACAGCCATCCCGCCGAGTGAAGCGCCGAGTCCCACAGCGGTCATCCCCACCCTCACCGCGCCGCCTCCCACCGAGTCGTCCGCCGCGCAGACTGGCGCCATCAGCTTCACAAACGATGTAGTTCCCATCTTTCAAAGCCGCTGTTGGAAATGTCACGGCGGCGACAAAATCGAAGAAGGGCTGGACCTGACGACGTTTGCAGGTTTGATGACTGGCTCGGAAAACGGACCTGTGATTGTGCCGGGTGATATTGAAAACAGCCTGCTTGCCGAACAAATTGTGACGCAAGAAATGCCCAAGCGCGGACCGAAACTGACGCCGCCGCAAGTGCAGGTCATTTTAGATTGGATCAGCCAGGGCGCGCTGGAAAACTGATCGGCAACCCACAAGACAAAAGCGCGGCTCGCTCCGGAGTCGCGCTTTTTATTTCTGGTATAATTCGCCCGCTTGAAAATGGAGAGGTCGCGTAGTCTGGCTTAGCGCGCACGCTTGGAAAGCGTGTAACCCCAAAAGGTTCGCGGGTTCGAATCCCGCCCTCTCCGCTGATAAAAATCTCCCGCTATGAGCGGGAGATTTTTATTTCGCTGACGAACCGATGTGACGCAGAGAATGCGATGCGCTGCGTAAGGCGAATTGCTAAGGCGCCGGCGTGGGAGTGACAGGATGTTCAGCGCCCACATACAGGACGACATTGTTTGGCGCAACGTCCGCCGAATGTCCGGCGGGGACCATGCCTTGCGTGGTCAGGATTGTGAAGAGGCTTGAACTCTCCCAATTCCCACCGCCGAAAATATCCGTTCCCTTCGCGCTTGCATCGGCGCGACCGGCGCCCAATTGCATGGCGGCATACGAGGTGAGGTCGAGCCCGGCGCTGCGCGCGGTGAGCTCGGCGTTATGACAACTGACGCACCCGATCGCGTTGGGATACCACAGGCTGTTTTCAACAAAGAGCGGTTGCACGTCGGCGGCAAACGTCCCTTCACAAGTGCGATCGTTCGCATCAGAGAATGGGAATGGCTCCGTTTCCGGCGCGCCGGCCGAGACCCACGCGCCGATCAACTCGGTGGCAGATATCTGGCATTTCTCGAAGTCGCCTTCTGCGGCGGGCAGTTGGATGACCGCTTGGTGGACCGGGATCAAGGTCGGAATGGGCGTGCGTTCGACGAGGGGTTTGTATTTATTGCACGAAAAGGTGAACCCACAGGCTGAAATATAGACAACACTAATCCACAGGACCAGAAAGCCGAGGAACCCGATCAGGGCTCCATAGATCAATTTTCGGACGTCATTCATATCGGATTCCCTATTCTGCTTTTTTCAAAGTCCGCAGGAAGTTAACCACATCCCAGCGTTCCGCGACAGTCAAATTCTCGTTGAGCGCAGGCATACGCCCATCCACACCATTGGTGATGGTGAGGAAGAGCGAACCGTCGCTCTTCGATTGCACCACCGCAGACGTGAGGTTCGCAGGCTTGAACTGGATCAGGAACGGCGCGACGGAACCGTTACCATCCGCGGCTTGACCGTGACACATCTGGCAGTTGATCGCGTACAATTCCGCTCCGCGCGTAACGGACGCCTGGTCCGCCAGCGTCGGGTTTTCGGGCGCGCCCATGCCGGGGATGGCGATCGCGCCTTCGATGGGGATCGAGCGTGAAGGCGGAGGCAACGGGTCTTCCATCGGTCGGTAAGACGGCTGAATCTCCATGAAACTGACCCAGTCTATTTTGACGACATCGTACAGGAAGAGTTCAACAACGCCCAGCAGGATGCCCAGCGTGAGCGAAACCCAAAATAGTTGTTTTAATAGCTTCATAACTGCCGCGCCTCCGCAGGTCTCACAGATTCAGCGCCCAATTTGTTGAGCGTCTCGGTAATTTTCAGCGCCTCTTGCTGCGCGCAGCGGAAGAAGACCGCGATCTTCCCGTCGCTGACCTCCGCGACATATTCCATGGGTTGGTAGTTCGGAAAGTCGCTATCGAGGAACACGCCGAGGAACGTGGCGAGCAGGGCAAACAGCATCGTCATCTCAAAGAGGATGATCATGCCCGGAGGGATCGGCGTAAAGAATTGCCCACCCACCGGAACATTGTAGAGATGCGGCGTCCCAAAGTTCAGGAAGAGCCCGAACAGGAAGCCCGCGATCGCGCCGCCCATGGATAACCGCGACACGTTCGTTGGCGGATGGGGACGCCCGAGCATTTTATGCGCGACCGGCACGCCGGAGATCACGTTGATATTCTCGTCCGTAACGCCCAGCTCGTGTAATTTTTCGATGGCGTTCGCCGCCGGGTCAATATCTTCAAAGACCGCTAAAAGAGTTGCTTCAGACATGGTCGGCTCCATTTACTCAAAATCGCTGAGGGTTGGGACATGCGCCTTACCCACTTTGCGAAGCGAGTGCGCCATCTGCCCCTCTTGAACTTCCCAAACCGGGATGAGCGGGATCAGGCGCGAGGCAAGCATGTAAAAGAGGAGGAACATGGAAAATGTCCCGATCGTCAGGAAGACGTCCATGCGCGGTTCGAACAATTTCCACGTGAACGGCATGCGGTTGATGGACAACGTGACCGGAATGATGATGTAGCGTTCCCAATACATGCCCACGTTGATCATGATGCCGATCAACGCCAGCAGCCAGGGCGTCTGTCGAATCTTCTTACTCCACAATAAGAGCGGCGGAATGATGATGTTGAAGGCAACCATTTGGAAGAACATCCACGCCATCGGACCTTCCTCCAGCCAGTGCAGGAGGTTGTCCGTCGCCACATCGCCGCCGTACCACTGCACGATATAGTCGTTGAAGAAGAAATAGGTATAGGCGAACGTAACCATCAACATCAATTTACCGAGCGCGTCGAAATGTTCCTTGCGGATGAAGTAATCCATGTGCTTCATCGTCGTCCGCATGATGAACAACACGACCGCCACCGCGCCCATCCCCGAGTGCAACGCGCCCAGCACGAAATACGGACCATACACCGTGGACGACCAACCCGGGCGCATCGCCATGGCAAAGTCCCACGAAACGATGGTGTGGACAGAGAACATGACCGGGATGATGGCAAAGGCGAAGAAGTTCATGGCGGTGATCAAATGCCGCCATTCGCCCTCGGTGCCGCGGAAACCGAGCGCCAAAATCTTATAGAAGGTCTTGCGCCAGCCGGTCGAGCGATCGCGCGCCATTGCCAGGTCCGGGATCAACGGCAGGAAGAGGTACATCGTACTGCCGAGGACATAAGTGGTGATGGCGAGCAAGTCCCACATCAACGGCGAATGGAAGTTGGGCCACAACTGCCGCTCGTTCGGCAGAGGGAACATCCAATAAGAAAGCCAGACGCGACCCATGTGCATGAAAATGCTCGCGCCCGCCTGGATCAAGCCGAAGGTGGTCATCAACTCAGCGGCGCGTGTGAACGGGCGACGGAACTCCGCCTTGAACACCCGCAAGATCGCGGAAATGAACGTCCCCGCGTGGCTGATACCGATCCAAAACACGGTATTGACGAGGAAGATGCCCCAGTATGAGGGGCGCATCACGCCCGCCACCCAGAGACCCTCGGCGATCATGTAGCCCCAGGCATAGAAGAAACACACCGCAACGATCACCGACAAAATTCCGAACACCACCCAGAACTTCCATGAGGTGGTGTGCATCGATTCCATCACCATCGCGTTCATCTCGCCGCGCGGTTTGGGATCGAACATCAAATATTGCTTATGATCTTCTTCCTCGTGATGCGTGTCGTGCGCTTGTTTTGCGCCAGGCAGATACTTGGATGCAACAGCCATGATTTATCCTTCCTTGAGGTAAGTCACGCGCGGCAGCGTATTCAGTTCTTCAAGGTGTTTTTCACCGCGTTTTTGATGAGTCAGTTGACTGACCAGGCTTTCGGGATGATCCACACGACCAAACGTGATGGCATTCGCCGGGCAGGCTTGCGCGCAAGCGGTCGTAAACTCGCCGTCTTCCACTTCGCGTCCTTCCGACTTCGCCTTGTCTTGCGCCTTGTGGATGCGCTGGATGCAGAATGTGCATTTTTCCATGACGCCCCGGCGGCGGACGGTCACATCCGGGTTGAACTGGTTATGCAACGGGAAGACCAGCGTCCCATTCACCATGTTCCCGCGTTCCGGAATGGTGTGATAATCGCGCCAGTTGAACGAACGAACCTGATACGGGCAGTTGTTCGCGCAGTAACGCGTACCGACACAGCGGTTATAGACCTGCAAATTCAATTGCTCCGCCTCGCTGTGCGGCGTGGCAAACACCGGGCAGACCGGTTCGCACGGCGCATGACCGCACTGCTGGCAAAGCATCGGCTGGAAAGGCGTCGCTTTCACTTCGGGATACGCGCCCTCCCAGAAACGTTCGATCCGGATCCAGTGCTGGCTGCGCCCATAGCCGGCGTCTTCCTCGCCGACAAACGAAATATTATTTTCCATGGCGCACGCCGCCACACACGCCTGACAGCCCGTGCAAATATCCTGGTCAATGGACATCCCCCATTTACCTTCCGCGGCTTCGGCAATTGCGCCTTTGGCGCCAACGAGATTCAAGTCAACTGTCATGAATCGCTCCTAATGTCCTTCCTGGGGTAAACCCTCGCCATAGACGCCGATACGGCTTTCGAGGCGGGATAAATACTGCTTCTCACCGGTCTTTTCGATCTTCACTTTCATACCTGCAAACGCCAGATCGCCGGCTTCATTGAAATACGCGCCGAGAACGTCTGCGGGATTCGCGCCGCGCGGGAAAGGATCGCCCACCTCCCCAGCGCGCGGCACCAAGCCGACCAGCCGACTCTCAAGGAGTCTGGCCATGGCAAACCTGCCATATGCCGTGTGACCCTGACCAAAGGGCATGGCGATCACACCCGGATGGATGGCTGGGTACAAATAGACGGCGGCTTCCACCTCCCCAGCCTCGCTGATAACCTTGACCACATCGTCGTTTTCAAGGTTCAGTTCGTGAGCGGTCTCCGGGTTGATCGCCACCCACGTATTCCACATGACCGTCGTCATCGGGTCGGGCAATTCCTGCAACCAGGGTTTGTTCGCGCCAGCCTCGCCTAACGTCGGCGAAACGAACGGGACGAAGAAGAACTCTCCTTCACCCGCAAACACAGCGGCATTTACATTCAGATTCTTATTCAATGCGCCCGCCGCCGAAAGGACAGCGGACTCAGCGGCGGTTTTCCACCACCCGCCATGCTGTTGGAAGTATGAAGTGAAACTATTGATCTCCGGCGCAACGAACGAGCCGTCCGTCCGACCGATGAGGCTGGCAATTTTGCTTTGAATGAACGCAACTTCATCGGTGAAGGGCAACGCTTCGGCAAGTTTGCCGCCAGCCAGGCGCGCCGCTTCGATCAACACATCGGCAGTCGAGCGTGTATCGTACATCGGCGAGACCACCGGCTGAGCGCCGGAAAGCGCTGATTGCATCGTCCCGGTCGCGGAGCGTTGATAGCCCCACGCTTCAAGTCCGTGATGGTCGGGGAAGATGTAATCGGAGGCGAGCGCCGTTTCGTCGGGGAATGTGGCAAACGAGATCACCGTGGGGACTGCCGCAAGCGCGTCGGCAAACCCAAGCGCTTTGGGAAGTTCAAAAATCGGGTTCACGCCGTGGACGAACAGGACCTTGACGCTGCCGCTGTTCAACTTGGCGATGAAATCTTTCATTTCACGCGCATTGGCAGGGCGATGATATGTATCTTCATTCGGCGCAAGCGGCGAGAGAAGCGCTCCGCCCGGCTTGCCGAAGTTATCAGCGAGGGCATTGAGAGCGAGGATCGCTTCCGCGTTCGCGAGACCGTTGGTTTGGCCGAGCGCCTGCCCGCCGGGGATGGCAAGCGGCGCTTGCGCCTCGGCAATCAGGCTTGCAACATGTTCGAGCTGTTCGAGCGGAATGCCCGATTGGATGGAAACTTCCCGCACATCCACCGTTGAAAAGACGCGCGCCACTGAGCCGCCCGTGGCTTCCGCGACGAGTCGGCCGAGGGCAAGCGCGACCAAGCCTTCCGTCCCGGGGAGAAGCGGGATCCATTCATCCGCTTTTGCCGCCGTCTGCGACATCTGCGATTCAAAATGAACCATGTAGCCGCGCTTCTTCGAGTTGCCGCGGCGCATTTTCGCAAAGCCGCGCGTGTACGCGACTGGCGAGAGCCACGTTTCGAGGAAGTTTGCGCCGAACGAAATCACGAGGTCGGCGTTTCCAAGATCGAAGTATGGCAAGCCAGCCTGCCCCAGAGATTTTTCTGCGGCTTTGCTCAACGTGGCGCGGGATTCGAACATGCTCAGCGCGCCAAAGCGGACCGGAGCCGGCGCGCCGATGGCGTTCGTTAGATCGGTTACAAGGTCGAAGAGATGATCGGATGCGGTTCCCATCAGGAACGCGATCTCGGCTGGGTTGGTATTGTTCAACGCGTCAGCCACGAGTTGTGTGGCATCGTCCCAGTTCATCGCCTCTGCCGCCAGCGCCTGTTGGCGGGCTTGCTTGACGGGGGCTTCCACACGATCCGGGTTATACAACCCTTGCAAAGTGGCTTGCCCGCGCGCGCACGTCTTGCCGAGGTTGACCGGGTTCGCCGGGTTGCCCTCCGCTTTGATGGCGCGTCCTTGCATGGTGCGGACGATCAACCCACAACCCGCCGCGCACTCGCGGCAGGTGGTGGCATAGTAGGTACTTAAACCATTGTAGGTATATTCCGGCATTTTCACGTACGGTTCGCGCGTTACGTAACGCGACGCGGGACCGCAACCGGTCAACACGGCGGCTGTTGCGCCGCCGGCTGTGGCAAGTTTGAGAAAATCGCGCCGGGAAATTTTTTGACTCATGAGTTTTTCCTCTTATGCCCCGATTAATAATGACACGTTCCGCAGTCGGTGAGTTTGGTCAACTTCTCCTCGTCGCCGGCGGCTTTTTGTTTATGACAATTCAAGCACCACCCCATGTTCATCACCTGCGGGTTGACCGCGATCGTGACTTGCGTCATATCGCCATGACAGTTTTCGCAGTTCAACCCTGCCGCCACATGCGGACGATGGGTGAAATGCACAAAGTCCGGCACTTGCGCCACCGGAACCCAGGTGAACCCTTCGCCTTTTGCCATGGCGTCCACCATGGGCTTCAAGAGCGGGCTGGTTTGAGTTTTACCGATCTGTTGGTGGCATCCCCAACATTTGCTGATCGTCGGCAGTCCGGGTGACGGTCCGCGCAATGCGCCGGGGTGACAATATAAGCATTGGACCCCCAACCCTACGTGTAACTTGTGCGTAAACTGTATCGGCTGTTCGGGAGGTTGTTGGCTCTGATACACACCAAACGCGGCGAGGCTGAACAGGGACAGCGCCGCGATCAACACCGCTATCCGCCCCATTGGACTCAACGCCCATTCAAAAGTTTTTCGGATCATGCATGCTCCTGGAACGTTTAAATATTCGTGAAATATTGCACGATTTTACTAAAGCAAGCCTTTTTTGTAAACGATGAAAATTGAAACTCTGGCGTTCTTGTTTGTCATCAAGGAAACACCCCGGCTCCGCTTCCCAGTTGACAAGGCGAGATTATAACGCAAAAGACCGGCGGATAAAAAGCCGATGATTAATCGTTTCGGCTTTACCGCAAAGATCAACGGATTTTTTCATACCCGCGCTCACGCAACGAACGGGCAAGATTCAGCGCATGATATACTTGCCCGGCATGAAAGATTCGCTCCGACGTTTTTCCATCATCGTGATCGCATTGTTGCTGGCAGTGTTGATCGCAGGCTTCGCGCAAACCAGCGCCATCCAGTCGTCGCAGCAAAACAACATGGCTGGCGCGGCGCTGGTCTTACAAACCACACAAACGCCCGAACCGGAAGACCTATCCGAGATCGGCTCCACCGACGGCATCGTTGCCATGGGCGGACTGATTGCGCTGATCATCTTCATCCCCATTCTGGCGCGTTCAAAATATTGGACGCGCACCTCGTAATAAAACTGCCACATTAACAAATCTTAAATTCCATGTATAATAAGGGCAATCCGCAAGGATTGAACTGGAAATTTCCCACCGCTCTGCGGTCATGGCTGTACCAACTCTGGATACTTTGAGCAGGAACCTCCCCCGTTTTGGGAGTTATTAGAAGAAGTCAACGAAAGCCCACGTGATCATAAACCTGACTTCCCCTCCACAACGCGTTCTACGCCGGTGACGTCCATCCCTCCGGCGGATTAACCCAACTCAGCCACGCCTCGCGCGCGCGACGTTGGGCTTGCTCAACCTACCCAGACTTTTCTCTCAGCCGAAGCCGCTCGGACGGTCCTTCGGCTGTGTGCTTTAAATGAAAAAGATCACCGCCCTCGAAGCGCAAAAGCGCAATCCGAATCGAGTCAACGTTCATCTCGACGGGGAATTTGCCTTCGGGGTGGCGCGCATCGTCGCCGCGTGGCTGAAGGTTGGCGATACGCTGGACGAGGCAAAGGTCCAGAAACTGCAAGCGGACGATGCGCGCGAACGCGCCGTCCAACAGGCGTTATTGTTTCTAAGCTACCGCGCCCGCTCCGAGTCCGAGATTCGAAAGAATCTGCGCAAGCACGAAATACCTGAAGAGGTGATCGAAGAGACGCTCGCACGGCTACGGCAGGATGGGCTCGCCAACGACGATCAATTCGCCCGCGCGTGGGTCGAGAATCGGACCACCTTCCGCCCGCGCAGTCGCCGCATGATGGCGCTGGAACTGCGTCAAAAGGGACTCAACGAGGAAACGACCTCAACCGCGCTTGCCGAAGTTGACGATGAAGCGCTTGCCTACGAAGCCGCGCAAAAGCGGGCGAATCGCTTCAAAGAACTGGAATGGCAGGACTTTAGAAAAAAGTTATGGGAATTTCTTGCGCGGCGCGGGTTTGCTTATGCAGTCATCGCGCCGACAGTCACAAAAATCTGGAATGAAATGCACGGCAACGAACTTCACTACGAAGATGAGGAAATAACATGAACCTGATAACCGTATTGGCATTTGTCTCTGCGCTCGTCATCGGTCTGATCGTTGGATACTTTTTCCATCGCTATCAGGCGGAAAGGGCGCTCAAGAACCAACAGGACAAGGCTGACAATATCCTGAAGGTCACGAACGAACAAGCCCGCCTGATCGAGAGCCAGGGGCGCGAGAACGCGACCAAGATCGTGCAAGCCGCCGAATCCGAAATGAAGGAACGGCGCATCGAATTGAACAAGGAAACCGACCGCCTCGACAAACGCCGCGCCGAGTTGGACAGCCGCTTCGACAAAATCGAACAGCGCGAACAGAACCTGAACCGCCGCCAATCGCAAATTGATAAGCGCGGAAATGACATTGAAAAGTTGTACGAAGAAGAAGTTAAAAAACTGGAACAGATCGCCATGCTAACTTCCGATGAAGCCAAGAAGGAATTGTTAGCCGCTGTCGAGAAAGAATCGCGCGGCGATATGGCGCGCATCATCCGCCAGATCGAAGCGGAAGCGCGTGAGGAAGGCGAGAAGCGCGCCCGCAAGTTGATCGCGGACGCCATCCAACGCGTCGCCTCCGAACACGTGGCGGAGGTCACACGCGCGGTCGTCACCCTCCCCAGTGAAGAGATGAAGGGACGCATCGTCGGGCGCAACGGGCGTAACATCAAAGCCTTCGAGCAAGCCGCAGGTGTGGACGTGATCGTGGACGATACGCCGGACTCAGTCACCGTCTCGTGTTTCGATTCGGTGCGCCGCGAGATCGGTCGGCGCGCGCTGGCAAAGTTAATTTTGGATGGCAGGATTCATCCCGCACACATCGAAAAGATCGTGAACGATGAAACGCGCGCGGTCGAAAAGATCATCAATGAATCGGGCGAGCAAGCCGCGTATGAGGCGAACGTCACGGGTTTGCATCCTGAAATTTTGAAGATGATGGGGCGCTTGAAATTCCGCACGTCGTACGGGCAGAACCAACTCGCGCACGCGGTCGAAGTGTCGAAACTGGCTGGCATTCTGGCGGCAGAGATCGGCGCGAACGTCGAAATCTCCAAACTCGGAGGCTTCCTGCACGATATCGGCAAAGCGATGGATCATAACCAGGACGGCACACACGCCAAACTTGGCGCGGAATTCTGCCGGCGCTACGGCGTCAACTCCATTGTGGTGAACGCCATCGAAGCGCATCACCATGAGGTGGACCAACTCACCGTGGAAGCGGTCATCGCCGAATCGGCGGACGCCATTTCGGGCGCGCGACCCGGCGCGCGGCGCGAAGACCTCGAGGCGTACATCAAACGCATCCGTTCGCTGGAGGAAATGTCCATGTCGTTCGACGGGGTGCAGCAGGCGTTCGCCATTCAGGCGGGTCGCGAAGTGCGTATCATCGTCAAGCCCGAGGCGATTGACGATCTCGCCTCCGTCAAGTTGGCGCGCGACGTGGCGAAGAAGATCGAAGAGACGATGCAATACCCGGGTCAGATCAAGGTGACGGTCATCCGCGAGACGCGGGCGACGGGGATCGCAAAATAAAATTTCAACCGCATCCACTTGGATGCGGTTTTTTTATCGAGTCGGCGCTGTGCAATCCATCCGATACATCTTGTGTATTTCAACTTCATTATTAAACAGGCTCTTCTCAATCTTGTAAGAATCTCCCAAAACAAACGGATGTGTAAAGCATCATTACAGGATGTTCATATAAAATTTTCCGCGTAGACAGGAGCTACCGACGCGGGTTTTTTGATCGCTATGCCAACCGACCCGATTGGTCGCTCGTTTGGGAGTGACGCATCGAGCATGGGATCAATCCCTGCCGCCTCAACGATATATGATTACGCCTGACTTGAATCAGGTTGCGTCAAATGAAGACTAAAAGATTTTTCAAAGGAGCTAATATGTCAGCGAAACGAATTCTCATCCTGTTGTTTGCCTTGAGCCTGATCCTTTCAGGGTGCGGGGGCGCGCCGAATAAAGAGATGCATACCATCGGTATCATTGTAGAAATACCCTGGCTCTCGCCCGTTGTTGATAACTTCAAAACCACCATGACAGAACTGGGCTATGTGGAGGGAAAAAATATCACCTACCTGTACGATCCCAACGTGGGACCTGACCAAGCCGCCTTCGACAAGGAAGCCGCACGCTTGATGGAGGCAAACGTGGACCTCTTCTTTACGGTCGGCACCATGACCACCAAAGCCGCCAAGAAAGCCACCGAGGGAACCGACATCCCGGTGGTGTTCACCCCGGTGATTAACCCGGTGGCAGAAGGCGTGGTGGAAAGCATTGCCCAACCGGGCGGTAACGTGACCGGCGTCCAAATTGTGGACCACTCTGCCAAAGCCCTCGAGTGGGCGCTGAAGATCGCCCCGGATACCAAGTATGTTTATATTCCCTACAACCCGGACGACACCATCACCATGCTGATTATGCAAGGCGTACTCGAAGCCATACCGAGTCTGGGAGTCGAGCTCCTGCCCAGTGAAGTGAAAAGCGTGGATGAAATGCTGGCGGTTGTGAGCGCTTTGCCTGAAGACACGCTCATCTTTGTGGTTTCGCCCATCTCGAGTCTGGAAACGGGTGTAGAGCAACTAGGTCAGGAGGCGCTGAAATATGGAGTCCCCATCTTCACCTGCAACCGCGAAATAAATACCCCGCCATTTCCGATTTCCAACTATACCGTCACCTTCCCTGGGGAAGCCCAGCAAGGAGCGCAAATGGTGGACCGGATTCTCAAAGGCGCCAAACCAGCCGATACGCCGGTGGAAACCGCCGAATACTATCTTGATGTTGATCTGAAACAAGCGCAGGCTTTTGGGCTTCAAATCCCGGATGAAATTCTAAACCAGGCAAACATCATTGTTCGTTAATTCCCGCTGCAACCGGCTGAAGTCTCCAAGGAATTCCGAGGTCTTCTGCACTGCATAAACAGGACAGATGCATTTCAAATGAGTTGAAGGATAGAACGCCCCGAAGGGTTTCTCGAAGACTTTGGTTATACTCCACCCTTCGGGACGGTTGTTTCAACTGAAATGAACCGCGCCCAACTCTGACAGACCGAAAAGCGCTGTCATCAGGATACAAATCATGAAAAAAAGCTTACTCACCCGGTTGACGATTTATTTCATTGCTCTGGCGCTGCTTCCGCTGTTGCTATTTGGGTTAATTAGCGCATCGCAAACCTACAATACCCAAGCCGCGCAAGCCCTGACAGGGCAGAGCGAAGTAGCAAAACGCGTCGCCGAGCAAGTGAACAGCTTTATGCAGTTACGCGAAAATGAAATGTATTTGCTGGCTGACGCTGGAAATTTGTCGTCTCTGTCGCTTGACCAACAAGAATCCCTGCTTAACGGCTTGTTCGCCAACCAAAGCGTCTATGAAGAATTGACGTTGACGAACAGCCGCGGCCGGGAAACAATCTATCTCTCCCGCACCAAGATCATCGAAACGAAGGACCTGGTCAGTCGCGCGGGCTCCGACGAATTCGAACAGCCGAAGAACTCTGGCAAAACATACTATTCATCCGTCTCCTTCGATGAAGCCACCGGTGAGCCTTATATCATCGTTTCCATACCTCTGTTCAATTTGCAAAACGGCAATCTTTCAAACGTCTTGATCGCTCGCGTCCACTTCAAATCGGTTTGGAACATCATGGCTCTGGCGGACGCGACTGGTAACGGCATCGTCTATATGACCGACGCCGATGATTTTGTGGTCGCGCACGCCAATCCATCGGTAGTGTTGCAGAAAAAACGGGCAGTTCTACCCCCGCAGAATTCCTTCGCCACAGGGTTGGACGGCAACACAGCCGCCATCGCCGTTGAAACGCTGACGCTCAGCGAACAGACTTTTTATATCGTCGCAGAACAGCCCGCGACCCAAGCGCTGTCGTTGGCGATATCGACCATTGCATTGACCCTGGGTGCCATGCTGGTAGCGATTGTTATCGCCGGCGTGCTCGGCACGTATGCGGCGCGTCAAATCACCACTCCCATCGGCAAATTGGCGCAGGCGGCATCCCTCATTAGCGAAGGCGATTTCTCTCAAACAGCAGATGTCCAATCCCAGGATGAAATCGGCCGTCTGGCGGTTGCCTTCAACAAGATGACCCAGCAATTACGCGATCTCATCGCCAACCTGGAAGCGCGCGTAGCAGTTCGTACCCAAGCGCTTTCTTCCGTGGCTGAAGTCAGCACGGCGGCGTCCTCCATTTTGGAAACCGATAAACTTCTACAACAGGTGGTGGACCTCGCAAAAGAACGCTTCAATTTCTATCATTCCCATATCTATCTATTGAACGAAGCGGGCGATGCGCTGGCGCTTGCCGCAGGTGCAGGCGAACCGGGGCGACAGATGGTCGCGAAAGGGCATGCGATCCCTCTCAACCGCGAGCAATCCCTTGTTGCTCGCGCCGCCCGCGAGCGCAGAGGCGTTACTGTCAACGATGTGACCCAAGCGCCGGATTTTCTCCCTAATCCTTTACTGCCAGAGACGCGCTCCGAGTTGGCTGTGCCCATGATCGTTGGCGACAAGGTACTCGGCGTTTTCGATGTGCAGTCGGAGGTCGTTGGGCGTTTCACCGAAGCGGACATCAACGTCCAAACCGCGCTGGCATCGCAAGTCGCGGTTGCCGTGCAGAACGCGCGTCAATACGACCAAACGCAATCTGCGCTGGCGCAATCGGAAAAATTGTTCCAAGCCAGCCGTCGGTTGACCCAATCCGAAAGTCTGCAAGGTTTGGTTGCTTCCGCTGTTGAGGCGCTGGGTATCACCGACATTGACAGAGTAGTTTTAGGAGGCTTGGACTATGGCGCCGCAGGTGAGTTGGAAAGTATGACGATCATCGCCAACTGGTCGAAGAATCCTGATTTACAAGCGACCGCTGTTGGAACGCATTATCCGCAGGCAGTCCTCAGTAGTATTTCACTCTTTACCAGTTCAAAGCCCCTCTTCTTCAACGATATGTGGAATGATGAGCGGGTGGATGAAACGACCAAGGCGCTCGCCAAACGTGTAAATTACCGTATGATCGCGGCCCTACCTCTCTTTTTAGGTTCACGTCAGAATGCGCTTTTATTATTTGAAGGCGCGCAACCACACGCCTTCACTTCAGATGAGATCCGTTTGTTTAATGCGTTAGCGCCGCAACTCGCCACCGTTCTGGAAAACCGTCGCCAGTTCGAACGTGCCCAAAAAGAGGCTGCACGTGAAGCGGCTTTGAACCTCATCAACCAGAAGATTCAGAGCGCGACCACTGTGGAAGCGGTGCTTCAAATTGCGGCGCGCGAACTGGGTCACGCGTTGGGCGCGCCGATGACGGTTGCCCAATTGAGCGTGAAAGATAAGAATTGATCTACTCTGCTGACGCAGGAGTTTGACGGATGCCGCCAACCCAGAATGCCAACAAACGGGTCGAGAAACTTTTTTCCGATATCAAGGATATTACAGATCAGCCTGCGCATGATTCAACGCGCTTGTTGGATATAGCCGCGCATCAACCTCAGGCGCAAACTCCAGCAGATGGTCAGGAGCGTCAACGCGAGGTCGAAGCCTTGACGGCGCGCATCAATGAGTTGGAGGCGGCGCTGTCCGAGGCGGAAAAGCGCCGGGCAGCCGAGTCAGGTTCCAGTTCCGGTCTGAGCCGTGTTGAAGAGCCGAAAAAAGACGCAGTTGCCTCCAGTCCATTGTTGTATGAAAAAGAGCGGGTCGGTTTTGTTTACAGCGACGACAAGTTGACTCCGGTCGAATCGATATCCACAACGCTGCCGCGTTCTGATAAAGCGCTCTCCACGCCTCTGGTTGCAAGCGGGCAAGTCATCGGCGAAATGCAGATTCATCCAGCGGCGGAACGCGCGATGACCGCCGAGGATGAAAGCCTGGCGAGCGCCGTGGCGCAACAAGTTTCTTTGCAGATTCAAAACCTGCGCTTGCTGGATGCGGCAGAGCGCGCCCGCGCCGAAGCGTTGGAAGCCACGCGTCAATTTACGCATCAAAGTTGGGAATCGTTTTTAGACGGCATCCGCAACAGCGAGCGCATCGGGTTTGCCTACAACCAAAGCGCGGTGACGCCGTTTATGGAGCCGTCGCCTGAACAACACGACCATAAAGAAACTGTGCGCGTGCTAGACGAACAGATCGGCGCGTTATTTGTGAAAGCCGACCCCGCCAAACCTTTGAGCGATGAAGATCGAGCCATGATCAGTTCGGTGGCTTCACAGGTCAGCCAGCAAGTGGAGAATATCCGTCTGCTCGCGGATGCCGCCCGCGCTCGCGCCGACGCGGAAGCCGCGACCCGGCGCTTGACGCGTGAGAACTGGCAGGCATTTGCCGACCATAACGCAGATCAGGCGCTGGGTTTTATCTATGACTCGAATACGGTTTCGCCGATTGCAGACAACACCCTCGCGGCACACAATGCTTTTGAGCAACCGCTGACGGTTCAAGGCGAAGCGATCGGTGAATTGAAGGTCATCGGGTTGCCAAATATTTCACCCGCGCAAAAGGAACTGGCGGCTTCCATCGCCGCGCAAACCAGTATTCATCTCGAAACGCTGCGGTTGAACGAAGAACTGCAAAAGCGCGCGCTGGAATTGCAGGAACTGGACCGCCTCAAGACCGCGTTTCTCGCGAACATGTCGCATGAGCTGCGTACGCCGTTGAATTCCATTCTGGGTTTCACCGATGTGATGCTCGAAGGTCTGGATGGACCGCTCACCGATTACATGGATAACGACCTGCGCCTCGTCCAGAAGAACGGTCAACACCTCTTGCACCTCATCAACGACGTGCTCGATATGGCAAAGATCGAATCCGGGCGCATGAACCTGCACCCCGAGAAATTCAAAGTGCACGAGCTTTTTGCCGAAGTCTTGAGCATCACCTCCACACTGGCGAACGAAAAGGATGCCGCGCTCTGCATCGCAGAGGATTCCGACAGCGAAGTGCAAATCTTTGCCGATAGCGCCCGCATCCGTCAGGTGATGATCAACCTGGTCAGCAACGCCATCAAATTCACACCGAACGGAAAGGTCGCGCTGCGCGTCGTCAGGCTGGATGGCGCGCGGGCGCTGGTCACGGTCAAAGACAGCGGTCTCGGAATTCCAGCCGATCATCTGGAGGCGATCTTCCAGGAATTTACGCAAGTGGATACAACCACCACCCGCAAAGCGGGCGGCACGGGCTTGGGTCTGCCGATCAGCCGCCGCCTGGTCGAAATGCACGGCGGACGATTGTGGGCTGAAAGCGCCGGCATCGAAGGCGAGGGTTCCACTTTCTTTGTGGAGTTGCCTCTTGAAGCCCGCATCACCGACGTGGTGGAAAAACAGGAAAAATAAATGTCAACGCCCAAATATTTGGAATGTAACCTCTGCGGACATCAACAACCCTACGAACCGTTCATTCCCGCGGTTTGCAATCAATGCGAATCACAATGGTTCGAAGCGCGCTACGATTATGATGCGTTCAAGCGTGAGATTCTGCGCGGGCTTCCAAACCGCCCCTCCAACATGTGGCGTTATCAGGATATCCTGCCGCTGAACAACGCCGCCGCCCTCGACCTTTATCCCGCTGGCGGAACGCCTCTCTGGCTTTCACACCGCTTCGCCCCGGACCTTGGGCATGGTTCCGTTTTCATCAAGGATGAACGCTACGGACCGACCTCCTCCTTCAAAGACCGCCAGGCGGCTGGAGCCGTCGCGGCGATGCTCGAAAACGGGATCAAAGAAGCGGTCATCGCCTCCACCGGCAATGCCGCAGTGGCGTATGCCGCGGCGTGCGCGCGTGCGGGTATCAAGCTGTGGGTCTTTATGACCAGCCTCGTGCCGCAGGAAAAACTGCGCGAAGCCGCCTTGTTCGGCGCGGAGGTCATCCGCGTCAGCGGCAACTACGACCAGACCAAACAGATCGCCGCGCAATTCGCCCAACGCCGCAACCTTCTGCTCGACCGCGGCGCCGCGTCCATCCCTGCGCGTGAAGCGATGAAAACCATCGCGTATGAGATCGTCGAGCAAATGGGCTGGCACGCGCCCGATTGGTACATCCAAGCGGTCAGCGGCGGGTTGGGTCCGCTGGGGGTCTATTCCGGCTTCAAAGAATTATTCGACATGGGGTTGATCAATAAGATTCCCAAACTGGCGATCATTCAAGCCGCCGGTTGTGCGCCGATGGTGAACGCCTTCAAGGCGGGCAAGGATGTAGCGGATGCCATCATCCCTGAGACCAGTATCATCATCCTATCCACCGGCGACCCGGGGAAGATGTATACGTATCTCTGGAAGCTGACCCAACAATTTGGCGGCGTGATGGAATCCGTGACCGACGCCGAAGCCTTTAACGCCATGCGCAACCTCGCCAAAAGCGAGGGCATGGCTGTCGAGCCGGCGACAGCCGTCGCCTTCGCGGGAACCGAGAAACTCATCCGCAATGGGACGATCAAAGCGGACGAGAAAGTCGTGGTCAACTGCACCGGTCACACTTTCCCGGTTGAGAAGCATGTGCTCGGCGATCAATGGGCGGTGGACGTCCACCTCAGCAAAGACCAGTCCCCTGCTCCGCGCGAAGGGTTGCTAGCCGCGCTCGAAAATCTGGACGAAAAAACCACGACGGTTTTGCTGGTTGACGATAATTCAGACGATGCGTTGCTAATCCGCCGCCTGCTGGAGGGACGCAAAGCCTATCGCGTCTATCACGCCAAAGACGGCTGGGAAGGTCTCGCCATGGCGCGGCAGAAACTGCCAGACTTGATCGTCTCTGACTTGACCATGCCCGGGATGGACGGCTTCGGACTGGTGGAGGAACTCAAACTCGACCCGCGCACGAAAAATATCCCGGTGGTCGTGGTCAGCGCCAAGGATATTACCGAGGCAGAGCGAAAACGCCTGAACGGGCATATCCAGGCAGTCTACCAAAAAGGTTCCTTGCCCACGCGAAAATTCGTAGACCAGATGATCCATGTGATCGAGGAATCCGGCGATGTGCAAGAACGAGAGCATGTAGCATGAAACCAACCATCTTATGTATCGAAGATCACCCCGATAACCTGACATTAATTCGACGCATTTTTCGATCTGAGCGGTATAATTTACTGGAAGCAAACAACGGACGGCAAGGAATATCCCTTGCCGAGAGCAACGACACCGACCTTGTTCTGCTGGATATTAACCTGCCGGATATTGACGGTTACGAAGTAGCCAGCCGGTTACGAACCAGCGCCAAGACCGCTCTTGCTCAAATACCGATCATTGCCGTTACAGCCAACGCGATGAAAGGCGATCATCAAAAGGCGCTGGAAGTCGGCTGTACAAAATACCTCGCCAAACCAATTAACATTCAGGAACTGATGGATACCGTAGACGATCTGATTGGAGCGGCATAAAAAGGTACTAACGCATGACGCATACCGTTTTATACATTGAAGACAACCCGGATAATACAATGCTGGTGCGCAGGGCGCTGGAAGCGCGAGGGTACAGGGTTCTGGATGCGTCGACCGGCAACAAAGGGGTGGAACTGGCAGAAACTGAAGCTGTGGACCTGATCCTGCTCGACATTAACCTGCCCGATATTGATGGATACGAGGTGGCGCGCCGCTTGCGCTCCAGCGCCAAGCGTGAACTTGCCAAAGCTCCGATCATCGCCGTAACCGCCAACGCGCTCAAAGGAGACGCCGAAAAAGCGCTCGAAGCCGGTTGCGATGTGTACATGTCCAAACCGATCAACCTCCGCGAACTGTGGGCGCGCGTGGAAGCGTTCATCCCGACGCCGTAGTCGTCATATCAATGACACCCTCCTATTTATCACATCTACAATGCTCCGGATGCGCCAAGGAATATTCCCCGGCAGAAATTCACACCTTCTGTTCGGAATGTCAATCGCCGCTGCTTTCCATCTATAACCTCGAACAAGCGCGCCAACACGTAGACCGGGATCAAATTTCCAGGCGCCGAAAAGGCATGTGGCGTTGGTCGGAAACGCTTCCAGTATTTGAACCGGAAAACCAAGTCTTTCTCGGCGAGGGCGATACGCCGTTGCTGCTCCTCTCCACCCTGCAAAAGACGCTCGGGCTCGAGAACTTATTCGTAAAAGACGAAAGCAGTAATCCCACCGGGTCGTTCAAAGCGCGAGGGCTCGCTGCGGCAGTGTCCAAAGCCAAAGAGTTGGGCGTGGATAAAGTGATCATCCCGACCGCCGGCAACGCAGGCGGCGCGATGGCGGCGTACGCCGCGCGCGCGGGGTTGAAGGCTCTGATCTTCATGCCCAAAGATACGCCGTTTGCCAATATCGAAGAAAGCCGCATGGCTGGAGCCGAAGTAATCCTTGTGGACGGTTTGATCAGCGACGCGGCCGGCATGGCAGGCATCAAAGCGCGTGAAGAGGGTTGGTTCGATCTTTCCACGTTCAAAGAGCCGTATCGCGTAGAAGGCAAAAAGATCATGGGGTACGAATTAGCGGAGGCATTCGGCTGGACATTGCCGGATGTGATCGTCTACCCCACCGGCGGTGGGACGGGGTTGGTGGGCATGTGGAAGGCGTTCGACGAACTTGAAAAATTAGGCTGGCTCGAAAACACAAAACGTCCCCGCATGGTTTCCGTTCAGGCTGAAGGGTGCGCCCCGGTGGTGAAAGCGTTCAACAACGGCGTTTCATTCTGCGATTTTTGGACGGGCGCGCACACCATCGCATCGGGCTTGCGCGTGCCGAAAAGTTTTGCGGACCATCTTATTTTGCAGGATATTTACGACAGCCAGGGGACCGCCATCGCCGTCAGCGACGAAGCGATTCTTGAATCGCAGGGACAGCTGGCGCGTGCCGAGGGAATCTTCGCCGCCCCCGAAGGCGCGGCAACCCTCGCCGCGCTGAAAGAGTTGATCTCGCAGGGTTGGATTCAGAAAGAAGAAAAAATCGTTTTATTCAACACAGGGTCGGGATTGAAATATTTGGATTACAAAGGTTAACGTAACGCGACATTCATGTCGCACCACAACATCATCCCCCACTCGCAAACGGATTACTCCGCTTCTCCTCCCCCACCGTCGTTTCAGGTCCGTGACCAGAAAGCAAGCGCGTGTTGTCGGGCAGTGTGAAGATTTGCTCGCGGATGCTTTTTTCGAGGGCGTTCCAATCTCCGCCGGGGAGGTCGGTGCGGCCGACGGAGCCGTTGAAGATGAGGTCGCCGCAGAAACAGGTCGAGGCGGCGGAAACGTATAAGACGCAGTGACCAGTTGTATGTCCGGGGGTGAAGCGGATTTCAAATTCCACATCGCCAAGTTTCATTTTCATCCCGTGAACGAAATCAATCGTCGGTTCGGGACCCGGGTCAATATTGAATCCGAACAACGCGGCTCCGCCGCCCGCGCGCCACATCACATGATCGTTCGGATGCAACGCCACAAGCGGCAACGGGTTTAGCGCGTCCGCGATCTCCGCCGCGCCGCCGATGTGGTCGAAGTGCGCGTGCGTGTACCACAAGTGACCGATGCGCCAGCCGCGTTGCTGCGCGGCTTTCAAAATGACGTGACCATCCCACGCGGGATCGATCACTGCGGCTTCTTTCGTTTCCGAGTCTGCAACGAGGTACG
The DNA here is from genome assembly GCA_020847435.1 of Anaerolineales bacterium. GTDB lineage: Bacteria > Chloroflexota > Anaerolineae > Anaerolineales > Villigracilaceae > Defluviilinea. Next base: position 51,103 of record JADLBX010000035.1, read on the forward strand.
CGTTCGTTTGGGCGGGACCGAGCGTGAACGAAACGATCTCAAACATGGAGCAACCTCCGAGGCACGATGGCGCTGACGATAATGGAAACAGCGATCAACGCGATAGCGAGTTGATAAATCAGAAACGGGTCGCGTTCATAGAGCAAGCCAGCCAGCGGCGGCGTGAGAATGAAGATAACGGCATTGGCGGTTTCCATCACGCCGTAGGTAAGTCCCATTTGCGATTGATGCACGAGCGAGCGCGCTTGCGCCATCGCCAACGGACGCGAGGCGCGAAATCCGCCGAGCAAAAAATATCCGAACGCGAGAGTCGGCATGTTCGTACCGCGCCAAATTAGCAAAGCAAACAGAGCCACCATCATCTGCGCGACAACGAAGCCGCGATGCGGCTCGAAGCGGCTCAACGTGAGCGCGAACAGCGAATTGCCCAGCGCGCCCAACGCGAACACAACTCCGATATTCGAAAGCGACAGGGCGCGCACGTCCTCCAAAAAGTTTGGCGTGAGCGGCTGGGCGATGTACATGGCAAATACTGCGAACGCCACAACGGCAAGGAATTGTTTCAAACGCGAGTTGTTCAAAAGGTTCACAGGCGGAGAGTCGGGGTCGTGCCGATCGAGCGGTTGGTTTTGAATCTGCAAAATAAAAAACGTGGACAACACGAACACGCCAGCCGCTATAAAATAAACCGTCCGCAAACCGTAGTGGTCGCCGATCCAGCCGCCAGTGAGCGGACCCAGAACCATCCCCATACTGAACGTGGCGGTGTTCATCGAAAGCGCCGCGCCCACCGACAACTTTCCGCGCGCGGCAGTGACGTAACTGCCAAGCGGCGAGGAAACAAACGCGGTCAAGCCGTAGCCAAGCATGCCAACAACAAAAAACGGAAGTCCGCGCGCCAACGCCATCATCACCGTCGAAACCAACCCCGTGAGCCACGCGATCACAAGCAATGGCTTTCGTCCAAACCGATCCGCCAGCCTGCCAGCGGGGATGTGCGTGATCGCCATCGCCGCGCCGAACGCGCCAAGGATCAACCCGATCTGCGCTTCACTGCTCCCCAATTGTTTAAGATAGATCGGTTGAAAATTAAAAAACAATCCTTCGCCAAATCCCCACGTGAACAGGGAAAGGCTGACGAACACAAGATTGCGATTCAATCCTCGCCTCCCACGCGCTGGATGAATTCCAACACCGCATCAAACACTTGATGACGAGCCGCATCACGCGTGACGACGTGACCTGACCCGCCAATGGACAGCTTTGTCGCGCCTTTGGCATTCACCAGCGCGGCGTGAATCTTTTCCATGTTCTGCGGCAGGACGTAGGTGTCATCGCGCGAGTGCATCAACAGCACTGGAACCTCGATCTTTGGCAATGCCGCGCGCATTTCGAGAATCAACTTTTTCAACTCCGCAGTTGACCGAACTGGATTCATCGGATACGAAACCTGCTCGCGATACGCGGCTTGGTCGAACCAACCGCTCCCCGGTTTGCCTTTCCCTTTTGGAACGTATTTCTTAAACACGCTGACCACATTGAGAAGCCAAATCGGATAATCACGCGGCAAACTATACGGCGTGGATAACGCGACAACTCCCTCCACTTTCAAGCGCGTGGACATCAACAAGGATAGAATGCCGCCCATCGAAAGCCCGACGAAAACAATCCGATCCGATACGCCGCGCAAAAGATGGCAGCCGTCTTCGACGGAAGCCATCCAATCCGTGTAGCGCGAACGGATCATATCCTCGGGCGCGGTCGCGTGACCGAAAAGCCGAATGCCGAGGCAGGTGAACCCATGCTGGTTCAAAAATTCCCCCAGCCAACGCATCTCCTTGGGCGTTCCAGTAAATCCGTGAACGAGCAGGCAGGCAGGTTTGGCGGAGTCGCCTAAAAAGAAAAACGGCTCAGCCGTTTCAATGATTTGATTGGACATGTCATGATTATAGACTATCTGCGGCGCATCCACGCGGGACGCAGCGAGGCGACCTTTTTGTAGATCGGGCAACCTTTCGCGTGCGCGCCCGCCAAATACCCCGTAGACATGAGGAACTCGTTCACGATCTCGCCGCCGGTGAAGACGAACGTCTTCTTGAACAACTTCACCCATTCATCTTTCGTCAACGGGTGATGCGCGTCAAGCCAGCCTTTGAACGACCCGTATTCCTTTTGCAGTTTCTGAATCCGTTTGGCGTTCTCGATCGCGGCATTGACCTTGAGGCGGTTGCGGATGATTCCCGCATCGGCAAGCAGACGCGCGCGGTCTTTTTCTCCGAACTTCGCCACTTTCGCAATGTCAAACCCGCGATAGGCTTTGCGAAAGTTATCTGCTTTTTTGAGAATCGTGATCCATGAAAGTCCCGCCTGATTGATTTCAAGGATTAGTCGCTCGAAAAGTTGATTATCATCATCAAGCGGAAAGCCATATTGGGTGTCGTGGTAATTCTTGTTGAAGAGGTCTTCGGGGTGTGCTTTGACGTATTCGCAATAGGTGGTCATTTTTCGACTTCCTTCAGCAATTGATTCTTGATGTCCTGCGGTAATTCATCCCAACGAATACCCAACAACGCGGCTTGCAAGCCCCACAGCATATTGAGCGTCACCCTCTCCGGGTACGCGGCTTTGACGCGCCTGTACGTTTCGACAACGCCGAGCCGCGCAACGTCATCCAGCGTGTGCACGCCGATCGAGGCGAGCCACTCAGCGCTTTTGGGTCCGAGGTGTTTCATAATAAGAAGGTTTTGTCAATCTCCCTTCCATGTAGATATCCAATGCGAGCGATTATTCTTGAGCCAGTCATCGCCGATATCCGTTCGATCAGCCCACATGCCAAACACAGCGCGCAACTTCTCACCTCTTTCGGTAGACAATTTGACTCGTCGGACGCGTCTATTTCTGCGTAAAACTCCCGCAACACTTTCAATTTTTTTGGTTGATGACAGACGCTTGTTGAACATAATTTCTCCGGGTTGTTATTCTTAATCCACGACGGTGATACTCAAGGCTGACGCTACGTCACAGATAAATCTGCATGATGGGCAAAAGCCGCGGCTGCCCATCCACTTCGGATTGTCGTTCGCCGATCTTCCTCATCCCCATTTTCTCATAAAATCCCATCGCGTTAGGATCCGCTTCCAGTTGCAGGAATTTGTATCCGCGCTGACGCGCCTGATCAACGGCGTGAAGGAATAATTCCTTGCCTACTCCCCTGCCAATGTATTCAGGCAGAACCCAGAGATTTTCGACCCATGCGATTCCATCTTTGTCTTGCAATGTGTAAAACGCGATTGGAACACCGTCCCTATCGGCGACCCAACTCTCGTTATCTTTGAAATATTCGGCGGTAAAAGTTAATTGCGGTTTCCACAACTCCAACCACCGAGCGGGATACTTCCAATGCGCTTTGGCAGAGAAAGCAATTTGAGATAGCCGATCGGCTTCATTGGGATTCGCAGAGCGGATTTTAATCATTTGGTTAATGTATAATGATTCTGGGCAATGATGGATTAGCAAATAAAGGTAAACATGAAACTGTCTTCTCAAATCATTTGGCTGAGTTTAACAATTATACTCGGCATAGAAATAAGCTTCCCATTTCCGCTTATCGCCGGGAATATCGATCTGGCATGGTTGCGGATTTTTTCGACATTTATATTGTACTTTTTTATTGTCACCTCGGCGCTGGGGATCGGAATAAAACTGATCGGTCAATATAACGAGTTATCCGCGCTCGAAAAATTCCCCCTCTCGCTTATTTTGGGATTTGCCGTAATATCAAACGGCATTCTTATTTTGGGTCTCATAGGGCAACTAAATCCAATCGCCATTTATGCTTGGGGCGCAATTTGCGGGTTCATCGCTTCATTTGAATGGCAAAAAATAATTCCAATTTTGTGGGACAAAACATCTTCCCTGAAGCAAAACTATTTTACAAAGTTCCAGGGTATAGAACGAACGCTCCTTTCCATTTGCGGTTTATGTTTAGTTTTGACGATAGTCATGGCGTTGACCCCCATTCGAGACTATGACGCCCTCATGTATCACCTTGAAATTCCCCAACTGCTCCTGGGACAAGGCAAATATTTTTTTGACCCAGAGTTCTATCGCCTCTCATACCCTGCGTTGACGGAAATGTTGTTCATGATCGGCATCGCCTTCCGCCTCGATATTTTTGCTCAATGGATCAGCCTCACGTATTGCGTTATCTTTTTTATCAGCGTCTACGCTTATGGAAGGCGGTTTTTCAATTCAAGCGTTGGGGTTTTAGCAGTCTGCATCTTGGCTGGGAATCCCGCCTTCCCAATCTATGCCGCGTCGCCCAGTAACGACTATTCGTGGGCAAGTTATGATTTCTGGTGTCTGTTCGCTCTTTCCATTTGGCTATCCGGGCGCAAACAGGATCGCCAACGCAAGTTTCTCTTTCTGGCCGCCATACTGGCTGGGCTAGCCGCAAGCACAAAATATCTAGCCTTACCATTTGTTGGTATTACAGGCTTTCTGGTGGCAACACAAACGATTAAAAACGGGAACGGCATCGGAAAAGAATTCCTCCGGAATATATCAATATTTGGGCTTACCGCGCTCGTTGTCGCGTCGCTATGGTATCTAAAAAATTTGGTTTGGACTGGCAACCCATTCTATCCTCTTATTTTTGGCGGACCGGGTTGGGATACTCTTCAGCAAAACTTGTTCAACGACTATATGGGCAGTTTTGGCGCCGGAGGAACCCTAAAAGCCTACCTAATGACCCCAATAAACGTCTATCTTGAACAGTCTCGCTTCGCGACTCTGTCGCTTGAAATCGTTCATCCTGTACTATGGCTAGGGTTTGCGATCATTTTAACAAAGGAATGGAAAAAACATGATCTGGTGGTTATCTATTCCATAGTAGGCTTCGTTTTTTGGAGCGTCGGCATGAATGTGATCCGTTTTCTGCTTCCGCTTTCGGGCTGCCTCGCTCTATTATCATCGCAGGTCATTTCAACGTTCCCTCGCACCCTCAAACATTTTATATCGACAATTTTCATCGGGGGATTTATGGTGATTACGCTTATCTATCAGATCAACGAAATTCGCAGCGCCGACACGCTGAGTTATCTGATCGGCAAAATATCCGCTTCGGAATTTCTTGAAAAGAATGTTTATGACTACAAAACGACAGAATTTATTCTAGAAACCCTGAGCGATTCGGATCGCGTACTTTACCTATGGTCAGGACAGGGTTACTACTGTAATTCGCGTTGCCTGCCAGACGACGAACAATCCATTGCGATTCGTTTAAGTATGAATTCTCCCATACCGGAGACGTTGGCTTATCAATTACGCTCAAAGGGTATCACCCACATTCTACTAGGACGGCCCGACGCGTATTGGTTCATCAGCCTGCACGACCCGCGACATCTTCACCGGAAAGCGCTGGATTATTTTGAAAACGTTTTCCTGCCAACCTGCGGAAAATCCATATACCAGGATAATCTAATCGAGTTATATCAATTAACCTGCCCATAGTTAATATAAGACGTAGAACAATTATCCCAATACTCTGATCTCCCTCGGCATATCGGACAACACATCCGCGCCGGTTTCGGTGATGACAACATTGTCCTCGATCCGCACGCCGTTTCGACCGGGCAGGTAGATGCCGGGCTCAACCGTGAACGCCATGCCGGGTTCGAGCAGTTGCATATTGTCGCCGCGCATGTACGGATCCTCGTGACCTTCCATGCCGATGCCATGACCCGTACGATGCGTGAAATATTTTCCATAGCCCGATTTTTCGATCATATCTCGCGCGGCTTTGTCCACGTTCGCGCATGGGACGCCGGGCTTCGCCGCCGCTCGCCCCGCCGCGTTCGCTTCCTGCACAATTTGGTGAATCTTTTTATATTCCTCGTCCACTTCGCCGACGGCAAACGTGCGCGTCAAATCGGAGATGTAACCGCCATACGCCGCGCCCCAATCCACGACGAGCAAATCGCCCGCTTGCAATTTTCTATCCGATGGCGAGGCGTGCGGATTGGCTGAGTTCGGTCCCGATGAAACAATTGGCGCGAACGGCATTTCAGGCTCCGACCCATGCTTGAACAACTGCATCACCAACTCGGCCGACAATTCTTTTTCGGTCATGCCGATCTTGATGGATGGAAGAACCGCTTCAAGCGCGGACTGGGCGATCTGCACCGCCCGCCTCATCGCCTCCACCTCCGATTTGTCTTTCCGCAGACGCAGTTGCGCGAGGATATCGCTCGCGTCGGGGAAGTCCGCTTCGGGCGCGCCGCTCTTGACGTGACGGAATTCCAGCAGACGCAGTTGACGCGGCTCGACGCCGATCCGCTTCCCATCCAGACCTAACGCCTGCGCCGCCTTGCGGAATGCCGCGTCCCATTCGGAGGGATTTTCAGGATACGCAAAAACTTGAAGTTTATAAGGAAGGTTTGCAACTTTCTGCATTTCCAATTCGGGAATCACAATCGCGGGGGCTTGGTCTTTCGCGTAAAACAAAACGACGGGTCGCTCCATCAGGTGAAAGTCCAACCCAGTGAGGTACTTGAGGGTTGGACCCGGATTCAGGATAACTGAATCAAGTTCCCCCGTCCGAAGTGAAGCGTTTAGTTTATCCAAGCGAGATTGATGAGTCATGTGAGTCTCCAAATGGTAGATCTTGATCGTCCAGCAGTTGAACTGCTGGACGAACGAAAAGATATTAATCCAAACTATGATTCTTCTTCGAGAAGAAATACAAAATCCAATCCACCGCGACGGGGAAGAGTGTGTCGAAGGTGGTGATGATGCGGAACCACCACGGGATGACGAGCGTGCGGCGCGGACGTTTGGCGACATCCACGACGCGGCGCGCGACGTATGCGGAAGACATGTGCGGATATTTGATGCGCTTGATGGTTTCGCGCGATTTCGTGCGTTCGAGTTTTTCGCCGAACTCGGTGACCGCTGGACCCGGGTAAATGCCCGAAACTTTGACGCCGAGATGCGAGACTTCGCGGCGGAGCGCGTCGGTGAATGCGCGCGCTCCGTATTTGCTGGCGGAATACGTGGTGATGGTCGGCGCGGCGATGAGCCCCGCGACCGAAACCATGTTGATGATGTGACCCTCGCCGCGTTCGAGCATATCTGGCAAGACTGCGCGCGTGACGAGGATCGTGCCGATGAGGTTGACGCGGATTAACGTCTCAATGTGCCGTTCGGGTTTGAGATTCTCGAACCAGTTGACCGCGCCAAAGCCCGCGTTGTTGAAGAGGATGTCAATTTTGCCGTAGAGGTCGAGCGCGGTTTGCACCATCACTTCGACCTCGGCGCGCTCAGCGACGTCAACGGGAATCGCAAGCGCCTCGCCGCCCATTTTTTGAATTTCAGCCGCGAGGTTCTGCAATCGGTCGAGGCGACGCGCGGCAAGCACAACTTTACAGCCTTCTTTGGCAAAAAGTTTCGCGGCGTCCGCGCCGAATCCTGACGAGGCGCCAGTGATGAGGATGACTTTGTTTCGAAGGTCAATGGGCATGATGAAAAATTACGTTGGTTGAGTAGGGCGAGCGCGCTGAGCGGAGCGATAGCGGAGACGAAGCGTCTCGCCCGTATCGAAACCAACGATGTTCAAGAGGGATTTTTGTAAAAGATTTGCTTTTCGACACTGGTGGTTTCGATACGCGCCTTCGGCGCTACTCAACCACCGAGCTCTTCTCAATTCATTCGCTTTCTTCCTGCGTCTCTTCCTTGCTCTGCTTCTTCGGTCTTGGAGGCTCGATGACCGCGTCTTTACCCAGCGCAATTTCCAGCACATCGTCCATGTGTTTGACGGGGATGATCTTCAATTCGGATTTTGCCGTTTTTGGTAAGTCAACCAAATCTTTCATGTTCTTTTCTGGCAGGATCACCGTTTTGAGTCCCGCGCGATGCGCGGCTAACACTTTCTCGCGCACGCCGCCGATCGGCAGGATGCGCCCGCGCAGAGTGATCTCGCCCGTCATGCCGACATGTTTGAATACGGGTCGCCCCGTCAACGCGGAGATGACCGCGGTCGCCATCGTGATTCCCGCCGAAGGTCCGTCTTTGGGGATCGCGCCTTCGGGCATGTGCACGTGGATGTCCATGCGCTCGAACACTTCCAAATCAATTTTCAACTCCGCCGCACGCGACTTGATGTACGTCAACGCGGCTTGACCCGACTCCTGCATCACCTCGCCCATCTGCCCAGTCATTTGCAATCCGCCTTTACCTTCGAGAACCGCAACCTCCACAGGCATGATCTCGCCGCCATTCTCCGTCCACGCGAGACTTGTCACAACGCCGACCTCGTCCGAGCGTTCGGCTTCGGTCTGGAACACCTGTTGCGGACCGAGATACTTCTCGATCGATTCGGCTTTGACGACCGACTCAAACTTCTTCCCCTCCGCTTTCATCCGCGCTACCTTGCGGCAGATCTTTCCGATCTCGCGCTCCAAATTGCGGACTCCCGCTTCGTACGTGTACTCGCGGATGATCTTCCGCACCGCATCGGGCTCGAACGTCAGGCTGAGTTCCTCCACCCCATTCTCCTCCACCTGACGCGGGATGAGATAACGGTTCGCAATTTCGAGTTTCTCTTCTTCGATGTAGCCTGGGAACTCGATCACTTCCATGCGGTCGAGCAGGGGCGAGGGAATACTTCCGAGGGAATTCGCCGTCGTCACGAACATCACCTTCGACAAGTCAAACGGCAATTCGAGGTAATGATCGCTGAATGTGTTGTTCTGTTCGGGGTCCAGCACTTCGAGCATCGCTGAGGCGGGATCGCCACGGAAATCGGAATACAACTTGTCAATCTCATCCAGCATGAACAGCGGATTTGAAGTTCCCGCTCGTTTCATCGTCTGGATAATCCGTCCAGGCAGCGCGCCGATGTACGTGCGGCGATGACCGCGTATCTCGGCTTCGTCGCGCACGCCGCCGAGCGAGACGCGCACAAACTTTCTTCCGAGCGATTCGGCAATCGAGCGTCCAAGCGAAGTTTTGCCAACTCCAGGCGGACCGACGAAGCACAAAATCGGCTGTCGTTCCTTCTTCGGCTTCAACGAACGGACGGCGATGTATTCCAAAATCCGTTCTTTGGGTTTTTTCAGCCCGTAGTGATCGCGTTCCAAAATCTTCGCCGCGTTCTTCACGTCGAGGTTATCAGGCGAAAAATTCGACCACGGCAGTTCGAGAATCCAGTCAATGTACGTGCGGATGATTCCCACTTCGGGCGCCATCGGCGGCATTTGGTTGAGGCGTTCGAGTTCCTTCAACGCAACCATCTTCGCCTCGTCGGGAAGATTCGCCGCTTCGAGTCGTTTCTTCAAATCGTTCGCGTCACGCGTGAAAATGTCGCCTTCGCCCAGTTCGTTTTGAATCTGCCGCATCTGCTCGCGCAAATAAAACTCGCGTTGGCTTTTATCCACCTCACTCTGCACCTTCGAGTGGATTTCGTCTTCGAGTTCCAGCACGTCCACTTCTTGCGCCAAAATTTTGTTCAACGCCTGCAAACGTCCGCGCACGTCAAGCAACATCAACAAACTTTGCTTCGCTTCATAATTCAACGACAGCGACGTGGCGAGCATATCCGCCAGCCAGCCTGGCTCCGAGATGTTCATCGCAAACAAGTGCGCCTCTTCGGGAATCGAACGGTCCAACTCCACACAGCGATCGAAGAGGTCCAGCGCCGAACGCATGAGCGCGCTCGTTTGGCGGTCGGCAGTTTGAGGTTCCGAAATGACGCGGGCTCGCACTTTCAAATACGGCACACTGCGGACGAAGTCCACGATCTCGACGCGGCGGCGTCCCTGCACGAGCGCGGAGTGCGAGCCGTCTGGCATCGCCAACAAACGCCCCACCGCCATCTCCACGCCGATGGGCAGAAAATCCTGCGCGCCAGGGTTTTCAACATCCGCGTCGCTCTGCGTCAGTCCGATCACGGTCTGACCTTTGCGCTGCGCCTCCTCCACCGCGAGCAGCGACGACTCGCGCCCGATAAAAATCGGCGAGACCATGCGCGGGAACACGACGAGATCGCGCAACGGCAACACCGCGGCTTCGATCATGCCGTCGGCGTCTGGCTCGCGGTTCGCGATGCGATACAACTCCTCCGTGCGCTGCGAAAGAGTCAGATCAAAATTTTCTTCTTCGGTCCAATCTTTGGGGTGAGACATTTTCCAATCCTGTAGGGGCACAGCGAGTCGAACAGAGCCTCTGACGATCTCTCGTTCCGCTGTGCCCCTACGCGTTTAATTTATTCCAAGCCGCCATCACTTCCGCCGTGACGAACATGCTCCCAGCGGATAAGACAATGCTACCATCTTTTGCGGATAACTCCAACGCCCGCGCCAACGCGGACTCAACGGGAGTCGCCGCTTCGGACTCAATTTCAGCCTGCCGCGCCAACTCGACGATTCGCGCCTCCTCCAGCGCCCGCGGATGGTCGGCGCGCGTGACAATGAGCCGCTTGATTTTCGGTTTCATCTCCTCGAACATGCCAGGGATATTCTTATCCTCCGACGCGCCGAAGATGAGGTAAACCATCTTGCCAGGAAAATATTCTTCGAGCGTCTCGCGCAGTTTGGCAAACGAATCCTGATTGTGAGCCGAATCAAATATCACAGGCGGATTCCGCCGCGCAATTTCAAACCGTCCGCGCCAACGCGTTTGAGCGAATCCTTTTTGAATCGCTTCATCTGAAATTTCCAGCCCGCTGACTTTGAGCGCGGCGTACGCGGTCGCGGCGTTTTCGAGTTGGTGGGAACCGAGGAGAGGGATGGTCAGATCAAGAGAATGAGATATTTTGGAAAGTGGAAAGTGGGGAGTGGAAGAAGGAAAGATGAAAGAGGAAAGACGGAGCAATTGACCGTCGAGGGATGAAGCGAGCGGTTCAATTTTTATGTGCTCATCCACCAGAATCATTTTTGAATCCACCAGTTTGGCTACGCGCTGGATTACTTCGAGCGCTTCAGGCTTTTGAGTGGATGAAACCACAGGCGAGCCGCGCTTGATGATCCCCGCCTTCTCCCCCGCGATCTTCGCCAACGTGTCGCCAAGCACTGCCATGTGATCGTACGACAGCGATGTGATAACCGATACCCTCGGCGTGACGATGTTCGTCGCGTCCAGCCGCCCGCCCAAACCGACCTCGATCACCGCCGCGTTGCATCCCTGCTTGGCAAAAGCGAGAAACCCAAGCGCGGTTGTGATTTCAAATGTAGTGAGTTTGGGAATCTTCGCGACCGCTGGCTTGATCTCCTCCACCAACTCAACCAGCAACTCGCGGGTGATCGGCTCACCATTGACTTGTATCCGTTCGCAAAAATCCAGCAAGTGCGGCGAAGTGTACAGCCCAACTTTGAATCCCGCCGCTTGCAAAGCCGACGCGCACAACGCGCATACCGAGCCTTTGCCCTTCGTCCCAGCGACATGAATAATCGGATACGCGTTTTGCGGATTCCCCAACTCCTCCATCAATGCAAACATGCGGTCAAGATTGAACTCCGCCTTGGCAAGTTCGGAGGAATGTTTCAGGCTATAATCCACGAACGAGTAGAGATAATCGAGGGCTTTGTTGTATTGGGCTTCAATGTCCATGCGCGGGATTGTAAGGCGGAATCTGCAATTCGTAAATCACAAACACGATAAATACCATCCTATATCTCCTGTAACTTTTTAACTCATTTGCAACTTGACTCTCGTCTTTAAAAGTTGTAAAGTCTTTTTAATTCTTTTCCGCGCAAGTTTCCATCATGGAACAGAGGCGGGAAATTCATCCAGCGGAGGCGACGACCCAAGGACCAGTTTGGTCGCTCAACCTTTCAACGCAGACCTCATCGAAAAAAAGAAGGGAAAGTCCTTGGTGAGCCAATAGCGAAACCGGCCGTTGTGCCGGTTTTTAATTTGTACCGGAAGGAGGTTAGGAGAAGTCAATCCACATCCATGACCGCACATGTGCATTTACGCACCGTCTTACAAATCCGTCCAGCATGAAAAAGGGAGTAGACAAATGAAAACGTTTAGATTCGTATCGTTGATCCTGGCTTTGGCGCTCGTACTCTCCGCGCAGAGCGCCCTGGCAGACAGCGCGGCGATCGCCTTCGAAAGCCCCGCCTACACAACCGGCACGGTCCATCTTCAAGACGGCTGGAACAGCGCCGGCGCGGCTGGCTCCGGGTGTGCGGTTTACGACCATGCTGTCGCAGCCAACACCTACGGGTATGGTTCGTTTGGAGGGCAAAGCCTGCGGATATCGAACGCCGTGACCAGCGGATGCTTCGGCGATCAAACTTTCTCAAAACCGCTAACAGATGAAGCCGGTGAAACGGCGGCATACGTTGACGTTCCGAGCGGCACGCGTCAGGCATATTTTACGGCTCAGTGGGACTTCGCCTCGACCGTTCCCGGTTCGGAGCAAGCGGGGCTTTCAATCGTGGCTAGCCCCGACCGCGGGGATGGCGGCCGAATGAGCTGGGTACAAATGAAAGATACCCCGACCGGTCTGGAAGTCAACTTTTATGACTATCAAGATGCCGCGCCCTATGGAAGCGTATCCACTCCGACCGACGGGTATGGACCAGAGGACGATTTTATCCTCACCAATCTTGCCAGCGGACTCGACCGAACAATCCCTCACACAATTCGGATCGAAATGGAATTGATCAATGGGCCGCTCAACGATGTGGTGCGGATTTACGTTGACGGCTTGCTCAAACACACCGGAACCAGTTGGGAGGATTACTTCCGCTGGATGCAGGGTCCAGGCGGACCCGAGCAGACAGCCCCGGTCCACGAAAGCCGCGTGATCCGTTCGATCCTCTTCCGCACCGGCGGAACGGCAGTTCCCGCCACAGCCGGTTACGGTTTCTTGATTGACAACCTGTCGCTCTATTCGGGACCGGTGCCGGTTGCTCAGTGCACCTCGGTCTGCTATGTAGACGATGCCACCGGCAATAACGCTAATGGCGGCACGAGCCTCGCAGACGCCAAGAAGACCATCCAAGCCGCCGTCAATCAAGTGGATGTTGGCGGAACGGTCTATGTCAACGATGGGTCTTACAACGAAAGCCCGAACATCACCAAGTCGCTTTCCTTATTGAGCCTCAACGGACGCGATGTGACCAACATCAACCTGCAAAACGGTTCCACTTACCTGGGCGGTTTGACAATTGACGCGCCAACCGTCACAGTGGATGGGTTCACGATCACAGGCTACGACGCGGTCGGAAGCGGGCTGGCTAGTTCGAATATCGTTGTGACGACCTTACCGGACAACGTGCTGATCGCGAACAACCGCATCAAAGTTGGGCAGATCGGCTCCGGTAGTAACGGCGACGATGGCATGGGACTGATCACGTATTACGACACCAGCGGCGATGTGGACAGCCTGACAGTGACCGGCAACCTCTTCCAACCGGTGAGCGCGGATGCCTTCCGCGCGTTCTACATCAACCCCGGCGTGGATCAATTCACCTTCAACCAAAACCAGATCACCGGCAAATTCACCGGGCGGGCGATCACACAAGCAAAAGACGGTTTGGTGGAGGAAAACACGGTCACCGGCGTGGGCGCGCCCGGCAGCCGCTCGCGCGGCATCGGCACGTGGGGCTATCCCGACCCGACCGTTTATGGCAGTACAACCTTCCGCAACAACACCATCACCGGGACCAACATCGCCATCGCAATTTACGAAACCGAAAATGTGACCGTGGAGAACAACTTCTTCTCCGACAACGGCGTTGCGGTTTGGACGGGTCCCTCTGTGCCGCTTGCCTATGACGCAACCACGATCCACATCAACGGCAACAGCATCCTCAACAGCGACACCTACGGCGTCGAGCGCGACGCTTCGCTTTCGGACCTTTTGGATGCCTCCGCCAACTGGTGGGGAGTCAACACCCCGGCGGGTGTCGCCGCGGAAGCGAACGCAGGCGTAGACTTTACCCCGTGGCTCAATAGCGGCACAGACACAAGCGCCAGCCCCGGATTCCAAGGTGACTTCTCATACCTGCATGTGGACGACGATAGCCCTCAAACCGGAACCGTTGGACGCGTGCAAGAGGGAGTTAATCTCGTCACCGCCAGCACGGTCCATGTAGTTGCAGGAACGTATGTGGAACAAGTGGCGATCGCCAAATCGCTGACCATCTTCGGCGATGGCGCGCCCTCGACCTTCATCGTCGCGCCAGCCAGCATCCCAATCGCGTCTGACCCGAACTCGACCATCGTCAAGATCGCGGGCGCCGGCGTCAGCGTAGACTTCAGCGGATTCACGGTGAAGGGACCCGGTCCAAGCGGATGCGGAAGCATCAACGCTGGCATCTTCATCCGTGACGACGCCTATGCCAACATCCACGATAACCACATTTTGGACATCCGTGATAACCCCTTCAGCGGATGCCAGAACGGCGTAGCGATCCAGGTTGGCCGTGCGGCGCTCAGCACGAGCGGCACAGCCGATATTACCAACAACGTCATCTCCGGTTACCAGAAGAACGGGGTGACAGTGAGCCATGTCGGTTCGTCTGCCACGATTGACGGCAACACCATTACCGGCGCGGGCGCGACGACCATCATCGCCCAAAACGGGGTGCAGGTCAGCGGCGGCGCGACGGCTGAGATCAACGACAACGCGATTGCCAACCATTCCTATTCGCCCGGCTCCTACACCTCCACCGGCATGTTAATCTACGGCTCCGATGCGAACACCAACGGAAACGTCTTGAGCGAAAACCAATCCGGGATCTACCATCTCGAAGGCTCCGGCGTGCATCAGGCGAACATCCTGACCGTCACCACCGCAGGCACCGGCTCGCCCTATCTCTACGGGTTCGTCGTTGACGCCCCGCCGCCGGGCTTGAACCCCGCGCCGTTCGAAGATGCAAGCATGGCGTTGAAGACTCTTGCAACAACCTTCTCCACTCTCTTATCCTCCGCCGTGCAGGATGTGGACCTGTTGAACAACGAATTGACCGGCGACGGCTCCAGCGCCAGTTACGGCATCGGCGCGTACGCCGGCTACGGCGTATTGGATATTGACCTGACCGTGTTGAACAACAAGGTCGTCAACTTCGGAACCGGGTTGGACATCTTCCAATGCAGCGGAGGCAGTTGTACGACTAGCGTATTCACCAACCTCGTCGTCAACCTGAACAGCATCACCGGCAACACGGATTACGGCTTGCTCAATACCGATGCAATCCCGGTCGACGCCGAGTTGAACTGGTGGAACAGCGCCTCAGGTCCTGTGCCAGTGGGAAGTGGGGATGAAGCGAGCGGCGACGTGGACTACACTCCATGGCTGTGCGATGGCACAGATACCTCCCCCAACACCGGCTTCCAGCCGATCGTTAAGACCGACTGCGGCGCTCCGGTCGTCTCGCACGTGTATCCGACCCCCTATGTCGTTTACTTCAACGGCTGGATCTGGGTCAACGCAACCGCCGACGATAGCGCCACGGGCAATTCCAATATCACCGGGGCAGAGTTCAATTTGAACAACGCCGGCTGGCAACCCATGCTCGCTTCCGATGGAACCTTCGACGAGCCGCAAGAACTGGTGAAAGGTTTATTCCAAGCCACAACCCCCGGCTACAACGAGGTTTGTGTCCGTGCCACCGACGCGGCTGGCAACCTCAGCGCCCCGGCGTGCACCCACTTCACCGCCAAATACAAGTTCTCCGGCTTCCACAACCCTGTGGACATGGGTAATTGGGTCAACCTTGCAAAAGCGGGGAAGACCGTGCCGATTAAATTCAAGTTGACGGACGCGAACGGCGCCCCGGTCAGCAACCCCGCTAGCTTCGTCGGTGTGGTCGAAACTAATGTAAGTTGCAACGCGTACAAAAACAAGCCGACCGATACGATCGAATTCTATTCAACGAGTACCGGCTTGCAATATCTGGGCAACGGAAACTGGCAATATAACTGGCAGGTCCCCAACAGTTACAAGAACGCCTGCCTCGCCATTCGGCTCCAATTCAACGACGGCACGCTCACCGCGGAGGCAAAATTCAAAATCAAGTGACGCGTTAATTCACAACCATTCAACAAAAAACTCACCCCGAATTATGCGCGATCGGGGTGAGTTTCGCGCCTCTCTCAAAACTCTAACAACTTCAACGCGGCGGCCAAATCCCGCGGATACTCCGCCTCGAATGTGAGCCGCGCCTGAGTCATCGGATGCGTGAACGTCAACGATCGCGCGTGCAGGGCGGGACGCGCAATGACTTTCGATTCGGGCGCGCCATACAGGACATCTCCCACGAGCGGATGCCCCAACGCCGCCGCGTGGACTCGCACTTGATGCGTTCGTCCCGTCTTCGGCGCCGCTTCAACCCACGAGTGAGCCTGCCCGCGCCCTAGGATGCCGAATCGCGTCTCCGACGGTTTCCCGTTTCTGTCGTCCACGACCGTCCGATGCTTGTGTCCCACATTCACGCGTAATGGACGCTTCGTAATTTTCTCATCCCATTTCGGAATCCCCTCAACGATGGCATGATAAATCTTTTCCGCCTCGTGATTTTCAAATTGCAGACTAAACGCCCGATGCGACTCAGCATCCCGCGCAAAGACCATCACCCCGCTCGTGATTTTATCCAAGCGATGAACGACAAAGATTTTGCCAAATTCCTCCTCCAGCATCTTCACCAAATACGGCGCGTCTTTGTCCCACCCGTCAGGCAGGACGGGAATCCCTGCGGGTTTGTCGAGGATGAGGAGATGTTGATCTTGAAAAATAATATTCATAATTTGTGGAGCGGGATGGTATCCCGCCTCTTGCGCAATTTTACTATCTCGCGGATGTTGTGCGTCGAATCGCCTTGCCCGCCCGACGATGAACCGTCGGGCTATTCCTACAAACCCCGCTTAAGCGGACTGATTCTGAGGATGCGTTCGTCCGCATGTATAATTTTCATGGATGAATTTTACTTTACCATGCCAACTCTTTTCATGATGTGCGGCTTGCCTGGTTCTGGCAAGACGACACTGGCAAAGCGACTCGAAATATCAGAAAATGCCTTACGCCTGTGCCCAGACGAATGGATCGCCAGAATTCTTGTTGATCCAGCGGACACCGCTGAAATGGATCGGTTGCGAGACGAAATTGAGTCAATCCAATGGGAGGTTGGCAAACGCGCGCTCGCTTTAGGCATCAACGTTATATTAGAGAATGGATTCTGGTCGCGTGAGGAGCGGTCTCGATTCCGAGCGGAAGCCGAAGCGCTCGGCGCACGCGTTCAAATCCATTATTTGAAAGCTGACATCAAC
Organism: Anaerolineales bacterium; assembly: GCA_020847435.1. Taxonomy (GTDB): domain Bacteria; phylum Chloroflexota; class Anaerolineae; order Anaerolineales; family Villigracilaceae; genus Defluviilinea. The sequence continues at coordinate 68,380 of JADLBX010000035.1, forward strand.
GAATTGTGGCGAAGACTCTCGATTCGAAATGCCGATTTGCCATCGGGAACGTTTGCTGTGCAGAGAGAGGACTTGGAGTCTTGGATGAAATTATTTGAGCCGCCAACGGAGGATGAACTTTCTTGACCGTGTCTTCCAAGAAGATTATCATGCCTCCCATGGACGAACCCTCCGCAAACAACCCCTTCCTCGTCGACTCGCTCAACCATCCCCTCGCGGGACCCATCCGCAAATTGCTTACGCGTGAGGGACGGCGTGAACTCAACCAAATCATCATTGACGATGAGGAGAATATTTTGCAAGCCCTCGACGCGGGGATTGAAATTGAATCAGTGTATTTTTCTGGCGACGACAAAGTTTCAGAAACTTTGCGGGAAAAACTCACCGCGGGCGCGACCATCCACGAAGTGGCGAAGCGCACGACGAAGAAACTATTCGAGAACGACAAAATCTCGCGTATTTTCGCCATTGCAGAAACGCCAAAATCGATTGGGCTGGAGAAATTGAAGTCCATTCAAAAGGATGTGGTCGTGCTGGAAGACGTCAGCATTTCGGGCAACATCGGCAACATCATCCGCACGTCGCTGGCGTTGGGCGTCGGCGGGATGATTCTGCTGAACATGGATCCGCTCGATATTTACGACCGCCGTCTCATCCGAGCGAGCAGGGGATATTTATTCTCCCTCCCTGTGATGACGGCAACCACGAATCAACTGATTGACTATTGCAAGCAAAATAACCAAACTTTGCTTGTCACGTCGGCGGATGCGGGAACAACGGTGGACGAGATCGCTTCCATCCCTGAACGGTTGCTGATCGTTTTCGGAAGCGAGAAAGAGGGTTGCTCGCCTGAGATCGAAGCGGCGGCGACGCTGAAAGCGCGCATACCGCTCAACCCAAAGGTCGAATCGTTGAACGTCTCAGCGGCGGCGGGGATTACGTTGTTCAATCGGATTGAGTTTAATCAGAGATGACGAGGAAGTTGGGGGAACTTTTTAGGATTCTATCCGTCAATGCTCGAAAAACAGAATTGGAGATGAAAATGAAAAAGATGTTGATTTTGCTTTCAATAATGATCGTCGCTCTAGCCGCGTGCGCGCCGCGCGAAGCGATATCCATTGTGGGGGAGTGGGGATTGGTCTCCTACGGCGACCCAGCCAACCCGACGCCTGCCGCGCCCGATGTGGAAACATCCATCATCTTCGGCGAGGATGGGCAAGTCAATGGCACGGCGGGATGTAACGGCTTCGGCGGCGATTACAAAGTGAACGGGGATACGATCCAGTTCGATTCGCTGTTCATGACCGAGATGGCTTGCGTGGGTCCCGCAGACCAGCAGGAAAGAGTTTTGTTCAGCGTGTTTGTTGGGACTGCGTCCATGGCGCTCGATGGAGATACGTTGACCATCGCATCGGCAGATGGAAGCGCTGTGGTGGTGTTGAAGAGGAAGTAATCGAAGTAGGACGAGATAATATCTCGTCCTACTTTTTTCTCTGGGAACATTTTAGAATCAATTTCGTCTACTCTTTGAAATCACATATAAGGAGCATTTCATGAAAAAGATTTTGATCGGTTTACTCGCAGTATTGGTATTGTCCGCCTGTTCGGGCGGGTCGGCTTCATCCATTGTGGGGCAGTGGGAATTGGTGTCGCACGGTTCGGCGTCGAGTCAAACTCCTGCCGTGGAGGGTGTGGACACTTCCATCGAATTCAGCGCCGACGGGAAATTGCACGGCAACGTAGGTTGCAACGTATTCAACGGCGATTATAAAGTGGATGGCGATACGCTTACGTTTAGCCCGGTTGCATCAACTCTGATGTTTTGCGAAGACGTTGCCGCGCAAGAGTCCTCCACGTTGGCAGTCTTCTCTGAATCCGCAACCTTTGTCCTCGACGGCGATACGCTGACAATCACTTCCGCCGATGGCGCGTCCGTGATCGTGCTGGCGAAAAAATAATATTTGTCATTGCAAGTCGTAAAAAAAAGAAGCAATCTCCCAAGGTGGTGGGAGATTGCTTCTTTGTGCTTGTGATGCCAATTTACCCCACCGTATTTATTTTTGTTTGTCACGCGAGACTACGAAGCGTCTCGCTGTTTAATGGTTTCTTGTACAAGAGCGACATGAATGTCGCGTTACGATTCCCGTTTTCACTTATCCTGCGGAAGGCGAAAATTTAAATCGCAGACACGCGATACCAAATCTCGACATTTACGTTGACGGTTTTGCTATGTTGAATGTCCATGCCGAGGCTGGGTTCGGGGGTGATGCCTACGGAGCGTTTCATCGGCGCTTGCATGGCGGCAAATTGCGGATACGGCATTTCTTCGTCGAAAGAATTTTCGATCAAGTCGTACACTCCCAAAATCTTTACGCCCATTGCTTTTGCGACTTTGTCCGCTTTGCTTTTGGCTTTTTCCAACGCCGCGAGCAATCCGTGTTCACGCGCTTCGTCTTCGTTGTATTTCCATGCGATGCGCTCCAGTGTGGCGTTCTTCTGCTCTGCGATGACGTCGAGCCACTCGGCGAGTTGGTCCAATTTTTCGCATTGGACTTTCAGCCGATACGTCGCGCTGGACGACTTGAGCAACGCGCCGCTCGACGTTTCGATGTGGACTCCCTGCAAGTGAACCGCTTCTTCCTTGACCCCAGCCTGCTTCAGCGCTTCGACGAGTTGATTCACCTCTTTGGCTTTTTTCATCGCCGCGTCCCCGCTGATGAGGGACGAGCCTTTGACGGTCACGAACAAGTCCGCGTGCGACGCGCGGATCTCCTCCTTGTGGGAGGCGGATACTTTGATGGTGTCGGGTTTGGATTCCATGATTATTTCCTTTTCGATTTTGCCAGCCAGCGGAGAGCCAGCCAATGATGGGAATCGGGTCGCGCCCAAGGATGGCGTTCACGGACGCGGGCAAGCGCCGCTTCCGCGCTTAATCCTTCCAAAAGGATGAGGACAGCACAACAAATTGTAACCGAACGATTCATCCCTGCCACGCAATGGACGAGGATGCGTTGATCTTTTTCCAGTCGCTCGATCACCCAACCCGCCTCCTCGCGAATTTGATCTACCGTCATACCCTGTGAACCTTCGCCGTGTTCGATGGCGCGGTCGTTTGGGTGCAAGGCGCTTTTTGGCTTTACCCAGCGGCTTGGTTCCTCTCCGAGGTTCAACACAGCATCCACACGCGGGCGAGATTTGGGCTGGATATGCACCCCGCCGACAAACAACTTGCGGTGTTTTTTAGAACCATTTATGTTGACGCTTACTGGGTCGCCGCCATATTGTTTATAAATTGGCTTGAATTTGGGAACCAATCTGTTCGTCATGGGCGGTGCGGGGGACCACTCGCGCTCGATGGTGAAGGGTTTTTGGGCAGCGCGACCGATCTCGCAATTCACTGTTCGCGCGAAAAATGACATATCCGCGCCGACGGGAGGGCGCAAGCCAAACATGTAGAACACATCTCGCTTATTCGGCGGACGCCATGAATACATGTAGGCAATGGTTCGGGAGGAGTCATCCATGCCATATTCGTCGAGGTTGACGAAAAATGTGTCTCGTTTTAGTTTGGAGATTTTCGAGAAAGTCAATTCCAGCGGAATGAACTTTGCCTTGACGCGCTCGATAATTTTTCCGTTTTTGCGAATCAATTTGGAGGATAACGGCTGAAATCCTTGAATCGTCAGAGCGATATTTTGTTTGGTTTCGTGATAGGAATCAAGCCGCCCTCCTTGCAGGAGCGCGGCAAAGAGATGCTCGATGATGCGTGTGCGGGTTTTGGTTGACATTAAGTTACCGTCAACATTTGTTTTGGATATTTCTCGTAGCGTTTTTCTTCCATGACGCGTTTGATGCGGTCGAAGCCTTGCCAGATTTCGTTGAAGGAGGTGTAGAGGGAGGAGAAGCCGAGGCGGAGGTTGTCGGGGGCGCGGAAGTCGGGGATGACGTTCATCTCTTCGATGAGGGCGCGGTTGATGCGGTAGCCGTCGGGGTGGCGGATGGAGATGTGGGAGCCGCGAAGAGCCGAGTCACGCGGGGAGCCGAGGGAGAAGCCGAAGGGGGAGAGCCAGGCATTCGTCAGGAAAGAAGCGTAGTTCGTCATCACAATGGATTTGGCGCGGATGGAATCCATGCCTGCTTGGAGAGTCGGTTCGAGGGCGGTTTCCATGGTGAGGAGGGAGAGCATGGGTTGTGTGCCTGCGAGGAATCGTGACGCGCCTGCGGCGGGTTCGTAATCGAGACCGAAGTCGAACGGTTTGTTTTGCCCCCACCAACCCCAGATGGGCGAGGAAAGTTTTTCTTGTATTTTTTTGTTGACGTAGAGGAAGGCGGGCGAGCCTGGTCCGCCGTTGAGGTATTTGTAGGTGCAGCCGATGGCGAGGTCGGCGTTGCAGTCGTCGAGGGCGATGGGGATGGCGCCGACGGCGTGGCAGAGATCCCATAATACGATGGCGCCTTTGCTGTGGGCGAGGTCGGTGATGCGGCGCATGTCGTAGATGTAGCCGCTTTTGAAGACGACGTGCGAGAGGGTGACGAGGGTGGTGTCTTCGTTGATGGCGGTTTCGAGGGCGGCGAGGTCGGGGGTGATGTCGTTGTCGAGGGAGGAGATGCGGAGGATTTCGTATGGTGTGTTGCGTTGACCCTCACCCCGTCCCTCTCCCTGAAAGGGAGAGGGGGATTCTGCGTCGAGCAAATTTTTTATGCCTTGAAGAATGTATAAGTCGGATGGAAAATTAAATGTGTCGGTGATGATGCGTTTGCGATTCGGTTGGAGGGTGAGGGCGGCGGTGGCGAGTTTGAAGAGGTTGATGGAGGTCGTGTCGCTGACGAGGGTTTGCCCTGGCGCCGCGCCGATGAGAGCGCCGATCTTGTCGCCGACGCGGGTTGGGGCTTCCCACCAGCCTTTGTTCCAGCCGCGGATGAGGTCAGCGCCCCATTCTTGATTCACGATTTGTTTGGCGCGTCCTGCGGCGGCTTTGGGCATTCGTCCGAGTGAGTTACCGTCGAGGTAGATGATGTCGGGGTCGGTGATGAGGAAGAGGTCGCGGTAGGTGGCGAGGGGGTCTTGGGAGTCGAGTTGGTGGGCGAAGTCGAGGGAAGTGTTGAATGTTGTCATTTGAGCTCTCGGTAAAGGAAGAAGGATGAATGAGGAAAGATGAATGAGGAAAGATTGTACTCGATGGAAGTGAGAGATACGAGATAAAAGGTACGAGTTACGAGGTGCAAGATACTTGTTTACGTGTTTACCTGTTTCCTTGTCTACGTGTTTACTTTTTTCATGTCTACTTTTTACTTTCCACTTTGCTCATCGCATACTCTGCCAGCGCGGTGATGGTGAGCGATGGGTTGACTCCAGGGTTGGCGGGCATGATCGAGCCGTCTATGATGTACATCCCCTCGTAGTTGTGGACTTGGAAGTTTTCGTTCACGACGCCTTCTTCGGCGTTTCGTCCCATCGGCGCGCCTCCGAGGATGTGCGCGGTGGTGGGGAGGTTGAACACGTTTTCGGTGATCGAACCTGACGGTACGCCGTTCGTGTATTTTGCGAAAGCACGCGTCACATCGTGACCCGCATCCACCCGTGCATGGATTTGATGATCCGCATCCCGTTCGGCGACCAAGCCTCGGCGGAAGAGCGTGAGCGGACTCCGTCCGATGCGGAATTTCATGTGGTTGTCCACGTGTTGCATGATGAGCAGGATGGTGGAGTTGTGCGCCCAATTTGGGAAGAGCATGAAGCGCAGGAAGTCAATGGGGTGGAGGACAATCCACGTGAGCGAGCGGAAGATGCGCGCGGGGACATTCGTCACATCCGAGATGAGCGGCGCGCCGAGAAAGCGCATCAACGATGAGCCATCGGGGTAGCGGACAGGTTCGACGCGCGTCACATCATCCGCATTGAAGATCGAAGAGATCGAAACGCCTTGCGAATAGTTCACGTCCGAGTTGCGGGCGATTGAGCCAAGCAACGCTTCGGAGTTTGTCCGCACCATGTCGCCGAGGCGCGGCGAAAGATTCGGCAATGACTTCTTCACGTCGCGCAGATTCAACAGCAGGCTCATCGTCCCGATCACGCCTGCGGAGAAAATCACGTTTCTTGCAAAGACTGTTTGCTTTCGTTTGAAAAGTTTGGTTGAAGATTGAAAAGTAATTTTATAGCGAGCGTCAGACTTTTGACCTTTGACCTTTGACTCATTACTGTCAAAGGTCAAAGGTCGCAGGTCAACAACCTCAGCCTCAGCCCTGACCTCCGCCCCATTCTTCTCAGCGAAATACAAATAATTTTTCGGGAGCGTGTTCTTGGCGTTGTGACGACATCCCACCATGCAACCGCCGCAGTGGATGCACCCCGCGCGGACGGGTCCCTCGCCGCCGAAAAACGGATCGGGCGCAGGGACGCCTGGTTCGCTAAAGTACGCGCCCACGTCCGTTGCGCGGAAGGTGTGTCCCATGCCGCGCTCCTCGGCGATCTGTTGGAGGACTTCATCGGCTCGCCACAACTTCGGGTTGCGCGCCACGCCGAGCATTTTCTTCGCCGTCTCATAGTGCGGACGAAGCGCTTCGCCCCATTTCAAATTTTGATTCCACGCGGGCGTGCCGAACGTTTCATCGCTCGGAACTTCGAGCACATTGGCGTATCCCAAACTTCCGCCGCCGACTCCCGCTCCGTGCAAGACCATCACACCTTTGAGGATGCTGATCTGCAATATCCCATGTGAGTGGATGGCAGGAAGCCAGAGATATTTCCAGAACTGCCAATTGGTCTTGGCGAAATCCTTATCTTCGTATCGTTTGCCTTTTTCAAGGATGAGTACCGAATATCCCTTCTCGGTCAGCCGCATCGCCGAAACGCTTCCCCCGAAGCCAGAGCCGATGATGACGAAGTCGTATACAAGATTCATTGAGAATATTTTTTCTCGACGAACTTTACTCCATCAATATCTCTAAAATGTTCATCTTGAGTCCACAGGGTCGCGTTCCTTGCTTTTGCAACCGCAAGGATAAGGCTATCTGCCATCGGAAGTTTTAGATCGGCTGATAACTTTGCAGCGCTTAATGCCAGTGCTTCATCTATATCAATAATTTCCCCCAATTTCATATCGCTGACGTTGGTCTGCGCTGCATTGATGCCGCTCTGTTGGAAAACTCGCTTGAAGACTTCATAGATGCAAATGACAGGGACGAGCAGATTCTCTGTATCTTCGATGGCGGGAGCAAAAAAATCGGCATTATTTCCTTCCGCGAAGTATTCAAGCCAGCCCGAAGAGTCTACGACGTTCATACACGATCCTCTTCATCGCGCTCCACATCGGTGTTGATTCCCTTCAATGATCCTCTTGCCGCCTTGATGGGGCGCACTGGGATGAACACGACCATATTGTCGTACGCGATAACGTGCATTTTTTGCCCTGGCTTGACGCGCATTTGCTCGCGCACCTTTTGTGGGATGACAACTTGATATTTTGGGGAAACGGTTACTGCGTCCATACGAATCTCCTATCGATTAGAAAAACGTATGACGATTATATCACGGCGGATGCTTCCCCCAAAAACAAAACCAATGAAGATGAAGATGCAGTTTTGTGTTCAGGTTATCCCTGAGCAGTAATTGCATGTCCCCTCCGAATACCCAGCCACTGCCGTTCACGGATATCCAGTTGTTCTCGGCTGGTATGAACGAAATAGTATTCACGTTCAGGGTGTTGTTGGTGTAAGTTGCGATACTCCTGCATTGCCGCATTCCCATCTTCACAGATTTCCACGACGGCGATCTCATCCAGCAAGCGGCGATGTTCCGCGTCGCTATGAGCCTGCAAGGCTTCGATCACCAGCCATTGATTCGGGTAGGCTTTGCGAATATCCGTCCAGCGCATGGGATTCTCCTTCGTTAATCGCAATTATACGCTCGAAATTACCTGAACGGGCACACATCCTCAGGCTTATAAATCTTCGCTTGCGCGCCGTGACAACCAACAAACTCTAATTCTCTAATTCTCTAATTCTCTAATCCTCCAATCTTCAATTACGAATTACTACTTACCACTTACCCATTACTCCCTCCTCCCCTTCGTCACAATCCGTATCGGCGTTCCCAAGAAACCATACTCTTCACGGATTTGATTCTCCAAGTACCTCAAATATGTGAAGTGCATCAACTTGGGATCGTTGACGTAGATCATAAACGTCGGTGGGTCGGAGCGGACTTGCGTGCCGTAGAACATTTTGAGTTGCCGCCCCGCGTGAGAGGGATGCGCGTGCGCGTCTTGCGCTTTGTGAATCACTGCGTTGATCTTCGATGTCGTCAATCTCGCAAGCCGTTCTTCTTGCACACGCAACGCCATCGGCAAGACTTGCTCCACGCGTTGACCCGTCTTCGCCGAGATGAACAACAGCGGGACGTAATCCATGAAGTTCAGGTCGGAGCGAATCTTGCGCGTGTACTCGTCCATCGTGTACGCGTCTTTTTCCACCGCGTCCCATTTGTTGACGATCACCACGCACGACTTCCATTGCTCGAGAATAAAACCAGCGATGTGCGCGTCCTGCGACGTGATGCCTGTCGTCGCGTCGATCATCAACAGCGCCACGTCCGCGCGCTCGATGGCTTTGAACGAACGCAACACGCTGAACTGCTCCACGCCTGGCTCGATCTTTCCGCGCCGACGGATGCCCGCCGTGTCGATCAACGTCACTTCCAAATCGTTCACTTGGATCTTCGTGTCGGTCGCGTCGCGCGTCGTGCCGGGGATCGGACTCACAATGGCGCGTTCCTCGCCGACCAACTTGTTCAACAAACTGGATTTCCCCGCGTTCGGCTTGCCGACGATGGCGATCTTGACGCTCTCGTCCTCTTCGCCCGCTTCTTCCTCAGGGAAAGCTGACACTAACACATCGAGCAGATCGCCCGTGTCGCTTCCATGCACGGCAGAGACCGGGTGAGGGTCGCCCAGCCCCAACTCGTAGAATTGACCCGCCGCGTCCCGCGTCTCGCGCGACTCGCACTTGTTCACCACAACGAGGATCGGCGGGAAGAATGAACCATCCGCTAATTTTTTTTGTGAGCGGCGGAGGATGTTCGCCACTTCGAGATCGGGCGCGGTGACGCCAGTTTGCCCGTCCGTTACGAATAAGACCACATCCGCTTCGTTGATCGCCACCTGAGCCTGCGACTTAATCTCACCGATAAAATCCGCCGAGCCAATGGAGAGCGGAGTTTTGCCGCCGTGAGTCGGGTCAATGCCGCCAGTGTCAACGACGTGAAAGCCGCGCCCGTTCCATTCGGCTTCGCCAAAGAGACGGTCGCGCGTGGTGCCGGGCGTATCGTCCACGATCGCCATGCGTTCACCGACGAGGCGGTTGAATAAAGTTGATTTACCGACGTTGGGTCTGCCAACGAGCGCTACGATGGGTTTGGGCATTTACAATTTCCGATTTTCGATTAAAGATTTACGATTTACTCTGGTAACTGTTCACTGTTCGCTGATTACTGCTCACCAAACACCGGCTACGGTTTTGGCGTTGGTGTGCCTGATGGAGCTAAGGTTATTTCAATCGTGCCGGGCAGAATAGACTCAACCACAATATTTTCAACCAAGACCTCAACCGTCGGCGTTAATTGGTAGGTGCCTGCTCCAAGATCGGTTACGCTGACCTTGACGATAATATCCTGAGGCGTCAGCGCGTCAAGCAAGGGCAAAGGACCCGAGACGATCACATCCACCGTTTGCGGCGCGACGATCGCGGTTAAACCTTCGGGCAACCCGGTCACGTTGATGGGTTGATTCGAAAGGGTGATACTGGTTTGAATCGGCGAGATACCCACTTGCACCTCAACCGTCTGCGCGCCGACAATGGTGATATTCGGCGGAAGATTCAACGCCAGCCGCGTCGAGATATCTTCTTTCTCATCCTGCAAGTCGAGCGGTTGCGTTTCGACCACTCCGGGCAGTGCATTGACCAAGGCAGGATCGGAAGCGAAAACAGTGATCACCGGCGGAAAGACGGAAATGTTTTCAAGCCGATACCCCGCCGCCACTTGTCCACTGACCACTACTTTCACGGCAACGTCGCGGAAGCCGCCTTGCTGGCTCACGGGAATCACTAGATGAATCGAATCGGGGTTCACCGTCAGCCCGTTCACCAGCGCATTCTGGGCGTCGAGGATCTGCACCGATATGGCTTGATCAATGTTCTCGCGTGCACCCGAAAAATTGACCAGCAGACGCGCGCGCTCCGCCCGGTTGACGATCGATTCAGGACCGGACACAATCACCGACGTCGCGTCCAGAATCGGGTCGCCCGCTTGATAGCCGACGGCGGGTTCCCCTCGAAGCGAAAGGTCGAGTGGGAGCGTACGATTGGCGAGTCGTTCCAAGGTCAGCGAGACAGACGCGGGGTTGGAAAGAACGATCTGCGTCGGGCGGACGGAAATCTGAATCTGGATCGGTTGGACATGCTCGCCGGCGCTGAGGTTCGAAAGATCCAAAACGGCGCGCACGGGGTTTTCTTGCGCGGTCAATTGCTCCCACACCGAACGCGGCGCGCGCAATGTGACTTCGATCATGGATGGAATCTCGCTCGTGATGATGAGCGATGGATCTTGCCCGACGATTTCAAGCGGCGCCACCAGCGGCGGGCGGACTTCGTTCGGGTCGGCGGCGGTGACGGCGGAAATCCACACGGCGATCGCGAGGATAAGGGCAAGCAGGACGGTGCGGAGGTTTTGTGCAAGCCAGCGCATGTTATTTCTCTCTGCGGAAGAACCGCTGGAACCAAACCCTGCGCGGCGTGGAGGCGTCGGTTTGATAGAACGCGATCAGGATGTTTTCGAGCCGCTCCGGGTCAATGCGGCGGATCATGCGTCCCGCGTGCGAGATCGAGATGGAGCCGCTCTGTTCAGACACGACAACCGAGACCGCGTCGCTGACTTCCGACGAACCCAGCGCGGCACGGTGGCGCAAACCCATCTGGCGTTCCGGGTTGCGGGTGAGGATGCCGCTTGCCGAAAGAGGCATGACGCACGCCGCCGCGACGATCCGCCCGTCGGCGACGATGACCGCGCCGTCGTGCAAGGGTGTGTCGGGATAGAAAATCTGCAAGAGCAATTCGGGCGTCACTTGCGCATGAAGTTGAACGCCGGTCTCGATGTATTGTTCGAGGTTATCGTTGCGCTGCATGACGATCAGCGCGCCGTGTTGCCGCGCCGAGAGGCGGCGTGCGGCTTCCACCACCGCGTGGATCACTGTGAGGATTTTGCTTTGGGGCGCGGCGCTGGGACTGGTGACAAACGTTCCTGCGCGTCCCAAGCGTTCAAGCGCCCGGCGGATCTCCGGAGCAAAGATAACCGGAATGGCGAGCAAGAGCGCGGGCAGGGTGTTTTGCACAAGCCATGAGAATGCCGGTAACTCAAAGAGGGAGGTCAACAAAATGAGCGCGACGACGAGGAAGATCGCGCCGCGCAGCAGGACCATCGCTTGCGTGTCGCGCAGGGTGTAGAGCAACGCGAAGAAAATCAGCGCGACGAGCAGAATATCCAGGACGCTCAGCCAGTTGAGGCGCTGAAAGATGAAGAAAACGTTATCGAGGAAGTTCGCCATCGGGCAAAGTGTAATTGGTAATTAGGGATTGGTAAATGGGTTTGGGAAAATCCACAGGATTTTCTCAAGGTCTGGAAAGCGACCACGCGCATTACGCAGGGAAGCGATGATCTCGAATTTTTGAGACTGATCCGTTTCTGCCCCCATAACTACTGATTGTCAATTGTAGGTCTCCCATTTCTGACGGGATGAGTTTAACCCCACAAATTCTTAGCCACGGATTTCACCGATTTTCACCGATTTTTTAGAAATTAATCCGCGCGAATTCGTGCAATCCGTGGCAACGGTTTTTGAATTTCCCGTTAAGCACGGTAGAACCTCAATTATTAGATCGGTCGCAAGACGCGATCGGCGCGGAGTTGCTTGAAGAACAGCGCCCCGCCGCGCGGCATGGATTCGTTGGCGGCTTCCATCCACGCTTGCGAGCCAAGCGATTCGGGCGTGCGGCGCGTGTAACCGAGATTCTTCCAGATCGCGTCGAAGCCGACCAAGTCCATCGGCGGGAAGACGAGCGAGGCTTCACATTGCAGATCGCCCGAGGCTTCCTCCACCTCGTTCAACAACAACGGCAGGGCTTTATCGGTCGCCGCGCGCGGGTCAATGAAGAGATCGTCGGTGCGTGCGACGAGGTTTTCCACCTGCCAACCAGCGACGCCGACGATATCGCTTCCGCTGAATAACATGAGATAGGCTTTTTCGCCAAAGGCTTCCATTACATCGTCGGCTTTCATCGCCCGCTTGCCTTTGCTCAAGCGGGTGATGAATTCAGCGAGTTTTTGCGCGTCGCGCGGGCGGCCGCGGTGGAGCACGAACTCGCCGGGCTGGGACGCGGTGGGGACAAGCGGACCCGTTTCCGGCTTGGTCGCGAAGCGTTTCCATTCGGCGGTCACTTGCTTCCACAGGTCGTCGTACGAACCGGTGTTTTTGATGACGACCGTCGCCGCGGCAAGTTTGTCTTTTTGCGGAGGCTGGGCATGGATGCGCTGCAACGCCTGCTCGCGGGTGAGGTTGCGCTTCCGCATCAGCCGTTCAACCTGAATCTCCTGCGGCGCGTCGGTAACCCAGATCATGTCGCATTGCTCGCGCATGTTCGACTCGATTAATTTGATCGCTTCGACCGCGATCACGGCTTGGTTCGCCCGGCGGATGAGCAAATCCACCGCTTGCAAAACATACGGGTGGATGATCTCTTCAAGCCGCGCAAGGGCTTCGGGATCGGAAAACACAAGTTTGCCGAGTTTCCCGCGATCAATCTGCCCGTCTTTATCGAGCAGGAATGTGCCGAACAGATCGAGCACGCGTTGATAGCCCGGCGCGTCCTTGGCAATGACGCGATGCGCGAGCGCGTCGGCGTCAATGGTGTACGCGCCAAGATGTTCCAACATGCGGCGCACCACACTTTTGCCGGTGGCGATGTTGCCGGTTAGACCGATGATCGTTTTGCCCTGTCGTTTAGTCACGAAAACTCCTCCAATCACACGTGCAACGCTATTTTAATGTTTTTTAGGAAATTAGCCAGAGAAAAACCTCTCATTTTCAAAATTGTCAACTCGTGCGCCGAATGCGGCGCGATATTTGACCGAGGAACAGGCACACTGGCGCTTTCGCGTGCATTGAAATTCACCTGGCGGCATACGCTCCTGCCGTTGACGGTCGCCTCCCTTGCGTGTATGATGACCTTGCCTCAGGTTGGTTGGGCGATCGCGGTGGCGCGTTGACGCCATCGAGGAAAGTCCGCACTCCATAGAGCACGGCGTCGGATAGTCCCCGGGGCGGGGAAGCCTCCCTTGTGGAGCGAACCTGCCGGAAAAGGGCCACAGAAACAAACAGCCGACCCTCACCCTGTGTCCCTCTCCCTTTCAGGGAGAGGGGATGGGGTGATGGTGGTGATGGTGAAAAGGTGGTGTAAGAGACCACCGGCGTTTGCAGTAATGCAGATCGTCAGGTAACCCCCGCCGGGAGCAAGGCCAAGCAGGGACGAAGCCATCTGCGGATGGCGGGAGACGGCTCGTCTTCAT
>JADLBX010000036.1 GCA_020847435.1 Anaerolineales bacterium
TACACCGTCCTCAACTCTGGCGTGACTTGGCGCGGCAAGCAGGGAGCGACAGAGTTTTATCAGCAACTGCTCGGTTCGTTCCCCGATATTTATTTTGATTTACAGCGCATCGTCATCGGTCCGCAGGGGGTGTTCGAGGAGGCGCACGTCACAGGGACGTATGAGAAAACGTGGCTCGATATGCCTCCCGCCGAGGGGCAGGCGATCCAATTCGATGTGGCGATCCTCTTTCCGTGGGATGCGGAGCGGAAGTTGTTCACGGGCGAGAGGGTCATCTTTTATGGTGTGAAGTTAAGTTCTGAGAAATCGTAAGAAATTCACAAGGTTTTACTCGTAAAAGAGCAACGTAGTTCTGCGTCTTATGGGTGTAAACAACACAGGAGGCACGAATGAAAGACTTCAAGAAACCCACTGATGCAGAATTGCGAAAGAAATTATCCCCGCTTCAATACGAAGTGACCCAGCACGAAGCCACCGAGCGTCCGTTCTCCAATGAGTATTGGAACAACAAGCAGGACGGCATCTACGTGGACGTCGTCTCTGGCGAGCCGTTGTTCAGTTCGCTCGATAAATACGATTCGGGTTGCGGCTGGCCCTCGTTTACGCGTCCGTTGGAAGCGGACAGCATCGTGGAACGCACGGATTACAAATTGTTCATGCCGCGCACCGAAGTCCGCTCGAAGGGCGCCGACTCGCATCTCGGTCACGTCTTCGACGACGGTCCTGCGCCGACGGGTCTGCGGTATTGCATCAACTCCGCCGCGACGCGGTTTGTCCCTGTGGAGAGGTTGGAAGAACAGGGGTATGGGGAATATTTGAAGTTGTTCGAGAGATAAATCAGGATAAATCTTTTTGGGACACGGATTACACGGAAAGCACGGAAGAATCCGTAAAATTACGGAAAAAAAATCCGTGAAGTCCGTGAAATCCGTGTACGAAGTTCCCTGATAATCTTTGTCCTGAGGTCTAATTTTTTTTTACCTCAAATACAACCAATTCAATTCACGCAATCGCTCAGCCAGCGAAGCGGACAAGTCGTCTTCGTTCATTCGCCATTCCCAGTTGCCGCCTAGCTTGGAGGGGAAGTTCATCCGCGCTTCGCCGCCGAGGTTCAACACATCCTGCATCGGCGTGACGGCGATCACCGCGACGGACGACCACACGGCGCGAATCAAATCCCAGACAAAATCTTTCTCATTTGATTGTAAATAACGAAGGGCGAACTCGCGCTCTTGTTCGGTCGCGGTTTCGAACCAGCCGCGCGCCGTGTCGTTATCGTGCGTGCCAGTATACGCGACGCAGTTCTGCGGATAATTGTGCGGCAGGAACGGGTTCTCGGGATCCGAGAAGCCAAATTGCATCACCTTCATGCCGGGCAATTGAAACTCGTCGAGCAGCGCGATCACGTCAGGTGTGATCACCCCGAGGTCTTCGGCGATGATGGGCAGGTCAATTTCTGAGGTGGCGAGTCCGTCGCTCAAGCCTGCGTCGACGGCGTGAAAAAAATCCGAGCCGGGACCGGGAACCCAGTGTCCGTTTTCGGCGGTTTTTTCACTCGCGGGGATTTCATAGTAACCGGCAAAGCCGCGAAAATGATCGAGCCGCAAAATGTCGCTCGCCTTCAACGCGAACTTGATTCGCTCCAGCCACCACGCATACCCGCTTTCTTTGTGAACGTCCCAACGATAAAGCGGATTGCCCCACAATTGTCCCGTCGGCGAAAACAGATCGGGCGGCACCCCCGCGACCACTGTCGGATTCCCCGCCTCGTCGAGATAAAACAATTCGGGATGCGACCACACGTCGGCGCTATCGTAGGCGACGAAGATCGGCATATCGCCGATGATTCTGATGCCCTTGCCGTTGGCATATTTTCGCAAGTTATTCCATTGGCGGAAAAATAAAAACTGATAAAACGAATTGCGGTGGATGCCTTCGGCTAACGCGCGCCGCGCCTCCTGGATGGCAGACGCTTCGCGCCGACGGTGAGGCTGGGTCCACGTGACCCAGGCGTTTCCGCCGTTCGACTCTTTGAGCGCCATGAAGAGCGCGTAATCGTCGAGCCACGCCACGTTGTGCGCGCAGAAGTAGTTGAAGTCTTTGTGAAGCGCTTCGTCCCCCGGGCTGCGTGTCGCGAATTGCGTGAAGTTCTTGAAAGCGCGTCCGAGTAGATTCAGTTTCCACGGGATGAGCAGGCCGAAGTCGACGCGAGACGCGGGGAAGAGAGGCGAATCCCCCAAGTCCTCCTGAGTTAGTAATCCATCTTGAATTAACAATTCAGGACTGATCAAATAAGGGTTGCCCGCAAACGCGGAAAAACATTGATACGGCGAATCGCCGTAGCCGGTAGGACCGAGCGGGAGCGTTTGCCACAGTTTGCATTCGCTTGCGGCGAGCCAATCCACAAAGCGATAGGCTTGCGGACCGAGATCGCCGATGCCATACGGGCTGGGGAGGCTGGTTGGATGTAAGAGGATCCCGCCTGCGCGATCAAATTTCATTCGCCTGTCTCTTCGTTTTGATGATTTCTCCTGCGCGCACGGTTGAAGCGTGGTAATCGCCGG
Organism: Anaerolineales bacterium; assembly: GCA_020847435.1. Lineage (GTDB taxonomy): Bacteria > Chloroflexota > Anaerolineae > Anaerolineales > Villigracilaceae > Defluviilinea. Next base: position 2,565 of record JADLBX010000036.1, read on the forward strand.
CGACTACGTCGGTGCCGATCTCTGCCTCGGGTTCGACGACATAGTTTGCCGGCACTTCGCTGTTTTTGCCGACGAGCGCAATGCGGATGGTCTGGTCGGCAACGCCCCAGCCGATGCGCACGTTGTGTCCGATGCGGGCGCGTTTATCAATGACCGCGCGTTCGATGACCGCGCCGCTTTCGATCACCGAATCGGTGGCGACGATCGATTCGCGCACCACCGCGCCCGAACGGATGATCACGCCCGGAGAGAGGACACTGCTTTCCACGCGCGCGCCCTCTTCGATGAAACAGCCGTCGCAGACCATGCTCGCGTAGACGTAGGCGCTGGCGGGCAGGCGCGCGGGCGGGCGTTCCTCGGTGCGGGTATGGATGATCCAACTGCGGTTATAGAGTTTGAGGTTGGGCGAGGGCGCGAGCAGATCCATGTGCGCCTGCCAGTACGATTGCACCGTGCCGACATCCATCCAATAGCCGCTGTATGGGAAGGCGTAGACGCGCGCTTTGGATTTCACGAGGCGCGGGATGATATCTTTGCCGAAGTCGTGCGCCGACCCTTTGTGCTGGCGGTCTTCCCAAAGATATTTATCGAGTACTGCACGGTTGAAAAGGTAAACGCCCATGTTGGCGAGTGTCCCCGGCGGTTTCGACGGCTTCTCGACGAACGCGGTGACGCGGTAGTGATCGTCGGTGGCGAGGATGCCGAACCGCGACGCTTGTTCGATGGGCACGCTGATCGTCCCAATGGTGACGTCCGCCTGATGATCCATGTGGAACGAGATCATCGGTTCGTAGTCCATGGTGTAGATGTGGTCGCCGGAGAGGATCAGGATCAGGTCGGGGTTGCCCTGTTTGATGAAACTAAAATTTTGCTGGACAGCGTCGGCGGTGCCGGTGAACCAATCGGAATCGTTGCGGGCTTTGTAGGGGGTCAGCACTTTTACGCCGCCGCTAAAGTCGCGGTTCAAATCCCAGGGCGCGCCGACGCCGATGTGTTCGATCAGCGATTGCGGACGGTATTGCGCCAGCACCATCACGTCGAAAATTCCCGAGTTGACGCAATTGGATAAGGCAAAATCAATGATGCGATATTTTCCCGCGAAGGGGACGGCGGGCTTGGCGCGTTTTTCGGTCAACACGCCGAGCCGCGAACCTTCGCCGCCTGCAAGAATAACCGCGCGTGTTTTCATCCGTTCTCTCCTTCCGTTGGTTCAAGATCAATTCGTTCTTCGCGTATTTTGCGCTTCGGCGCTTCGATGGGTTTTTGATAGGTTTCATGCGTTTCTTGCGCCAGTTTCTTGTAGAGTTCGGCGTATTTTTGCGCCGAGGCTTGCCAGCCGAAATCTTGCGCCATGCCCGCTGTTTGCATAACCTCCCAGCGCGCGTGGGACGGCAGGATTTCGAGCGCGCGCCGCAAGGCATCGTTGAACGATTTCACTTTGGCGTCCACAAAGACAAATCCCGTTTCGCTGTCGGTGACCGTGTCGTGCAAGCCGCCGACGGCGCGCACCAGCGGCACGCTCCCGTAGCGCATGGCGATCATCTGCGAGAGGCCGCACGGTTCGTAACGCGAGGGCATGAGGAAAATATCCGAGCCGGCATAAATTTGGCGCGCCAGTTTCGCGTCGAAGCGCGTCTCCACGCGGACGCGGTCGGGCAGAGCCTCTTGTAATTTCTTTGCCATTGTTTCCAGTTTTGGGTTGCCCGCGCCAAGCAAAACCAATTGCCAGTTGTGCTTCTTCAACAGGCGCAGACCTTTGAGCGCGATGTCCACGCCTTTTTGTGGATCCATGCGCGAGACCATGCCGAGCAACGGAATGTCTGCGTTGACGGGCAAGCCAACTCGTTCTTGCAGAGCCGTTTTGTTTTTCGAGCGCAGGGCGAGAGTCTCGGCGGTGAAGTTGGCGGCGAGGGCGGAATCAGTGTGAGGGTCGAAAGAAGCGGTGTCGAGTCCGTTCAAGATGCCGCGCAGGGTCTCCGTCCGATTCCTGAAAAACTCCTGCAAGCCGCATCCGAATTCTTCGTGCAGGATCTCCTCGGCATACGTCGGCGAAACGGCGACGATGGCGTCGGATGCCCACAGCCCGAGCGGCATCGGCATAACGCGCGCCCAATCGGGCAGGTCGGTGTTGGCGAGCGGTACGCCGTAGGCTTCGAGGATCTCTTTCACGTCGGGACCGAGGAACGGTAAATTGTGAATCGTGACGATGGAGGCGATGCGGTTCTTTTTATCTTCCCAGCGTTTGACGAGGTTGCCATACGCGGCGAGCGCGGTGTGCCAGTCGTTGCAGTGGAGGATGTCCGGTGTCCAATCGAGGTGACGCGGCAGTTCCAGCGCGGCAAGCGAAAAGAAGACATATTTTTCGGCGTCGAGTTTGTTGTTGGAGGAATAGACCGAGCCGCTCGCGCGGATGGGGTCGCCGTTGATGAAGTAGACGGGCAACCCGCCCAGTGTGCTTTCAACCGCTTCCACGCCGATCTCCGCGCCGCCGCGCGGAATTGAATAAATGCCCGCCGGCTTGGGCGCTTCGACTTTGATCACCGAGTGCTGAGGCAATACCAGTCGTACATCGAATTTGATTTCAGCGTTGGAAAGTTTACGCAAGAAATGCGGCAGTGAGCCTGCCACATCCCCCAGCCCGCCGACCTTGACGAACGGTTCGGCTTCCGCGGCGAGGAACAGAACGTTGATGGTTTGGGGCATGTCGCTATTGTACTCGGTTTACACGCAGACAAAGACCTCCGAGTTCTTCGAGAACTCGGAGGTCTGGAAAAGGTTTGGGAGCCTGATGGGTTTCGAACCCACAACATCTACAGCCACAGTGTAGCGCTCTGCCGTTGAGCTACAGGCTCCATGAGTAAAGCGGCGAAATTATATCACCTGAATGTGCGGCAAACAAGGCTATGGGTTCATCGCATCCACGATCAATTCTTCGCCGATGCGTTGAGCAAGGCGCGGGTTATTTTCCTCGATCAAAACGACGATTACGATCGGAGTCCCGCCCCAGTTGGGCGGCGTGCCGCCGATGAACCACGTGACGGACGAATCCGCTTCGGTTGCCTGCCCGATGTGCGACCAGAAATTGTTCCCTTCCAGGATGAGCGCCCGAACCGCTTCATCCGCCAGTTCGGACGGAATCGCATCAGTCGGCGTTCCCAGCGTGGGGAGGATGACCCAGCCTTCGGCAGGCGTGTTGACCGCCGCGGCGATGTTCGGCGCGGGGATGACGCCGTGCGCGCTCAACGCCGCAGACGCCAGCGCGACCTGCAACGGCGAAACGTGAAAATGATTCAACTCCGAGTTTGACAGCGGTTCAGCCACTTCGAGTTGAAGTTGCGGCGTCCGCTGAAGCCCAACTGCTTCGTAGACGGTCTCGCGTTCCGCGTCTGTGAGAGTCTCTTTGCCCAACACCGCCTGCGCGAACGGAGCGATCACCGTCCCGGTCGGGTATAGCCCTTGTGCGGCGCGGTTGATGAGCGGATGTTCCGGGTCGTCACGTAGTTCCGATCCGATCTCCTCCAAGTGATTTGGATTGAAGGTCGGGTGAGACGACATGACCAGAATCTCTCCGCTTTGCGCGTTGAGCATCACTACCGCGCCGGAGTGTCCAAACATCATTTCATCGGCGCGGAATTGCAGGTAGAGATCGAGCGTGAGACGCACATCCAAGCCGGGCGGCGACATGCCGTAGAGCAATTGGTTCCACAGAATCGTTGATGCAGGCGTTCCCTGAAGCCCGCGCAGGTATCCATCCAGTGAGGCTTCCAACCCAGCCTGTCCATATTTGGGGTGGTTGTAGCCGGTGACCGGCGCAAGGTCGGGGTAAACGTACGAGCGTTCGAGTTCACCGATCTTGCCGACGGTGGTGGTGATGACCGAGTTGCTCCGGTCTACGATGTCGCCGCGAGGCACGAACCGGTCGGCGATGACGCGGCGTGGGTTGTCGGTGCGGGTCAGCAGGTCGGGTCCGCGGATAACGGTCCACCAGCCGTTGGCGAGCGCGGCGGCGAACAGCCCAAGGGCGAGTAACGCGCCGAGGATGAGATATGGTTGGGGTTGGGGGAGAGGCGCCGGCTCTTCATCCAAGTGGTTGCTGATGTGGAGCAGAAATAGCAAGGCAATGAAGGAGGTGAGCAGGGATGAGCCGCCGTAGGAGACGAAGGGCAGGGTTACGCCGGTTAGCGGGAGCAAGCGCAGGTTCCCGCCGATGATGAGGATGGTTTGGATTCCGAAATACGCGCTGATGCCAGCCGCGCAGAACCGGCGGAACAAGTCTGGGGCGCGGAGCGCGGCGCGCAAGCCTCGGGCGAGAATCAAGCCGAAGAGGGCGAGCAAGCCCAACGTCCCGAAGAGACCCGTTTCTTCCGCGATGGCGGCGTAGATGAAATCGGAGACCGCGACCGGCACCAGGTTGGGGTTTCCCAAGCCGGGTCCCCTGCCTTCCAAACCTCCGTTTGCGACGGCGAGCAGGGCTTGGATGATCTGGTACGAGCCGCCGCCGGGGTCAGCCCAGGGGTTTAGCCATGCGGCGACGCGGGCGTGGACGATGTCAATGAAGAAATATCCGCTGACGGCGAAGAGCGCGATCAGCGCGGCGCTGAAGAGCAGTGTCCGTTTTTTGCCGGTGGCGAGATAGATCATGCAGGTGAAGAGCGCGATGAAAATGGAGGCAGTGCCGAGGTCGCGTTGGAAGAGGAGCAGGAGGATGCCCAGCCCGCTGATGATGGTGGTGAGGAGGACGAGCGAGAACGCCCGCACCCGAATCGCCAGCCGATCCGAGAGGTAGGCGGAGAGGAAAACGATGAGGAGCAGTTTCAGCGTTTCGGAGGGTTGGAAGTAAACGCCGCAACAGCCCAGCCAGAGTTCGGGTCCGAACCCGATCGGGTTTGTGCCGAAGAGCAGGGTGAGCGCGACCAGTAGGAAGCCGCCGGTCAGCAGGCTGTATTTGTATCTGCGGAGGAAGCCGAGGTTGGTGGGGAGACGCAATCCAAACAGGAGGACGATCAGGCTAATGGTAAACCAAAGCCCCTGCCGCGCGCCGTAATGCGGGTCGAGCCGCCAGATGGTGAGCAAGCCCCATCCGCTGAGGAATGCGGCGGCTGGGAAGAGATACGGGTCTGCATCGGGGAGCCGTTTGGTGATGCCGCGTTGCACGAGGAAAACCGGGATGCCCCACATCAGCGCTGCGAACCATTGCGTCCAGCGTAAGTCTGCGTCCAGCGATCGCGCTCTCACTGCCGGCGCCAATGTGAGGAGCGCTCCTTGCAAAACCATAAAAACTGCGGCGGCTTTGAGGAGCCGGTCTTGAAGGAAGCGGTTCATTCCTCAAAGATATTTCTTCACGAGCAGGTCGAGTTTTTTGCGCGTTTCGGCGGGGATGGCGTTGCGTTGGGTGATCAACGCGCTGGCGAGCGCGTGTTCGCACTCGCAGTCGCGCGCTTGCTTGAGGGTGCGCGCGAGGATTTTGATCGTCTCTTGCGCCAGTGCGGTGTTCTGGTTCAACGTTTGAATCACCATCTCGACCGTGACCGGTTCCTCGCTCACATGCCAGACATCGTAGTCGGTGACGTGCGCCATGGTGGCGTAGCAGATTTCCGCTTCGCGCGCGAGGAAGGCTTCGGGTGAGGCGGTCATGCCGATGATGGACATGCCCCAGGCGCGATAGGTGTGCGATTCGGCCTTCGTCGAAAAACGCGGACCTTCAATGGTGATGAACGATCCGCCGCGATGCAGGACGCCTCCCGCCTCCCGTGCGGCTGACTCCAATTGCGAGGCGAGGTCGGCGCAGAAAGGTTCCGCTGCGCTGACGTGCGCGACGAGTCCCTCGCCAAAGAATGAGCGCACGCGGCGGTGTGTGTTGTCGTAGATGTTATCCGGGATGACGATGTGCCCGGGCGCGAACTCCTCGCGCAGTGATCCGCACGCGCTGATGCTGAGGATTCTCTGCGCGCCGAGCGATTTGAGGGCGTAGATGTTGGCGCGGTATGGCACTTCGGTCGGGGAGAGGTGGTGACCGATTCCGTGCCGGGCGAGGAACGCGACCGGCTGTCCCTCGAGCGTGCCGGTGACGATGGGCGCGCTCGGTTTGCCAAACGGGGTTTCGATATCGTGTTCCGCGGCGTCTTTGAGTCCAGGGATCGAGTACAAGCCCGATCCGCCGATGATGGCGAGGTTGAATTGTGCGGTCATGGCGACCTCCAGTTGTGAATCAAGTTATTGCGGCATTCTCGTCCGCGTCGACGCGGATGACGAACCGGGTGTTGCCGCATTTGAATTCGTCGTCAGTGATGACGACAGTCGGTGTGTTTACCTTTGAACCGTTCAGGAATGTGCCGTTGGTCGAGCTTAAATCTTCCAGCCACCATTGACCATGATGGTAGGTGAGGCGCGCGTGCTGGGCGGATACGACCTCGTCCAATACGGCGATGTCGCAATGGGTATGCCGACCGATCACGATGTCGGCCTGATAGAAATGGAACTCGCGCGCATTGCCCTGTTCCGACTTTTGAGCGATCGAGATTCCAGTTTTTTTCCGTTCGGATAAACTTTTGCCCTGCTGTTTGAGTTCCTGCCAGAGGGTCAGCAATGCCCACCCTAGAAAAATGTACAGCGCGATCGCGAGCGCCAACCGCAGAACCAAAACTACTGTGGCGATCATTGGCTGGCTTTATCTTGTCCGAGTTGGTCCGTTCGAATGTCTATGGTCTTATGCTCGATCGAGGCGGTGGGGCGTTCACTGGTCAGACCAAATTGTCCTTCCAGCGGCGCCGTCTCTGCCAGATCGGGGCGGACGGGAGGGTTGTCCTGCCCGAAAATTAACGCAACTCCCGCAAGCGAGATGACATCTCCGGGATAAAGGACCGTTTGGCTGGTGCGTTGACCGTTGACAAAGGTGCCGCCGGTCGAATTGAGGTCGAATAGCACGAAACGCCCTTTGATGGACCGGAGTTGGGCGTGGTTGCGCGAGACGCGTGGGTCGTCAATGACGAGATGGTTTTCCAAACGCCTGCCGATGTTGACGACCGGTTCGGTAAGTGAATGGACCTTGACGCCTTCGACGATCAAGAACGCGTTTTCGGGAATTGCTTCCCCTTCGTCTGTGTCCGGGGGCTTGGTCTCGTTGGGCATACCTTTGGTGTCTCCCACGGGTTCGAGTTTGTGAGACGCGACGACGCTGATATCCTCGCTTGAAAAGTTCTCGTCGGTCGTGATCGTGATGGTGGGATTTCCGGTAAACTTTAAGCCCACTTCTTTACCGGCGGTGAGGATGATATTTTGCAATACATCGAGAGTGGCGGATTCCTTCCACATCGGAGAAGTATCCGGCGCGACGATGAGCGTGTACACGTTCGGCGCCATTTCGTCCTCGCCGCTGTTTTCGACGATATTTTGCTTGAGCGCCGCAGACAGCCGCTGGAGAATGCGGTCTTCAATTCGCACGCCGGGCAAAATGCCCACCAACTGGTCTTCAACCAGTGACTGTAATTTGGCTTCCAATTGGTCTAGTTTATTGCTCATTAAAATCCCTGCCGCGTGTGCGCGTGGATATTATAGAAGGGAGGGGTAAAAACTGCAAGATAACAATCTTGCAGTTTCGAAACTTCTATTCGTCCTTGCGCGTTGGCGTGAGTTGTCGGTTGCAATTGGGGCAAACAGTTTCATCGGTTTGCACGACAAAACCGCAATGCGGACAGGTTGTAGGTTGCGCCGACCCCAATGGGGCTCCACAGGCATCGCACGAACCTGCTCCCAAAGGGTTCGCCGTCCCGCAGAATTTGCAGACGACGCGTGCCAGCCTATCGGAAAGCGCATGTGACGCGCTAAGCGTTGCCATGGTGCGATCAATCGTTTTCCAGACCTTTTCGCTCAATTGAATGTTTTCGATATCCTGGGCAAGGTCGTCCAATCTGGCTAGCAGATTGAACGGGTTGCGAAACGCGGACCAAGCCGTCTGCCCGAGGCTGGCGGCAATCCCCAGCCAGGCTTGCTGACCCAGTTCGATCATAATTCCGTCAGCCACTTTTTCAAGGTTGACGGTGAGCGCGGTCTGCCCGCCGGAGAGCGCGCCTGTGCGCGTGGCGATCTGAACCGCCAACTTTTCCTGTCCGCCGATCGTTTGGGCGTGCATGTTGCCGCGGTTGAATTCCGCCATCAAGGCTTGCGCCACATCGCCCGGTGTTACGTTGCCGTGAAAAATTCGCCTGTCCATGGTTTCGATTATAATCTCCTTCATTGGCGACGACGCAAGTCGTCGCGTTGTATCTCTCGATGAATCTCTACGGATCACGGCAACTTTGGTTTAAACTCTTCGCCGGACTGCTGGCGGCTTTCAGTTTCGGGATGGCGGCGCTTCCTTCTCCGGGGCAGGTTGAGGCGTTTCAGGACGCGTCCACTCCGACCGGCGTCGTCATCACGGTGACTTACACGGACCCGATGAACGTCCGCGCGGGACCCGGCACGTTCTACGATATCATCGGTCAATTGTTCCCCGGCGACGTGCGGAGCGCTCTGGGCATTTCACCCGGTCGCGAGTGGATTCAAATCTCATTTGAAAGCGGAATCGGTTGGGTGTATGCGCCCTACGTCAGCATTTCGGGAGGCGAATTGCAAATTATCGAACCGCCGCCCACGCCGACACCATTGATCACCAACACGGTTGACCCGACTCTCGCCGCCGCGTTCAACCGCCAGCCGACTGAGACACGGATGCCCACCTTCACGCCGCCGCCGCCGTTGTCTCCGCCACGGTTCACGCCGGTCAGCGCTGTTCCCACGCGCGGCGTGGCATTTGGCTATTTCGTGATCATTCTGGGCGTGTTGGGCGCGTTGGGGTTGGCTTTTTCATTTATCTCCAAACGATGAAAAACTTTGATTGGATTCCTCGCCGGTCACGGATTCCATTTCTCCTACTCGTCGCTCTCGGGTGCATTTCATGGACGATGCTTGCCACGCGCAACGCGCCTGCCGCCGTCTTTGCTCAACAGCCGACCGGTTCAATCCCCACCGTGACCGGGACGCCGTTGGGTCCCATGGTGCGGATCGACCCGAGCGTGATTCAAGTCCGCGTCTACGCGGGACCGAGTTCGTTCGATTATCCCGCAGTCGGGGTGATGCTTGCCGGGGAAACTGCGCCGGCGCTTGCGCGGGCGCGCGGCAGGGAGGAGTGGATCAAGATCTATTATCCCGGCGTGACGGATTCGACCGCCTGGATTTTTGGCTTGTATGTGTCCCTCTCGCCCGGCGCGTTCCTGCCGGTGATCGAAATTCCAGCAACGCCAACGCCGTTCTCGACGCCGACCATTGACCCGACTCTCGAAGCGGCTGTGATCGGCCAGCAGACGCCGACGCGCCTGCCGACGTTCACTCCGCCGCCTCCGCTTGAACCGCCTGCGTTTAGCTCAGCCGCCGCCCCCGCGTCAAGCAGATTCCCGGCTGGGTTGATCATCCTCGTGCTTGGGCTGTTTGGTTTTTTTGGGGCGGTGATTTCGTATTTGCGAGGCAGGTGATTCGCAACAAAAAAGACCGGTTGCCCGGTCTCTTTCGGTTTTCTAAAATCTTAATTTTGGCAGGAGCACGAACCGCCGCCCTCGCCGCCGCAACCACACCCACCGCCGCCACACCCGCAACCGCCTTCGCCGTGCTCGTGGCTGTGCGCTTTGGCGTTGGGGCTGTCCACAGCAAAGCCTGCGCCGCGATCGGGATCGTCAACAAAGTCCACGCTCGCGCCGCGCAAGTAATCAATCGAAACTTCATCCACGACGACTTTTACACCGTCCAGGTCGAAGGTGAGGTCCTGGTCGCGGAAGTTGTTATCGAGCGCCATGCCAAAATTTACGCCGCAACAACCGCCCCCCGCAACATAGACGCGCAAGGCGTATCCTTCGAGATTGCGTTCGCGAAGGATGTTTTTAACCGCGTCGGATGCCGCGCGGGTGAGGGTGAGGGTTGAGGTAGCGTCAATTGTGATCTGGGGTTCGATTTCCTGAAGCATGTTCACTCCTTGTAGAAGTTTGATCCTTAATTTCTGAGGCAGTGTATCCGATTTGGAAGAGGCTGTCAACTAAAAATGTAACGCCCTGCTTTCTTGACACAAGCCCTTTGCGCCTGTAAAATCCGTCTACTTTGCCGGGCGGATGCCCGGAAAAAATTTTGTTCGGGAGGAAAATCCCCTTATGTATGCTATGCAAGGACTTACATCACTGGAGGCGATCGCGATCTGGGCTGTGTTTGGCGTAGCCATTCTCGGTCTGTTGTACGCGTTGATCCTTCGATCCCAGATCCTGCGCGAAGATAAAGGCACGGAGAAGATGCAGGAAGTTTGGGGAGCGATCAAAGATGGAGCGGACGCCTATTTGAAAAGGCAGTTGCGCTCCATTTTGCCTTTGATCGGCATTCTAACGATCGCGCTCTTCTTCTCCGTTTATATTGTCCCGCCATCGCCCGAGGCGGTTGAACGCTTTGAGGGAGTGCCGGCTGAAACCGTCCGCTTGTGGATCGGGTTGGCGCGCGCCTTCGCGTTTGTGATGGGCGCCGGCTTCTCGCTGACCGTCGGTCAGATCGGGATGCGGATGGCTGTGGAAGGCAACGTGCGCGTGGCTTCCGCGTCGAAGCGTTCGTTTGGCGACGCGTTGCGCATCGCGTATCGCGCGGGCACGATCACCGGTATGCTCACGGACGGTCTTGGTCTGCTCGGCGGCACACTGATCTTCATCGTGTTGGGCATCGCCGCGCCGGATGCGCTGTTGGGCTTTGGCTTTGGCGGCACGCTCCTGGCGTTATTCATGCGCGTGGGCGGCGGCATCTTCACCAAGGCGGCTGACGTGGGCGCGGACCTCGTGGGTAAGGTCGAGGCAGGCATCCCGGAGGATGATCCGAGAAATCCCGCAGTGGTGGCTGACCTCGTGGGCGATAACGTCGGCGATTGCGCCGGCATGGCGGCGGACATCTTCGAATCGTACGAGGTGACGATCGTCTCCGGGTTGATTCTGGGTTTGGCTCTCCATGCGATCACCGGGCGGCTGGAGTGGATCATCTTCCCGCTGATCGTGCGCGGCGTGGGTGTGTTGTCCTCGATCATCGGCACATACGTTGTGCGTGGCGGACAAGGCAAGAGCGGCGACGCGATGAAAGCCATTTTCAGCGGCTTTTTGACCTCGGCTGTGATCTCTGCCGTGTTGTTCTTCATCGCCGGTTTCATTTACCTCAACACGCCCGCGATGAACGAGTGGGGCGGTTGGTGGCGCATGCCTTTGGCGGTGGGCGTGGGCGTATTGCTTGCGATCTTAATTGACCGCCTGACCGAGTATTTCACCGGCACGCACGCCAAGCCTGTGAACGATATTAAGAAGGCGGCGGATACGGGTCCTGCGACGTTGATCTTGAACGGCGTTTCAGTGGGTTTTGAATCGTCGGTGTGGTCGGTGCTGGTGATCGCGTTGACCATCGTCGCTTCGATCTTCATCTTTGGCACGATCCCCGGTGTGGAAGGAACCGAACGCGCGACGTTTATTTTGTACGGCGTGGCGATGACCGGCATCGGCATGTTGACCTTGACCGGTAATAATGTGGCGATGGATTCGTTCGGTCCGATCTCGGATAATGCGAATGGCATCGGCGAAATGGCGTGGCATGGCAAGACCGATAAAGCCACGAAGGACGCTCAACAGATCATGGCTGATCTCGACGCGGTGGGCAACACCACCAAGGCGATCACCAAAGGCGTTGCCATCGGTTCCGCCGTGATCGCGGCGGTTTCGCTCTTCGGCTCTTTCCTCGTGGACGTTTCGCGCGCGCAAACCGCGCTCGGCGTTCCGCTCGGACAACAGATCCAATCCATCGGCATCCGCGTGGATGTGCCGCAGGTGTTCGTCGGTATGTTGATCGGCGGCGCGTTGCCGTGGCTGTTCTCTTCGTTTGCGATTCAGGCGGTGGCGCGTGCGGCTTCGTTGATCGTGCTGGAGGTGCGCCGCCAATTCAAGCTGGGCGTGCTTGAGGGCAAGGTGAAGCCCGACTACAAGCAGGCTGTCGAAATTTCAACCACCGCCGCGCAGAAGGAATTGGTTTCGCTGGCTCTGCTCGGAATCGTTACTCCGGTCGTCGTGGGCTTGACCCTGCAAGTGGAAGCGCTCGGCGGTATGCTGGCGGGGATCATTGTCTCCGGTCAGTTGCTGGCGGTGTTCCTCAACAACTCCGGCGGCGCGTGGGATAACGCGAAGAAACTCATCGAAGACGAGCCTAAAGACCCCAAGAAGAATCTCGGCAAGGGTTCCGAGCGTCATAAGGCTGGCGTGGTGGGCGATACGGTCGGCGATCCGTTCAAGGATACGGCGGGTCCCGCGCTTAACCCGATGATCAAGGTGGTGAATCTGGTCGCGGTGATCGTGGCGCCGATCGTGGTGCAGTATTCGGGCGGCGGGTCAATTGCCGTGTGGGCGATTGCCGCGCTGTTGGTCGGCGTGCTGGCTTGGGCGGTCATCCGCTCGAAGGCGCCGGCGGAGGAAATGACGAAGTAGTCGCAACTCATTTCAATGATTCAAAAGAGCCTGTCGTTACGACAGGCTCTTTTGAATCCAGGTATACGTTAATTATCGGCGGACACGGAGTGAATTTCCCAGATATCCAAGTTGTTCATTTCGCAAATGCGCTCGGCATTCAGAGGCGGATTTGCCGTGTGAATTTGATAGGCGATCTGCAAGTCGCCGGGTTTACCGTAGATCGGTTCGAGAGTCAGCCAGGGTGGAGTATTTTCAGGGCTGGGAATCAATCCAAATTGCAGGTGGCGGGTTGTGTAATCGTTCTCGTAGGCAATGAATTGGTAGCCGCGCCGATAAACCTCACGCCAAAATACATCGGGATTTTCATACGATAACTCTCGTAATATCCGATAATCTTCATGTTTGGACGAGCAGGCGAAGAGATCGGATCGAAGATAATATCGGAAAGCGCCCAAAGCCAAGACCTGCGCTCCCGTAGGCGCTTTCTGGTTTATGGGTCTGAGGTATTCGCAAAAACGGCTATCGTAGCATTGCGGGTTGCCTTGCCCATCGAGGGGTGCATACGAATCAAATGAAATAAACAATATCCGAAGCGCGATAAATAATAACAAACCGATTATGATGCCCAGGAAAATATTTCGAAGAAAAGTATCCATGAAAGCCAGAGTTGCCGATGCCCATTGCGAGACCGGTAAAAAAAGGATGATCCATAGAAAGAAGACGTAGCGAATTTCAACCACAGTGAAGAATAGGAAGATCCAAAGAGCCAGAAGCGTAATCGCTGAAATCAACAAGTTTGCCGCCGGTCTGGTCAACTGGATTCTTGAACGCAGTGTTGTTGCCAGAACGGCAGGGATGAACGCGATAAAAAGCGGTGAAATATTCCCGAGACTTTGCGGTGTATTGAGAAATGTAACAGAGAATGGATACAGTAATCGGATCAGGAGAAGTTGGTTGGGCTCGAATGCCCATTGCCATGCGGAGGAGTCCACTTTGGATGCGTTGGAAAGCATAGCAAGCGGATCGCCTAGGATGATCCAGTTTGCTAAGAGATGCAGAATTCCAAATCCGAGGGCTCCGGCGCCGATCCATAGTAACGAGGTTGCGCGTCGTTTAATCTTTACTGAAACATCCTCGTTGGTTCTGACTATTGACAAAAGGTAAAACAAACCCGTAAAACCGCCCACTAGGATTACATTAAAAGGTCGAGCCACCATGGCTAATCCCGCTAGTAAACCAATCAATACCAGCCGAGACTTTCCTGGCGTTATCGCTGTCTGCTCAAGGAACATCCAGTAGACTGCGGCAACTGCAGGCGCTGAACTCGCCAGATCAACCTTGCCGTCTCCCATAAGATCTAGAAATGCGGTGGAAGTGACGAGCAATATTAGCAAGATGAGGCGCGCCAATCTGTTGAGTCCAAATTCTTCGCCCAGCGCAAGACTGAAAATAATAATGATCAACCCGCATACCCAGGAAAAAAGGCGCGCCGTTTGATCGCCGAAAACCTGAGTGATTGCCGAAAATTCGATGGCGGTCTGAAAAACACTGACCACAAATGAATCATCGGTGAAATACTGGATATGATTCGTCATTGCCGTCAATTTGGCGTCTGAAAAATAAACAGCGGTCGAATCGTAACTTAATCTGGAGGATGAATATAAAACACTCAAGGAAAGAACGCAGATTGCAAGCCATCGCAGCGTTTTTTGCCATTTGTCCAAAGTTGGTTCGCGGTTCGTCTTATTCGCTGCCCAACTTACGATTAAGTTTTTAAGCCTGCCTGCCCCGGATAAAAACCCGATTGAAGTTACAATGATTGTTATACCGGGCGTCAGGTGACCGATCGCGGCAAGGAAGAGGTAGAGCGTAGATAGAATGCCGTATCCGATCAGGAGAGCCGTGCTTAGATACGCCAGCCTGGAAAGCGCGGCGGCGCTTTTTTTCTCCTCCATGTTCAGTTTTTGGAGCGTAAACAAGCCAAGCGAAGCATTGGCAATCGACAGAATTGCGATTCCAAAAATTGCGGATATGAGGTCAAGGCTATATGCTCCCCAATCAAGCCTCGTTAGTTTTGCAAACAAGCCGGGAAAATTAGCGAGATTCTCCCAATGGATGTAACTAACCCGCCCCGGGACATACATAAAGATCGCGACGGAAAGAGCGAACCACGCCAGGAAAACAAATTTCATAATGTGGTTTGACAATCGGTTTAGGTTCATGAGTTCCACCTCGATGATATAAAACAAGCAAATTTGGCGATAAAGAGGCGCGCACGGATATGAAAATACTGGTCGTTGGAAATTATTTTTATCCAGAGCATATTGGCGGTGTGGAGATCGTTACCTACAATCTGGTGAAACAGTACCGTGAACTGGGGCATCAAGTTCGCTGGGTTGCGGCAGACGTCCCGCCGCGTTTTCGAAACGGGCAGCGGGATGACGCTCCCGTCCGCGCGTGGAACTTCAGTGAAAAACAGTTCGGGATCCCCTTTCCGATTCCGTTTCCGGATGTAATTGCGAGATTATATCCTAGCGCTCGCTGGTGCGACGTCGTTCACCTCCACGATTGTCTCTATCCCATCACCGTGTTGTCACTCCTCCTCGCAAAATTGGCTGGCAAGGCGATCCTGGTAACCCAGCATACGCAGCTGATTCCGTATGAAAGTCGATTAAAAACAGGGATTCAAGCGCTGGCGATGCACACGGTGGGGAAGGCTGTGCATCAATTTGCGGACCACTCTGTGTTCATTTCTGAAAACACGCGCGATCACCTGCCGTTTATCGCGAAGCGGATTAAAAACTCCGCTGTTATTCAAAACGGTGTGGACACTGAATTTTTCCAGCCCCTGCCTCCCGAGTCGAGGATGCGGATGCGCAAGGATATTACCGGCGTTGACGACAAACCGATTGTTTTATTTGTTGGCCGCCTCGTCGCGATCAAGGGGATTCAATTTTTGATCCCGTTGATCGAAGCCCATCAAGAGTGGCATTGGCTGATCGTGGGACGCCCGGATGAATTCGACCCTTCTCAGTGGAAATTTCCAAACGTAACCTTTCGCGCCAGCCTTGGGTTGGAGGAAATACGCGACGCCTATTCGGTAGCCGACCTGTCGGTTCATCCCTCTGAAGTAGTCGGCATGTCGCTAACCATCCTTGAGTGTATGGCTTGCGGTACGCCCGTTGTGCTCAACGAATCTGTATTGTACAAACTTCCGGACGAAGATCTTGATTATTTTGTTCGCGTGAAAGCGAATACCGGGCAAATTGAGCGAGCATTAATCTCCCTCTTGAACAATCGGGATTTGCTGAACGCCTACGCGCGCCGGGCTAGGGAATATGCCGTGAAGCAGGCTGATTGGCGGATCGTTGCAACAAAATATTTGGCGATCCTCGAGAAAGTTTCGAAAATTGCTTGAGCGTTTTACTACATCATCGGCTTACCGATTTTTAATCCGAGAATGCTCAGAACAAAACTCATCAGGATGATCTGTCCTCCGGTGAGGATGGACAAACTTCCGCCGAAAACGAGGCGGATGCTGTGGTCGAACCCGATGACTTCGAAGCCTGGCGTATACGAAAGGATGGTCGCCCGTAAGATCAGGAATAGCCCAAGGAGAACGATCGCGAAACCGGTTGCCAGCCCCACTTCCAGGTTTAGATATTTATAAAAATTGAACAACGGCGGCGGGTTGGGCAAGAGACCAAAATTGAACGCGAAGATGCGCGTCAAAAATGCGAACGAAAGCATGCTCAAGCCCAGCGTCATAACCGCGCCGGCAAGGATTAAACTATGGAAATCGAAAAGCCGAAGCGTGGTCTTCACGGGACCAAAAAAGAGAATGACGCTGGCGGTCGCGCCGGCTGCCAGCAGGATCATGCCGGGATATAAAAATAGCCAGCGCGGGCTGTAGATCAATAAAAAACGTAGATGTCTCCACCCATCTCGAAAGCTCCTCAAATGCGGCGGTCTATCCCTGCGGTCGGGCGATAACGTAGTTGGGACCTCGCAAACTTTCATTCCGAGGATCGAAGCCTTAATGACAATCTCGCTGGCAAGTTCCATGCCGGCGGTCTGCAAATCCATCCGTTGGATCGCTTCTTTTGTGAAACCGCGCAAGCCGCAATGAAAATCTCGCGCATCCGTTTTGAAGAACAATCCTCCAATAAAGGAAAGGATCGGGTTGCCGATGTATTTGTGGTGCCAGGGCATGGCTCCGGCTTTGATCCCTCCTTTGAAGCGATTACCCATTACAAGGTCGTAACCCTCGCGCAGTCTTTCGAGAAACGGCATCAGGTTCACAAGGTCGTAACTTTCATCGGCGTCTGCCATGATAATATATTTGCCCTGCGCCGCCTCGAAGCCGCCTCGTAGCGCATTCCCATAACCTTTTTCTTCGACGGGTACGACTCTCGCGCCTTTGGACTTGGCAATACTGATGGAGCGGTCTGTGCTCCCGTTATCCGCTACGATGACCTCTCCGCGAATCTTGTACTTTGAAAGGAACGCTCTTGCCTGCGTTACGCACGCTCCCACTGTTCGCTCTTCGTTCAGGCAGGGAAGGACGATGCTCAATTCGACCTTGCGGTTGCTTTCGTTTTTCAAATCTTTCTTCATGAGATAGATTTCCTTTACTTCGTAAAACGCCTCTGCCACTCGAACAACTTATTCAACGCCTCGATGGGGGAGAGGCTATTCACATCAATCTCTTTCAACTCATCTAAGATCGGACTCGATTCGGGAAACAACGCGGCTTGTTGCGCCGCGTGCGGGTTGATCTTTACCGCGCGTCCCGAAGTCTTTTCCAATTCAGCCATGATCTCGCTGGCGCGCTGGATGACCGGCGCGGGCAAGCCTGCCAATTGCGCGACGTGGATTCCATACGAACGGTCCGCGCCGCCAGGGACGATCTTGTGCAAGAAAACCACTTTGTCGTCCGCTTCGCTGACCGCCACGTTGTAATTGCGGACGCCGGGCAACAGGTCGGCGAGTTGAGTCAATTCGTGATAATGCGTTGCGAACAATGTCTTTGCGCGCAAATGCGGATGGTTATGGATAAACTCGATCACTGCCCACGCAATTGAAACGCCGTCATACGTAGACGTGCCGCGCCCGATCTCGTCCAGAATCAACAGCGAGCGCGACGTGGCGTGATGCAAAATATTTGCGGTTTCCACCATCTCGACCATAAACGTGGATTGCCCCGCGTGGATTTCATCTTGCGCGCCGATGCGCGTGAAGATTCGGTCCACCAGCCCGACGCTCGCCGACGCCGCAGGCACGAACGATCCCATTTGCGCCATCAACACGATCAGCGCGGCTTGCCGCAAGTATGTGGATTTACCCGACATGTTCGGTCCCGTGATCACGCGCACGATCTCCCCTTTTTCAAAAACGACATCATTGGGGATATATCGTTCGCCTCTCAATGATTGTTCGACGACAGGATGCCTGCCCTCGTGGATTTCCAACCCGCTTCCTTCGTGGACGTTGGGCTTGACGTAGCCTCCTAGCGCTGCCGCCTCCCCAAGCGCGGACAGCACGTCCGCCTCAGCGATAGCGCGCGCGGTTGACAAAAGTTGGTGAGCCGATTTTCCTAATTCGGCGCACACCTCGCGGAACAGACGCGTTTCGATCTCTTTGATCCGTTCTTCGGCGTTCAACACGAGCGTTTCGTACTCTTTCATCTCTGGCGTGATGAACCGTTCGGCGTTGACCAGCGTCTGCTTGCGGATGTAATGTTCGGGCGCTTTATCCGCCGCGCCGCGCGAGATTTCGATGTAGTAGCCGAAGACTTTGTTGTAGCCGACCTTGAGAGTTTTTATCCCCGTTTTCTCGCGCTCAACGGATTCGAGATTGGCGATCCAATCTCGCGCGTGTTTGGACGCGTCGATGACCGAATCCAACTCTTGCGAATATCCCGCGCGGATCACGCCTGTGTTTTGCAACGTGGAGGGTGGATCATCGTCAATGGCATTCTGCAACAAAGCCAGTTCATCTTCGCAAAGCGACAACTTTCCATTTTCCACTGATAACCGATCACTGATAACTTCTTTCAGTGTCGGTAACTGACTCAATGTGCTCCTCATCGCCACGAGGTCGCGCGGCTGCGCCTGCCCGGCGATGACGCGGTTGACTAGTCGTTCAAGGTCGGC
The DNA here is from genome assembly GCA_020847435.1 of Anaerolineales bacterium. Taxonomy (GTDB): domain Bacteria; phylum Chloroflexota; class Anaerolineae; order Anaerolineales; family Villigracilaceae; genus Defluviilinea. The sequence continues at coordinate 21,214 of JADLBX010000036.1, forward strand.
GATGGGTTTCAACGCGGCGCGTACTTCCGCGCGCACCATGCCTTGCTCAAAAAAATATTGCACTCCGTTCTGACGGTGTTGAATCTTCTTTACATCAAGCAGTGGCTGGCTGACCCATTGATGGATGAGCCGCTTGCCCATCGGTGTGATGGCGAGGTCGAGCGTTCCGAGCAAAGAGCCTTTTCTTTCGCCGCGCAGGGTCTGATCGAGTTCGAGGTTGCGGCGCGTGGCGGCGTCGAGCGTCATAAACTCAGATAGATGATAGGTTCGCAGTGAAGTGAGTAACTTCAGCGCGTCGGGCTGGGTTTCTTTGATGTATTGAATCAAGCCGCCCGCGGCGCGTACCGCGAGGGAGTTTTGTTTCAAGCCGAAGCCGTCGAGCGTGGATGTGTTGAAGTGCGCCAACAATGTTTCGGCGCTCCTGCCCGGTTCGAACTTCCACGACGCCCAGGGTGTGAGGTGGCTGGAAATTTCGTTCGGTAAAATTTGGTTATCGGGATGAAGGATTTCAGCGGGATGCAAACGCGTCAATTCTGCGCGCAGGGATTCGAACGGGAGTTCGGCGACGGCAAACTCTCCAGTGGTTACGTCGGCGTACGCAACTGAGGCAGATTGCCCGCCTGCACTGAGCGAAGCCGAAGTGTCGAGAAGAACCGAGGCGAGGTAGTTGTTCGCGTCGCCGGGCAGGAGTCCCGGTTCGGTCACAGTCCCCGGAGTCACCACGCGTACCACTTTGCGCGGGAAGAGTCCCTTCACCGGCGTTTCGCCGACCTGTTCGCAGATGGCGACGTGATAGCCTTTTTCGATCAGCCGCGCCAAATAATTTTCGACCGCGTGATAGGGGATGCCCGCCAACGGCGCGCGGATGCCTTTGCCGATGGGGCGTGAGGTGAGGACGATGTCGAGTTCGCGCGCGGTGATCTCGGCGTCTTCGTCGAAGGTTTCGTAAAAATCGCCGAGGCGGAAAAATAGAATCGTGTTGGGGTAGTCGCGTTTGATTTCGAGATATTGCTGTCGAATGGGTGTGACGTCGTCGTTGGGCATGGCGTGATTGTACTATGGCTGTGACCCGCGGATCAAAACTTTTGTGTGGTCGCGGCGAAAACTTTAACGCGCGGCGTGCGTAGAAGGGAGTGAAACCGACCGGTCTTGTTGTATAATGAAACGGAGAAACCATGAATTTTTTACTTGACCCGGATGTCGCCTATTTGTTTTTGCTCGGCGGGATGTTCCTCGCATTGCTGGCAATCGCTTCGCCGGGCACGGGGCTGATCGAAATTTCGGCGTTCTTTTGCATGGCGCTGGCGGGATACGCGATCTACAACCTGTCTTTCAATTTTTGGGCGTTGATCGTGATCGGCTTGAGCGTTGTCCCGTTCGTGTATGCGGTTCGCAAGCCGAAACGCGAATGGGCGCTGGCGTTATCCATCCTGTTGCTGGTCGCCGGTTCGGTATTCATGTTCGCGCAGGCGAATGGACTGCCGGCGGTGAACCCGTTGGTCGCGGTGACCGCCTCCGCGTTGACGGGCGGGTTTTTGTGGGTGGCGGCGAGGAAATCCATGGAAGCCGCGTTTGCCCGCCCGACTCACGATCTGGAAGCGTTAGTGGGGCAGGTGGGCGAGGCGCGTACCGATATTCACACGGAGGGCAGCGCGCAGGTCGGCATGGAGTTGTGGTCGGCGCGGAGCGAGAATCGGATCAAGGCGGGGAGCAAGGTACGCGTCGTTCGACGGGATGGGTTTGTTTTGGTCGTTGAAAAGCAGGAATAAAACAATTCTTTCAAAGGAGAAACCATCATGGAAATAGTAACCAGCAGCGCCGTTTGTTTATTTGGCGCGATCGTCGTGGTCGGCTTGGTGTTCCTCGCGAATGCCATCCGCATCGTGCCGGAGTATCAACGCCTTGTGGTGTTCCGCCTCGGCCGCAGTGTGGGACCGAAAGGACCGGGCATCGTTCTGCTCGTACCGGTGATTGACCGGGCGGTCAAAGTGGATCTGCGCGAGCAGGTGCGCGAAGTGCCTCACCAGACTTCGATCACCAAAGATAACGCGCCGATCTCGATTGACTTCTTGTGGTATTACAAAGTGCTCGACCCGGCCGAGTCGGTTTTGCAAGTCGGCAACTTTGAATCGGCGGCGGCGGGTATCGCGGCGACCACCTTGCGCGCGGTCATCGGTGGTATCCCGCTCGACGATGTTTTGTCGGAGCGCGAACACATCAACAACATGCTCCGCACACGTCTCGATGAAGTGACCGAACGCTGGGGCGTCAAAGTGACCAACGTGGAAATCCGCGAGATCATCCCGCCGCGCGACGTGCAGGACGCAATGAACCGTCAGATGTCTGCCGAGCGCATCCGCCGCGCAGTGGTCACCGAATCGACCGGTACGCGCGAAGCGGCGGTCAACGTGGCGGAAGGCGAGAAGCAATCCAACATCCTGCGCGCCGAGGGTCAGAAGCAGTCCGCCATCCTCGCGGCGGAAGGCGAGAAGACCGCGCAGTTGTTACGCGCCGAAGGTTTCGCACAAGCGCTCGAACAGATCTTCGCCGCCGCCAAATCCATTGACCAGAAGACGATGACGCTTCAATATTTTGAAACGCTCAAATCCATCGGCTCAAGCCCGTCCACGAAATATATTTTCCCGATGGAGTTCACGAGCATGCTGGATAACTTCCTTGGGAAAAAGTAAGCGTGTGAGCGTGTGAACACATAAACAGGTAAACACGTAAACAAGGAAGTTCGGAAGGACGGATAAAAGCGGAAAGCGGAAATTGAATCCACTTTCCGCTTTTTGTTTGGTAGACTTCCCGCAATGGAAATTCAACCCGCGAACCTGCTCGACCTCGGCGCCTTGCGTAAACTCGAACGCGCCTGTTTTGAAAAAGACGCCTGGCCCCTGCTCGACCTCGTCGCCGTGCTATCGTTCCCTGATGTGGTTCGACTTAAGGCGGTGGAGGACGGCGCCATGATCGGATTCGCGGCGGGCGAAACGCGTCTTTCGCAAGGGGCAAACTGGATCGCCACCATTGCGGTTGATCCACGCTTTCAGCGCCGCGGCGTTGGGCGGGCGCTCCTGCACGCGTGCGAAGCGGGCTTCCGATCGCAAACGGTCAAGTTGACCGTCCGCATTTCCAATCAAGGCGCGATCGCCTTGTATGAAAAAGAGGGCTATCACACGGTTGACCTCTGGCGAAAATATTATCGCGACGGCGAAGATGGATTGGTGATGGAGAAAGCCTTGTAACTCAAATCCTCGATTTGAGTTTACAATAACGCTGTTTCTTATGTCTGAGTCTCTTGCTCCGCCGCTTTGGGTGAATACAAATCAACTATTGCACAAACTGTTGACGGACCTGTCGGCAGCGCCGCGCATCGCGGTGGATACCGAATCCAACAGCTTGCACGCGTATCGTGAACGCGTCTGCCTGATCCAGTTTTCCACGCCGAAGCAGGATTATGTCGTAGACCCATTCGTGTTTGGCGACCTGAGCCTGCTTGCCCCAGTTTTCAAAAATCCACAGATCGAAAAAAATTTTCACGCCGCAGAATACGACCTGATCTGCCTCAAGCGCGATTACGGCTTTGCGTTGTCCAATTTATTCGATACGATGCAGGCGGCGCGCGTCCTCGGTTACCCGGCAGTCGGACTCGACACCCTGCTCGCCGAAAAATTCCAAATCAAAATGGATAAGCGCCATCAAAAGGCGAATTGGGGCACGCGACCGCTCACGCACGCGCAAATTGATTATGCGCGGCAGGATACGCACTACCTGTTTGCCTTGCGCGATCTGCTCGAAGCCGAACTGCGCGAAAAAGGTCGCTGGGAATTGGCGCTCGAAGATTTTGCCCGCGCCTGCCGCGTGGAAGATACGCGCGAGAAGCAGAACGGCGCGTCGTGGAAGCGCTTCGGCGCGCGCAAGGGCGTCAGTCTGCGGGAATTGACGATCCTTTCCGAGTTATGTCACAGCCGCGATCGGATTGCCGAAAAGTTGGACCGCCCGCCGTTCAAGGTCATTGACGACAACCTCCTGCTCGAGATTGCAAAGAATTTGCCCGAAAAGGATGTTGATCTGGCGGGCGTTGGGTTGAGCCCGCGGCAGATCCATTTGTGGGGAGGCGAGATGCTCGCGGCGGCGCGGCGCGGGGCGGCGGCTCCGCTGGTTAAACTGGACCAGCCCAAACGTCCGAGCGACGCGGTGTTGAAACGTCTCGAAAAATTGAAAGGTTGGAGGAAGAAGGTCGCGCAGGAGTCGCAAGTCGAATCGGATATCGTTTTGCCGAAGGTGTATTTGGGCGCGTTCGCGGAGAATCCGCCGAAGACTTTGCAGGAACTCGAGGCGGCAATGCGCGATTCGCCGTGGCGTTTCAATACGTACGGCGCGCAAATTTTAGGGTTGTTCGGAGGCTGAAATGCAAATTCATTTTCATGGCGCGGCACACACGGTAACGGGGAGCCAGCACTTGCTGGAGATCAACGGGCATCGCCTGCTGTTGGATTGCGGGTTGTATCAGGGACGGCGCGACGAAACCTATGCGCGCAATTTGAATTTTGCCTACGATCCGCGCAGTGTGGACGCGGTGATCCTTTCGCACGCGCACATTGACCATTGCGGCAACCTTCCGAATTTTGTGAAGAACGGTTATGAAGGTCCGATCTATGCCACGCTCGCGACCGTTGACCTTGCTACGATCATGATGGCGGATTCGGGTCGGATTCAGGAATCGGACGCGGAGTTCGTCAATCGGAAAAAAGCGGAGCGCGGCGAGCCGCCGATCGAGCCGTTGTATACCGAAGTGGACGCGCAACACGCCGCCGATCTTTTTCGCGGCGTGGGTTATGCCCAGCCCTTCGAGCCAATCCCCGGCGTGACGGTCAAGTTTGTGGAGGCGGGGCACATCCTCGGCTCGGCGGCAATTGCGTTGGAGATCGAGGAAAAGGGGAGGCAGATCCGCTTCTGGTTTTCGGGCGATATCGGGCGCTATGGTTTACCGTTATTGCGCGACCCGATCCTGCCGGAGCCGACCGATTATCTGTTGATGGAATGCACCTACGGCGATAAACGGCATAACGATCCGTCTGCCGCGTTCGATGAATTCCGCGAAATCATCCTGCGGACGATCAAGCGTGGAGGCAAGGTGATCATCCCGGCGTTTGCGGTGGGGCGCACGCAGGAACTGGTCTATCATTTGAATATGATGATGCACGACGGCGATGTGCCAAACGTGCCGGTGTTTGTGGATAGCCCGCTGGCAGTGAACGCCTCGGAAGTGTTCATGCGTCATCCGGAGGTGTTTGATGCGGAGACGCGCAAATTCATCGAAGAGGCGCGTCACCCGGCGTTGAACTTCAAGATGTTGACGTACGTCCACTCGGTCGAGGAATCGAAAGCGTTGAACAAACGCACCGACCCAATGGTGATCATTTCCGCTTCGGGCATGGCGGAAACGGGGCGCATCCTGCATCACCTCCGCAATAACATCGAAGACCGGAAGAATACGGTGTGCATCGTCTCGTGGCAGGCGCCGTACACGCTGGGGCGCCGCCTCGCCGACCGCGAGAAGCGGATCAAAATTTTCGGCGAGCCATACACGGTCAACGCGGAGGTGGCGACGATCGGTGGGTTGTCCGGTCATGCGGGGCAAGACCTGTTGGTGAAATACGCGACCACAGTGAAACAGACCGCCAAAAAAGTTTTCCTGGTGCATGGCGAAGAGAAGCCAGCCGCGACGCTGACGGAAAAGTTAGCTGAGCGCGGGATGCACGAGGTCTATTACCCCGATCTGCACGACAGCGCGGAAATTTGAGATATAATTTCGCCCGCAATCCAATTGGGAAGGTGCCAGAGTGGTTGAATGGGACGGTCTCGAAAACCGTTGTGGGACTTGTTTCCACCGAGGGTTCGAATCCCTCCCTTCCCGCACAGCAGACCTCACAGGTTTTCAAAACCTGTGAGGTTTTGATTCAATGGTAAGATTCTGAAAATGAAACTCAACCTCGGTCTCGCGCAGATCGCCACCAAACTTGGGGATGTCGAAGCGAATCTCGAAAAGCATCTCAATTACATCGAACAAGCCAAAGCGCAAAAGGCGGATCTGCTCGTCTTCCCCGAGCTTTCACTCACGGGCTACGTGTTGCAGGATTTGGTCGCCTCCGTCGCGCATCGTCCAACCGAGGATGACCCGGTGTTCAAGCATTTGCTCAAGGCGTCGAACGATCTCGACCTCGTGGTCGGTTTTGTGGATGAAGATACGCGCCATCGTTTTTTCATCGCCTCCGCGTATCTCTCAGGCGGGCGGACGGTTCACGTTCACCACAAAGTTTATTTGCCGACGTACGGTCTCTTCGACGAAGGCCGCTTCTTCGCCTGGGGGGATGCTGTGCGCGCCTTCGATACGCGTTTCGGACGGGTCGGCATGTTAATCTGCGAGGATTTCTGGCACGCTTCGCCCCCGTACTTGCTCTGGCTCGACGGCGCGGATGTGATGCTGTTCACTTCCGCTTCGCCGGGACGCGGGCTGAACGACAACGAGAAACTCGAGTCGGCGCGCTGGGTGGAACGTGTGAGCAAGGCGTACGCCAGCATGTTCACTTCGTTCGTTGCACACTGTAACCGCGTCGGGTTTGAAGACGGGTTGCTGTTTTGGGGCGGCGCCACGGTCAACGACCCGAACGGCGAACTGCTCGCCCAGGGTCCGTATTTTGAGGAAGCGTTGACGGTCTGCGAACTCGACCTCAATCAACTGCGGCGCACGCGGGCGCGCCTGCCCCTTTTGCGGGATGAACGGACTGCCCTTGTTCAAAAAGAGATGAGCAGGATACTTTCCGCCCGGTAGCGATTACACCACCATGCATATTGAATTGTCTATCAACACCGCCGTTGCGCGGCAAATTCTCACGGGCTTTATCAAAAGCGAAATAACCCGCGCTGGGTTTTCCCGCGCGGTGGTCGGTTTGTCCGGGGGTATCGATTCGGCGCTGTCGTGCGCGCTGGCGGTCGAAGCGTTGGGACGCGAAAACGTGCTGGCGGTGCGAATGCCCTACAGAACCTCCAGTCCTGACTCGCTGGCTCATGCCGAGATGCTCATCGAACAATTGGAGATCCCCAGCAAGACCATCGAGATCACGGAGATGGTCGAACCGTTATTTGCCAAAGACGCGAAGATCACAAAATTGCGCAAAGGCAACATCATGGCGCGCGAACGGATGATTGTTTTGTACGACCAATCCGAAGTTTTCAAAGGGTTGGTGGTCGGCACGAGCAACAAGACGGAAATCCTGCTCGGCTATAGCACCCAGTTCGGCGATTCGGCGTCGGCGTTGAACCCGATCGGCGACTTGTACAAAACGCAGGTCCGGCAGTTATCGCACGCGCTGAATATCCCCGCGCCGATCATCGAGAAACCACCCTCCGCGGATTTGTGGGACGGTCAAACCGATGAGGGCGAACTTGGCTACACCTACGAAAGCGTGGACAAATTGCTTTTCCTGCTCGTAGATCAACGCTTCAGCGCCAACGAATGTGTGGAGGCGGGCTTTGACGAAAAATTCGTCGCTTCGGTCGTCAGACGCGTTCAGCGGTTTCAATACAAACGGATGCAGCCGCCCATTGCAAAGTTGAGCAACCGCACGATCGGCTACGACTTTCTTTATTTGAGGGATTGGGGCACGTAGTGAGCATTCAAATTCCGCCTGCGCTTACGCATCGGAAATATTTTTATCTCTGGCTGGGTTTGCTGATCTCCATGGCGGGGTCGCAGATGCAACTGGCGGCGATCCATTGGCATATCCGCGAATTGACCGGCGAGCCGAATCCGCTGGCGTTGGGCGGCATCGGCTTGGCGCGGATCTTGCCGGTCATCGTCTTTTCCTTCGTGGGCGGCGCGGTGGCGGATAATTTCAACCGCCGCAGGATTTTGCTTCTCACGCAATCCATCCTTGCCGTACAAGCCATGGCGCTTGCCTATCTGACCTTTACTGGGCAGATCGAGATCTGGCATATTTATTTGTTGACAGCCATCCAAGCCGCCGCCTCCGCATTCGACTTGCCTGCCCGGCAGGCGATGATTCCCAATTTAGTTTCGGTTGAACATCTTCCCTCCGCGTTCAGCATGAACTCGATTGCGTTCAACACCGGAGCCATACTTGGCCCGCTGCTCTTTGGGCTTGTTCCCGAGGGCGGGCAGGGCTACGCGTATCTGCTGAACGCGATTTCATTTCTCGCGGTGCTTGCGGCATTGGTCTTGATGGGATCGGTATCTCAAGACGTGCAACGCGCTGGCGGCGTAAACCTGCGCTCGATGGCAGACGGCGTGCGGTTCATCCGCACGCATCCGCTGATTCTTTCGACCATGCTGATGGATTTCATCGCCACCTTCTTCGCCTCGGCGAATACCATGTTGCCGATCGTCGCGCGCGACATCTTGAAAGTCGGCAAGCAAGGATATTCCTTGCTGGTTTCGGCGCAGGCAATTGGCTCGGTCGCGGCGGGGATGTTCGTTTCGCAGGTGCGCGAACTGCGTCGGCAAGGTCCGCTCTTCCTCGGTTCGGTGATCGTCTTCGGGCTGGCTACCGTTTGGTTTGGGGTCAGCCGCGCCTTCCTGCCCGCTCTGGTCGCGTTGACGGTCATGGGCGCGGCGGACGCGGTCAGCACCATTGTCCGCAACACGATTCGCCAATTGCAGACGCCTGACCATATCCGGGGCAGGATGACGAGTGTGAATCAAATTTTCTTTATGGGCGGACCCCAACTAGGGGAGGTGGAAGCGGGCGTCGCCGCGTCCCTGTTCGGAGTCCCGTTTGCGATCGTCAGCGGAGGGATTGGCTGTATCGTAGGGATGGCGCTCATCGTTTGGAAGTGGCCCCAGCTGATTTCGTATAGCGGGGACGAGCCGCAACTTGCGACCGCGCCGGCTGATTGACGCGTTCCTTGCGATTCCTATACGATTTGCGTTTTGCGGTTGACTTGACCTGTGAATGAGGCTATACTGCAAACAACGAGGTAAACTCCTATGCGAGCAGATGCAGACAAGGATTTACGAACCCAACCGGTAAAGCACGCGCGTGTTCGCGTGCTTTTTTGTTGCATTCGTGCCGCGGTCTGAGCGCGGCGCGAACAAATTCCCTCTTAGTTTGAAAGGAGATTTGAGCAATGGACTATGGAATGATCGGCAAAATCGAGAAAGCCAAGCGGTACGCAGAGGAGCCTAAACGCTTCCTCTTCAACAAGTTCGACGTCACCTTTCATGGGGATAACAACAACCACCGCGTCACGTTTGACGCCGGCGTCTACGCCTGCGACTGCGAGTTTTTCATGACGCATCGCCGCTGTGCGCACACCATGGCGATGGAACTCCTGCTCAAGGACATGGTTCCCGAAACTGTTGAGCCGTAGCCAATACCGAATTACGTATTTCTCTCTGCCCTCCGAAACGGAGGGCAGTTTTATTGCGCTGGCGCGGCAGTTGAACCGTCGCGCCGGCGTTGACCTGAAAATTTAATGAGAGTATTAAAAAAAAAGGCGATTTGGATTACAATTTTTCCATCATGAAGAACATCTCTCGGCGCGATTTTCTCAAACTGGGCGGGCTGAGCCTTGCGAGTTTTGCCTTTTCGCCCTCTTTCTCGACCAATTTGGATTTCGACGACAGCAATCTGGTCCGCGTTGCCACAAACTCGGTGAGCGTCTATTCACAGCCGGACGACACGAGTTCCATCGTGTCCACCTGGTACCGCGATGAATTAATCCATACGTATGGTGAAGTGTCGGCAAAGGAACCGTCGTTCAACCCGGTTTGGTATCGCGTGTGGGGAGGCTATGTGCACCGGGCGCGATTGCAAGAGGTAAAAGCTATTTTTAATAAGATTCTGCCGGCCATTGAAGAGGGAAGCCCGCGGCTGGTGGATGTGACCGTTCCATACACACAGCCCTGGCGGACGAGTCAGGCGTATGGCTGGCAACAATTAGGTTTTCGCTTGTACTATGGCTCGATCCACTGGGCGGAGGCAATCGAACCGGGACCGAATGGAGACTTGTGGTACCGGATCTTCGACGATTTGACCGGCTTTCCCTACTATGCCAATCCCGCGCATGTGCGTCCACTCCCGTTGACCGATCTGACCGCCATATCCCCCGACGTGCCGTTGGAGAAAAAACGTATCGAAGTCAACCTCACCACGCAAACACTGTCAGCCTTCGAATACGATAAACAAGCCCTCAAGACGACCATCAGTTCCGGCATCCCGAACGGACCGCGCGATGTGAACGGGATTCCAACCAAAACCCCGAAAGGCGAATTCCGCATTATGGATAAAATGCCGAACAAGCACATGGGCAATGGGAATTTATTCGCCGACTTCACCGATTACGAACTGCCTGGCGTCCCGTGGACGAGTTTTTTCACGGCACAAGGTCACGCCTTTCACGGCACGTATTGGCATCAGAACTTTGGTACGCCGATGAGCCGCGGGTGCATCAACATGCGCACCGAAGAAGCGATGTGGCTCTTCCGTTGGGCAAAGCCGGACCACCAGATTGGCAAGACCTATAACCGCGGTTTCGGCACGCTCGTGCAGATCTATTATTGAGTCATGCCTGAGTTGATTTGGCGGGACAAACAACTTGAAATCCCCGCGCCGGCGGCGCTGGCGACCAAGGCGATCATTTATCCCGGCGGCAAGGGGTATCCAACTGCGCGCCCGGCAAACCGTTTGATCGTGGGCGATAACCTTGCAGTCATGGCGTCGCTGTTACCCGAATATGAGGGGCGCATCCATTTGATCTACGCCGACCCGCCGTTCTTCACCAACAAAAAATTCAAAGCGCGGATCGGGCGCGGGGAAGATTCGCGCAAGCCGAACCAATGGAAACTTGCCGAAGGCTATCACGATGACTGGGACAGCCTCGACGCCTACCTCGACTTTTTGTACCAACGCCTCTCTCTGACGTTTCGACTGCTCGCGCCGAATGGGACTCTGTACCTCCATCTCGACTGGCACGCCGACGCGTACGCGCGCCTCCTGCTGGACGAAATTTTCGGCGGAGACCGGTTGCTCAACGAGATCGTCTGGGCGTATCACGGACCTTCGCCGATCCGCACGGCGTTCAACCGCAAGCACGATACCATTTTGGCGTACGTCAAAGGGGAAAACTACACGTTCAACGCCGACGCGGTGCGCGAGCCGTATCATCAAAACACGGTGAACACGTTCAAGTCGTCGCGTAAGGCGGGGTTTGGAAAGATACCGGATCTGGCGCGCGGCAAAGTCCCTGAGGATTGGTGGTATTTTCCAGTCGTTGCCCGCTTGCACAACGAGCGGACGGGGTACCCAACTCAAAAACCCGTCGCGCTTCTCGAACGGATCGTGTTGGCTTCATCGAACCCCGGAGATCTTGTCGCCGATTTCTTTTGCGGTTCGGGGACGACGCCGTACGTCGCGGCGAAGCATGGAAGAAAATTCATCGCTTGCGACGAGTCGTTCCGGGCGGTGCACACTGCGCGCAAGCGCTTGGTCAGCCTCGCGCAGCCTTTCACATTGGAGCGCGATTTGGACCTCGATCTTCCGTTCTCGCGCACTTCCGCAGTGAAAGTAAAAACGACCAATGATTCGGTTGCGCTGGCGACGAAGCTTGATTTGGATTATTGGGAGGTGGACCCGGAGTGGGATGGGAAAATCTTCCGCAGCGCGGCACAGGCGTCCCGTCCGATGCGAAGCGGGGAGATCGCGCGTCAACTGAAATTAAAAATCGGACGCAAGGTTTGCATCCGACTTGTCACCGCAACGGGGAAGCGGTATCAGTTACACGTCTAGGCGATAACCGACGCCGCGAATCGTTTTGAGGAATTTCGGTTTGTCGGGGTCGAGTTCGATGGCGCGCCGCAGCCATGAGATGTGCACGTCCAGTGTGCGCGTGTCGCCGGTGTAATTCGTTTCCCATACTTTTTTGAAGAGGGCTTCGCGTTCGACGACTTCGCCGTGTTTGTCCATCAAAATGTGAAGCAGGGTGATGAGCCGCGGGGTGAGCTTGGTGTTTTTGCCAAGGCTGCGCACGCGGCGATGTTCGAGGTCCAAACGAATAGGTCCGAGGCTGACGAGGTTATTTCCGTCGCCGGGCATTAATGCTTTTACGCGATTGACAAGTTTTTGCACGGTGAAAGGCAGGACTAGGACAGAGTCGGCGAGAGTTTTATCGACCGGTTTTTCTTTGCTTAAGATCAGGATGACGGGTAATTTTTGATCGCGTTTGCGGAGAGACATGCAGATACGCGTGCCGGCGCTGCGCAACGACGCGGCGTTGACGACAACGACCGCCGGGTTAATCTGTTTGAGTTTCGATGCGGCTTGACTTCCGTTTTGAAATAAGCGAATATCAAATCCCTTCTTTTGCAAGTCATTGGCAAAAGAAGGGATTTCTGCGTTTCGTCCTTCAACAAGGAGGAGGGTGGTTTTTTTCATAACGTCGGAATGATTGCGAGCCGGATGAGTTCTGTTTCAGCCCAACGGACATTATACACTAATCTTAACAAAACGTTCGGGTGAGTCTTGTTCGGCTGATTAAGGTAGCGGCGATTAAACTACAAGTTGACTTTCTGATCAAGATGCAATTTGTAAATTTCAAACCAATGTGCCATTAACCATGTATGAGCCTCGTTGCTTGACGATGGTTTGCGCTTATGGTACTATCGGCGGGCTTCAAACACCGATGCGGGGTGGAGCAGTGGCAGCTCGTCGGGCTCATAACCCGAAGGTCGCAGGTTCAAGTCCTGCCCCCGCTACTCAAAAGGCGCCGTTCAGGCGCCTTTTTTTGTTAAACGTCAGTGATTGATGTGCCTTGTAAGGAATTTCTCATCCCGGTGAAGTAGGCGGCGGACTGAAAACAATCCCTCTACCAAAAACAGCTTTTCTATTTTAAAGGCATTTCGCCCATAAAATCGGCACGGATTGAAAAACAGAACACTTAAGAGAGATTATCAGCATTAATTTTCTTGACTAGTAAATGCAAAAATACAAAAACAGCGCTCAATGCGATTAAGAGCGCGCCTTTCCATGTAAATAAGTCTCCAGTAATTGCCGCAATTATTAAACCGGCGGGGAATCCCAGAGCGCCAATCTTTATCATTCCATGATAGCTTATAACAACTATCTTAAAGGCGCCTAAAATGTGCTGCCAAATAGTTGTTTTGGTCAATCTTTTTTTATTTTTTGACACAGCCATTCCCTCTTACGGGAAAAATTCAGATATTTGACCTCTTGCATAAGTGGACCTTTACTCAGCCACAGAGTCCACAGAGACCTTTGAGAAATTCTCTTTTTCTCTGTGTGCTCAGTGGCGAAAATGACTTTCGCAAGAGGTCTATTATATCGTGCCGGGCTGTTGGAACCTCCCCAGCGCGGATCACGGTCATCATGGAATGTAATACTTGATCGCCAACCGCGGGCGCTCATGGATCGATTCATAATCGCCGCTGAAGAATGTCAGGAAGTCGTCGTTCAGGTTATCGTTGTCGTCAAGTTGGAATCCCAAACGGAATTGGGTGATCCCGGTCAAATTGATGTAGGAATTGGCGGCGCCGTTCAGCGTTGTCCAATACCAGCCTGACGAGGGAGTGTTGGCGATCGTGCCCACAGAATACAAACTGGCGGGATTTTGGAAATCCGAGTTTTGAAGCGCGTCAATGCCCCATGGACCGAAACTTCCAAAGACGCCATAGCGCAGATCAATTGAAATATTTCCGTGCGTGTTGAAAGGATTCGTTCCGATCCCCCCCTGGTTTTTAAGCATGAGGATCGCTTCGGTGACCACCGCATTGTCCGGCAGATAGTAAGTGGGGAAGTGCAAAATGGCGCGGTATTGCCGGTCTTGGGCGTCGTCGCCGAGGCGGAGGATCGTGCTGTTGGCGTTCTTCGAGCCGCCCTGGTTGCTGTCCTCGCTTGATTCAATGATCCAGCCATCGTTTGTGCCGTTGGAGGTGAACTGGGCGGTGATGATGGTGACTGGCGCGCGATTAATATTGTATTCTTCGCCGGAGACGTAATTGCCGTTGCCGTTGCCGACTCCGCCAAGCGGGACGCCGGCCGCGTCAATGATGCTGTCGTTATCCAGCACATCGAGGCGGAGGTTGCCCGCGCCCGCGCCTGTGCCGACGGTGACAACGTACGCGTTGCCCGAACCGATTACATCCAAAATGCTTGCCCCGGTGACGGAAAGCCCCAAGCCGAAATCACCGACGTCCACACCGCTGACCGCCTCGGAAAATGAAACGTTATAGCGGACTTGATTGGCGGCAGTGGGGTTGGGGTCGGCGCGCACGACCGCGCTCACGAGCGGTGGGATATTTCTGGCCACCGTATACGATTCGCCGGCGGCGAAATTTCCGTTACCCGCGCCAACTCCGCCGAGTGGATTGTTCGCCCGGTCCGCGATGCTGTCGTTGTCGAGCAGGTCAAGGCGGACGTCGCCGTCGCCTGTGCCGGTGGAGACGGTGACCGTATAAGCGGCGTCGGCTCCGGTGACTTCCATCAAGTTGACGCCGGCAAGCGTCCCGGTGATCGCAAAGGTGAAGTCGCTTGCGTCCACGCCGGTGACAGGCTCGGAGAAGTTGACGAAGAATCGGACTTGATTCGCTTCGCTGGGGTTCGGGTCGAGGCGTGCGATTCCCGTTGCCAGCGGCAGGCTCTTGTCAACGAGGTAGGAGCCTCCCACGTAGAAATCTCCATTGCGTGAACCAGCCCCACCCAGCGGATTGAGCGCCGCGTCCAGAATGGTGTCGTTGTCAATGATGTCAAGCCGGAGGATGCCCTCCCCGGTCCCGCTGTTGACGGTCACGATGTATTCGGCGCCGCTTCCACTGACGGCATCAACATATGCGTTGTTGATGCCGTTGACAAATGCGAGCATAAAATCGTCAACTTCGACGCCGGTGACTGGTTCGGAAAAAAGCACTCTGAACGAAATACTGGTCGGCGTTGGAAATGCGCAACTCGTTCCGCAGGAAGGTTCGGATGAGACCGCCGTCGGCGGCGTTAGATCAATACTCGATTGGACTTCGTACGCGAAGATGTCTGCGGTTTCGTTGGCGTCGCCCGCAACCAGATTGGACGCGTTAGACCAAAAGGCAACGATTCCTCCGTTTGCCGAGAACGAAGCGCCGAAGGAGGAGTCATTCCCGTATTTCACGAGGGTAGATGTTCCCGCTTGCAGATCGCGCACCCAAATATTCATGATCCCGTTGTTGTCGCCTTTATCGTAAAAGGAGAATGCCGCGTAGCGCCCGTCGCTGGAGATGGCTGGCTGGTCGAGCAGACCGGCGGTCATGATGATTTCATCGGAATACACCGAGACGAGCGTGGTTTGTCCGGTCTGGCGGTCGCGTAGGAAGACAAAATCTTTGCCTGAAAAGTCTCCGGTACCCGGCGCGAAGTTAGTAGACTTGGATAGGAACACAACGTAGCGTCCATCGCCCGAAATGGCTGGACTACGACTAGCCTTGTCTGCCTGTTCGCCGCTGGTGTTGACCGAGACGCGCGTCGTAGCGCCGGTCGCGCGGTCGCGCACGAACACATCTGACGCGTTATTGGTATCGTCGCTTATCAGGTTGCTCGCGTTGGAAGTGAATGTGACAAATTGCCCGCTGGCTGAAATGGACGGGGAAGATGAAGAATTGTTTGCCTGAGATCCATCGCTGGCGATCGAAACGCGTTCAGTGACCCCGGTTTGTGTGTCGCGGAGAAATACATCGGTTACGCCGTTGGTGTCATTGGCGACCAGATTTGTCGCATCTGAGTTAAAAACGACATAGCGCCCGTCGCTGGAGATGGCGAGCGGGAAATCCGAGAGGGCATTTGCCTGTTCGCCGCTCGAACTGACCGAGACGCGCGCGGTTATCCCTAACTGACGGTCGCGCACGAAAACATCGGTCATGCCGTTCGTGTCGTTGGCGACGAGGTTGCTCGCGTCTGAAACGAAGGCGACGAATCGCCCGTCGGCGGAGATCGTCGCGCCGCCCGAACCCTGATCCGCTTGTGATCCAGCCGAATCTACAGAGACGCGGGTTACTTCACCGGTTTGCCGATCCTTGACGAAGATATCCGTACTGGCGTTCGTGTCATTGGGAACGAGATTGCTCGCGTCCGACTCGAATGCGACGAAACGACCGTCGCCGGAAATGGAGGGGCGCTTGGATGCGTTGTTTGCTTCCGCGCCGACCGAGTCGACAGACACTCTGGTTAGCGTCCCTGTTGCCGCCTGAACGGAACCGGTGGAGCCGGCGCCTGAGCCGATGAGCAGGATGGCTACCGTAACTATCGCAATAGCCTTGGACAGAAATTTTGTTAATGAGCCCATTCTCTCTCTCTTCTGCGGCGGATTCCCTGAACTCTTGCGCAAGAACCCGAAAACAATCCGCATTTTTAGTATAGGGAGATTCGGGGTCGGCGTCCGTAATTAAATCAATACAGGTTTTATGAGAGAAAAAGTTTCGCCAAACAGTTTCAATGATCATCTTCCCATTTCCCCCTTCCTCCTTCATAATTCACCATTCCGATGATTTACCTCCTCATCGAATTCCTCGACGAACTGGTCTTCGGCGTAGGCGAGGTCGCCTTGCCACTCCTGCGCGACGACCTGCGCCTCACCTACACACAAATCGGCTTACTCCTCAGCGTGCCGGGCATCGTCGCCGCGTTCATCGAACCGTTCATCGGCATCCTCGGCGATGTTTGGCGTCGCCGCGCCCTCATCCTCCTCGGCGGCACACTCTTCACTGTATCCCTCTTCATGACCTCCGCCAGCACATCTTTCATCCTTCTACTTTCATCCTTCATCCTTTTCAACCCCTCCTCCGGCGCGTTCGTCAACCTCTCGCAAGCGAACCTCATGGACTCGGACACGAATCGCCACGAGCAAAACATGGCGCGCTGGACGTTTGCCGGTTCACTCGGAGTTTTGACGGGACCGATTCTTCTCGGACTCTTCGTCTACCTCGGCTTGGGATGGCGGGCGACGTACGCCCTCCTCGCTTCTTTCTCGACTTTATGCCTGCTCGCGGCTTGGCGGCTTTTACCGCCCGACAAAGATTCATCTCCCTCGTTCCCCTCCATGAAAATTGTCTTCGACGGATTCCGCCTCGCGTTCTCTGCCCTCAAACGAAAAGAAGTCTGGCGCTGGCTCCTGCTCCTCGAGTTCGCCGATTTGATGCTCGACGTGTTGTTCAGTTTCCTCGCCCTCTACTTCGTAGACGTGGGCAAAGCCACCCAAACCCAAGCGGGAATCGCTGTCACGGTTTGGCTCGCCATGGGACTCATCACCGACTTTCTGTTCATCCCATTTGTTGACCGTCAGAAAGATACCGTTCAATTTTTGCGTCGAACCGCTCTTGCGGAATTATTTGCCTTCGCAGGTTTTCTGCTCATCCCGGGCTTCGTCCCCAAATTGGTTTTCGTTATCTTCGTCAACCTGCTCAACACGGGCTGGTACTCCATCCTGCAAGGACGGTTATACTCCAGCCTGCCCGGTCAATCCGCGAGCATCATGGCGATCGGCGCGGTGACGGATCCGCTAGCCAAACTTCTCCCGCTCGCCCTCGGCTTCCTCGCCGACCAATTCGGTCTCGGCGTTGCCATGTGGCTGTTGATTCTCGGACCAATCGCATTACTTGTTGGCTTGCCGCGTCGCGCAGAGTCCCCTCTCCCAACGCGCTGAGCGGAGCGTTAGCGAAGTCGAAGCGGGGAGAGGGCTAGGCGCCGCGCTGAGTTTATCGAAGCGGTGAGGGTAGAGTCCGATTTAGAATAACAGCCTCATCCGAATCATAAACAACCACAAACTCCTCCGACCCGCGCAGCGATGCTTCGAGTATCGAAACTTGCAGCTCAACTCCGCCTTCGGCGTTTGGTCGTACGCGGCGGATGTAAACGTAATCAAAATTCCAATTTGATAAACAATTCAACTCTTGATTCAAACACGATTGCGCTTGTGCATACTCTCGCAGACTTTCGACCAATGGAAATTTTGGCGTCCACTCGTGACCCTGAACCGTGACGAGACTTTTCTGTTCAGTGAGCGCGGGGAACCACTCCGAAAGCGGATCGCTCAACGCGGCGTCGCCAGTCAACACGAGAAAGCGACTGTCGGCTGGCGTGTTTTGTTGAATCCAAGTCAGCGCTTCTCTTTCAGCGGGAAGGATTCGAAATTGATTCCCAAGTTGCATCGAGAAGATCAAGCCCGAAAGAAAAAGATAAGCAGTCGCGCCGAGCAGAACGCGGCGCGCAAACGTTGACTCGAACACGTCGCTGGCTGAGGCAGGGAGGACGATTCCCTTGACGGTTGACTCAAGTCCCCGCACGGCGAGCAGAAGCAAGGGAGTCAAAGAAGCGAACGGCGCCGCACGCGGGTCGCTTAAAAAACTGAGTCCGATCCACGCTGGCAGAAAAAAGTCGCGGCGGCGGAAATCCGAAATTAAACCGATCAACCCCAACATCGCGACAACGTCGAGGATGACTTCGCCGCTCAAATTAAATTGGAAGAGATAAAGGAGCGACGATGCGAAATCGCTCGGATGCGCGCCGAGCGCGGCTTGAAACGGCGCAAGCCCGTGGCGGGCGATGACCGTGAGCCACCACGGGGACGTGAGCGCAAGGGTTAGCGCGGCGACAGCGCTGGCATGAAAAAAACTTTTTCGCCCGCGCAGAAAAAATAACGCGAGGACGAAAACGCTGAACGCAGTTTGCAACGTGATCTCAGGATGTGTGAGCGTGAGCGCCGCCGCGCAGATCGAAGTGGGGAGGAGGTTGCGCGCGTCTTTGGTCGTGAAGAGGCGATATGCAAACGCGAGCGTCAGAAATGAAGAGATTAGCGCGGGCGCGCGTGTGACGCCTCCGCCCATTACTGCCCAGTCGAAACTTTTTGGAATCAACGCGTAGAACAACGCGGCGATGGAGGCGTGAAGCGAATCGCCGACAAATTGGCGCGCAAGAAAATAAAAAGCGAGCATGGCGCTGGTTGAAATAATGGCGGGGAGATAAGTGAAAATTGAAATAAGAGAGATTTGCAAAACGCTTTGCAACAAACCCGCGAGATAAAATCCAAGCGGCGGGTACGCAAATGGAATGTTCGAATTGTTGTAGGTTGTTGTTTCTGGCAATGCAAAATGATTCGCTTGCAAGTCGCGCGTCATTTGCAAAAACAGCCCGCCGTCGTTGACGGGTCCGCCTGCGGCGATCGGCGCGGCGAGTCGCACGATCAACCCGAACAAGAGCGCGGTGAACAAAACGAGTCGTGCAAATCCGTCCTTGTTTTGCATGGATGTATTTTATCGTCAATTCGAGAAAAGGAATGTCAGGGGATTTCGTACACGGATTTCACGGACTTCACGGATTTTTTTCGTACTTTTACGGATTCTTCCGTGCCTTCCGTGTGATCCGTGTACCAAATAGTTTTATTCCGATTACTTATTCCTGTGGTAAAACTTCTCTCGTGTACAGCCTCTATCTTCACATCCCGTTCTGCGCGCATCGCTGCGCGTATTGCGATTTCAACACCTACGCGGGACAAGAGTCGTTGATTCCCGCCTACGCGGACGCGCTGGTTGAAGAGATCAACTATGTCGGTCGGCGGCTACGAGACTACGAGACTAAACGACTAAGCGACCATTCGACCATCGGGACGATCTTCTTCGGCGGCGGGACGCCCTCGCTTCTTTCCCCAAGTCAATTTGACTCCATCCTCGGAAGCCTTCGCGCCAACTTCACCTTGACCGAAGACGCGGAGATTACCATCGAGGCGAATCCTGGCACGGTCACTTTTGCCAACTTGCAAAATTTGCGTTCTTTGGAAATCAACCGCATCAGCTTCGGAGTCCAATCTGCCAACACGGAAGAACTCCGCATGTTGGAGCGGACGCACTCCTTCTTCGACGTGATCGAAGCCGTGACCTCCGCGCGCAAAGCGGGATTCGATAACCTAAACCTCGACCTCATCTACGGCTTGCCCGAACAGTCTCTGCAAACGTGGCAAACCACCGTCAAGCGGATTCTCGACCTGCATCCTGAACACATCTCCGCGTACGCGTTGACTCTCGAACACGGCACGCCGTTCGGCCGCTGGGCAAAGAGGGGACTGCTCCCGCTCCCCAACCCCGACCTCGCCGCAGAAATGTACGAATGGGCAAGCGAAACTCTCGAAGCGAATGGCTATGAACAATACGAAATTTCAAATTGGGCGAAGAATAAGGATGAAAACGGAAGGATGAAGGATGAATTCCTGCAAAATCCTTCTTCATCCTTCATCTTTGATAATTCATCCTTTGCTTGCAGGCACAACCTCCAATACTGGCGCGCCCTTCCCTACCTCGCCTTCGGCGCTGGCGCGCACGGATACGCACACGGCTATCGCTACTCCAACGTCCTGCGAATCAAAACCTACATCGAGCGAATTACTAATTACCAATTACCCAATTCTCCAATCCGCCGCGCTGAGCATGTCGAAGCGTCCAATCTCCAATTTCCCCTCTCCCCTGTCACCGTCAACCATCACAAACAAACCCTCCAAGACGACATGTCCGAATTTATGATCAACGGTCTACGCCTGACGCGCGAGGGAATTTCCATTGATGAATTTGAACAACGATTCGGGAAAAAATTGCAGGATGTGTTTGGAAAGAAAATTGACGAATTGTTGAAGTTGGGCCTGCTGGAATCCAAGACCTCCGAGTTTTTGAAAAACTCGGAGGTCTTAAGGCTCACCCCTCGCGCCCGCCTGCTCGGTAATCAGGCGTTTATGAGGTTTGTGTAAAGGATTGCGATTGTGGATGTGGACAGATGGGACTTTTACAAGCTTGCAATTTCCGACGCGCAGCGCTTCGCCAGCGTCGCAGCGATGTCCATGCGATAGTCCGCGCTGGCGAAATCGTCTGTGGCTTCGTGGCAGGCGTTGCGCGCGGCGGCCGCGAGATCGTCCGACGCGGTTCCGTCCATGGCGAGCATGGGACTTTTGCCGAAGCCGCCGACCGTCATGCGCGTCCGCCCGGAGCCCCAGCTTGCAACAGCCACGCACACGATCGGTTTGTCCGATGGAGTCCGTGCGACGTAATCGAAGGCGAATTTGACGTTTAGCGGAATCGTGACCAAGGTGATGAGTCCGCGTGGGCGGAGGGGGAGGAACTCACCGAGACTGGAGACGCGAGACTGTTCGATGGAATCTCTGATTTCCAACTTTGCATCCAGCGCCAATAGCGCCGTTGCGAAGGTAGACCGCCCGTCGCACGCGACGATCGTCCCTGCGGCCGTTGCAGAGTTGCGGAGGTTGAGCGGGGCTTCGAGTTGCAGTGCGCGCTTCCAGGTTGTGGGGCAGTTCCCCGATTCCAAGAGCGATTGCAGGGTTGCCGTTGCGCCCACTTCGAAATTATTTCCGTTGACGCGGAGCGAATCCAAGCCGAGGAGTTGGAGGTCCACTGCCTCGGTCGAGTCAGATTTCCCCTGCGAAAGAAGCGTGCCGCCTCCAAGCGGGACTCGGTTCGGTTGAGTCAACAACTTGAGGGCTTCATCTAAAGTCTTTGGTCGGTGATAGGCAGTGATCATGAATTCTCCGGGCGTTTATTATACTGTCGGTTCGGAAGTCACTTTCCATCCCAACTCGCTCAGTTTGGACGGATCGTATTTTCCGTTTGGTACGTCAATTAAGAGCGCGTGGGCTTCCGCCAGCAGTTCGTTCGTTGCCGCGTCGTATAAGCCTGCCCATGCCTCGCCCGATTTCGTTTTCGTCCTGCCTGCCTTACCAACGATCTTCAACGGTTTGCCGATCGGAACGTTGGCGCGATATTTGACTTCGAGTTTGGCGGTGAACATGAAGCGCGGATTATACGGGTCGCTACCCATGTGGACGCGTCCCGCAACTTCGTCAAGCAGTGACGCGACGATGCCGCCGTGCATTACGCCGGGATAGCCCTGGAAATGATCTGGCGCGGTGTACGAAGTCTCGATCACGCCGGGCGCCGTTTCGTAAATGTGCAGGTGCAAGCCGACCGGGTTTTCAGCGCCGCAGAGGAAGCACATGCGCGAGTTGGGTTGTTTGATGTTCATGCCAGAGATGTACCTCGTTTTGGGCTTGATCGTTGCATCCGCTACGGCTTGCGAAAAACAGGCTCGCTTTCGGGGAAATCTACGTTGATTTATTATATTCGATGTAACCAATTCGATTAGAGCCGCC
Organism: Anaerolineales bacterium; assembly: GCA_020847435.1. Classification (GTDB taxonomy): domain Bacteria; phylum Chloroflexota; class Anaerolineae; order Anaerolineales; family Villigracilaceae; genus Defluviilinea. The sequence goes on from JADLBX010000036.1 coordinate 43,414, forward strand.
GTTTACGGGAATAAAAAATCGGGCTAAGATTAACAAATGCAGACAGGGAATTTTCACGGATTAAAAACGGTCGTCCTCGAGAACAAGTTTTTTCGGATCGAGTGTTTGGCGGAAGCGGGACCGCGCATCGTGCGGTTGGTTCCCCAATGGCTGGGGGAGAACCTGTTCGCTGAAACGCCGGAGTTTACCGCGCGCGTTCCTTCCGGTGAATATCACTATTACGGCGGGCATCGCTTGTGGATCGCGCCTGAAAAAGTGTCGCGTAGTTACATCCCCGACGATGCCGGGGCGACGGTCACGGCGGTGTCGGGCGGTTATTGCCTGGCTGGCGCAGTGGAGGCGGGAACGGGTCTGCGGAAGACGATCACGGTGCAGGTCAGCGCGGCTGAGCCGTACGTCATTGTGAGGCACAAGATCGAGAATCTGGGATCGTCCGTTATGAAGTTATCTCCCTGGGCGATCACCATGTTGCAACCCAGTGGCGTCGCCATCCTGCCGCAACAGACCGCTAACATGGACGAAGACGGTTATCAGCCTAATCGTCGTTTTGCTTTGTGGCCCTACTCCCGCTGGAACGATGCGCGCCTGCGGCTTGGCGATGAGTTCGTCACGATCACAGCGGATGCGACGCCGAGTCCTTTCAAGCTAGGCTACTTTAACACACATGGCTGGTTGGGATATGTGCGCGACGAGGCGATGTTCGTCAAGCGCTTCGGCGTGCGCCGCGATCAGGATTATCCCGATTTTGGTTGTAATAGCGAGGTGTACGTGGATGCGCGCTCGCTCGAACTCGAAACGCTCGCCGCCGTGCAGGAACTGGGTCCCAAAATGGACATCGTCCACACTGAAACGTGGGAAGTGCACCGGGTGAATAATGTACCGAAAAATTTATTGGGCGGTAGGACAATCGCCTCGATTCTGGAAGAATGAAACCGAATTCGGCGAGGCGGGAAATTTGATCTTCAACCTGTTAAGGAGACAGTTCTTAAATCCTTTTTTGGACGCGGATCACGCGGATTTCACGATTTCTCGCAGGAGAAAATCCTAAAACATTCTCTCAAGTCCGTGTAATCCGTCAAATCCGTGTACTTAAAACAGAGGCTAAGGCACGAGACCCATCCCCAGCGCAAATGTGTTGTCGTTGTAAAAGAAGATGACCGTGTAGATCCTTGACGGCGAAGAGGGGGCGATGAAAATTTCCCAATTGCCATTGCCCAGTTCGGTAGCGGAAAGCGCCCAGGTGGTACTGCAAGGCAATTCCCACGTCAGGGTGGAATTATCCCCAGCAACCAGAATCCGCTCGACTTTTTTATTCTCGTCTACGCCGCTCACGATCAGGTGATAATCCACGATTGTCCCTTTTCCGTCGGTTCCCGGGCATCCACTGCCGATGATTTTGTGATTATCCTGCCCTAGAAAAGCAACACCTAAGCGTTGCAGAACAATGTCGGGAGATTGTGGCGTTTTTTCAAACCCCTCGTTTGTACTTCCGCATGCCAAGGATGTGGCGATCAACATGAGCCCAAATAAGAAGAATGAAAAATGTTTGCGCGGGGAATTCATCATGGCGATTAATGCCTTATTTTCCATCTCGCAGGTGAAAACGGAACCCGCGACGCGACATTCATGCCGCTTGTGCTCCATCCGAATTCTCCAGCATCACATTTGACTTCGCCCGCCCCCGGCGCAAATTCATTATGGCGCAGGGATTTGATTCGCCCCCGGCAGGATCGGCATATCGGCAAGGTAATACGCGTGTTGATCCGCGGTGAGCATTCCGCCTTCGCCGGGGATGGGGTCAATCGCTTCGTTCCCGTCAATATCCAACCCGTAATAGATCTGGTTCGCCAGCGCGACGACGGCGCTGATATCTGCACGCATGGAATCGTCGAACGGAGCCTGCACGATGCGCAGCGCGGCATCGCGCAAATCCACCGCCCACGGCTCGATGTTCTGCATCGAAACGATCACATGCCCGGTGTGCAGTCGAATGTTCGGCGTCGCATCGCTTGTGTTTGCCGAATATTCGGCATGAGAAATTGTCCCATGAATATAGCCTGCCTGATCCCCGTTCAATAACAGCCCATAACCGTCGCCCGCGTCGGTCACATTGCCGTCTTGGTCCAGGTCGCCATACACAGCCGTGTCCTGCTTCCCCACAATGAGGTTGACGATCGCCTCGGCGTTCAAGCGCACGGTCGCCTCATCGCCCGCGTCGAACGCAGCGCGCAACGCCTCCGCCGATTGGATCAACGCCAGCGTCTCCACCGTCATCCCGTGGATCAGCGAAACCTGATTCGGCGTTTCGGGAAATGAAACCAGCAAATGACGGATATGCGTGAGCGCATCCGCTGGAACCTCAGACGAATAGATCACTTGCGCCGAAGGGTTCGGGCTGATATCCGGGTTCGGCTCGAGCGTAATTTCCATGCGGTTTGCGCGGCTGAGCAGGTTGCGGCTCTGATCGTCCACAAACACGAGAATGAATTGACCGTTGTTATCCGGGGCGAGCGTTCCGAGACTTCTGCGATTCTCGCCGCCGTCGCCGACCAGCCACGCTTCATATTGCATCCCTTCGGGCGGAGGCGCGAGCGACGCCGAAATTGTCGCCTGGTCCAACTCTGCCGCGCCGTCTTGAAAGCGCAGGATGCCCACCGGGTTCCCATCTGCAGGGGGAGGAAACGCAGGGACGCCCAACGTCGCGGCTGTGGTGACGGGCGGTTCTGTCGCAGGGACAGCTGGCGCGACCAACTTCGAGATTCGATTCAGCCCGATCAGCGAACACAGACAGAGCAACATCCCCAACGCGCCGTAGACGAGATACCGCGTCCATGCGCGCGGCTTGGGCGGCGCGGGCGCTCGAGTGGACGCGGCAGGCGTCGGCTGGGAAGGAGGCGGGGCGTTCTGCGTCTCCGCTTGTGAGTTTTTCTCCACCGCGTTTGCGAACGCGTCTGCGAGGTCGCGGCAAGTCTGATAGCGCTCGTCGGGATTTTTTGCCAGCGCGCGCTCCACCACCTCGCGCAACGCGGGATGGATGCCCTCGATGGCGGGCGGCGGCTCGTTGATGTGCATGAACAACACGCTCATCGAACTGTCGGCTTCGAACGGCACGCGCCCCGCCAGCAATTCGTACAACACCACGCCGAGCGAATAAACATCTGTGCGGTGATCCACTTGCTTGCCGCTGGCTTGCTCCGGCGACATGTACGCGGGCGTGCCGCTCACCGCGCCGGTGGCGGTGTGCGCGGACGAATTGAGGAGGCGCACCAAACCGAAATCGGTGACGACCGGCTCGACATTTTCAGACAGCGGATCGCCGACGTGGAATTCGCCGAACTTGTTGTGCAACAAAATATTTGCGGGCTTGATGTCGCGATGGATGATGCCTTGCGAGTGAGCGTAATCGAGCGCGGCGGCAAGCGGAGCAAGCAGGCGCGCCGCGTGCGGGAAGGAGAGTCGCATCCCGCTCTGGTGGATGAAGCGCAAGTGTGCGGCGAGCGAAGGTCCCTTGAGGTATTCCATCACAATGTATGGATGTCCCTCGATCGTGTCGAAATCGAGGATCTGCACGATGTTGTTGTGCCGCAATCCCGCCACCACCCGCGCCTCACGCTGGAAACGCGCTTGCAAGTCGGGGTCGTCTTCGATGAAACTATGCAGAACCTTCACCGCCACTTGGCGGTCGAGGGTGAGGTGTGTGCCGACAAATACCTGCGCCATGCCCCCGCGCGCCAGGAACTTTTCAATGCGAACTTTTCCGACGGTTTTTCCGATCCACTCAGGCATGTGAAAATTATACTTCCTTCCTTCGCCCGACGATATAATTTGAAATGCTTCAAAAATGAAACTCTGGAGGAATCCGTTGTGAAAATCGTCGTCGTCGTTTCAGCCAACGCCGAATGGGCGGGCGTCAGACCGTTATTTTCCGATGCCAACATTGAAGCCTCCCCGTATGGCGAATGTTTCAAGACCCGGATGGGAGCGCACGCCGTCGAGTTCTTTCACAGCGGCTGGGGCAAGATCGCCTCTGCTGGAGCCATGCAATACATCATTGACCATCGGAAGCCGGACCTCGTCGTCAACCTCGGCACGTGCGGCGGGTTTGCGGGCGTTGTCGAGCAGGGGGAGATACTCCTCGTCGAGAAGACGATCGTCTACGACATCGTGGAGTTGATGGATACCCTCGACATTTCGGACTACTACGCGTCTGCTCTCGATTTGAGCTGGCTCGCCGACCCTCTGCCGCATCGCGTCCGACGCGCGCTCCTCGCCTCCGCCGACAGCGACCTGCTACCGGAGAAAATTCCGCTTCTCAAAACGCTGGGCGCAGTCGCCGCCGATTGGGAGTCCGCCGCGCTGGCATGGGTGGCGCGAAAAAATAACGCGCGGTTGTTGATCCTGCGCGTCGTGAGCGATACGGTCAACGAAGCGGGGAGCGAAGCGTACGATAATCTCGAGGTCTTCAAGGAACGTGCACGTGAGATCATGAAATCCATCATTGAACAACTCCCCGATTGGCTGGACGCGGTGAAGTTATAATTCCGAGTATGGCTCATAAAACCGAAGACGAACTTCAAATTCAACGACGGAATTTCCGCAACGTGCAAGTTGACGCGGTCGGCGTCAGCATTTCGAATGTCGCCGCGCCGTTCCTGCCGGTATTCCTCACGCGCCTCGGCGCGACCAATTTTCAGGTAGGTCTGCTCACATCCATGCCCGGCGCGACCGGGCTTTTGCTGGCGCTCTTCGTCGGTCGCTTTTTGCAGACGCGGCAGAACATTGTCCCGTGGTACAGCCTTTCGCGCTTGCTGGTGATTCTGTGTTTCGCCTTTACCGGCATCTTGACGTTGTTGATTCCATTCGACCATGTGATCCTTGCCACGCTGGTCATTTGGGCGTTTGCCACACTGCCGCAAACCGCGCTGGCGGTGGCGTTCTCGGTTGTGATGAATGCCGTCGCCGGACCCGAAGGGCGCTACGCCTTGCTCAGCCGCCGCTGGACCATCTTCGGCTTGACCGGCGTGGTCGGCACGTTCATCGTCACGCGCGTAATCGACCTGGTTTCCTTCCCAACGAATTACGCGCTGATGTTTTTAGTGTTGTCGCTCGGCGGTTTTGTCAGTTTTTATTTTTCCCGCCAGATCCAAGTCCCCGACCAGCCGCCGCCTGCGACCGCGCAGAAAAGCCCGCGGCGCGAGAGTTTGCGGAATTACCTCGCCCTGCTTCAGCAATATCCGGCGTTCGTTTCCTTTTCGTGGAAGCGGTTTGTCTATTATTCCGCGCTTGTGCTGGGGCTGCCGATCATGCCGTTGTATCTCGTCCGCAATGTAGGCGCCACCGACGCGCAGATCGGTGCGGTTTCGATGGCGATGACGCTGATCATGCTCGTGGGCTATTTCGTCTGGCCCCGCGTGTCACGTCTGCGCGGCGGGAGGTTCGTTCTGTTGGCGACCACCTTCGGCATGACGCTCTACCCGGCGTTGACCGCCACCACGACCCAGATCGAATGGATCATTTTCTTTGCCGGCGTCGCCGGTTTCTTTCAGGGCGGGCTCGATCTGGTGTTCTTTGACGAGTTGATGAAGACCGTTCCGGTGGAACATGGCGCGACGTTTGTGGCGCTGGCTCAGTCCATGCAATATCTTTCCACGATCTTCGCCCCGCTATTGGGCACGTGGCTCGCGGGCTTCATCGGTCTTGGCGGCGCGTTGTGGTTCTGCGCGGGACTGCGCTTGATCGGATTTCTGTTATTTCTGAAGAAAGAGGCTTGAGTGGTCTAAAAAATGAACGCCGACCCTTTCAGGAGAGTTCGGCGTTCATAAGCCCGCCTTTTTATTTTTTCGCGGCTGCGAGCGCGTCCCTGATCTGCTGTGTGTGAGATCCAAGATGGAAATTTGGTTGAAGCAAACCGGATCCAAATCGGTAGTAACTACCTTTGTTAGTTGCGGCAAAATCTTGTGGAATCAAAGCCGTGAACGCGAGGACTTCTTCGACGCTGCGACGAAGCGCATCCAACATCAATGGGATGGATGGATTTGCTTTCACTATCGCCTCCACTTGCGCGGTGACGTTCGTTCCAAACCCATCGGTGGTGATTTCAAAGCCGTCAATCAGACTGGCAAGAAACGTGGAATTATTTCGTTCATTCTGAATGAGATGCGCGACGATCTCCATGGCGCTCCATTCCATTGGATCGGGGCGTTGGTTTGCCTGCTCTTCGCTGACGCCTTCAAATAATTTCTCCAAGTCGGCGAGCGCGGGCATGACAAAATCGCGCGCTTGGTTTGCAAGTTCATTCGGACTGGCTGGCACATTCGGCATCGGGCGTCGGCTCAATTCCATCGTGATGTTTTTCTTTTCGGGTCCACGATAGAAAGCGACCTCGATCGTGTCTCCGCCCTTTTTGCCTGCGATGGCACTCGGAAGACTGCTCGCGTCGCTCCGAATTGGATGCCCGTTCATCGCGACGATCACGTCATCCTTTTGCAGACCGGCTCTTTCGGCGCCCATGCCTGCCACCAAGCCGTCGAGCCTTAACCCCTCCCGCACAGGGACGCCGAGCGCGGTTGCCTGTTCCTCCGTGAAATCGCCCGGCGCGATGCCCAGCATGGGACGGTTTGCGATGCGCAAATCAATCCCTGTCTCCAACACGGATTTGAGATTCTCGAAACTCTCCACCCAGTTTTCGTGGAAGGTTTCGCCTGTTTTTTCATCCGGCGCTTCATGCTCCAAGCGGACAATCGTGCCGCCGTCTTTCTCCGCAAAATTGACCGTCACTTCGGTGGGGGCGGGATCAATGTTCGCAAACCAGCGGAATTTCACGCATTTGTTTTCCTCCAGTTCGAGGTAATGCCCACTGGAATAAAAATCGCCGCGCCACCACAGATATAGCCGTCCTTTCGGATGCGGCTCGACAGTCGCCACGTCGCACAGCCACTCGCGCAGGGAGGTGGAATTGGTAAACGCGCGATACGCCGCCTTCACCGGCGCCTTGACGAACGTTTCAGTAGATACGGTTGCCATGGTTTTCTCCTCATTCAAGATGGGCGAGATTGTAATTCAGGAGGAATGGCAAGACACCCTACTGGAGGAGGGAAATTTGTTTTACTTCCCCAACCTCGCCCGTTCATCCACGATCACGCTTTCCTCCAGCTTCTTGAAGAGCGGACCTGGTTGATTTAATTTCTGCCCGGGTTTCAAGTCACTGGGTTTCCAGTAGGACAAATTGGCAATTTGTCCTACTGGGCGATACCGCAACCCTGTATGCGTGCCGAGCGAATCGTTAATTTCTTCAACATATTGTTCACCAAACAGCGGAGTTTCGTAGCCGAGGAAGCCGTGCAGTTTCTCGGACGTGAAAGGCAGGAAGGGGGAGAAAAGAATCTTGAGTGAATCAATTGCTTTGAGCGCGGTGAAGACGGTCAGCGCGGCGGACTCTTTGTCGGTTTTGATGGCTGTCCAGGGCGCGTGGACGTCGAGGTATTGATTCACTGCGGTGGCGAGTTTCATCGTCTCGCCGAGGGCGGAACGCAGGCGCACGGCTTCGAGTTCGGCGCCGACGGTGGCGAATCCGTTTGAGATGACTGCGAGCAGGTCGAGGTCCGCGGGGCGAAGCGTGGTTTCATCCACAGTGGGCACGTGACCATCCCAATGTTTGTAGCAAAATGCAAGCACGCGATTCGCCAAGTTGCCCCATGTCGCAACGAGCTCGTTGTTGTTGCGCGCTACGAATTCCGACCAATCCCAATCGCTGTCTTTCGCTTCGGGCATGTTGACGGTGAGGTAATAGCGGATGGCATCGGGGTCGTAGCGCGTGAGCGCGTCGCGTCCCCAAACCGCCCAATTGCGCGAGCCGCTGATCTTTTTGCCCTCGAGGTTCATGAATTGATTCGCTGGCACGTCGTATGGCAAGGTGAGTTTGAATTTTTCGCCAGTGAACAACTCGGCGAATTGTTCGTCCGCGCCCATCAATTCGGCGGGCCACATGGAGGTGTGAAAGAAGATGTTGTCTTTGCCTTGAAAATAAAAATGCTTCGATGAGGGATTTGACCACCACTCGCGCCACGCGTCATTTTGCTTGGTTAGTTGACTCCATTCGATCGCGGCAGAGAGGTAGCCGACGACCGCTTCGATCCAGACGTAGAGGCATTTTCCTTCCCAGCCTTCAAGCGGGACGGGGATGCCCCAATCGAGGTCGCGTGTGATCGAGCGCGGCTTCAAGCCCTCCGATTCGATTTTGCGTAGCGACTCTCCGATGACCGTGTCGCGCATGTGGTCGGCGCGTTCGGTAAGGAACTGTTTGACGTTCGGCTCGAGTTTCGAGAGGTCGAGATAGAAATGCTCGGTCTCGCGCAGTTCGAGCGCGCCGCCTTCCTTCGAGCGTGGATTGATCAACTTCTCGGGTTCGAGCACGTTGCCGCAATTGTCGCATTGGTCGGAGCGCGCGCCTTCGTAGCCGCAGATGTAACACGTCCCTTCGACGTAGCGGTCGGGCAGGAATCGTTTCGACGACGGCGAATACCACTGCATGGATTTTTGCGTGAAGAGGTAGCCGTTCTCTTTCAACGCGAGGAACATGGCTTGCGATACTTTGAAATGATTCTCGGTATGCGTCGTGGTGAACAGGTCGTACGAAATGCCCAGCCCTTGGAACAATTCGATGAACCCGTTATGGTAGCGTTTGTACACTTCTTCGACGGGCTTGCCTTCCTTGTCTGCGGCGATGGTTACGGGCGTGCCGTGCGAATCGGTACCGCTGACCATGAGCGCGTTGTTTCCTTTCAGGCGGTGATAGCGCGCGACGATGTCGCCGGGCAGGTGCGAGCCGGTGATGTTGCCGACGTGGATTTCGGCGTTGGCGTAGGGCCAGGCAATGGCGATGAGGATGTTTTCAGGCATTCGTGACTCCAGTTTCAAATGTCGTTGCGAGCGAAGCGAAGCAACCTCCTCGCATAATTAGATAAGTGGTTCTATGAGATTGCTCGCCGCGGGCGCGCTTCGCGGTCGTCGGGATTTCGATGCTGTCGCATCTCAACCCTCCTCGCAATGACATGGTTGGAATAAACAAAAAGGCTGTCCGTAAATATGGACAGCCCGTAATTCGCTAGACGCGACGATCTAACGCGCTCTCCATTGAGTGCAGATTCGCATTTCCATAGGCATCGTCATTTTGAATAACTGTCTGGCGTTCATGCCCGCTATTGTACTACAACAATTTCCTCAAAACCGAAAACGGCGAATCGTCCGTGTGTTGGCTGTGACCGCAATCCGCCACGTTCAAATCCTGGCCACATTCGATGCACAAGCCTTTGCAATCGGGGTCATGGAGCGGGTTGATCGGCACCTCAAGCAACGCGTACTCCCTCAGCATCGGCGCAAGGTCAATTTGCATATCCTCGGGAAGCAGTAACCCGGTCTCGCTGGCAGTATCTTTGCTGAACGCGAAGAGTTCGGTAAATTTCCAACCCAGCCGTTGAGTGAACGGCTTCAGACAGCGCGCGCATTCGAGCGCGGTGTCTGCGAAAAATTGTCCCTGCACGATCAATCCCTGCGGTGTGCGTCCGATGTGCACCGAGCCATCGAGGTTCGTCACCTCGAGGTCTTCGAGTTTCGCTCTGTCGAATTCAAAGGGAATCTCGTGGCTGTAACCGACCTCTTCATGGACGATGAAGCCGACGTTGATGCGGAAGGGTTTACGGGGATTGGTCATGGCTTGTTGTAGATGCAGTTGAACTGTATCCACATCCTGTTGAGTTGTGTCCGTAGTTCAACTGCGAACACAACCTGATATTTAGACTTTTCTGTCAACGATGTACTTCGCCAGATCTTCCAACGCGTCTTTCTCAGGGGAGGCTGGCGCGACCTCTAAGGCGGCTAACGCGCGGCGGACGGCATTCCGCGCCTCGTCCATGGCTTGCACGATAGCGTCGCTCTGGCGGATCGCGTCCACCAGTCGCTGGACCCGGGCGGTCTCTTTCCATCCGCCCTCAGGGAGCGACAAAACATCCTCGTCGTAGCGATTCGCTTCGGCGAAGTAGATCGCGGGAAGTGTCACCAAGCCATTGAGCAGGTCTGAGCCGATGGGTTTACCGACTGTGGATTGGTCGCCTGTAAAATCAAGAATGTCGTCCACGATTTGGAACGCCATGCCAACCTCGTAGCCGAATGTCTTCATCGAGTCGCGGATGAGTTCGTCCTCCGTGCCGACCATCGACGCGGCAAGCGCAGACATTTCGAACAGCGAGGCAGTTTTGGCATAAATACGGTTGTAGTAGTTGTCGCGGTCAATCACGCCGTGCGCGGAAAACATTTGAGTCAATTCGCCGTTGACGATGGTCGCCAGCGTTTCGGAAAATAATTTCATCAACGGCAGGTAATCGGTTTCCGCCGCGAGTTTTGCCGCGCGGGCAAACAGGAAGTCGCCAGTGAGCACGGTCGCGGCAGGCGACCAGCGCGCGTTCAACGTCGGCATTCCGCGGCGGAGCAACGCGCCGTCAATCAAATCGTCGTGGACGAGCGTCGCGGTGTGAAGCAACTCCACGGAGGCGCCGAGGGTGATGAGCTTGTCCTCGGGCGCGCCAAGCATATTTCCGACGAGCAAGCCCAAGGTCGGCCTGATGCGTTTGCCTCCCGCCGCGAGTAAATGCTCAAGCGCCGATCGTAAGTCAGGGTGTTGCTCATCGCCAGCCTGTTCGCGAATCCGCTGTTCGACGGATTTAAGTTGGTCGTTCACTGAGGGGAAAGTTGTCGTTTGATTCACGGCTGGGTCTCCCATCCGAAGAGGCGGTTTGCATTTGCCGCGGTTGCCCGCGCAACCGTTTCGCGCGTCGTTCGATGGACTTCTGCAATTTTATCAGTAATGAGCGTTACATTGGCGGGTTCATTACGTTTGCCGCGATGAGGAACGGGAGTCTGAAACGGCGAGTCGGTTTCGATCAGGATGTGATCCAGCGGAAGTTTTCCGACGAGTTCGCGTTGCGAATCGTTCTTCTTGTACGTGACGGGACCCGTAATGCCGATGAAAAAATTCATGCTCATCGCGCGCGTTGCAGAGTCGAAGTTTCCGTTGAACGAATGGAAGACGCCAGGCTTCGATTTCAATAATGTCAATTTCTTTTGCCATTGTTCGAGAATGTCAAACAGATCGTTCGTCGCCTCGCCAAATTCCGCGTCGTTTTCCTCGCGAAGATGGAGGATGACCGGTTTGTTGACTCTGCTTGCAAGTTCGAGGTGGGGGAGCAGGTTTTGACGCTGTGCTGTTTGCCGTTCGGTTTCTTTGACCCAATAATAGTCAAGCCCGATCTCGCCGATGGCGACGACTTTGGGATGTTCGGCAAGTTTGCAAATCTCGTCGAAATCGTTCATGCTGAATTTTTGCATCTCAGTGGGATGATATCCGACCGCGGCGAAAATCCGATCGTGTTTTTCCGCCAACCGTACCGCTTCGTAACTCGTTTCCAAATCCATGCCCGGCACAAGCATCTTTTCAACACCGGCATTTGTTGCATGCTGAATCACATCGCCAATATCCCCAGCGAATTGGTCGAGATACAGGTGGCAATGGGTGTCTGTGAGCATAATCAGACTTCGTTTGTGAAAATTATAACATATAAAACCCCAATGGGAATAAAAAATCCTGTTCGCGGGGAACAGGATCAAGGTTGGTCAAAGTTACTTTCTGACGGCTGACTTTTTCTTTACCGTGTATTTTCCTTTTTTCTCGCTCAACCGCTTGTTGGGGATTAGGGCGATCAATGAGCGCAAGGCATTGTTGACGCTTTCCGAGTCGGGAAAGTACGCGGACACATCAGTGTCAAGCGTGATCGTCGGTCCGAAGCGTTGAACGGTCGTGGTCCCATCTTCATTGTGAATGCGGACTGTATAGCCCTTTTGAAGCGCGCGATAATATTTTCCTCTGATCCCCTTTTTACCGCTGAAATCATACTCGGGGAGCATATCATCGTCGCTGTCTAAGATTTTATTATCTTTCTTCATAGATTTTTCTCTCAGATGTTGTTGCTTTGCGGCAACTGATGATCCGAATTTTTATTACGCCTGTTTCAGAAACTAATTCTTCCAAATGTACAATCAAGAGTAACTTTTCTTTGGCAGACACACCAATACTATGATAACGATTCTCCTGAGTCGAGTGGGCTTCGTCGGGAAACGTAATTAGAAAAGGGTCCTTGAAAACTGTTTTTGCTTCATCGAAACTTACCTGATGCTTCGTTAGGTTACTCCTTGCTTTCCGGGTATCCCAGGCAAACTCATAATCAGGTTCGCTTCGAGTATCCATTTAACAATTATATCGCCATATTCAACTACTTGATCCCCGCCACCTTCAACCCGTCGTCAAGAATCGCTTTCACTTTATCGCCGTGTGTCGTTTCGCAATAGACGCGCATGATCGGCTCTGTGCCGCTGAAACGGATGAGCAACCAGCCGCCGTCTTCGAGTTTGAATTGGAAGCCGTCTATCGTCACGAGTTCGGTTACTTTCAAGCCGCCAATGGTCTTTGGGTTGGCGTCGAGAATTTTCTGCTCGCGCATTTTTCTGTCGCCTGAGAAGGGCGTATCAATGCGGTCGTAAAAATGTTCGCCGACCTTATCGAACAACATCTTCAACAACTCGGTCGGTTTCTTGCCCGTCTGCACCATGAAATCGAGGAAGTACAAGCCAGCCAGAATCCCGTCGCGTTCGGGGACGTTGTTGCGGAACGCGTAGCCGCCGCTTTCTTCGCCGCCGATCATTGCGTTCGTTTCGATCATCTTCGGCGCGACGTATTTGAATCCCACGCCCGTTTCGTGCACCGGCACGTTGTAAATTTTTCCGAGTTTGTTCAACATCGTTGTCGTCGAAAGCGTTTTGACGATGTCGCCGCGCTCGCCGCGTATTTCGAGCAAATACAACGCCAGCAACGCGTACACGCGCAACTGATCAATAAACTCGCCGTTCTCGTCGCCGATGCCGCAACGGTCCGCGTCGCCGTCTGTGATCAGCAACACGTCGGCGTTGTTCGCCACCGTCGCCTTGAGCCCCACGTCAACGTTCGGGCGAATCGGCTCAGGTCGCTTCATTTCAGGGAACGATGGGTTGCGTTCGTTATGGATTTCAATCACTTTTGTTTTTCCACCTGCAAGCAAACGCGTAAACCAGCCCGCGCCGTTGCCCCACATCGCATCCATCATCACGGTGAAGCCCGCGTCTTTGATCTTTTGGATGTCCACAAGTTTATGCAGATTTTTGATGTATGCCTCGGATGCATCGAACACGACAACTTTTCCATCACGTTTTGCATCTTGGATGGAAACCCGCTTCGCCTCCGACGGGGAGTCTGGGATCAACGCTTCGATTCTCTTCAACCCTTCGGGGTCTATCGCTCCGCCGTTCGGGTCGCGGACTTTGAACCCGTTGTCCGTCGGCGGGTTGTGCGAGGCGGTGATGTTGACCGCGCCACAGGCTTTTTTATCCACAACTGCATAAGCGATCACGGGAGTTGGCGTCGCGCCGTCGGTCAAATACACATTCAAGCCATTGCCGACCAATACTTCAGCGACCGTCGCCGCGAAATTCTCCGAATGGAATCGTTTATCGTGACCGACGACAACCCACTTGCCGCCGAATCCTTTTTCGATGAGGTATGATGCAAAGCCTTGCGCGGCGCGGCGGACGTTGTCGAACGTGTAATCTTCGGCGATCTCCCCGCGCCAGCCGTCTGTGCCGAATGAAATTTTATAAGTCATGCTTGACTCTCCAAGGAAGTGATGTGTAGAGGGATTATAAAAGAGAACTCCGAGATTTACCAAATCTCGGAGTTTCGATTTGCGGGTTAATCTTCCGTCAGCCAGTTTTTCGCGGCTTCGATATCGTCGAAGTATTTGAGCGCTTGACCGGTGATCGCGGTGAGCAGGTCGGCGAGTTTTCGTTTGACGCCAACCACGCCGAGCACAGCCGTTTTCTTCACGAAGGCTTTGGTCGCGGCGGAAGCCGCGTTCATGGCGGGGAGCAGATCGCTGCCGACGTTGGTGTCGCGCATGTCGGTTAACACCAGCACGGAGTCTTTGGGCTGGGCTTTGACGATCTCCTGCACCGCCGCCAACTCCGTTTTTACCGCGTCGGAGTTGTAAAATAGTTTCGAAAAATCCTGATAGAAGATTTTTTTACTGTTGTGTTCGATCCAAGTGGAGCGCATGATTATCTCCTATTTTCCTTTCGATTCGAAGCGCAACGCTAACCCGGTGGCGACCGCGCCAGCCAATTCCCAGATGCCGACGCCGAGGAAGCGCGCCGGGGCGAGTTGCGTAATTACCGCCAGCGTAAAAATTGTGAACGTCACACAGCGGAACGGCACAGTCCACTTGTAGAACGGTTTTAGGTCGTTCAGCGCGGCGAGGATGTAGTACGCGCCCATGTTGAACGATGCCATGGCGGAGGCGGTGATAAAAACGAGGGTGTAATCCCCGGCGGCGCGGGCAGCGCGGTCTAATGCGGTGAAGCCGAGGAGCGATAAAAGCGTCTCAGGGCGGACCAAGCCGACCAGTCCGAGAAGAAGCGCAAGTAGTCCAAAGATGAAGATCGTCCAGCCCGAGACGTCTCGAATAGCGATTTTTTTTGGCATGAATTCTCCTTGCTCGAAATTATAACTGCAAAGGGAGCGTCGGTCTCGACAAAATTGTTTGGCTCGCCTATACTGCGAACATCTTTGTGGAGGCGCGATGACGAAATATATGGCAGTGGTGGCTGGGAATATCGGGGTGGGGAAGACTTCGCTCACCGAGCGGATCGGTGCGCGGCTTGGCTGGCGGACCGGGTATGAATCGGTGGCGGATAACCCGTATCTCGCGGATTTTTACAGCGACATGCGTTCGTGGTCGTTCCATTTGCAGGTCTTTTTTCTCGGTCATCGAGCCGACCAATACCTGGAGGCGGCGCGCGATCCGCGTTCGGCGATCCTTGATCGGAGCATTTACGAGGATTTCCATATCTTTGCCCGCGCTTTGCATCACATGGGCGATTTCGCCGAGCGTGATTATCTTGCCTATCGCAAGTTGTTCGAGTTGGTGGTGGGGAGTATGCCGCGCCCGAATTTGCTGATCTACCTGAAAGCGCCCGTGAATGTGTTGATGGACCGCATCCGCCGCCGGGCGCGGGGGATGGAATCGGGTATCACGCCGGAGTATTTGTCTCTGCTCGATTCGTTCTACGACGAGTGGCTGGGCGCGTTCGACATGTGCCCGGCGCTGACGATTCAAACGGACGATTTGGACTACGTTCACCAGCCGCGGCATTTGGATACGGTCGTCGAGCGGATTCAGAACAAGCTGGCGGGCAAGGAATCGTTGGAGTTCTAAAGTTGCGGGGAACTCCGCTTGGTTTGCGGTGTTTGTATTTCCGTGTGATAATTTAGCGTTATGAACGAATCCCTGAAAGCCACCAATTTGTCTGCCAGCCTGCTCACGCGCATCCCACTCTTTTCGCGCCTGCCGGTGGAGGAGCTGAAACTGTTGCTTAATGCGCTGGATCGGGTCAGTTTGAAGCCGGGCGATATCCTGTTCCGGGAGGGCGAAGCGGCTGAGCATTTGTATATCGTCGCGCGGGGGCAACTTGAGATTAACATGGCTTCGGGGACCGAAAACGAGTTGATTCTCAATATCATCAACGAAGGCGAATATATCGGCGAGATGGGAATCATCATGCCTGGCGGGAGGCGGACGGCCGGCGCGCGCGCGCGCGGCGACGTTCTGTTACTCAGCATGAGCCGCACGCAGTTTCAGGATTTGCTCCACCGTCATCCCGAATTGGCGAACGCCATGGTCAGCGTGTTGAGCGAGCGGCTTGACAATACGAACGTTCAAACATTCCGCGATTTGACGGAGAAAAACCGTCAATTGCAGACCGCCTACGATGAACTCAAAGCCGCGCAGGAGCAATTGATCGAAAAGGAACGCCTCGAAAAGGAGTTGCAGGTCGCGGCAGAAATCCAAATGTCCATCCTGCCGGATGTGTTGCCCGCGCCCGTTGGCTTCGATTTCGGTGGGCGCATCCTGCCTGCCCGTCAGGTGGGAGGCGATTTTTACGATGTCTTCGACCTCGGCGAGGATAAGATCGGCATCTTGATCGGCGATGTGGCGGACAAGGGAGTCCCGTCTGCGATCTTTATGGCGCGGGCGCACGCGCTGATCATCGCTGAAGCAGACCGCTCCACTTCGCCCGGCGAAGTGCTGAAGATGGTCAACATGCATATCACGCGGTTGGAAAAGTCCACGCAATTCGTCACTGCGCTGTTTGGGATTCTGGATGTGAAGACCGGGCGGTTTTCCTATGCCCGCGCGGGACACGAGCCGCCGTTGCTGGTCGGCGCGCAAGGCGAGGTGCATCGTTTGCCGCACGAGCCCGGCATGGCGCTTGGCTTGTGGGAGGACATCGCCCTCGATGAAAACAGTTTCCAACTCGCAAAGGGTTCGCTGTTGGTGCTGTTCACAGACGGGATGACGGACTGCCGCAACCCGGCGGGCGAGCCTTTCGGTCTTGAACGCATCAAGCAGACGATGAAGGGTTTGCGTTCGCATTCCGCACAAACGGCGTGCGATCATTTGCTGGAGACGCTGACGAATTATCAAAACGGCGCCAAGCAGGACGACGATGTGACGCTGGTTGCCGTCCACGCGAATTGACGAACAGACCGGGCTCACCGCCCGGTCTGTTTTTTTAAGCCTGTTCCAACGCTTGTTTCAGGTCTTCGATCAGGTCGTCCTTATTTTCAATTCCAACAGAAAGACGGATCAACGCGGGATTCACTTCGAGCGGCGACCCGCTGACCGATAGATGCGTCATCGCGGCAGGGAGTTCGATCAACGATTCGACTCCGCCGAGCGATTCGGCGAGGGCGAAGATTTTCGTCGCTTCGACGACGCGGAGCGCGGCTTCTTTTCCGCCGGTGACGATGAACGAGATCATCCCGCCGCCGTTCTTCATTTGACGCGTTGCGATCCTTTGTTGCGGATGGCTGGCGTGGAATGGATAAATAACCTTTTTCACTTTGGGATGCCCAGCTAGAAATTCGACGACCGCGGTTGCGTTTTCAAAATGCCGCTCCATGCGGAGGGGGAGGGTTTTGATGCCGCGTAGGACGAGGAAGCAATCCATCGGTCCCGGCACCGCGCCGACGGCGTTTTGCAGGAAGTAAAGTTTGTCGGCAAGTTCCTTGTCTTTGACGATTGCCGCGCCGCCAACCACATCCGAGTGACCGCCGAGGTATTTGGTCATCGAGTGGACGACGATATCCGCGCCGAGTTCGAGCGGGCGTTGCAGATATGGCGTGGCGAATGTGTTGTCAACGACGAGTAACGGTTTGTTCGCGTGCGCGTGGACGATCTCCGCCACCGCGCAGATGTCGGTGATTCGCAAGTAGGGATTCGTGGGAGTCTCAAGCCAGACGAGGCGCGTGGAGGGCGTCAGCGCTTCGGCGACCGATTCAGGATCGGTCGTATCGGCAAACGTAAAGTCGAGGTTGAAGCGGCGCAGGATTTTGTCGAAGAGGCGGAACGTGCCGCCGTAGACGTCGTTGCCGGCGAGCACGTGGTC
Organism: Anaerolineales bacterium; assembly: GCA_020847435.1. GTDB lineage: Bacteria > Chloroflexota > Anaerolineae > Anaerolineales > Villigracilaceae > Defluviilinea. Next base: position 60,997 of record JADLBX010000036.1, read on the forward strand.
ATCCGAGTTGAGCAGGCGGAGGATGGTGTCTGTCGCGGCGAGTCCCGATGAAAAAGCTAACCCGTAACTTCCGCCTTCGAGCGCGGCGAGGCATTCCTGCAACGCCTTGCGCGTGGGATTCATCGTGCGTGAGTATTCATATCCCTGACGCGGCTTGCCGACGCCGTCTTGCATGTAGGTGGACGTGAAATAGACGGGCGTCATCACCGCTCCGTTGTTGGGGTCGGGTTCCTGTCCGGCGTGAATCGCTAGGGTTTCAAATTTCATTCGATCTCCTTTTTGAGAATATGGACGAAATCATACAAGAAGAATTTGATTTGGGCAATGTGTTTTGCGCTTATGATCGCTCCAAAATTTCATGTTTTGCCATATAATATTTATAACCCCAGAGGAGGCTCCCTATGTCCAACGAGATTTTTGAAGCCCTTCGACCCTATTTGAACGCCATATTGATCGGTCTACTTGGGTCTGCGCTGGCTTTTATTATTGGTCGGAGCGTCAGTTGGATCTTGGCTCGGCTTGTGGGGCAGGTTTGGGGGCGCTTTATTGGAAGTTTCCTGGCGTTGGTCGTCATGATCTTGACCGTCAAGTTAATCTTGGACTCGACCGGCGCGGCAGGTCTGTTGGTGGTGATTGTCACCGCGATCACTGGCGCGGCGGCGATCGGTTCCGAGCAGGTTGTGAGCGATCTTTTGGCGGGCATCGGCGTTTTAATTGGAAAGACCTATCGTGAAGGGGATTATGTGGTCATCGCGGGTAAGGAAGGCAGGATTTCAAATATCTCGCTTTTTCTGACAACCCTCGAAACCGTTAATGGCGATGAAATTTACATCCGCAACGCGGAGGCAACCCACGGAACGATTGTCAATTATTCGGCGCATCCGGGACATCTTATTTCCGTGAAAATACTTCTACCTGTTAATCAGGATCTGAACGTGGCGGTCGTTTCGATCCAAAACCAGTTGAAAGAGTTTGCTCCTGGCGCGCCGAACCAAAAGTTGCATGAACCGACGGTGGTGGTCGAATCTGCCGAAGATGGATATTTCATCATGGAGGTGCGGGCTTATATCACGGAGCGGTTGGATCCGGGTCCGGAAAAGACCCGCTTGTACCTGCTGGCTGTAAATGCGCTCAAAGAGGCGGGCTTAAATCTAGGCGGTTCGGAGTAAGGATTTATCGTGGGTATTGAAGGGTCTTCAAATTCAGTATTTCGCGGCGCCAGAGTTCGTAAATCCGTTCGCTTTTTTGTAACGGTTGTCCTAACGACCGGAATGGTGGCAACGGGAGGTTTTGGCGCATTTCCTGACAATCCGGTGACGAGGACAGTGCAGGAAGAAATCGGGCGGATTTTCCCCGAATCCGTTTTGGACCCGGTCAACGTTTATCTTGAGCGGATCTCAGTTTCCACAATCGAACCGCGACCGTCGGCGACTCTCAATCCAGCGCTTGATCTGCTCGGCTTGATTGTAGGCGACGTCGCCGCGGAATCTTCCACACCGACCGCGACAATACCGTCGGCAACGCCCACGCCGCCGCCGACGCTTGAGCCTTCTGCGCCGGCTGTAACCGCTATAAGTATTTCTTCTCCAACATCCACCGCGACCCTTTCTCCGCCTGTCACGCTCACGCCGATTGCCTGCTCCAACCCTACTACGATCCCGGCAACGATAACATTCTTTAATGGGTCGGGGCAGACGATCGAAGTTTATCTCGTTAGCCCAGACTGCCGGCTTTTTCTACGCGTAACGCTTGGACCCGAGGAGTCTTTTGTTCAGGAAACCTTCATCGGAGAACTGTGGTGGTTCATTGATTCTCCCACCCAACGTTTGCTTTCTGATTATGTAGTTTTATCTGCCAATGAGAGTGTGGATGTCTCTACGGGCGAGATTCTCCTCCCGACTCCTACAGCGCTGCCGTTCTTAACAGGTACTCCGTTCGGTCCAGACTCTTGACGTGTTAACGTCGCGCATAGTATTTCCAGAGGTTAATAGCCATTGAATAAGCCATCAGTCTAAATTTAGAAGCTCTCGTGCGTCGCAAAGTTTTTTTGTAAGAGGTAACATAATAATCCTGACAGGTGTCTAAACCCCTGTCAGGATTATTTTTTTTAGGAGATTAGGAAAATGACAGATCGCAAAACCATTCTTGCTGTGCTGGCGCACCCGGATGACGAAACTTTCGGCTTGGGCGGGACGCTCGCGTTGTACGCTCAACGCGGTTATGGCACGTATTATCTCTGCGCCACACGCGGCGAGGCAGGCTCGGCAGATGCGGAATTTATGCAAGGCTTCAAAGACACAGCCGAGATGCGGACAGACGAGTTGATGCGCGCCGCAAAAATTTTGGGCTTGAAGGAAGTCCTCTTTTTAGGCTATCGCGATTCGGGGATGCCCGGCTCGGAGGACAACAAACACCCCAACGCGCAGATCAACCATCCCGTCGAAGAAGTGGCGGGGCGCGTCGTCAAATACATCCGCGAACTCAAACCCGAGGTCGTCGTCACCTTCGATCTCATCGGCGGATACAGGCATCCCGACCACATTCACATCCAGCGCGCGACCACGCTCGCCTTCGAAAAAGCAGGCGACGCGTCTTTCCATCCGGAGGCTGGCGCGCCGTTCAAACCTGCCGCGTTGTACTATCAGATTTTCCCGCGCGGTTTTCTCAAATGGATGGTGCGCCTCATGCCGCTCATTGGCAAAGACCCGCGCAAGTGGGGGCGCAACCAGGATATTGACCTCACCGACCTGATCGTGGATTTCCCGGTTCATGTCAGGCTGGATATTCGTTCCGTTGCAGACGTAAAGCGCGAAGCCAGCGCACAGCACGCCTCGCAGGACGGAGGTCAAATGCGGCGCGGACTCACGGGACTCATTTTCAAATTCATCGGGGAACACGAAGAATTCATGCGCGCCTATCCGCCTGTGGATGGGGATTTCCGCAAGAAAAACGACCTGTTCGATCTGTAAGTAAGTGTTTTGAAAATCAAAATTCACCACAGATAAACACGGATGGACGTTGATTTTTGATGAAAAATTGAACGAAATCGTTTGAAATCCAATTTGTCTGCGCGCTTCGCGGTCTGTGGTTAAAAAAACGAATTTCAAACCGCTTTCTAAACAAACTCGGCGAAGATTCAAATGCGGCAGGGAACTTTCCCTGCTGCATTTTCGTTGAAGGGGGAATAAGCCAAAGCATCAGGACTTACGCAAAACCACACTTTTTTGCTCAAAGGCGGTCTGTGACCGCCGTGTTCTTCGAGCCGCCTCGCAGGGTCACAGACCCTGCGGGAGCATTCTGCGTAAGTCCTAAGCATGTTAGAATCGTTGCAACCGAGTTTATGCAGTTGGTCTCTTGCGAAAGCCATACTTTGTCAGGTGAAATCCTAAAACTATGACAGACACAGTCACCCCAGAACCAAAGACTCGACGGTTTGATTTTCCCCGCTTACTGTCCGTTTTGATTCGCCCCAGCGAAGCGTTTTCGCCGATGAGTTCGGACAAACAAGGGACATGGCTGACCCCCATGCTGGCGTTGACGCTCTCCGCCATTCTCGTCGCGTTGGTGAGCGGGTATATCAAAACGCAAGCCGCGCTGGGAGGTCCCGCCGAACTCCCGCCCGATTGGGAATTTTGGACGCCGGAAATGCAACAAAGTTTTCTGGACGCACAGCAAACCGCGCAAGGACCTGTAGTCAATTATGTGCTTCCCATCCTCGGCGCGCTGGTGGTGTTGTGGCTGGGCTGGGTCGTTTTTTCGGGCATCATGCGCCTGGTCTCCACCTTGCTGGGCGGGCGCGGCTCGATGCAAAGCGCGTTGAATGTCGTTGGGTGGGCAAGCGTGCCGTTCATCCTGCGCGACGTGTTGCGGGCGTTGTTCATGCTCGCCACCAGTCATGCCATCGCCAGCCCCGGGCTTTCGGGGTTTGTTGAGACCGGCTTCCTCTCCCACTTCCTCGCGCGCACCGACATTTTCTTTGTCTGGAACATCGTCCTGCTTGGAATCGGCTTCGCGGTCGTGGACGGGTTGCCCAAAGGCAAAGCGCTCGTCGGCGCGTTGGCGGTTGTGATTCTTTTGGCGGTCCTTCAATCCGGCATCGGCGCGGTGATATCAAGTTTTGGCTAACATGCGTCAGCCGTTCATTCAAATCACAAGACTGACAAAACATTTCGAGATGGGCGGGCAGGTCGTCCGCGCGTTGGATGGGGTGGACCTCGAGATCGAAGAAGGGACGTTCACCGTCGTGATGGGTCCCTCCGGCTCTGGGAAAAGCACGCTTCTTTATCTACTGGGCGGGCTGGATCGCCCCACTTCGGGCGAAATCGCCATTGAGGGCGAACGCCTCGACCAAATGGACGAGAACGCGCTGGCGCTCTTCCGCCGCCGCACGATGGGCTTCGTCTTCCAATCGTTCAACCTGATTCCCAGCATGACCGCGTTGGAGAACGTCGGCTTCCCGATGCAGTTCTCCGGCGTTGCCGCCGCGCAGAGGGGCGAGCGAGCGCGTGGGTTGTTGGACCAGGTCGGGCTGGGGAATCGAGCCGGTCATCGTCCCACCGAACTCTCCGGCGGACAGCAACAACGCGTCGCCATCGCGCGCGCGTTGGTGAACGATCCAAAATTGGTGCTTGCCGACGAGCCCACCGGTAACCTCGATACGTCGAGCGGCAGCGCCATCATGCACGCGCTGTCCGATTTGCACAAAGCCGGGCGCACGGTATTGGTTGTCACGCACGATCCACGCATGACGCGCTTTGCCACGCACAAGATCTTTCTGCTGGACGGGCATGTTGTCAGCGAGGCGGAGTATGAAACCGCCGCGCTCGAAGCCATGAACGTCGAATAACCTTTGATAGGGAACTATGAAAACAAAACTCTTTCGATTTGCAACCCTGGCATTGTTGACCGCCTTGCTTTTCTCTGTGTGGAGTGATGGCTTCGCGGTTCTCGCTCAGGCAACTGATACGCCTACATCCACAAATACGCCTACGCTGACAAACATTCCTTTGCCTTCCGACACGCCTACATTCACCGCTACCCCGATGCCAACCTCAACGAACACGCCGCTTCCGTTCGTCCGCCCGCAAATGGTTGTGATTTCCACATCCACCAAAGGGAATGTGCAAACGAACGGCGAGTTCAAGTTGAACATTAACCTTGAGAACGCCGGGACAGCGACCGCATATAGCGTGCAAGCGGTCCTTTCTTCATCCGATCTCGTGCCGCTCAAGAATGGCGGCGTTTCTGTGCTGGGAACCATGGGGTCCGGGAGCAACATTGGCTTGGTGCAAAATTTTCTTGTCAGCGGACAGGTCTATGGTCAACAAATCATTGTCGTTGACCTAACTCTGAATTATTACGACGATCAAGGAACTGCATACTCCGACAAGTTCACGCTTTCGATCTCCGCGACAGGAAGCGTATATAGCGGCGTTGCCGCGGCGACCGCCACGCCGACGGGCGTCAAAAGTTCCCAACTGGTGATCACCGGCTACTCCGCGGACGTGGATCCGCTTCAGCCCGGCGAGAAATTCGCGCTGAAGTTGAGCGTCCAAAATGTGGGGAACGCCAAAGCCCAACGGATCACGATGATCGTCGGCGGCGGGTCAGGCGGAACGTCGGGCGGAACGCCGCAACCCGGCGGAGTCTCCGGGGGGAGCGGGGATTTCGCTAATTTCGCCCCCGTCGGCGCGTCGAACGTCCAATCGCTGGGCGACCTGAACCCGGGCGATGGAATCGAGGCGCATCAGAATCTGGTTGTCAACGTGTCCACCAACCCCGGCGCGTATCCGATGACCATCACGTTCTCGTACTTGAACGATAAAAACGAAGTGATCAACGACGAACAGGTGATTACCCTGCTCGTCTATAGCCTGCCGAATTTGGACGTCAGTTTTTACCAGCCGCCCGGCGAATTCTTTACCGGTCAACCCGGACCTCTGCCGATCCAGATCGTCAACGTGGGCAGGCGGCTTGCCGTGTTGGGCAACGTGAAAATCGAGTCGGAGAACGGCTTGGTCGAAAACGGAACGGGACTTGTCGGTTCGCTGGATGTCGGCGGATTCTTCACCATCGACTCGCTGTTCACGCCCGACCAGCCGGGCACGAATACGCTCAAAATTTCGATTGATTATTTTGACGATTTCAACCAGCCGCAAACCTTCGTCAAAACGCTGGAGGTGGAAGCGATCGAGCAGGTGATCGAAGAGATGCCCGAGTCACCCGACGGCGGAGTCGTCGAACCGCAACCGGAAACTATCTGGCAAAAAATTAAGCGGTTTATTCTCGGCATTTTGGGTTTGGATAGTTCGCCTCCAACAGACACGGAGGTCATCCCGTTGGAGGGCGAACCCATTCAAGAGGCGCCGCCGATAAACTCTGGCGGCAAAGGTGGACCTTGAAGTTCATTGATTTACTGCGCCTCGTTGCCGGGAACCTCACGCGCCGCAAAGCCCGCGTCGCATTGACCGCTATCGGCGTGGTGATCGGCACGGCGGCGGTGGTCGTCCTCGTTTCGCTCGCGATCGGTTTGCAACAAAGCGCCAACGAACAGTTATACGGCATCGGTGATCTGTCTCAAATTCAGGTCAGCCCATCCTATGGCGGCGAAGGCGTTGTGATGGGTCCCGGCGGCGGAGGCGGCGGTTTTGCGCCCTCCGACGAGGTCAAACTGTTGACCAATTCCGCGTTGGAGGAGTTCCGCGCCATCCCCGGCGTCGAATCGGTCATCCCGCGCGAATATTTGATGTCCGGCGCGTTGATGAAGTTTCAAAAATTGGAATCCTACGTCAACATCATCGGTGTGGGGACGAACGACGTGGCGGACCTCGGCGACGAAGCGGAATCTGGCACGACGAAATTAGGGCGGGGAACGGTGGTCATCGGCGTGTCGGTGCCGCAGAGTTTTTACGATCCGCACGCGCGCCCCGGGCAGGAGATTCCGCCTCCGCCGGAAATATTCGACCAGCAGGTGCAAATGGTCGTCATCAAATACGACGCCAACGGGAACGAAGTGCGGAAAAACGTCGCCCTGCGCGTGACCGGCATCCTCAAAGAAACGCGCGGCGAGTCGGATTGGACCGTGTACATGCCGCTTGACCAAGTGAAGCAGTTCAACGAGTGGTCGCAGAATCGGCGTTTCAACTACAACAAAGACGGCTACAGCATGGTGATCGTCAAAGTCAGCGACGTGGAGCAGGTCATCGAAATCGCCGACCAGATCACGGCGATGGGCTACCAGGCATTCACGCCGCAATCGTTTTTGGAAGGCATCAACAACTTCTTCATCGTCTTGCAGATCATCTTCGGCGGCGTCGGCGCGATCGCCTTGCTGGTTGCCGCCATCGGCATTGCCAACACCATGGCCATGTCCATCCTCGAACGGACGAAAGAGATCGGGCTGATGAAAGCCGTCGGCGCGACCAACCGCGATGTGCTTGCCATCTTTTTGGGCGAGGCCGCGGGCATCGGGTTCATCGGCGGGCTTGGCGGCGTCCTCATCGGCTGGCTTGCCTCGCAGGCGATCAATATCATCGCCGCCGCCTTCCTCGCCGAACAGGCAGGTCAACAGGGCGGCGCGCCCATCAGCATGGCGGTCTCCACGCCTCTCTGGCTTCCGATCTTCGCGCTGATATTTTCAACCCTCGTCGGGATGTTCTCCGGGCTGTACCCCGCGTTACGCGCGGCGACGATGATCCCCGTGCTGGCGCTTAAATACGAATAACGACGAAACCCGCTTCATTTCAACCATACATCTGGGTCGCCCACCTTCGACATTCCCACATCTGACGCTTGACGTTTTGGAACATGCGTTCTAAAATTAAGCCATCAATCGAACTGCGTCGCGCCACGCTCGATGCCTTGGCGCTTCGACTTGAACAGCGCGACGCATCCTCTATTCAATAAGGAGAAAACCATGTCCAAGCGCGATGTTGTCCATATCGAAATCCCAGCCGCAAGCCCTCAGGCGGCGGGAACATTCTACGAGAAGTTGTTCGGCTGGAAAATGCAGCACGTCCCCGAGTTTGATTACACCATGTGGGCAGACGATGGCGGCGGAGGCGGCGGCTTCAATAAAGTTTCCGACGAGAACCCCGTCGGGCAAGTCTTAGTCTACATCGCCAGCGACGACATTGACGCCGACCTCAAGAATGTGGAGAAACTCGGCGGCACGGTCGTGCGAGCCAAGACGGAAATTCCCGGCACAGGCTGGTTTGGCTTGTTCAAAGACCCGACTGGCAATACACTTGCGATCTACACAAGCGCGAATCCCGATTTCAATAAGTAACCTATCTCGCACGGCTTGCCCGTACGGCAAAGTTCACTTTGCGAGCGGAGTTACGAATCACTGTCGAAGGGTCACGCCTTGGACGCGACCCCTCGATTTATTGAGTAAATGAAGGTGGGAAAATTATCCCCATCAATCCCGTCCACTTTCCTCTCGAGCGTCATTCCAATCTTTTCAGCCACGCGCTGGGATGCGGCATTTTCGGGATCAATCAAACAAATCAGGCGGGATAACTTCAATTGGTCAAACCCGTACCGCAAAATCCCAGTCGCCGCTTCGGTTGCCAGTCCCTTGCCCCAAAATTCTTTGTCAATCAAATAAGCGATTTCAATTTCCAGAGCGCCGTCAATTTCCCACGGCAGTAACCCACAGCGACCGATGAACTTGCCCGTCGCTTTGTGAATCGTCGCCCACAATCCCAACTCGGGATGTTTGGGATGTCCGTTCAAGAACCATTCCAATTCATCTTTTGTGTCTTCGTAACTCAAAACGCCTTCGGGAAAATATTTGCGGATTTCAGGGTCGCGGTACAGCCTGAATAGATCGTCAAGATCATCCATGACAAGATGTTTGAGGAGCAGTCGTTCGGTTTCGAGAATGATCGTCATATTTCACACTTCCTTGAATCTGGTATGATTTCTGCGATGGTTACAGTTGAATTTTCACGCGCCTCTGAAGCGACTACCTTATGCAAATCCTGCGGCTTGTGTTGCACGGGACATCTATTCTCGTGGGTGCGACTCAAAGCGACGGAGCTGACTCCATCCGAAAAACTCGGCTTGAAGGTGATTCGCAACGACCCGCGTCAGCGCGGCTTCACCCAACCCTGCCCAGTTTGGAATGGAATCTGCACTGTCTACGATTCGCCGCATTATCCCAAAGGCTGTGATTCGTATAAATGCAAACTGCTCAGGGAACTGCTCGATGAGAATGTCTCTTTGTCCGACGCTCAACAGGTTGTGAGCAACACAAAGGCTTTGATTCAAAAAGTGGAAAAACATTTGCCGAAATCGTCTCATGCAAGTTTTCGTGAGCGGTTTATCGCGCAGGTAAAATCTTTGCAGACATTATCAAGCCAGGGACACAATGCTAGTTTTAACAAAAAGGCTCAACAATTACTGACTCTTTTCGAAAATTCGTTTGGGGTTAAGGACTTTTTCGAGAAATCCACAGAAGAAACAAACGCGGAAAATTGAGGCAGGTCGCGCGTCAATCTCCTCGCGAGTACAACGGATGATTTTCGTTGACTTCCAACAAGTCCCATAAATTTCCATATAAATCCTCGAACACCGCGACCAGACCGTACGATTCCTCTTTTGGCGGGCGGATAAACTTTATGCCTTTGGAGAGCATCTCGTTGTAATCTCGCCAAAAATCATCGGTATTGAGGAAGAGGAACACGCGCCCGCCTGTTTGGTTGCCGATGAACGGCTCTTGCTCGGGTTTGGATGCTTTTGCCAGAAGCAACGTTGTCCCGTTTGAGTTCGGCGGCGAGACGACCACCCAGCGTTTATCCTGCGCGGGTTGATAGGTGTCTTCGACGAGCGAGAAATGCAGTTTCTCTGTGTAAAACTCGATTGCCTCGTCATAGTCTCGAACGACGATGGCGATGTGGATGATAGTCTGTTTAGTCATGGGGATTCCATTATTTGGTTGCCAACTCAATCGCTTCATCAATTGTTAGTTTCATGCCCGCGCTTCGTCGTTTTTCAAACTCATCGCCCAGCATCTCCCGCAGAGTTGCGATCTCATTTCCGTATTCCTCTTGTTCATTCGGCGCCATTACGGAATCGATCTCCTTACGGATCGCCTCCGCCGCGCCGAGCAGTGTCGCGGCGCGTTCGGGTTCCTCTTTTCTGATGAGGATGAACGCAATACATTCCAATTCGTGCGCGACCGCGGCACGATGACCGAGGTCGTTCCATTTGGGCAACAGGTCTCGATACGTTGCCAGCGGCTCGTCCAATTCGCCGCGTCGCCGCAGGATGTGGGCAAACTCACTCTGACTCGAATAAACGATGCGTTTATTTCCCAATTGGGTCGCGGTATCCGCGCTGTGTTTGAATGCGGCGCGTGCGGTTTCCATGTCGCCCATCATCGCGGCGGTATGTCCCATGCCAATATCCATGAAAGAAGAAGCCCATCGAAACCCCGCCTTGCGAGCGAGTTCGGCGGCTTCGAAAATGTAATCCTTCGCCGATGGAAGATTGCCGCGGCTCATGAATTCGACTTGCGCGCTGATCGAAAGAGCGAAGGATAACTCCGCGATAAAGCCATGCTCGCGCGCGATGCTCACGGCTTTTTCCGCCGCGCTCAACGCGCGAGAATAATCTCCCATAAACATGGATGGCAGAGCCGTCATGCCGTATGCCCGCGCAACGCCGCGCGGGTCGTTTGCGCGCGAACTTAAAGTAATGGCTTGTTCTAAATATTCAAGCCCTTTTTTCTGCTCGCCCAGCGTGATGGAAACCCAACCCAGCACGCTATATAACCATCCGCGTTCCGCATCGAAACCCGAAAGCGATTGAGTTTTCTCCAAAATGGCATTGCACCACACGCGCGCTTCGTTATTGTAATCACGGACAACCCAAAACCCTCCCAGCCCAAACGCCAGATGCAGGGCTTTCACTGGATGATTCGACGTCGCCCATTCCAATGCGGCGCGCATGTTATCGTGTTCCGATTCGATCTCGTTCAGTAACTCGATCGTTTCTGTGCCGAACAAACGCGTCGGAGAAAATTGAGTTACGCCCAGCATAAAATCCAAATGCCGATCGCGTGTCGCAATCGCCTCGCCCGATTCGACCAACTTTTCCATCGCGTATTGGCGAATCGTTTCAAGGAAGCGATAACGGGACTTACCCTCCTGCTCCTCGACGATGACCAGCGACTTGTTGACCAACCCAGCCAACCCATCCAACGCTTCATCCGACCTTACAACTGCCTCAGCCGCCTCGAGCGTCCACCCGCCTGAAAAGACGGACAGTCCGCGCAAGGCGCGTTGTTCCGTTTCGTTCAAGAGGTGATAACTCCAATCAATCAACGCACGCAAGGTTTGCTGGCGCGGCAACGCGGTGCGGACTCCGCCCGTGAGAAGTTTGAAGCGGTCGTCGAGGCGCGCTGCGATCTGTTCAGGCGTGAGCAGTTTCACGCGCGCCGCCGCTAACTCGATGGCGAGCGGAATCCCGTCTAGGCGGGAGCAGATTTGGGTCACGAATGAAGCGTTCTCGTCCGTGAGGTGAAAACGCGGCTCGGCTTTCGTCGCGCGTTCAACGAAGAGTCGCGTGGCTTCGTCATCCTTCAGCGAAGGGACGCGATAGACCGTTTCGCCGTCCACGCCCAAGGCTTCGCGGCTCGACGCGATGATTTTGAGATGCGGGCATTCCTGCAAGAGTTGGTTCGCCACACGCGCGCTGGCTTCGACGAGATGCTCGCAGTTATCGAGGATGAGGAGCGCCTCTTTGGCGCGCAGATAATCAACGACGAGTTGAACGAGCGGAATGTTTTGAACCTCGCGCACCTCGAACACGGAAGCAATCGCGGGGATGATGAGCGCGGGGTTGCTGATCGGAGCCAGCTCCACGAGCCACACGCCATGTTTGAAGTTGCCGAGTTGCTCCGCGCCGATCTGGATTGATAAGCGCGTCTTGCCCGTGCCGCCTGGACCGATGAGGGTGAGAAGTTTTGCGCCCTCACCCCTAACCCCTCTCCCATCTGGAGAGGGGGATATTTTTTCGCTTGCTTCTTTCAACTCGCGCTCGCGACCGATGAACGAGGTAAGGCGCTGAGGCAAATTGGTTTTCGCGGTAGGAATCGAGTTGAGCGGAGGAAAATCTTTTTGCAAGTCTGGCGCGGCGGCTTGATAAATCTTTTCCGCTTGGGCGATTCCCTTGAGATAATGCTCGCCGAGATCAAGTAGTGAAACGTCAGCCGACAAGTGTTCGCTTGCCACTTGCGCCACAATTTCCGAGACCAAAATCTGTCCGCCATGTCCCGCCGACATGATGCGCGCGGCGCGGTTCAACGTCTGACCGAAGTAATCGCCGTCGCGCAGTTCGGCTTCGCCTGTGTGGAGTCCCATGCGCGCACGTAACGAGACCCCCGAGTTCTTCAAGAACTCGGGGGTCTGAAGCGCGCGCTGAGATGCGATGGCGGCGTTGATTCCGTCAATCGCCGTGGTGAAAACCGCGTGGAATCCGTCGCCAGTAGCTTTGAAGATCTGTCCGTGATTGGTTTCGACCGCTTCCCTCAAAATCGAATCATGTTTCGCCAGCGCGGACTTCATCGCTTCGGGAAAATTCTCCCAAAGTGTGGTCGAGCCTTCAATATCCGTGAAGAGGAAGGTAACGGTGCCAGTCGGGAGCGCGTTCATAAGTTTTTTATCTTTGCTTTTGCAACAACTCAAGTTTCAAACGCATCTTCACATCGTTGTCGTTGAAGAGCGTGCCATGATATTGATGGACGGGGTGTATCTCTGTCCCAGGCAGGATGGCGCTGGCTTCGGGAACGGAACTGTCGCCGCTCGGTTGCACGTCAATCAGCGCTTTTTTGAATACGCCATAACTATCCCGCTGGACTTGAAGTTGCATGGCAGTCTTATGTCCATAGCCAAAGATGGACAAAGTCGGAACGCTGGATTTCATCCCCAACGCGCGGCGGAACTCACGTGCCGCGCGTAGCAATGGACGAAACGCGGTCTTGACCCAGTTTTCATCTTCAAGGAAATTGATCGAAGTTCCATTCTGGTCAATGCCACAGGGATAGAGGGGCAGAATTTGATAACAACTCGGGAATGTTTCGATGATCTCCGTCAACTTTTTTCCCATCAAGCCGAACGGAAGTAAATCAACACCCGTCAGTAGGTTGGCGGCGATCTTTGGCACGCCTTGATGAGGTCCGCCGATCAACATGAGCCGCCCGACTTTCTTTTTCCCGCCGAGCATTTCCACGTAGTAACGGCTCACCAATGTGCCAAGACTATGCGCGATGATGGTGATCGGTCCTTGCACGTCCCAGCCCTCAACAAATTTAGCCAGGTCACGCGCAGACTGACGCACATCCTGTCGCCAGTCGTAGGCGAACTCGATGAAATTCTTTTCGCGTTCGTAGCCCAATTCTTCCACGAGGTAGTTTCCGAGCAAATTGTATTGGTCAATCGAGATCAGGTTCGGCACGATGACCATTTCGTTCAGAATCCCTTTGGGTTGCAGGCGTGTATCGCCTTCGGTGTAGCGGAACACTTCGGGATGTTTCAGCAGATAATTGACGTTGGGCCACACTTGTTCGCTTCCCAACCACAACTGCGAGCCCATCGTCCCAGGGACAAAGATCACGGGAGACAATCCAGCGGGTCCGCGCAGATCAAGCCCTTCGGCGACAGTCATCTCTTCGGCGGAAAATCCGCATTTGAAAACGATCTGGGCGGGACCGATCTGAAACGTGTCGCCGTTTTGCAAGCGGTGTTGTTCGATTCGATTTCCGTCCACGCGTGTTCCGTTTGTGCTGTTCAGGTCACGGACAATAAAGTCGCGACCCTTCCGTTCGACGCTTGCGTGATTCCTCGAAATTTTCTGGTAATCGAGAACGAGATCGTTGCCGTCGGTTCGCCCGATGGAATACGAATCGTCCACGAGCAAAACTTCCCACGTCCGATCTGGCGCGTGGATGACGAGTCGCGGCAGGGAAGTTTCGTTCAACGAGATCGGCACGGTCATCTGATTCAACGTCAACTCGAGTTCGCTTTCCGAGTTGATCATTGTCGCTTCTTCGTGGGCATCCTCGGCGGCGGGAAGATATTGCAAAGTAAAGCCGCCGACCTCAAACGAGTCGCCCGCCTGTATTTTCGCTTCTTTGATTCGTTGACCGTTAACCGAAACTCCGTTTGCGGAATTCAGATCGGTGAGATTGATTCCTCCGTCCACAAACACGATCTGCGCGTGGTTGCGCGAGACCCGTCCCTCGGCAAGGACGATATCATTCGTGGTCGCGCGCCCAAGCGTGACGAGCGGTTTGTTGAGAATAAATTCTTGATGTACGCCGTCTGGCTTGCTTAGAATCAATTTTCCATACTCTGCCATGGTGCGATCCTCCTTCTTCGAATTTTTGAGTCACCGTAAACAATGTATGCTCTCGCAGAGTCTCTGACCCTGCGACGTACCTTGTAAAATACGGCGGTCAGAGACCGCCTTTGAGCGAGGCGCGTTAGGTGAATTATTGACTTGGCTCTGCAATCTGGAAATTATTGAACACGACTTCAAAGGCTTGCGAATCCAACGCGCTGGCGATCAAACCGCTATAACCAGAATTGAAATCCACATCGTTTACTTCGCCAACCAGCACATCGTTGACGTAGAAACGCAGAACGCTACCCAGGCAATCTGCTTGCAGGCGATTGGTTTGGTTGCCCTGGCGGATCGCGTTGCTCGCGTTCCATCCTTCCAGCGGATGAAAAACGCCATCTTGAAATTTTCCAATGGCATACTGTCCGCTGTTTTGGACGACAAAGTAATAAAAATTTTGATTATCGTCAATGCGGCAAAGTAATCCGAAGAAACCATTGACGTTTTGCGTGACAGGTCTCGCTTCAACCGAAATATTGATATCCTCGTCCTGCCGATTCGTTTTTGCCCACGGCGCGAAGTTCGGTTCAAACACGGCGATATGATAGCCGTCCGACTCGTATCCATATTTCGCCTGAGAAGTTTCAAGCGTGGGCCAACCGCTGTTGGGATCGGTGAAGTCGTCCGCAAAGATAACGACGGGTTGGGAAGTCGTCGCTGTGAATGTCGGCGTTGGATTTTGTTTATTGAAATATCCGGGAAGCAAAATTCCTGCCGCGGCTCCGAGCGCGACGATCGCTCCGCAAAGCAGAACGAGAGACAAGCCTGCGCCTGCGATTGATGCGCCTTTCAATTTTCCGCGCGAGGATGATTCGGGAGCGGAGGTTTTTCTCGACGGTTGAATCGGTTCGGGGTTGGGCGAGGCAGACGCACGGTCCGTTTTGACGCGGGGGGCTGAGTCGCCCACCTCAGCCGCGGACGCGTCCCCAACATCCACTTCGGTCGCAATGTCGTTTCCAGTCACAGGGGATGCGAGGACAGGTTTGCCCGCGCTTTGATTCGATTCTGGAAGCGCTTGCAATTCGCGCACGAGTTCGGACGCGCTGGCATAACGCGCATTGCGATCTTTTGCTAGCGCTTTGCTCAAAACTGATTCGATTTCGATTGGAAGATCGGGACGATACGTGCGGATCGAGGGGAGGGGATCGGTGAGGTGTTTGAGCGCCACGCTCATCGGCGTGTTCGCGCGGAAGGGACCGTGCCCAGTGAGCATTTCGAAGAGAATCACGCCGAGCGCGTAGACGTCGCTTCGCCCGTCGAGCTCGGCGTCGGCGCGCACTTGTTCGGGACTCATGTAGGAGGGCGTGCCGATGATGGCGCTGCCCGTGAGATCGGATGTGGCGGTTGAAAAATGCGCGATGCCAAAATCGGAAATCGCTGGGTTGCCGAAATTATCGAAAAGAACGTTTGCGGGTTTCAAGTCGCGGTGGACGATTCCTTGTGAATGGACAGCGTCCAGCGCGGGCGCGAGCTGCGCGAGGAGTTGAGTTGCGTCTCGAAGAGTGAAAATGCTTTTTTTTATTTTGTCTGCCAGCGTTCCGCCAGGCATGTGACGCATTACCAAATAGAGTTGTCCGTCGTGTTCGCCAAAATCGTACACTGGCACAATGGCTGGGTGTTCGATGCGCGCAATCAATTGCGCTTCGCGCTCGAAGCGTTCCCTGAAACCTGTATGTTGTTCAAGATTGCCCGATACCAGTTTGACGGCGACGTTGCGGCGGAAGTTTGGGTCGTGCGCCAGATACACCGCCGCCATTCCCCCGCGGCCGATCTCCGATTGTATTTCGTATCGTCCGATCTTCTTCTTCGCCATGTGTTCTCGATTTTATCATGGGCAGGCGCGGGTAAAAATCTCCCGTTCTCTTCGGGAGTGGCAAATTTGGCGCGTGCGCCACACAGCCCACCGAGATTTTGAGTTTTTTCTCAAAGGGCGCAGTGAACTCTGTGGCATAGAAGAACTTTTACGCCTCATCCAGCCACTTCCTTTTCTTCTCGTGCGCTTAAAACCTGAAATGGATAATGATTCGCCCGAAATTTTTGTCGTCTTTTTCGACGCGCTGATATAGTTTTTTGATGTGTTTCTGGTTCAAAAAGCGTAGAACCTTTTTCTTGAGTTGTCCGCTTCCCTTGCCCGGGATGATCTCAACCAGTTCAATTTTCCTATCGAGCGCTTCTTCGATCACGCGGTCCAGCTCAGCGTCAATTTGGTCGCCGCGATTGTAGATGTCGTGCAAGTCAAGTTTGAGTTTTGCCATTTCGCATCCGGAGCGGGTTATTTTTTCCTGGGCAGAAAATCGAACGGCGGTCGTTGGTTCAGTTTGACGAGGAACGCCTTCGCCTCGCTCGCGTGGATCGTCGTCATTGAACCCGTGTCGCAGCCCAGGCGTTGAAAATGATCGAGCGGCATTCCCAGAAAATGCGCCACGGCGAGTTTGATCGGGTCGGCATGAAAGACGACCGCCACGATGTCTTTTGGCTTGTTGTATTTTTGGATGATTCTTTCCAGCGCCGAGGCGTAACGCGTTTGCGCTTCGACAAACGATTCGCCTTCGGGAAATCGGAAGCGCGACGGCGCGTTTTGCACGATTTTCCACGCTTTCGTCAGCCCGAGAACCTTCCACGATTTTCCCTGCCACTTGCCGATGTCCGTGTCCATCAATTCGGGGACTTCCACGATTTTCAACTTGTGCGACTTTGCGATCGGGTCTGCCGTTTCCATCGCCCTCTCCAACGGACTCGAGTACACGGCTTTGAGCGGGACATCTTTCAACGCGTCTGCCAACGCTTGAGCCTGTTTCAGTCCATTTTGGTTTAAATGCACCCCGGGCAGTCGTCCTGCCAGTTTATGGGTTTTGACGAAATCGTTTTCGCCATGACGGATGAGTAGTAATGTTGGCATGTTTAAAAGTTGAAAGTTGCAGGTTTAATGTGGAAGGTTGCCGACTTGTGACCCTCGACCTGCAACTTGTGTTTAACGAATCTTCCTCTTCATTTCGACGATCTGCTCCTCGCTCATGGCGGGGATATTTTGTACGTTGGTAATGCCCAGCGCGCGGCGTTGTGCGTCGCGCCACATTTCGAGGCGGGCGGTGACCTGCGCTTCGTAGCCTTCTTGCGATGGGGAATAGAAATATGTGCCGAGCAATCGTTTGGGCAAATATTGTTGCGGCGTGAAGTGACCTTCATGATCGTGCGGATACACATAATCCTTGCCGTGACCCATCGCTTCCGCGTCGCGATTGCCGTCCATGAGGTGACGCGGTACGGAGACTTGTCCCTCGTCCTCGATCTTCTTCATCGCCGAGAAGTACGCGCCCGCGCTGTTGGATTTTGGCGCGGTGGCGAGATACAACGTCGCTTCGACGATGGGGTAAATCCCTTCGGGCAAGCCGATGTAATCGAACGCTTGGGCGGCGGACGAAGCGACGACCAATCCCATCGGATCGGCGAGACCAATATCTTCGCCAGCCAGAATGATTAATCTTCGGATGATGAAGCGCGGGTCTTCGCCCGCGTAGATCATTTTCGCCAGCCAATACAACGCCGCGTCGGGGTCGCTGCCGCGCACAGATTTGATGAACGCGGAGATCGTGTCGTAGTGCGCGTCGCCGTCCTTGTCGTAGAGGACAGCGCGTCGTTGAATTGATTCTTGCGCGACATCCAGCGTGATGTGGGTTACCCCGTTGTTGTCAGGTTCAGTGGATTCAACCGCGAGTTCGATGGCGTTCAACGCATTGCGCGCGTCTCCGCTGGCGGTTTCGATCAGGTGATTGCGGGCGTCATCGTCGAGTTTGACTTTCTTATTTCCATAGCCGCGTTCTTTATCTGTGAGCGCTCGGTCAATCAGAATGCCAGTCTCTTCCTGATTCAAGTTGCGTAACTGAAAAACGCGCGAGCGCGAGATCAATGCTTTGATGACTTCAAAATATGGATTTTCCGTCGTCGCGCCGATGAGGGTGACGACTCCTGCCTCGACGTGGGGGAGGAGCGCGTCCTGTTGGGCTTTGTTCCAACGATGGACTTCGTCCACGAAGAGGATCGTCCGTTCGTTGTGGAGTCGGCGGCGTTCCATGGCTTCGTCAATGATGACGCGCAGGTCGGCTTTACCAGCGAGAATGGCAGAGATGGTGACGAAGCGGCTTTTGGTCGTATTTGCAATCACTTGGGCGAGCGTGGTCTTGCCGGTGCCGGGCGGTCCCCACAAAATGATGGACGAGTACAACTTGTCCGCTTTGATCGTGCGCCAGAGCAGTTTTCCCTCGCCGACGATGTGTTCCTGCCCGATGTATTCTTCGAGCGTGCGCGGACGCATCCGCGCGGCGAGCGGCGCTTCGGATTTCATCCGTTCTTGCATGGCGTGATCGAAGAGGTCGGGCATGGCAGGGATTATAAATGAGACCTCACAGGTCTCGTAGACTTGTGAGGTCTGGAACGCGTCCTAGGCTGAACCCGCCGTCCCGTCAGAAAGAAGCGACGGCGGTTTTCATGTCCGCGTGAGTCTCGATGAACATGTCAAAGCCCGCCGTTTCAAATCCTACGCGCGCTTCGGGCGACAGGTTGAGCAGTTTCAAGTGCGGAGATTTATACGTCCCGGCGTTGATGCCGCTTTTGACTTCCTCTTCGGTCATCTTCACTTCGGTGTCGAGCGCGCGGAGTTGGTTGAAAATATCGTGGAAGGCGCGCAAGCCGGCGCTGCTGACGAATTTCACGTGGGTGAGGTCAACCAGAATATGACGCGCGCCGTTTTTTATCAACTCATTTGCCTGCGCTAAAAATTTTTCAAACGTGCCTGAGTCGATGTTGCCGTCCACGTGAATCACAGTGACTGGCACCCGTCCGTTTTCGGTGAAGGTTTTTGTTTCCATGGAATGCTCCTCTCGCATTGAAACGTAGGGCTGATTATATCCCCGCCGTATAAGTTTGGCGGAGGGAATTTCCTGTCGCACGCGACGTTTTCGGAGTTGGAAAAATCTCAACACGAATAGCGCAAATCTCCGAATGATGCGAATGATATTTAAATTTTCTAATAAGTCACCGCTGATTTATTAACCGCGAAGCGCGCCAAGGTCGCTAGGGGACAAAAAAAGATTTTCTTCGCGCGCTTCGCGAGCTTAGCGGTTCAAATCAAGCGTTCGGCGTTTCGGGCAAAGCCTGTTGATGCGCGCGGTTGACAATGTAGATGCCAGCCAATGCAATCGCTCCGCCCAGCCATTGCGCCGCTGTGGGAATCTCGCCCAGCAGGGGAACGGCTAAAACGGCGGTCAATATCGGCTGACCGATCAACGTCGGCGAAACGACCGAAGCGGGCAGGTGTCCGAGCGCGTAGGAGATGGCGAGATAGCCGATCATTTGCGAGACGATGGCTGTGGCGAAAAATACCAGCCAGGTATTTGACGAGTAGCCAAGCAAGGGGTTGTCCAAGGCGAAGTTGATCGCGCACAAAAACACAGCCGCGCTCAAGCCGACGAACCACGTATAACGGAACGGGTCCAGAAATTTTCGTCCGCGCTGGATGATGAGCTGGTAGATGGCGTAAAAGACGGCGGCGGCGCTTGCCAGCAGGTCGCCGAGGTTCACGCTCAAATTCTCCGCAAAGTTTTCACCGACCACCAACGCCGCGCCGATCAGCGCGAGCGCCAAGCCGAACCAGAAAGTTCCGCGCATACGTTCGCGAAAAACGATCAACGCGATCAACGCCACCCAGAGCGGGGCGGTGTTTCCCAAAAGCGTCGCTTTGGCGGCGGTGGTGAATTGGACCGCCGTGTTCCAGGTGGCGAAATCTAACGCGGTGAACAAGCCCGCGAACATCGGGAACCACAACCAGCGCCATTGCAGCGGCGGCAACTTTTTTTGGCGTTGAATTACGAACGGGACGAATAAAACGGTGGCGATGAGCACGCGGTAAAAGCCGATCACCGGTCCCGGCGCGTCTGCCCAGCGCACGAACATGGCTGAAAAACTTAATGCCAGCACGCCCACGCCGAGCGCGGCATACGCCAGAAATAACTTGTTCTGACTCATGGATTTAGCGGACCTGCAACCGATCGAGCGCAGAGGGAATTTCTGCCAGCGACGAAACGGCCGCGTCAGGCTGGACGTGCGGCTGGTCCGCCCCGCGTGAGCCGGCGCGCCGCTTGATCCAGATCGCCGCCAGCCCCGCGTTCTGCGCGCCGCGGATGTCGGCGTCGAGGTTATCGCCGATCATCACCGCCTCCTCGGGCAGGAAATACCAGTTGGATAGCGCCAACTCGAAGATGCGCGGATGCGGCTTGCGGTAACTGCACGCGGCGGAGGTCAATGCGAAGTCGAAGAAGCGACCGAGTCCAAATTTGTGTAAGAGTTGTTGTACATCCTTGTCGTCTCCTGCGTTCGAGATCAGCCCCATGCGATAGCCGTCTGCTTCGATCTTTTTCAAAGCGGCAAGCGCGTCCTCTTCCAGCGCCCAGTTCGTTTGAGTGACGGCAAAGAGTCTATCCAACGCCTCGCGGATGATTTGATCGGAAACTTCGCCGTAACCTTTGTGCGTTAGCACATCCCGCAAGACGAAGGAATAGGTTGTTTCGAGTAAATCCTTTTCGCGTTGCTTGAAATAGTCGTCCAGCCTGCGGCGGAACTCCAGCGGGAAGGTCGAAAGGTTGAGTTCCAAGCCCTGCTCGCGCAAATACAGGGTCAGCGCCTCGTCGCCGCGCGCGTTGACCGGCTGGGTGGCGTCGCTTTCGTGCATGAGCGTCCCGCCCAGATCGAAGATGACCGCGCGAAGAATGTTGGGAGCCATGAGTAATAACTATCGGCGGCGATTCTAATTGTTTTTTACCGGTTCTTGCGTGGGCGGTCTTTGAGGCAGGGTCGTGACCAGCACCTTGTCCACCCGGCGCCCGTCCATGTCAATCACTTCGAAGCGCAGCCCGTGCCACTCGAAATGGTCGGCGGCTTGTGGAACGCGTCCCAGCGACATCATCACGAATCCGCTCAGGGTTTCGTATTCGTCTTCGTGGGGCAGCGCGGTCACCTTGAAGATCTCTTTGAATTCGTCCGCTTCCAACATGCCGTCCAATAGCCACGACCCGTCCTGCCTTTGCGTGGCTTGCGGCTCTTCATGTTCCATCTGCCCCACGATCTCTTCCAGGATGTCGTTGATTGTCAGCAGTCCTTGCAAACCGCCGAATTCGTCAATCACCAACAGCAGCTCGGCGCCTTTTTCCTTGAAGACCTCGAGCGCGCGCGAGGCGAACATCGTTTCCGGGATGAAGAACGCCGGTTTGAGCATATCCTTCAAACGGATTGGCTCGCCGCTCAGACTTTTCACCAGCAAGTCGCGGGCTTTGACGATGCCCAAAATTGTATCCAGCGTTCCCTGCCGGACAGGGAAGCGGGAGTATTCGCTCTCACTCACTTTCTGCCGAATCTCATCCATTGAATCGCTGATGTCCAAATAAACGATGTTTGTGCGCGGCGTCATCAACGAATAGACGCGCTGATCGTCGAGGCTGAACACGCCCTCCACCATGTCGTGCTCCGCTTCCTCGAAGACTCCCGCCTGCGTGCCTTGGTCTATCAGCAGTTGAATTTCCTCCTCGGTCACTGGCGGTTCGCTCCCCGGTTTGACCCCGAGTGTTTTGAGGATGAAGTCTGTTATCCGGCCGAGAAGCCAGACGAACGGCGAAAATATTTTCGAGACCATCATCATCGGCGTCGCGAGGAAGGATGCGATTTGTTCGGGGTTCTGCAACGCGATCCGTTTAGGCACAAGTTCGCCTAAGATAATGGAAAAAAATGTGATCGCGATAACCACTAAGCCAAGCGATAATGATTCAGCATACTCCGCGAGCGCGGGGATGTTCTCCAATAACGCCGCCAGTGGGCGTGCCAGTGTTGCGCCTCCGACTGCGCCGACAAAAACGCCGACCAGCGTAATTCCAATTTGGACCGTGGCGAGGAACAGGTTCGGGTTTTGGATCAGATCCAGCGCGGTCTTTGCGCCTTTATCTCCCTCGTTGATCCTTTGTTGTAAACGAGCCTTCCGCGAGGAAGCCACTGACATCTCGGACAGCACAAAAACCGCATTGATGATAATAAGGAGAGCGATGACTAGTATGTCTGTTGGAATACTCATTGAACCTGATTACTTCTGAACGCGCACAAAGCCGCAGGCGACCGCCAACGGTTTGTCGGATGAGATTCGGATGACGAACTATCTATGGGGATTTCAGACATGACACTTAAACGTAATTGACCTTCGCCTTATTGTACTATGAATATCGTTTCTTACTCGACTTGGATGCCTGTTCCCGTTTCGACGCGTCCTATCGCCCAAACAGGCTGACTCAATTCCTGGGCGCGGATAGTGAACGCCTCCAGTTTTTCCTGAGGGACGCCCAGCAATAACCCGCCGCTCGTCTGCGGATCGAACAACAGCATCTGATTCTCTTCGTCAATCGAATCGGCAAACTTGACCCGCGACTCGAAATAGACCTTGTTATCGAACGCGCCGCCGGCAAAACAGCCTTTCTCGGCATACTTCCGCGCGCTGCTGGTAAACGGAATATTTGCAAACTCGAAGTTCAGCGCAACGCCAGAGGCTTCTGCCATCTCCAACGCGTGACCGAGCAAACTGTAGCCAGTAATGTCCGTTCCACCGCGCAGATCAAACTCAACCGCGAGTTGACTCGCGGTTGAGTTCAGGCGCTTCATCCAATCCACCGCTTCTTGCAAATCTGCCGTTTCCACTTGTTCGCGCTTCAAGGCAGTGGTCGTAACGCCAAAACCAAGCGGCTTGGTCAAGACCAGCGCGTCGCCGACTTTGAGTCCGCCTTTGCTCAACATCTTGCGCGGGTCAACAAAGCCGATGACGACCAGTCCGAATTTCGGCTCTTTGTCTTTCACGGTGTGCCCGCCCGCGATGACGACTCCTGCCTCGCGCGCTTTTTCCGCGCCGCCGCGTATGATTTCGCTCGAAATTTCGGGCGGCAAATCATCCGGCAGCGCGGCGACGTTCAACGCGAGGAAGGGTTGTCCGCCCATCGCGTAGACGTCGGATAAACTGTTTGCCGCGGCGATTGCGCCGTAATCGTACGCGTCGTCCACCACTGGGGTGAAGAAATCGGTAGTGACGACGAGCGCGCGGTCGTCGTCCAAACGCCAAACAGCCGCGTCATCCGGTTCGCGCAGACCGACCAAAAGGTCCGGAAATGAAGCGGCGTCGAAGATGTCTTTCACGGGACGCAGAACCTGCGTCAGCGCGTCGGCGCTTAGTTTGGACGCTCAACCCGCGCACGTCGAAAGAGTCGTGAGGCGGATTTCGCGTCCGGTTCGAGGGATTGGCATAATGACAAACGCTCCATCGGGGTCTCAGACCCCGATGGAGCGAGTAATGACGCTATTGCGGGGTTTGCGAGCCCGGCAACGGCAAGATGAATTGATTGCCTGTCGGAATGAAGATCGTCTGCACGCCCGGCGCCAGTTTCAAAATGTATTGGTATTGGAGCAATTCCGGCGTGAGCGATTCGGCGAGCAGTTGATTGGCTTCCGCTTCTGCCTGCGCTTGAATGATGCGCGCTTCCGCCGCGCCTTTCGCCGCGATCACCGCCGCATCCGCCTGCCCTTGCGCTTCCTGGCGGGCTTGCTCGGCTTCCTGTTTTTTCTGTTCGACGACAAAAGCGGCTTGTTGCGCCTGTTGCTCGGCGATCTGTTTCTGTTCGACAGCGGCGGCATATTCCTCGCTGAAATGGATATCGCGCAGAATGAAATCGAGCAGTTCAAGATGGTTCTTGCTCAGGCTGGCGGAAAGCTGAGCGTTGATGATCTGGATCATTTCCTCGCGCTTGGTCGAGACGACTTCCTCAACGCCGTATTGCGAAACGGCATCGCGGATGGCGCCGCGCACTTCGGGGCGCACCACGCCGCTTTCATAATCGTTCTGCCATGCGATATGAAGCTGCACCACCTTGCTCGGGTCAATGCGATAAATGACCGTCGCGTCGATGATGACCTCCTGCCCGTCTTTTGTGCGGGCGCGGATCGAGTCCTCGCCTGAGTCGGGTCCTTGTTCGGGCAGGAATGACATGGTGTACGTTTGGTTTGAAATCGGGTAGGTTACCACTTGTTCGACCACGGGCAAAATCCAGTGCAAGCCCGGCTCGAGCGCTTCCGAGCGGACGCCGCCCGCGCGCACCGTCTTGACCACGCCGCGTTCGTTCGATTCGACATATACCAATCCCGAACCCAGCACGGTTAGCAACGCCGCGATCACCACCAAAATGAGCGCGCTCGAACTCGACCCTTTCGCAGTTTGATGGCGGCTGGCTCGTACCGCCGCCAAAACGCCGATGCCGATGGCGGCAAGCCAGGCAAAACCTGCCAGTGTACGGATTACATCTACAACATTCATTGTTCCTCCGATTTGATTTGAAATAATTATACCGCCATGATACGATGACGCCATGCAAACCGGCAAAGCGCAGGTGACCGAGCTGATTCTTTTGGATGGACTCCGCCACGCGCGGATCGCCTGCCCTGCGGATCTGATTCCCACGCCCGGGCAATATCTCCTCGTCGGCGACGATTCATTCGCGGCTCTGCCTGCCTCGCTCTATTTTACGGATTCGGCGCCTGATGGTTTCATTGCCGCCTCCGCGCCGGAGTCGTGGACGCCCGGCATGACCGTCCACGTGCGCGGTCCGCTGGGGCGCGGTTTCAACCTGCCCGCCTCCGCGCGAAAAGTCGCGCTCGTTGCCTGCGACGAGTCGCCGACGCGACTGCGAGGGTTGATCCAGCCTGCATTGAAGCAAGGCGCGGCAATCGTGTTGTTGACCGATTCGTCTGCCGAAAATCTGCCGGACGATGTGGAGGTTCAACCTTTGGCGGCGCTGGGCGAGATTGTCGCGTGGGCTGATTACGCCGCGTTGGATGTGCGGCGCGAGGGTCTGCCGGAGCTGGTAAAAAGGCTGGGGGAACTGAGTCAAGCCGCCCCGTTGAAAGAAGCGGAGGTTTTCATCCACACGCCGGCGCCCTGCGGCGGAGTCTCCGGGTGCGGTGTGTGCGCGGTCGTCACGAAATCGGGTTGGAAGTTGGCTTGCAAAGATGGACCCGTGTTCGGGCTGAGGGAAATTTGTTAATTGATGTCGCGCAGTTGTCCTGTGCCGCTAGGTTCACTTTGCGGCTGGGCGATACAAAGCAATTTCACTTCGCCTTGAAGAAAATATTCTCCACTGGCGTCTTCAACTGAATCCTCCGTCCGCTGATCTTCATCAACTCGGCGAGGGATTTTTTCTTCGTCCCATCCCATAGCACGAGACTGTCTTTTTGCTTCGTCAAGTAATCATTGAGTTGATTGAAGTCCGAATAGCCGTCGAAGAAACTGACGAGGCGGCGGAAGAGTTTGGGTAGGAGCAAAATGTCTTCTTGAAGCGTGCGGATGTCGTACAACGTGAAATCCGACGTGCGGTCAATGGACCAGATGCCGCGCTTGGTCTTTCGGGCGCGGGCGACGACCGCGCGAAACTTCTCCGCAAAGACGCGGTCGGTGGTGGTGTAAAACGTGGGGTAGACCAGTCCCTCGCGGGCGAGTTCGAAGTTGATCGAATCTTCAATTGGAAGCGTCGCGGAGTCCATCACTGCGCCATCCGTGAGTTTGGCAGACTTGGGGAAAACATAACTCACGGGACGACCATATTTATCCGTCGAAGCGGAAGCGATGAATCCCGCTTTGCCGTCGTCCGCGTCCACGATCTTGGTCAGGCTCAGGCTGTACGTCACCGATTTGATCCCGACCAATTCGAGCAACGATTCGAGCGCGGCAAGCGCGAACGTGCGCGGCTGGTGGTAGCCCTCGTAATGCGTTTCGAGCGCGTCAATGGACTCGACGCGCAGTTGTTTGCGTTTTTCCTTTTTATCTTTTTCGGTTTGCCATTTGAAAAAATCCCAGTTCGCCATGTCGTTGGCTTGAAAGCGGATCGAATCGCCGTCGGGCGAAAAACCTTTGACGTGGAACGTCCCTGCGATGATTTTGTATTGAGTCATGTCTGCCTCCGTGATTGGCTCCATTATAGAGATTTTCACGATCAATGACAACCATGAATATTTAACTTGACATTCTTCGTAAGAACCATACAATAGCGGACATCTGGTAACCAAACTATGAAACTTTTCCAACATTGCTTGTGTATCGGGCGGGGCTCGTAGTCACCGCCTGAGAGATACCTCCGCAGTCAACGGCTCTTAAGACGGTAGACGACCCCCGCGTGCAAAATTTCGCAACGTGTGGCGTTTGTTCGCCGTCTTTTTGTTTGCCCGTTGACTGCTTTTGATTCCAAGGAAGCAATGACACTACTCGATAACCGACTCGCCGAATCTTTTTGTGTACGTGAAGATGGACTCGCCGCGCACGTGGGGAACACGCCGCTTCTCCCGCTTCGCCGCGCGACCTTCGGTCTGCCCCAAGCGGTGAAAGTTTTCGCCAAGGCGGAGTGGTTCAACCCAAGCGGCTCCGTCAAGGATAGACCCGCGCTCAACATCATCCAAACCGCGTTAGCGAATGGCGATCTCACCAGCGGAAAGCGATTGCTCGATTCAACTTCGGGCAACATGGGCATCGCGTACGCAACCTTCGGCGCCGCGCTGGGAATTTCAGTCACGTTGACCATCCCAGCCAGCGCCAGCCCCGAACGCTTCGCCATCTTACGCGCGCTCGGCGCAGAGTTAATCCTCACCGATCCCACCGAAGGCTCGGATGGCGCGATCGTGGAAGCGCGCAAACTTGCAATTGAAAAGCCTGATCTGTATTGGTACGCGAATCAGTACAACAATCCCGCCAACTGGCAGGCGCATTACAAAACGACGGGTCCAGAAATCCTAGAGCAGACGGAGAGTCGAATCACGCACTTCGTCGCGGGGCTTGGCACATCAGGGACTTTGATGGGAACGGGCAAATATCTGCGCGAACAATTGCCCGATGTCAGAATCATCGCATTTCAGCCGGACGCGTCCTTCCACGGATTGGAAGGACTCAAACACATGCCCACCGCGATCAAGCCGGGCATTTATGATGAGTCGTTTGCCGATGAGACGCTTGAAGTACGAACGGAAGAGGCGCGTGCGATGACCTTGCGTTTGGCGCGAGAGGAAGGCTTGTTTGTCGGCATCTCGTCTGGGGCGGCGATGGTCGCGGCGTTACGCGTAGCCAACAAACTGAAAGACGGAGTGATCGTCACCGTCTTCCCTGATTCAGGCGATAAATATCTGAGCGATGTGCCGTTGTGGGAATCCCCTCTCCCTGTGGGCGCCGCGCTGAGCTTGTCGAAGCGAGAGGGTTAGGGTGAGGGCGAATGTTGACCATAACGACAGAGTTACTGGCTCAAATCAATTCGCATTTGGAGGCGGCGTACCCCGACGAAGGCGCGGGGTTTCTGCTGGGAGTTGAAGGGGAGGTGAAAAAGATTCTCGCTCTGCCGAACGCGCGCGAAGACGGTGCGCGGCGCAATCGGTTTTTGATCTCGGCGGAGGAGTACATGAAGGCTGAGTTAACGGCAGACAGTCTGACCCTGAGTCTGATCGGCGTCTTCCATTCGCATCCCGATTGCCCGAACGTCCCATCCGAATACGACCGCGAGTGGGCGCAACCGTTCTTCTCGTACATCATCACGCGCGTAGACAACGGCAAGTCGGTCAATCACCGCTCGTGGAGATTGACCGAAGACCGCACAAAATACGATGAGGAAGAAATCTTGATTTTGGAAAATAGACAGGAGAATTAACGATGGAAACGCTTGAAGTAATTAAAGAAGATCGAGTGTTGGATTGCAGCGGCATGTTGTGTCCGATGCCGATCGTGAACACGACCAAGGCAATGAAAGAGTTGCAACCCGGTCAGATTTTGAAAATGGTCTCCACCGACGCGGGCTCGCCGCCCGACATCGAAGCGTGGAGTCGGCAGACTGGGAATGAGTTACTGCTTTCCACGACGGAAGGCAATGCGTTCGTTTTCTTTTTGAAAAAATCATAACGGACACGTACACAGGTAAACACGGAACAAGTAAATACGTGTCTACGTGTATACCTGTGTACTTCTCCGAAGGAGAAACCATGTCAAAATCAAACCCGAGCGCGCCTAAGCGGCTTGCGCTTATTTCGAGTAAAGGGACGCTGGATTGGGCGTATCCGCCGTTCATCCTTGCCAGCGCGGCGGGCGCGATGGGCTGGGAAGTGGGCGTGTTCTTCACGTTTTACGGACTCACTTTGCTTAAGCCTGAGTTGACCGCGGCAGTCTCGCCGCTCGGCAACCCCGCCATGCCGATGAAAATGCCTTTCGGACCAGAAGCGTTTCAGAATATCAATTGGTCCATGCCGAATCTGTTGATGGCAAATGTGCCGGGCTTTGAAGGCGTCGCAACCAGTTTGATGAAGCAAACCTTCAAGAACAAAGGCGTTGCCACCATCGAGGAACTGCGCGACGTATGTCTTGACCTCGATGTGCGCCTCATCGGTTGCCAGATGACGATGGATGTCTTTGGCTTTAGCAAGGAAGATTTCATCCCGCAAGCGGAGATCGGCGGCGCGGCAACCTTCCTTGAATTTGCCGCCGATGCGGATGTACAATTGTTTATATAGAAATTCGGAGGTCACGATTGCAAGCGCGACCTCCGTAAATAACGAAACGAGAGAAACGAAAACCAAATGCCCACATTGAAAATCCCAACTCCATTACGCACGTACACCAACGGCAAAAGCGAAGTGAATGTAAGCGGCTCGAATATTTCCGACGCCCTCGCCGACCTGTCGAATCAATTCCCAGCGATCAAACCGCACATCTTCAACGAAGGGAATGAGTTGCGTCCGTTCGTGAATATCTTCATCGGCGAACACAACATCAAAGACCTGCAAGGCGTGGACACGCCCGTGAATGCCGGCGATCGGCTGATGCTTATCCCGTCCATTGCGGGAGGCTGACATGCTGCCTGAACTTTCTCACGATGAAATCCTGCGTTACTCGCGTCACTTGTTAATTCCCGAGGTCGGTTTGGAGGGTCAACGCAAATTGAAAAATTCCTCCGCGCTCATCGTCGGCACGGGCGGACTCGGCTCGCCGGTCGCGCTCTACCTTGCCGCGGCGGGGGTCGGTCGCATCGGGCTGGTGGATTACGATGTGGTTGACGCGTCCAACCTGCAACGGCAGGTGATTCACGGGACGTCCACAGTAGGGAAGTTGAAAGTGGAAAGCGCGCGGGATAAACTGATTGACTTGAATCCCGGCGTGCAAGTGGATATTTACAACGAGCCATACACGTCGGAAAATGCGCTTCGCCTCGCCGGGGAGTTTGACATCCTCCTAGACGGCACCGACAACTTCCCGACGCGTTACCTCACCAACGACGTGGCGGTCTTCCTCGGCAAGCCGAACGTCTACGCCTCCATCTATCGCTTCGATGGGCAAGTGAGCGTCTTCTACGCCAAAGAGGGACCGTGCTATCGCTGTCTCTTCCCCGAGCCGCCACCGCCGGGACTCGTCCCCTCGTGCGCGGAGGGCGGCGTGCTGGGAGTTCTGCCCGGTACGATCGGCACCCTCCAAGCCACCGAGGCATTGAAAGTTTTACTCGGCATCGGCGAGCCGTTGATCGGAAAACTTCTGCTGTACAACGCGCTCGACATGTCGTTCGATTTCGTGAAGCTGAAGAAGAATCCCAACTGCCGCGTGTGCGGTCCAAACGCCGACATCAAAGAGTTGATTGACTACGAAGAGTTTTGCGGCGTCCCAAGCCACGATCACGAAGAAGGTTCTGCCGGCGCAGGGAAAGACATCACCGTGCAGGAACTTTCCGAGCGGATGCAGGGCAATCACTTCAAGTTGCTCGATGTCCGCGAGCCGCATGAATTGGAAATTTCCGCCTTGCCGAACGCGGTCAACATTCCGCTCGGTCAATTAGCCGCGCGGCTCTCCGAGTTAGACACGGCGGATGAAATGGTCATTTTCTGCAAATCGGGCGGTCGTTCCGCGCGCGGCTTGGAACTCCTTGCCAGCGCAGGCTTCAAGAAAGTGAAGAACCTCAAAGGCGGCATCAACGCCTGGGCGCGGGAAGTGGATCCGAATTTGCCGGTGTACTAAAAATGAAAAAATCTCCCGCAAAATTGCGGGAGATTTTTTCATCAAATAGTCATGAAATCTTTTGGAGAGATGGCAATTTGCGGAAACTCTCGCAACACTTCTTTATCGAAGGTGACTAAAGTCAGATTCGTTTCTTTTGCCAGGGCAACGTATTCACAATCATAAGAACTGCATTTGCTAATTGCTACGAGTTCAAACACCAAATTTGACGACACAAAGCGTTCGTGTTCGAGCATCAGGTCGTGCGCTTCATTCATCAACTGTTGGGATTGGGCGAGGGGCATTTTTTTGAAACGAAAATATTGAGTGATAATGCTCCGAACCTCGCTTTGCCATAACATGGGAGCGTACCAGTCCGGATCTTTTTCGAAGACTTGGATTGCCAGCGGTGAATAGTCGCCTGTAATGAAAAAATATCCGATCATGTTCGCGTCAACAACGATCATTCGCGCCCCTCTTCTTTCCAGCGAGTAAGTTCCTCGTTACTGATCGTGTACTGCGCGGTCAATTCGCGGATTTTGCGAGTGCGTTCGAGTATCTCTTTTACATCCATTGGCGTCCGTTTTTGAACGGCGTGTTCAAAAATGGAAATAATCTCGCGATTAACACTGCGACGATTTGCCTTTGCTTGGAGTTTAATTCGCTCGTAGATTTCCTCAGGAATGTTCTTGATTGTGATCGTTGTCATACTTTACCTCTTGCGGTTCCATTTTGGAACCATTATGGATGTATTTCTATGCCCTGTCAAGAGCAAAAAATAGGGATGCTCTGCTGGTAAAATACCATTATCCCAACCCAAGGAGCGAGAATGACCCTGCCAGTTTCAACAGATAAACGAGTCTATGACAACATTCTGGGCGCGATGGGCAACACGCCGCTTGTGCGACTGGGGCGGATTGGGAAAGACCTGCCGGTTCCGCTGTATGCAAAGTTGGAGTGGATGAACCCGGGCGGATCGGTCAAAGATCGAGTGGGGGCTTTCATTATTGAGCAAGCGGAAAAACGCGGAGAACTCAAACCGGGCGGGACAATCGTCGAAGCGACATCGGGGAACACAGGCGTAGGTCTTGCGATCGCCGCGGCATTGAAGGGCTACAAGACCATCTTTGTCATGCCCGATAAAATGAGCAACGAAAAGATTCTGCTGTTGCGCGCGTATGGCGCGAAGGTGGTTATCACGCCGACCGCCGTCACGCCGGAAGACCCGCGCTCGTATTACGAAGTGGCGAAACGTTTCGTCCGCGAAACGCCGAACGCGATTCTGGCGAACCAATATCACAACCCAGATAACCCGAAAACACACGAGTTGACGACCGGTCCCGAGTTGTGGAGTCAAACTGATGGGCGCGTGACCGATGTCATCATCGGCATGGGAACCGGCGGGACAATCACCGGCGTGGGGCGGTTTCTCAAGTCGAAGAATCCGAAGATTCAAATTGTCGGCGTGGACATCGAAGGTTCGATCCTCACTGAGATTTGGCAAAACAAAGGGACGATACCCGAAGGCGCGTATCCGAAAACGTACAAGGTGGAGGGCATCGGCGAAGACTTTCTGCCGACCGCGCTCGATCTTTCGGTGGTGGATGCGATCGAACGCGCGGGCGACCGCGAATCGTTTTTGTGGGCGCGACAGTTGGTACGGCAGGAGGGAATCTTCGCGGGCGGCTCCTCCGGTTCCGCGCTGGCGGGCGCGATCAAGTATTGTCGAAAATTAAGTGGTGACCGTTTGGCGGTCGTCCTGCTCCCGGATTCAGGTTCGCGTTATCTTTCAAAATTTTACGACGACAAGTGGATGCGCGAGTTCGGTTTCCTTTCGATGGAATTCGGCGAAACGACTCTCGGCGACTTGTTGATCGCCAAGCCCGACAAAGTTTTATTTTCTGCGACGCTGGGCGATTCGATTCGTAAGGTGGTTGCCGTGATGCACCAACACGGCATTTCGCAAATGCCCGTCGTCGGCGCGGACGGCGCGCTGGTCGGCTTGATCGAAGAAGTGGACCTGCTCAATCACATGCTCGAAAAACATCAACACACACAGGATGAGCCGATTGATTCGCTGGTCCAACATGCGGGCGCGACCTTCCCGCCCGACACGCCGCTCGAGGAGGCGATGCCGTCGTTGAAAAACGGTTTGGCGCTGTTGGTCGTCGAAAACAGCCGACCCGTCGGCATTCTGACAAAGATTGACGTGTTGGATTACGTGGCGGGGAAAATTTAACTCTCAGTTGATGCGGCAGTTCTACTGCCGCATCAACCTCTGCCTTCAAACTTTAAGTTTCAAATCCTTGACGCGTGGGGCGGCGCGGTTAGAATAGAACATACGTTCTAAATTAAAAGGAGGACGTATGCCGCCCATCAATCGTCAATACGCGCTGGCGTTGGAAGCGCTGGCTGAACTCAAAACGGAATCGCAGACGCCTCCGCTTCGCGCCGGACCTCTGTCTGTCGCGCCTGCGTTGAGCGGCATCCTGCGTGAACTTGGTTCGCTGCCGCGCGAAGCCATCTTTCTCGGCATGGCGACAGATGGACTGCCAGTGTTGCTGAATCTGTATGATTCAGTTCCAGGTCCGATTCTGATCGTTGGCGACGCCGGCGCGGGTAAAACGGCGTTTCTGAAGAATATCGCGCAAGCGGTCAACCTGACGCACGAACCAACAGAAGTGCAGTTCGGTGTGGTTACCAGCCATGCAGAGGAGTGGGGCGCGTTTCAAAACTCAGCGCATTGTCTCGGAGTCTTTTCAACGCACGATACCGGCGGGCAGGACTTTTTGTTATCCGCCGTGGCTTGGGCGCGCGGAGATGTGCGGAGCGGGCAATCCAGGCTGTTGTTGATTGACGATCTGGAGGCGGTCGCCGCATTCGACCTCAACGCGTTGCAAACCCTGCGCTGGCTCCTCGCGCGTGGGGCGGCGCGGCGAGTGTGGCTCTTCGTCACGTTGAACGCCGCTCGCTATGGTCAGGTCATTTCGTGGATTCCCAATTTTCGCACGCGTATCTTCGGCAGGATCGAGGACGCGCGAATTGCGGGCGCGCTGGGCGGCGACCCCGCGTCGGCGTTGGGTGGGTGGCAGGGGGCGACCCAGTTTTCCCTGCGCGAGAACGGGAATTGGCTCCGTTTTTGGCTCCCGTCGTTATAGTCTGCTTGTCGAGTTTGTGCTACAATTTGAGCGTACGTTGCATGAAGTATGGCGGTCCGGCAATCAGAGGGTAAATGTTCGCTTCCTGGCACCTGGGTGTCTGTGATCCCCGAAGTCATGCACAGTCGATTCGTCTTGCTTTGGCGGTTGCTTCTCTGCCGAAGCCTACACTCAGGAGAAGAGATTCCTATGGAAGCGAAACTCTATGTTGGTAACCTGCCGTTCAGCACGACCGACGCTGATTTGCAGGACATGTTCGCGCAAGCGGGTACGGTGAAGTCGGCGCAGGTGATCAAGGATCGCGCCAGCGGCCGCTCGAAAGGCTTCGGCTTTGTCGAGATGGGTTCGTCGGATGAAGCGCAGAACGCGATCTCGATGTTCCACGGCAAAGACTTCAGTGGGCGCGCGCTGACCGTGAACATTGCTCGCCCGCGCGAGGAACGCCCCGGTGGTTTCCGCGGCGGGGACCGCAACCGCGAACGCAGGCGCGACTATTAAGTCACCCGGTTTGCTTTAGAGTTGAGCCAAATGGGCGGTGCCAGCCATTTGGCTCAATTTATTTTATGGAGCGTTGATTTGGAAGATTGTTTAATTCGCGCCTTTCGCCCCGACGATTTCGACGCGGTGACGATCTTGTGGCGGGTGGCGCGCGAGAAGTCGTTGCCCGATTTTCAACGTCGCAAAGGACACTTCTTCTTTGAGGACCGCGCCTATTTTCAAAACAAGGTTTTGCAATCGAACACGGTTTGGGTCGCAGAGAAAGGAACCCGAGTAGCCGCGTTCATGGCGATCGAAAATGAATTTATTGACCAGTTATATGTTGACCCTGATTTCTGGCGGCAGGGCATTGGAGAGCGCTTGCTTGCCCATGCCAGAAAATTATCGCCTGCGCATCTCTGGCTTTACACTTTGCAGATCAACGTCAACGCCCGCGCGTTCTACGAGAAGAACGGTTTTGTCGCTGAAAAATTTGGCGTCAGCCCGCCTCCTGAAAGTGAACCCGACGTCGAATATCATTGGCGTCAATCCCAATCGTAAATCACCAATCGTAAATCGATTATGCGTCCGACATTTCTTCAAGTCAACCTCTCTCAACTCGAGAAAAATATTTCAGCGATCCGCGCACACGTGAGCCCCGCGCGGGTGATGCCGATGGTGAAAGCCAACGCCTATGGTCATGGCATGGACGGGGTCGCGCCGTTCATCGAACCGTTCGTAGATTATTTCGGCGTGGCGACGGTGGAGGAGGGGATGCGCCTGCGGGAACTTCACATCACGAAGCCGATTCTCGTCGCTGGCGGCACTCTGCCCGAACAACTCCCCGCGTTCGTTGAACACGACCTGACCTTGACCGGTTCGTCCATTGAACTGCTGGAAGCCGCGGAAGCGATCGCGCGTGGGGCGGGCAAACGCATCAAAGCCCATTTGAAATTCGATACCGGCATGGAGCGCATCGGCTTGCACGAGTACGAAGCCGAGCCGTTCATCGAATACTCGTTGGAATTGAAACACGTCGAAGTGGAGGGGATGTACACGCATTTGGCAAACTCCGAACTTGCCGACCGCACGTATTCGGAATTGCAACTCGAACGGTTTCAGGAAATTTTGCAAATCTACGAGAAGTTGAGCGCGCCCGCGCCCTCGATCAAACATGTGAATAACTCGGGCGGGATTTTGAATCTCCCTCAAGCCAATTTTGATATGGTGCGCGCCGGCATTTTGTTTTACGGCGTGTACCCGGGCGATGAAGCGGAACGCGTCGTTGAGGTGAAGCCCGCGCTCGTGTGGCGGTCGCGTGTGGCGTACGCCAAGGCGACCAAGCCGGGGCGGCCGATCGGCTACGGGTCGTTGTGGCAGGCTGAAAGGGAGACTCGCATCGTCACCGTCCCGTGCGGTTATGCCGACGGCTACTTCCGCCGCATGACGAATCAGGCGCAGGTGATAATTCGCGGGAGGAAATTTCCGCAGGTGGGGCGGATCTGCATGGATCAATTCATGGTGGATGTGGGCGACGCGGAAGTGCGCGTGGGCGACGAGGTGATTCTGCTGGGCGCTGAAATCAGCACGCGCGACCTCGCCGCATGGACTGGCACGAACGAGTATGAAGTGTTGACGAATATCGGCGCGCGCGTGCCGCGCGTGTTCGTGGCGGAGTGATGATAGAATGACGAGGTTTTGTTTTGAGGTGAACAGTGAAGCATTTGTTTGAAAAATATGGAATGTTATTTACGGTCGCCGGCGTGATCGTGGTCCTCGATCAGTGGACCAAGTGGCTTGTGCGGACCAACCTGCCTCTCAGCGGGACGTGGCTGCCCGATTCGTTGGAATGGCTCAGCCCGTACGCGCGCTTCGTGCATTGGCAAAATTCGGGCGCGGCGTTCGGCATGTTCCAAGACGGGAGCATGATCTTTGCGGCGCTGGCGTTTGTGGTGATCGGCGCGATCGTCTATTATTTTCCGCAAGTGGAAAAACACGATTGGTCTTTGCGGCTCGCGATGAGCATGCAGTTGGCGGGCGCGAGCGGCAACTTGCTCGACCGCCTCTTGCGCGACGGCAAGGTCACCGATTTTATTTCCGTCGGCACGTTCCCGGTCTTCAACGTGGCGGACGCAAGCATCAGCGTCGGCACGGCGATCCTGTTGTTGGGCATTTATTTGCAGGAGCGCGCCGCGAAAAAGGAACAGGCGAGTCACGGCGGACCGAACCATCCCAGCGAAGCGACAAGTGAGTGACCGGGTTCTGAATTTCCGATTCAATAAAACGTCCAGCGCGCGGCTCGATAAATTCTTGGTCGAGTCTCTGCCGGAGTTTTCACGTTCGCGGATTCAGGGCTTGATCGCCGACGGTTTCGTGGAAGTGAACGGTCAAACCGCACGGAAGGCTGGTCAGCCGTTGGAAGCCGGCGCGGTGCTGACGGTTCGCATCCCGCCTCCCATCCCAACCGACCTGGTCCCAGAACAAATTCCGCTCGACATCGTTTTTGAAAACGACGACCTGCTCGTGGTGAATAAACCTGCCGGGATGGTGGTGCATCCCGCCGCCGGGCACGCGCGCGGCACACTGGTCAACGCGGTATTGGGTTACGACCCGGAGATCGAAGGCATCGGCGGCGAGGAAAGACCCGGCGTCGTCCACCGCTTAGACAAAGACACGTCGGGCTTAATCCTGCTCGCCAAGAACGAACGCGCGCACCGCTGGTTACAGGATCAATTTCGTTTGCGGAAAGTGGAGAAGACCTATCTCGCGCTTGTGGACGGCAAGCCGCCGACGCCGTCCGGGCGCGTGGAAGCGCACATCGGGCGCGACCCGAAAAACCGAAAGCGCATGGCGGTGGTCTCCGCCAACAAGGGGCGCGAAGCGATCTCCGAATACAAGACGCTGGAGAGTTTCAAACATCACACTCTGCTTGAATTCCATCCGCTCACTGGGCGCACGCACCAGATCCGCTTGCACTGCGCGTTCCTGAAATGTCCGATCGCGGGCGATGAAATTTATGGGAGAAAAAACGCAACGGTTCAAATCAACCGGCATTTTCTTCATGCCTTCAAACTGAAAATTACTTTGCCGGGCGAGAATGCTCCTCGAACCTTCGAGTCGCCTCTGCCAAGTGAATTGCAAAAAACATTGGACGAGGCGAGAGGGGCATAACGATCATGAACATAATTGACCTGCGTTCCGACACTGTCACCAAGCCGACGCCGGAGATGCGCGAAGCGATGGCGGAAGCCGAGGTGGGCGACGATGTCTATGGCGACGACCCAACTGTAAATCGGCTCGAAGCGCTCGCGGCGGAAAAAGTTGGAAAAGAAGCGTCGGTGTTCGTCCCCTCCGGGACGATGGGGAATTTAATCGCGCTGCTGGTTCACTGCCAGCGCGGCGACGAAGCGATCGTCGGAAACAAATCGCACATCTACTTGAACGAAGCGGGCGGCATGTCCGCGTTGGGAGGCATCCAACCGAACCCGGTCACAAATCAAAAAGACGGCGCGCTCGCGTTGGCAGACCTCCGCGCCGCGATTCGCACGGAGGATGTGCATCATCCCATCACGCGGTTGATCTGTCTCGAAAACACGCAGAACGCCTGCGGCGGCGTTCCCCTCAGCGTTGAATACACGCGTCAGGTTGGACAACTTGCCCGCGAGAATAGACTGTCTTTTCACCTTGATGGCGCGCGTATTTTCAATGCCGCTGGCGCGCAAAACGTGGATGTGAAAGAACTGGTCGCGCCGGCGGACTCGGTGATGTTTTGTCTGAGCAAAGGGTTGGCGTCCCCGGTCGGTTCGATGCTGGCAGGGACGAAGAAATTCATCGCGCGGGCGCGGCATTTCCGTAAGATGCTCGGCGGCGGGATGCGGCAAGCGGGCATCCTTGCCGCGGCGGGCATTGTCTCGCTCGAGAAAATGACTTTGCGTGTGGCGGAGGACCATCGCCGCGCGCAGGCGCTCGCCGTAGGACTGCGCCATATTGCGGGAATCGTTTTAGACGAGAATACGCCTCAAACTAACATGGTCTATTTCAACCTTGCCGGGCAGATTCCCTTCGACGAAAAGGCGGTTGTTGAAAAGATGGCGAAATACAACATTCAGGTGGATTGGGCTGACGCGCGCCGCTTCCGACTGGTAACCCACTACGAAATTGACGATGCCGCAGTCGAGCGAACGATCATGGCGTTTGAAGAAGTTTTGGGCTGAGCGCTGATTTGTACCGCAAAGTTCACTTTGCGGAAACCGTATCGCGACATTTTGCAAATTAACAATTAAACCGAGCAATCCGCTTTGAAACACGAAGACACCGAGTCGCGGAGTTTAAATTCTCTGTGTCTCCGTGACTCAGTGGTTTTCCCTTGGCGTTTCTTAGCCAAGTTTATTGCTCGATTATTTTGGAAAAGCACAACATGTCGCCTTTGCGCCAGAGACGCCTGAAAAGCGAACAAGGAGAAAGAACTCGACGAACTCTGTACATTCTGCGGCTGACTGCGTAACCTCAAGCATTAATTCTTGATCGGGTCTACGCCTTCGACCAGTTCATGGTAGGGGAGTTGCGCCAGCGCGACGACAATTTCCGGGTCGAATAATACGCCGCTGTGTTCTTCCATGAATTTCAAAGCCTCTTCCGCAGATGACTTCTCCCGGTAGCGGCGTTTGCTCGTCAGCGCGTCGAACACGTCGGCGACGGCGAAAATGCGCGCTTGCGTCGGAATTTCCTTACCTTGCAAGCCCACCGGGTATCCGCTCCCGTCCCAGCGTTCGTGGTGATAGCGGATCACCGACACGGTATCCTTCAGGAAGGGAATCCCCTCCACAATGCGCGCGCCGATATCCGGGTGGACGCGCATGATCTTCCATTCCTCCTCGGTCAATTTATCCGGCTTGTGCAAAATGGTGTCGCTGATGCCGATCTTGCCGATGTCGTGCAAGAGCGCGCCGCGTTCCAGCGACTTAACTTGAGGTTCAGTGGCGCCAAGTTCTTTTGCGATCATGCACGCCAGGCGGCTGACCCGAACGCTGTGGCCCTCCGTCTCGCGGTCGCGCGCGTCCAATGCCGACATCAACGAGGTCAACGTCCGGTCGTAGGTGATCTCCAACTCGGCGTACGCTTCCTTGAGCGCCTCTGCCTGCCGCCTGGATTCCGCTAACAGGATTGCCCGTTCAAGCGCGATGGCGGCTTGGTTCGCCAGCGTCTGCAGATTCGCAAAATTTTGCCCGCGGCTCTCGGGGATGTTCATCCACAACGCGCCGTAGGTTCCACTGCGTGTGAGCAGTGGATAGCACACCAGCGAGCCAGTCTCGCTTGAGATGATGATGCTCTGCCCGGTTTGGACCGCCTGGTCAATGGCGTCTTGCGGATGTTCGCGGCGGGCATGGAACCCGTTCGCGTCGATCTCCACCTCCGCTTCGATCGTTTTCTCTTTCGACAGCAGGACGATGCCCGTTTCTTTTGCATTCGTCAATTTATGCGCGGCTAAGCCGATGAGTTCCGCCGCGTCGCTTAATTCCTCCGCCTGGATCACGTCCACGCTGAGTTGATAGAGCATGGAGGTGGTGTTTAACGTGTTGCGAAGTTCCTGATACAGCCATGAACTTTCGATTGCCGCCGCCGCTTGCGAGGAAAGCAGGTCGGCAAGTGATTCGTCGTTCTCGGAAAATGAAACGCCGTCCTGTTTGCCGAAGGCGAGGATTGCGCCGATGCTCAGCCGGTGCAACCGGATGGGCACCGCCAAGGCGCTCCTCAGACCGGCTGAATCGAATTCGAGGCGGCTGGCTTGGGTATATTTCCGCGCGTCGCGGATGCGGAACGGATGCGTGGCGTTTAATGCGGCTTGCACTACGGCTTCGTTGTGCGAGTTTGCGCTGAGCCCCTTGAACAATTTCGGCGCTTCGCCGTCGGCGGCGTGGCGGGTGAAGTTTCCCTGTTGATCGAGCAGGGTGACAAAGACAAAGCGCGCTTCGAGAGTTTTGCGTGTGATCATGGCGATTTCCTGTACGGCGGCTTGCGGGTCGAGCAGGGTGGTGAGTGAGATGCCGGCTTGGATCAACTCTTTCAAGCGTTGGTGGTAACTCACGCGTTCCCAGGCGCGGGTTAGTTCATTCGCCACATCTTCGACGATGGTTACGTCCGCACTGGTGAAGGCGGAGGGTTTGTCTGACCCGACCTCGATGATGCTTCGGATCTTGTTGTGCTGCAGGATGGGAACGCTGATGATCGAAAGGGTCGTGTTATTTGGAGTTGCCAGAAAATCTGGGTCGAGGCGCGTGTCGTTGACCAACTGGGTTTTTTTCAGGCGCGTCGTCCGTCCCAGCACGCCCTTGTCGGATTCCTGCTGGTAACCCGGCGGAATCGTGCCGACATCTTTGCCGACGGAGGTCAACACCACATAGCG
The DNA here is from genome assembly GCA_020847435.1 of Anaerolineales bacterium. Lineage (GTDB taxonomy): Bacteria > Chloroflexota > Anaerolineae > Anaerolineales > Villigracilaceae > Defluviilinea. Next base: position 101,516 of record JADLBX010000036.1, read on the forward strand.
TTGGCGGTCGGGCTCGTGCAACATCATCACGACGATGGTGCAGGCAATTGCGTGTTCGAGTGTGTTTACCGCCAGTTGCGCCGCGACCTCCGGTTCGAGCTCCGCTTCAAGTTGCTTGCTTAATTCGTTCAGATAGGTCAATTGCGCCGTGCGGCGTTTTTCGGCGGTCAGGCGTTCGGTGAGAATTTCGATCTGTCCGTTGAGTGAGTTTACGTCGGCGCCTATTTGCGCGTCCGCGATCGTTTCGGAGAATCGGCTTGTGGGTTGCAAGGCGCTGAAAACGCCGAAGACCGTCAGGAGGGTGACGAGACCGCTTAGGCTGAATCCAGCCTCTCCGGCGCGCGATCCGAGGCGCGTCATCAGCAGGATCACCCCAAGGATGACGACGATTTGAATCCCCAGAAAAATCCAAATTTGCCTGCGTGCGTGTATGAGACTGCGCGCGGCGGCGATGTAGAGGCACAAGGCGAGAAATAAAAAGACCGCGGCGGGCAGAATGTTGCCCAACGAGGAGAGATATTTGAGGAGCGGGGCGAAGCTGCGCGGCGCGAGCGCGAAGCCCTGCCCGAGTAGTGAGGCGAGGACGGCAAGGAGAAATAATAGTTTCGATTGATTGTTCATTGCTCAGAGTGATTGCATCGTTATTTTACTTCATGCCTCGCTAATCTGATATAATTTTTCTGTAAGGGTACATCCAGGCAAAAATATTTTTTGAAAAGAAGAACATACCATGACAGCGTTTATAACTCTCGAACAAATTGACCAGGCGGCGGATGCCGTCCGTTCCCGCACGTCGCATCGCCCGCGTGTGGGATTGATCCTCGGGTCGGGGCTGAATAGTCTGGCTGATTCAGTCCAGCCGGCAGACGTGATCCCCTTCGGCGACATCCCGCACTGGCCCCGTTCCACGGTGGAGGGTCATGCGGGCAGGTTGGCGCTCGGCGAATTGGAAGGGCAGACCGTGATGGTCATGCAGGGGCGGGTGCATTTTTATGAAGGCTACAGCATTTCACAGATCGGTTTGCCGGTGCGCGTGATGATTCGGCTGGGGCTGGAAATGATGATCGTAACCAACGCGGCGGGCGGAGTGAACCCGGAGTTTTCGCCGGGCGATGTGATGTTGATCACCGACAACCTGAACTTGATGGGGATGGCAGGTTCGAACCCGTTGATGGGTCCCAATCTTGATGAGCTGGGTCCGCGCTTCCCGGATATGAGCCGGGCGTACGACCCTGCGTTGATGCAGTTGGCGCGCAAAGCCGCCGCAGAGAATCAGATCGCCCTGCGCGAGGGAGTGTACTGCGGGTTGAGCGGACCTTCTTTTGAAAGCCCCGCCGATTTGCGGTTCTTGCGGCTTGCCGGGTCGGACGCGGTGGGCATGTCCACCGTGCCGGAGGTGATCGTGGCGCGGCATGGCGGCTTGCGTGTGCTGGGCTTCTCGGGCATCAGCAACAAAGCCAACCTCGATGGTTCGACGGTCACTACACATGAGGAAGTCATGGAAGCGGGCAAGGTGATCACCCCGAAGATCGAGAAGATTGTCCGCGGCGTGTTGCGTGCGTTGTAAAGTTCGTCGGCATGAGTTCTTTCTATCGTTTGCTCGCCGCGTATGAGCCGCTGATCTATATTGCGCTGGCGTTGTGGGGGGTGTTCATCACGCGGAGTATGATTCGCTGCTGGATCGAATGGCGGAACGCGGTTTTTGGTTTGGAACGCGAGTTCGCGTTGCGCCGCCTGTTGCGCGCGACGCTTTTCGGATCACTCGCCCTGATCTTGATCTTCTCGGAATTTTTTATCGCGACCTTCGTGGCGCCTGCGCTTCCCGCATCGGGCGCGTTGGCGACTCCCACGCTTAGCCTGCTCGTCACCCCGGCAAGCGCCCTGCCGCCCGGCGCGACCGCCGCGCCAGATGCGGGATCGGCTCCCAGCGGCATGAGCGGTTGCGACCCGGATCGCATCATGCTCACCGTGCCGGAGCCGGGCGCGGTAGTCAGCGGCGTCGTTAAATTGACCGGCACGGCGAGCGTCCCCAACTTCGGTTTTTACAAGTATGAAATTTCCGCGTTGGGCTCGAACGTTTGGGCGACAATTTCGGCTGGCAACAAACCGGTTGTGAGGAGCGATCTCGGCGATTGGGACACGACCGCGCTTGCCAACGGCGATTACTTTCTGCAATTGGTTTTGATTGACAACGTCGGTCAGACGCTCGAGCCGTGTGTCATCGCCGTGCGCGTCCAAAACCCGTAAGCGCCGCCGACTTTGGTCGGCGACAAGGAGCAAACTTGTTCGAGATTCGTCCCGCTGTTGCAACCGATATTCCGCGCTTGATGGCGTTGGATCATTCCTCCCTCAGCGATTACGTCTGGCAGTTGGACCTGCGGCGCGAGCCCGGTCAGGTGTTTGCGGGCTTTCGCGAGGTGCGTCTGCCGCGCGCGGTGGAAGTTGCCTACCCGCGCAGTCCGTTTTCGCTTGCCGACGAATGGACGCGCCGCGACCTGACGCTGATCGCGGCGGATCCAAAGATGCTGGTCGGTTATCTCTGCGCGAAGGAGGAAAAAAACTCCGCGCTGGCGTGGGTCACCGACCTGGTGGTGGACGCGGGGTGGAGGCGCAAAGGCGCCGCGTCCACTCTCCTAACGGCGGCGCAGGCGTGGGCGTCGGAGCGAAGCGTCCGGCGGGTCATCCTTGAAATGCAGTCGAAGAATCAAAACGGCATCCGCCTTGCTCAAAAATTTGGCTATGAGTTCTGTGGGTATAATGACCACTATTACGCCACACAGGATGTGGCTTTGTTATTCGCCAAGGCGATCAAGTAGAGTTGACGGATGTTTGAAGGCTGGCTGGATTGGCTGTTGACGGCGTTGGTGACGCTGAACAATATTTTGACGGCGGGGATCGCGATCACCGCGTTCTCGCTGTTCATGTACGCCCTTTCTTTTAACTTGCGCGACCGCGTGGCGCGGTCGTTTGCGATCATTTTGCTGTGCGTGGTGGTGGTCTTTACTGCAGAAGCCTTGCAGACCCGCGCCGTGCCGGAGCGGGGAATCGAATTCCTGTTGGAGTTTCAATGGATCGGCATTATTTTTCTACCTCCCGCATACTTGCATCTTTCGGACGCGTTGCTCGTGACCGCCGGGAGACCCTCGCGCGGCCGACGCAGGATGGCAGTGCGGCTCGTGTATGCGTTTGCGATTGGCTTTGTCGTCCTGTTGGCGTTGGGCTTGCTGGTGGGGCCGCTCGTTCCGAACGGCATGCCCGCGCCGCATTTGCATCGCACCCCGTGGACGCAGGTCTTTACCGTTTTTTACCTGATCGCCATCGCCTGGGCTGGGTATAACTTCATCCGCGCCTATTCGCTGATGTTAACCGCCTCCGGCAGGCGGCGAATGTTTTACCTGATTGCCGGCGCGACCGCGCCGGCGCTCGGTTCGTATCCGTACCTTTTGTTTGGTTCGGGGATCGCGGCAGAATATCCCATTTTGTTTTGGGGCGTCGCCTTCATCAACAACTTGCTGGTGGCGGTGTTGGTGGTCGTGATGGCGTACGCAGTGGCGTTCTTCGGCGTCTCGTGGCCCGACCGCGTGGTGAAAAGCCGTTTGTTCAAATGGCTCCTGCGCGGACCAGTGACCGCCTCGCTGGCGTTAACCACCATGACCCTCGTCCGGCGCGGTGGAGAATTTTTCGGCGGCGAACCCTATTCAGGTTTTGTGCCGCTGGCGGTGGTCGTCACGGTATTGCTCTTTGAACACGCGGTGACGTTGTTCTCGCCGTTGTGGGAACGGTTGCTTTTTTACGGACGTGACCGCGCCGAACTTCAACTCCTGCAAAACATCGAAGAGCGGTTGCTCACGCGCGGCGACCTGCAACAATTCCTCGAGACCGTGTTAGCCGCCGTGCGCGACCATTTGCAATCGCCGTGCGCCTTTGTCGCCGCGTTGGATGGGGAGGAGCTATCGCTGGATGTCGTGGCGGGGAACCGTTCGCTCCTCGAAAACGAAAACCTGGATGAAGCGTTGAAGGTCATCCACTTGAACGGCGAAGGGCGCCGGCACGAATACGCATGGGGAAATTTCTGGGTCCTTCCATTACGCAAGCAAAAAGAGATCGGCGATCGAGACGAAATCCCACCTTTGCTGGGATTGCTCGGCATTGTGCGTAAACCCGATGATCAGTTGGACGGCGACCAGCGCGACGCGCTCTGGCTCCTCGCCGACCGCGCCGCGCTCGCCCTCGAAGACCGGCTCCTGCAACAGCGCGTGTTCCACTCGCTCGAAAATTTACAACCGCAGATCGAAATGCTTCAGCGGATGCGCGCCGCCGGTCGCTACGACGCGAGCGTTTCGCATCTCACCGAACCGTTGCCGCACGAATCCGAACTGGCGGATTGGGTGAAGGACGCGCTCACGCATTATTGGGGCGGACCGAAACTAACCACCAGCCCGTTGATGAAGTTGCGGATCGTGCAACTCCTCATCCAGGAATACGACGGCAACGCCTCGAACGCCCTGCGCGCCCTGCTCCGCAAAGCGGTGGATCAGGTCAAGCCCGAAGGCGACCGCCACTTCACCAGCGAATGGATTCTGTACAACATCCTCGAAATGAAATTCATCGAAGGCAGAAAAGTGCGCGAAGTGGCGGGCAGGCTTGCCATGTCTGAAGCCGACCTGTACCGCAAACAGCGCGTGGCAGTCGAAGCCGTGGCGCGCGCCATCCTCGAGATGGAACACCTCGAAGGGACCGGTTGACCCACGCGATGCAACAGCGCCCTCGATCACAGCCCATGCCCGAACCGGAACCGCGCAACAACTGGCTCGACCGTCTCGCCCGCTTGGATGAACGCTTCGGCAAATACGCCCGCGACGCGTTCGGCGTTTTCATGCTCGCCGCCGCGCTCATGACCTTCCTCGCGCTCAGCAAACTTACCCAGGGCTTGATCCTTACCCCGTGGGCAGATTTTCTTTCGTTGTGGCTGGGCTGGGGCGCGTACCTCGCCGCCATCGCCTTTGGATATATCGGATTTGCGACTCTGAGCCACAGCGGGACTCGCCTCGGCTTGGGAAGAGTCGTCGCCCTTGAGCTCGCTTCGCTCCTGACCTTGAGCCTGCTCGCCGCCATCGGAGGCGGATCGCTGATCCGCGCCGAAGCCGGCGCGGATGGCGGCCGCGTCGGCTGGGGGCTCGTCACTTTGTTCTGGCGCATCGATCGCTTTTGGGGAACGCTGTTAATGCTGGGCTTGTGGGCGCTGGCGTGCATGACCGGCTTGGGGGGCTGGGCGCTCGTCGAGCGCTGGCTGTTGAAGGTCGCAGGGGAGGAGGTGGCGCCGGTTGAGGCGGCGAGTCAGCTTGAATTGGCGAAAGAAGCGGAGGTCGAAAAGCCGGCGCGTCAGCCGCGTAAGAAAACGTCCCCGGCGCTTCCGCCTGAGTTTAGAAAATCACTGCGCGCTGCCGATCAAAAAGACAAAAAACCTGTCGCGCCGCGCGACCGCGACGAACGCCTGCCATCGTTGAATATTTTGCTTGCCGACCAGAACGCGCGCCCCGACGAACGCACGATCAACCAAACCGCCGGTATGATCGAAAAGACGCTCGCCGAGTTCGGCATTGCCGCGACGGTGATTGGCTTTCGTGTGGGCCCAACGGTGACTCAATTTGCGGTGCAACCCGGCTTCATGAAAAAGCCCGGCGCGACCGAAGAGGAAACACAGCAAATAAAAGTGCGCGTGGCGCAGATCGCGTCACTGCAAAAAGACCTCACGCTCGCGCTTTCCGCCGAACGATTACGCATCGAAGCGCCGGTGCCGGGCAAACCGTACGTGGGCATTGAAGTGCCGAACTCGCATTCCTCGGTGGTGCGGATGCGCTCCATTTTGGAGACGGACGCGTTTCACAAAGTGGGCGCGCCGCTGGCGTTGGCGTTGGGACGCGATGTCTCCGGTCAGCCGGTGGTCGCCGACCTGGCGCGTATGCCGCATGTGCTGATCGCCGGCGCGACCGGTTCCGGTAAGTCGGTCTGCATCACCGCGCTTGCCGCGTGCCTCGCCATGAACAACCCGCCTGAAGATTTGCGGATGGTGATGATCGACTCGAAAATGGTCGAGTTGTTGCGGTTCAACGGCTTGCCGCATTTGTACGGCAAAGTGGAAACCAACGTGGAGCGCATCCTCGGCGTGCTGCGCTGGGTGGTCGTTGAAATGGAACATCGTTATCGCCTGTTGGAAGGCGCGCACGCCCGCGACCTCGAGGCGTATAACCGCCGCGTTTCGCGCAAGAAGGATGGGACGACCCTGCCGCGCATCGTTGTCTTGATTGACGAACTCGCCGACTTGATGATGTCTGCGCCGGACCAGACGGAACACAACCTTGTGCGTTTGGCGCAGATGGCGCGCGCGACCGGGATTCATCTCATCGTCGCCACACAGCGCCCGTCCACCGACGTGGTGACCGGTCTCATCAAGGCGAACTTCCCCTCACGCTTGGCGTTTGCCGTCGCTTCGGGCGTGGACAGCCGCGTCATCCTCGACACCACCGGCGCGGAGACGTTGCTGGGGCGCGGCGACATGCTGTTCTTGAATCCCGAAGTCGGTTCGCCGACGCGCGCGCAAGGCGTGATGATCACCGACATGGAGATCGAACGCTTGATCGCTCATTGGAAGAAAACGGCGGACGAATCCGATGAAGCGCCGCCGTGGGAGAAACTGCTCACCGAACCGGACGAAAACGAGGATGAAGGTTTGATCGAAAAGGCGGTGACGATCGTGCGGCAGGGTCAGCGCGCTTCCGCTTCGTTGTTACAAAGGCGGCTGAGAATCGGGTATCCGCGCGCGGCGCGCTTGTTGGACCAACTCGAAGAGATGGGCGTGGTCGGTCCTTCGCAAGGCGGCGGCAAGGAGCGCGATGTGCTGGTCGCGCCGTTGGATGAAGATGAACTGGGTGAAAGCAAGGCGTAAACCCGGAGATGGAAATCAAAAGGACTGACATGGAGAAACCTCCCGTTCGGAAAACTTTCACCGATTACTTGCGCCTCTGGTTCAAGTGGGTGTTGGATCCGTTGGGGAATTTTTTCAACCGCCTGGGTCTCACGCCGAACATGATGACCGTGATCGGAATGATCGGCAACTGTGTCGGCGCGTATTACCTCGCACGCGGCGATTTTTTCACCGGCGGACTCTTCGTGCTGATTATGACGCCCATCGACGCGTTGGACGGGACGATGGCGCGTCTGCGCGGCGAACCGAGCGATTTCGGCGCCTTCGTGGATTCGGTCAGCGACCGCTATTCCGAGTTGATCATCTACGGCGGGTTGCTGTATCACTTCTTGCAGGTTGGCGAACCGTTGGGCGGAATGCTCACATTCGTGGCGGCGGCGGGCTCGGTGTTGGTGTCTTATGTCAAGGCGCGCGCGGAGGGGTTGGGCTACGGCGCCAAGGTCGGTCTGCTGACGCGGGTCGAGCGTTATCTTGTGCTTGCGCCCTCGTTGGTCTTGGGTATTTACCACATCGGTCTCGCGATCATCGCGGTCTTTGCCAATATCACTGCCTTACAACGGATTTGGTTTGTGCGGAGTCAGGCGCATAAGCAAATGAACGCGGAAAAGTAAAGGAAATCGCTCATGCAATTCTTTCAATTCGACGGAATGCACTTTGTTTTGTTCGGCGCGGAACGCACCATTCACTGGTACGGCATCATCCTCATGCTGGGGGCGGCGGCTGGCGCCTGGCTGGCAATGAAATCGGCGAAGCGGCGCGGTTACGACCCGGAGATCGTTTTGGATTTATTCACCTATCTTTTGATCGGCGGCGTGATCGGAGCAAGGCTCTGGCATGTGTTTACGCCTCCGCCTTCTTCGCTGGCGCTCGATCCGCTGACGGGTGAAATGGTCAACCCCTATTTCGCGGGCGGCGTCGTTCACCTTCTGGATATTCTGGCGGTGTGGAACGGCGGATTGGGCATCCCCGGCGCGGTGATCGGAGGCGCGGTGGTCCTGTTCTGGTACACGCGCAAGCGCGGACTTGGTTTCGCGGAATGGGCGGACATCGCCGCGCCGAGTCTGCCGCTGGGGCAGGCGATCGGACGTTGGGGAAATTTTTTCAACCAGGAGTTGTACGGCGCGCCGACCAACCTGCCGTGGGCGATTCGCATTGACGAGAGTCATCGCGTGGCTGGCTATCAGCAGTTCGAATACTATCATCCGTTGTTTTTGTACGAAGCGATCTTGAATCTTGCGAACATGTTCTTTCTGTTGTGGCTGTCGCGCCGCTATGCCGACAGGTTGAAGAACGGCGATATTTTCCTCGCGTATCTTGTGACGTATCCGCTGATTCGATTCGCGCTCGACTTTCTGCGGCTCGACGCGTCGTTGGTGGCGGGGATCAACGTCAACCAAACGTTTATGGCGGCAGTGGCGGTCTGCGCTGGCGCGGCGTTGTTCGTGCGGCACAGAAACGACCTCGCCAACCGGTAAATTTGAGGCTATCAAAACTGGAGGGGGACTGTTGTCTTATTGACTGTAAAATTGGCGCTGGCTATGCTCCAATTCAAATTTATCGAAGGTTAGCAATGATCGAAACAAACGACCTGAGCAAACAATTCAATAACAGTTTTTGGGCGGTGGAAGGGGTGACGTTGAACGTCCGCCCCGGGAAGATCCTCGCGTTGTTGGGTCAGAATGGCGCGGGCAAAACAACCACCGTGCGGATGTTGACCGCTTTGCTGTCTCCGACGCGCGGCTGGGCGCGCGTGGCGGGCTACAACGTGACGGAACATCCGCAGGCGGTCCGCGCGAATGTCGGCGTGCTGACCGAGCAACACGGTCTCTATCTGCGCATGACTGCCGATGAATACCTCGACTATTTCGGCACGATCTATGGCTTGGATGCTATCCAGCGGAAGGCGCGCGCCGACTATCTGCTGGAATATTTTGGGCTTGCCGAAGCCGCGCAACGCCGCTCCGGTGAATATTCGAAAGGGATGAAACAGAAACTGGCGCTGGCGCGTGCGTTGATCCACGACCCGTCGGTGTTGTTGTTGGACGAGCCCACCTCCGCCATGGACCCCGAATCGTCGCGGCTGGTGAGGGATGAGATCGCGCGCTTGAAATCTTCACAGCGGACGATCATTATTTGCACGCATAATCTCGCCGAAGCCGAAGCGCTGGCGGATGAGATTGCCATTATCTATCGCGGCAAAATTCTGTTGAACGGGTCGTTGAGCGAGTTGAAAAACCGGGTGTTGGGGCCGGTGGAGTACGAAGCCATCTTTGCCGAACCGTTCGACGTGGGAGATTTCGATCTGCCCGCCGGGGTGGCGATCGTCTCGCGCAGCGCCACCAGCCTCAAGTTCCGGGTTGAATCGCCGCAAACGGCGAATCCGAAACTCGTGCATGCGTTGGCGTCCCGCAACGCGCCGTTGCTCTCCTTCCACGAAGCGCCGAGGAGACTCGAGCAGGTGTATTTGAAAACGATGGCGGATGCGCAAGGATTGGCTTATGCGGCGTAACTGGGATGCGATCTGGATGGTGGCGCGGCGCGAGTTTGTGGACCAACTGCGCGATTGGCGCATCGTTCTACCGATGCTGACGCTGATCGCGTTGTTCCCATTCGTGGCGGACGATTCGACGCGCCAGGCGATCGAGTTTATGAACAAGTATGGGGGCGACCTGATTCTGGAGCGACTCGTGCCGTTCGTGGTGTTGGTGATCGGGTTTTTCCCGTTGTCGTTCACTTTGGTGGTCGCGCTCGAGTCGTTCGTCGGCGAAAAAGAACGCGGGACCATCGAGCCGTTGCTGAGTTCGCCGCTCGAAGATTCGCATATCTATTTTGGGAAATTGTTGGTTGGGATCACGACGCCGCTGCTCTTCAGCGGTGTGTCCGTCATTCTTTATCTGTTGCTCATCTCGCGCCGCGAGATCGCTTTGCCGAGCGCATATATCCTCGCGTTGGTGTCGCTGTTGACCTTTGCTCACGCGGTGTTGATGGTCAGTTCGGCGATCGTGATCTCGGTGCAGGCGACGACGGTCCGCGCGGCGAACTTACTGGCGTCGTTCATTGTGGTCCCGGTGGCGTTCCTTTTGCAGGGCGAAACGGTGTTGATCTTCTGGGGCAACGAGGATGTCTTGTGGCTGGCGATCGTCGCGGTGACGTTGTTGGCGTGGCTGATCGTGCGCTTGGGGCTTTCACATTTCCGCCGCGAATATCTACTGGGGCGTGAAATTGACACCCTGAACTTCAAACATCTCGCGCGCACTTTTTGGACGCGGTTCAAGGGCGAGGCGGATGGAGTTCTGGAATGGTACACCCACGAGTTGCCGCAGACGCTGAGACAACTGGTAAAGCCGTTGTTGATCGTGTCCTTACTTGGGGTTGCCGCGATTGCCGCGAGTTACTTGTGGGTGATCGTCGAGGTGCCCGAAATGATCACACTGACGCCAGACCGGACAGATCGAATCCGTACCTTCGTGACCGGCAACCTAGCGCTCCTTGACGAGGTCAGCGAGCAATTGCCGGCGCCGATCCTGTTCTTGCATAACGCGCGGGCAGTGACCGGCATTTTTCTGTTTGGCTTGTTCTCGTTTGGCACTCTCGGCATAACGTTCTTTCTCGTGAACATGGGACTGGTCGGCGCGGTGTTGGGCGGCGCTCAGTTGATCGGTCTCTCCCCGTTGTTGACTTTCGCCGCCGGGATTTTGCCGCACGGCATTTTTGAATTGACTGCTTTCTTCATCGCCACTGCCGCCATCTTGAAGATCGGCGCTCAATTGGTCACGCCTCAGCCTGAGAAAAGCCTGGGTGAAATCCTGCTGGTTTGCATTGCCGATTGGTTCCGGGTCTTCCTTGGCGTTGTTTTGCCCCTGCTGGCGCTTGCGGCGGTACTCGAAATTTATCTCACCCCGGTCTTAATCCAACTGGCGTTTAAGCCATAACGACAACGAGGCGTTCATGCCAAAAGTGATCATTCTGGGTTCGTCCAATGCAGTTCCTTCGATCCGCCATGAGAATACCCATCTTGTCATCGTTGGCGAGGAGCGCACGATCCTTGTGGATTGTGTCAGCACGCCGGTCGTCCGCCTTGAGCAGGCAGGCGTGGACTTTAACTCGCTGACCGATGTGGTTGTTACACATTTCCACCCGGACCATGTGGCGGGCATTCCGCTTTTGCTGATGGATATGTGGCTCATGGGGCGCACGCAACCGTTGAACATTTACGGCTTGCATTTCACCATGGATCGCCTCGAGGATTTGATGGGCTTCTACGGCTGGGACGAGTGGCCCAACTTTTTCCCCGTTGGTTTTTACCGCCTGCCCGAAGCGGAAATGGCAACCGTGCTCGATTGCGATGAGTTCAGAGTCAAATCCTCGCCGGTGCATCACATGATTCCCACGATCGGGTTGCGGGTCGAATGTCTCGCGGACGGCAAAGTTTTAGCGTATTCTTGCGATACCGAACCTTGCGAGCAGACCGTCCGCCTCGCGGCAGGGGCGGATATCCTCATCCACGAAGCGGCGGGCGCGACCTTCGGACATTCCTCCGCAGAGCAGGCGGGCGAGATCGCCGCCAAAGCGGAAGTCGGAAAACTATATCTGATTCATTACCCGACGGGGCGGTTTGCCGGCGGCGATATTGCCGCCGACGCGCGCAAGACGTTCAACGGCGAAGTGATCGTCGCGACCGACTTTATGACGATCGAAATCTAACAAAAGCGACGGTCATCATCAAGATGACCGTCGCTTTTGTTTTACCAACCGGCGAAATACGGTTCCCATTCACGGTATTCGTTCAAGTGTTTCCCGAAGATATACGCGGCGTTGGCGGGAGGCTCCCGCGGCGGCATCGTCAAATGCAGGTGCGATTCCTCCACGCGCCTTCCACCCTTGCGGTGATTGCATGAAGGGCAGGCGGCGACCACGTTCGTCCAAATGTGCGCGCCGCCGAGATGCCGCGGGATCACGTGATCCACAGTCAACCCGCCTTCGCGCTTGCCGCAATACTGGCAGGTATAATTATCCCGCCGAAAGACTTCGCGCCGCGTCAACTTGACATGCGGGCGCGGACGATGGATCTGGATCTCCAGCCGGATGATCGAAGGGCGCGGGATCAACTCCCTGACGGTTCGAATATGCCCGCGCCCATTCATCACCATACCGGCTTTGCCTGCCAGAAGCAAACCCACCGCGCGCCGCGTCGTACAGACGTTGATCGGTTCGAAATTTGCGTTTAGCACCAGTACGGGTTCGTGCATGTTGTCTCCGTAAACAGGCACGATTATACTGCTGATTTTTTTGAATGGGTAAAACGACCCTTGAACTGCAAGTAAAGTAAAGGAGCGCGCGTGAATGTATTGATCGCGGGCGGCGCTGGGTTTCTCGGCTCGACCATCGCCAAAACTCTCACAGCAGATGGGCACACGGTCTTCATCCTCACCCGCCGCCAGCCGCGTGCGCCCAACCAAATCCAATGGGATGGATTCGCGAGCGGAGCATGGAGTCGCATCCTCAACGAGGCAGACGCGGTGGTCAACCTCACAGGATACAGTACCTCGCACTGGCCCTGGACGAAGGCGACGAAACAACGCTTTGTGGATTCACGCGTCTTACCCGGACGGGCGCTTGTCTCTGCCATCGGACGCGCAACGCGCCGCCCCCGCGTTTTCCTGCAAGCGTCGGGCATCAACCATTACGGCTTGCGCGGCGACTCACCCGCCGACGAAGCCACTCCGCCCGGCGACGATTTCCTCGCACAACTCACCGTCCAGTGGGAAGCGGCGACACAACCTCTCGAAGAACTCGGCGTGCGGCGCGTCGTCTTGCGTTCGGCGGTTGTGCTTGATCGGCGCGGCGGATTATTCCCATTGATGGTTTTGCCGGTGAAATTATTCTTTGGCGGCAGGTTCGGAAACGGCGCCCAAGCCTTCCCATGGATTCACATCGAAGATTACATCCGCGCCATTCGCTTCCTGTTGGAACAGGCTGACGCGCGCGGCGCCTTCAACCTGATCGCGCCCGAACCGACCTCGAACGCGGAGTTCATGCGCGCGGTGTGCAAATCCCTTGCCCGCCCATATTGGTTTCACATCCCGGAGTTTTTGTTGAGGGCAGCGCTCGGCGAAATGAGCGTCATGTTGGCAGACGGTCGTTTTGTCCAGCCGAAACGTCTGCTGGACTCGGGTTTCAAGTTCAACTATGGAAAACTGAACGATGCTTTGGAAAATTTATTCGCTTGACGAGGAGTTTGCATGAAACGATTGATTTTGTTATTGAGCCTGGTCCTCTCAGCCTGCTCCGGAGTGGGTCAGCCGCAGGGGTTTGCGCAACCCCTGCCAACCGCATTGATTGACCCGTCGTACCCCACGGTTGAGTCGGCGCCTGTCGCGCCGGTTCAATCCTCCAGCGGCGTCAATATCAGCGCGACGCGCGCCTGGCGCGACGGCAAGGATGTGAATGCCGAAATTTGCTTCACATTGATTGACGGGTCCGACTGGTCCATTTGGGGCGCCAGCCTGCAATACGGCGAGACCGTGGTTTTCGATTTCTCCTCGACATTGCTCAGTTTGCAGGAACCGGTGGAGGGTCAATCCGGTGTGCGCTGTGACATGCTCTCCTTTTTCAACATCCCGCCAGATGCCGACCTCTCCAGTGTGACGATCAGCGTGGACGCCATCGCCGCGCCGCCGCGCCCGGAAGATTACTGCACGATCTACATGCCGAAGATCCAGCAGGCGCTCGATGCGCGCGGCGCCGGTATCGCGCTGGGGTGCGCCGATGCGAACGGCGTGCAGGTGATGCAGGTTGTCGGCAAACCGGACGCCATGTCGCAGGAGGAAGCGGAACAGATCGTCTTCAGCGACGAGTTCTACACGATCCGCGGTCCCTGGTCGTTCACTTTCAATCTTGGTCAGTAGGGCAATTTGCCAAATTGTCCTACTTGCCTGTTTGACATTCGTTCTGTTGTATAATCGGCGCATGTCCAGTATTGAACGGTCCGAAAGGTATTGTTATCGCTTTTCGTAAGTAACACGAAGGCGACTTGAACGCGTGGCGCCGGCGCGCCGCGCGTTTTTATTTGTAAATTTTGTGGGGCGGGAGGGCATCCCGCTTGACGCGGAGGCAGGCATGAATCTCGACGAACAAGTTGAAATCTTGATGCAAGGCGCTGAATATGGCGACGACGACTTGAAAAAGGCGATGACCGCCGAACTGCGCGCCCGCCTCGCGGAGGGCAGACCGTTACGCGTCTATTGCGGTTACGATCCCACCTCTACCGATCTGCATTTGGGACACACGATCACCATGCGAAAACTGCGGCAGTTTCAAGATTTGGGGCATGAAGTTACTTTCTTGATCGGCAGTTACACCGCGCTGGTTGGCGACCCCTCGGATAAAAACAAGGCGCGTCCACTGCTCACACAGGAACAGATCGAGGAAAATTCCAAAACGTACGCCGCACAGGCGTTCCGCGTGCTCGATCAGTCGAGGACCAAAGTCCGATACAACGGTGAGTGGCTGAGTGAATTGTCGCTTGTAGACTTAATTCGCCTTGGGCAGAACTTTACCGTCCAGCAGTTTTTGGCGCGCGAGAATTTCGCCAACCGCTTGGGGAAGGGCGAACCAATCTTCCTGCACGAGACTTTCTACGCGTTGATGCAGGGCTACGACGCGGTTGCCATGCAAACCGACGTGCAAGTCGGCGGCACCGATCAATTGTTCAACATCATCGTGGCGGGGAGAAAATTGCAGGAGGCGTTGGGGCAGAAGCCGCTGGTCGGCATCATCACCGGGATTTTGCCCGGCACCGACGGTGTGCAACGCATGTCGAAATCCACCGGCAATATCGTCCCGATCAACACCGGCGCGGAGGATATGTACGGCAAATTGATGTCCATTCCCGATTTTGCGATGGGCAAGTACATGCGCCTCGTCACGCGTTGGAGTCCGCACGAGATTGACGGGCTGGAAAAAGACTTATCCGAGAATAAAGCCCACCCACGCGATGTGAAGATGAAGTTGGCGCGCGAGATTGTAGCCATTTTCTACGGCGAGTCAGATGCCCAGTCCGCGCAAGCAGCGTTCGTTAAGTTATTCCAGCAAAGGGAAACCCCGCAGGAGATGCTGGAGTTCCAGTTGCAATCGGGTCAGACTGTTTTGGAGGTCCTGCTTGCGGCGAAATTTGTCGCGAGTAAATCGGAGGCGCGGCGTTTGTTCGAGCAGAAGGGTGTGCGGCTGGACGGTGAAACGATTGACAACGGAAATATGGTTTTTCCGCATCCCGGCGTTTTGCAGGTGGGTAAGCGGAAATTCTTGCGTGTGAAGTGACCGATCGGGATGGCGGCCGCTCTATTCCGCTTGCGATTCGTCCATCTCGATCAAAATGAGGAACAGGTTGACGATGGTCGGGTCGAGGATGGAACCGGCGCTGTCTTTGATGTATTCGATCACTTTGTCGCGGGGCCACGCTTTGCGGTATGGGCGGTCGGAGCGCAGGGCGTCCCAAACATCCACCACGGAAAATAATCTTGCGGCAAGCGGGATCTGTTCACCTTTCAAGCCGCGCGGATAACCACTGCCATCCCAATGCTCGTGATGGCAATAGGGGATGTCGAGTGCGGGGCGAAGATAGCCGATCGGCGAGAGCAGGTCGAACGCGTATTGCGGATGTCGTTGCATCTCTTCCCATTCCGCTTCGGTGAGCGGACCGGTCTTTTTGAGGATCTGGTCCGGGACGCCCATCTTGCCGATGTCGTGGAGCAATACGCCGCGGTAAATATTCGCCAGGTCGTCGTCTTTGATGCCCATGGATTTGGCAAGTCTCATCGTCAACTCGGTGACGCGCCGTGTGTGACCCTCGGTTTCGCGGTCGCGTAGTTCCAACGCGCGGGCCCAACCTTCCAGCGTGATATCGTATGCCTGCGTGATTTCCTGGTTGGATTTTTGCAGGTTGTCGAACAAATGGGAGTTATCAATCGCGATGGCGGCTTGTCCAGCGAGCGTTTGCAGGAATTGCATCCACTCGGCGTTTGGCGCAAGCGGGGTGCGGTGGAAGACCTCGAAGACGCCCTTGATCTGGCCCTTCACGATGAGCGGCACGCCGATGTATGTGACAAATCCTTCACGCGTTAAGAGGCGGTCGCGCTGTGCCTCAGGGGAATTCGCCAAATCTACCACGTGGTCGGTTCGGCCTCGCAGGACGATCTGCCCTGCCAACCCTTCGCCGATTCTCATCAACGGGCGGGTGGGGGTGGGCGTTTGGAATCCCGCGCTCGTCAGCAAACTCAGACTTTGAAGTTCAGGGCGATATGCAAGGATGTCCACTGCATCTACGCGTAAGTGTTTGATTGCATGTTCGGTGAGGATGTTGAGCGTCACGCGCAGGTCGGTGGAGGAAACGATGGCAGAGTCGATATCCCGCATGGCGGTCAACCGGCGGATCTGTTCCTGGCTGTGGTCGAATAGGTCGGCGCGGTGGATCGCATTGCCGACAATTTCAGCCAAGGTGACCAGCAGGTTGATGTGCCTGGTGATCTGGCGTTCAGGGGGCATTTGAATGAAGAGTCCGCCCAATGTCCCGGCGGTGGATTTGATCGGGATGCAGGTGGCGCTGTAATCAGATAGGATCACGTTGGGTTTGTAGACGAGCGGGTCGTTTTTCAGGTCGGGAGTTGTGTATACTTCGCCGGTTTGAAAGACGCGTGAGATGATCCCCACATTGGGGTCGAGTTGTTTTTGTTGGATGTCCTTTGAAACGCCGCGCGCGGCGCGTTGAACAAATTTGGCGCTGGCGTGATCGTAGAGCCAGATCGATCCGTTCTTCTCACCCAACAGCGCGAGCGTTTCGTCCAGAAAATAGTCAAGCATTTCAGTTTGTGAATTTGTCTTGCGTAGGGCGGAGGAGAGGCGGTTGATGGCTTCCATTTCCCGGATGCGGTTCTGCGCTTCGATAAAGAGGCGGTCGTTCTCGACGGCGGTGGCGGCGTGAGTGGCAAGCATTTCCAAGAGGGCCTGTTCTTCGTCGCCGAACGCGTTCGGGTTATACGATTGCGCCGAGATGACCCCCACAATGCGATCGCCCATCCGCATGGGGACCAATACGGCGGACTTAACTTGTTTGGCGCCCCCAAAGCGCGCGGCGCCGGCGCTTTCAATATCCGTATCGTTCCGTAAGATCACGCTCTTGCCGGTTTGCACGATCCTGGTCGTTACCCCGGTGGCGCCGCCGCCGATGCTTTCGAATGGGTATCGGTAACCGCTTTCGACGCGATAAACGAAATCATTGGCGTCCCTTTCCTCATTTCGCAGTGAAATGGTGAAAACGTCGCACATCATTAACTTGCTAGCGGCTCCATGGATCGCCGCGTAGGTTTGTTCGGCATCCTGCGAAAACCGCACGATATCCTGGCTGATCTGATGCAGGACGGCGCGCCGTTCTGCGGCGCGCAAGGCATCGCGATAGAGCAGGGCATTGCCGATCGCGATCGCGGCGGAATTGGCAAAGGTTTGGACGACCGTCGCGTCGCGTTCGTTGAACGCATCCGTGCGCTGGCTGTCCAGATTGATGAAGCCGATCACCTTATCCTGGGCGATCATCGGCACTCCCAGCCAGCCGCGGATGAGTTCTGTCCCTTCCCATTTTTCAAAGCGCGGATCAGCCTGGGCGTCTGGCATGATCAGGTTTTTGCGTAACGCAGCCAACTCGTGCCATTTTGCGTCTTTTTGTATCTGCTTCCCGATGATCTGGCTGGGGTTTGCGATACCTTTCACCGCGACGATTTCCATACTTCCGTTTTCAGATTCAAGGATGATGGAGGCGCTATCGTGAGGCGCCAGGTTGTCCAACGAGTTGAGGATGGTTTGATACAGTTCGTGAATTTCCAACGTGGTGGACAGCGCCGCGATTGCTTCTTGAAGATTTTCCGCCTGCTTGCGGCGTTCTGTCTCAGCGGCAAATGATTCTTCTACGCGCCTTTGGTCTTCCTTGGCTAGCCGTAATCTTTCCATGGCGTTGCCAAGGTTCCCAGCCACCGTGTTGAGGAAGCGTTCATCCTCCACGTCAAAGGCGTCAGGCGCTTTACTCTCAACATTGAGGACGCCGATAATGCGGTTATTCACGCGGATCGGAACGCACAACTCCGAGCGCACGTCATGGGCGATCTCGATGTACGTTGTTTCTTTGGATACGTCTCCCAGGCGGATGGTCTTTCCTAAAATCACTGCCTTGCCGGTCACCCCTTCCGTGATCGCCACACCGTTTTGCCAATTTGAGACATCGGCTCCGAAATAGGATGGGTGCGGCGTCAGCATCGTGCCATTCTCGTTGAGTAGAAGCACGCCGCAAACTTCGTTAAAGATCTGCGAGACGATCTGAACCGTCCGTTCCAGGTTTTCTTCTTCTGTTGCGCTCTCGGCGCCAGCCGCAGTCACCGCATTGAGCACGGTCAACTGTTTCAATTGCCGCTGAAGCGCCGTCTCGGTATCCTTGTCTTTGGTAATGTCGAACAGGATGCCCTGCCAGAATAAAGGCTCGCCGAGTTCGCTCCTGATTAAGTTTGTGTCTTCCTTGATCCAGACCACCCTGCCATCGCGTCGCACAATTCGATATTCCTCGTTGAACGATACCCCGTGATCGTGCGAAGCTTGAAAGGCTTTCGACACCCGCTCGCGATCGAGATCGGAAAGCATCCGTCCCCATAACCCCGGATCGGAGAGCCATTCTGCCGCCGTATACCCGGTGAGTTCTTCAACTCGTGCGTTGACGAAAACGCCTGTCCCTATGTCGTCTGCCTTGTCGAGGAACACGACGGCAGGGACCTGCTCGATGAGGTGTTGATATTTGATTTCCGCTTCGCGTAGGGCGGCTTGCTCGCGTGCCAGGCGGTTCTGCGCAATCGCATTGACCAGAACCACAGGCAGGCGGCGCAAATAGTCGCTTTGTTTGACCAAATAATCTGCCGCGCCTGCCTTCAGGGCGGTCACTGCCACCTGTTCGTCGCCCTGACCCGTCACCAGTACAAATGCCGGCGGCGATTTGCGGCTGTTAACCTTCACGAGCAAGTCGAGTCCACTGCCGTCTGGCAGGCGCAAGTCGCACAGAACCAGGTCAATCTCCGGGTTTGAACCGAGCAGAGCGAGCGCATCCGCCATCGTGGGCGCGTTCAACAAGTCGAATCTCTGACCCGAGTTTTCTTCGAGAGTGCGACGCGTCAACGCGACATGCGCGTCCTCGTCTTCAACGTATAGGATCTTCATCATGGGGCGTCGGAGGTGGATTTCATTGGTGAACCGGTGGAATTAGACGATCTAGGTGGATATTATATGACGAAGTTTGCTTAGGAGATTATCAATTTCCTTTCAGCGCCTCGAAAACAAAAAATGCCTTGCGGCGTCAACCGTAGATCGTCAATCCAAAATCGTAAACCTAAAATATGGTTGAGGCGTCGGCGGGATGAGTTGCGAAGCGTTCCCCATGGGGAAATCTGTGGCGGCAAATAAAAATGACGCACACGGCGTCATCTTTGGGCATCACTTGTTGAGGCGTCGACGGGATTTGAACCCGTGGTGAGGGTTTTGCAGACCCTTGCCTTACCACTTGGCCACGACGCCGTGAAAAAAACTGAGCGGGCGATGGGATTCGAACCCACGACCTTCTCCTTGGCAAGGAGACGTACTACCACTGTACTACGCCCGCGATTTCGGCAAACGATCGCCGAGAGTGCCGAGACACAGAATCGAACTGTGGACACCGCGATTTTCAGTCGCGTGCTCTACCAACTGAGCTATCTCGGCGATATTCTGTTGTTAAGCGTGCGGAATTTTACTTTGGGAGAGGGGGATTGTCAAGCAAGGCTGCGCGAGTGCGTCGCACTTGTCCTCTGAAGCGATTCTCAACTTTTGGATTCACTCGACTATCAATCTGACTCAACCTTGTCAGTGCGACGCACCCTCATACCCGCTTCTCTCTTGACCTCAGCCTGCTTCGCCACTAGAATCCTGCCTCGCCCTTCAAGTTTGTTCGCCTCCGTTCATCCCGCAGTTCAACTGCGGGATGAACGACGCACGCAATGGATAAACGATCTATTTTTGAAAATTCAACCTTTGTTCTTTCCGCAGTTCAACTGCGGAAACAACGGGAAAATATTCATGTTTGAAAACTTAACCTCACGCCTCAACCAAGTATTCGACCAACTCCGCCGCCGCGGCAAACTCTCCGAAGCGGATGTGGATGCCGCCATGCGCGAAGTGCGCCTCGCCCTCCTCGAAGCGGACGTGCATTTCAGCGTCGTCAAAACATTCATTGCGCGCGTGCGCGAGCGCGCGGTCGGTGCCGAAGTGTCGAAGGCTCTCGCACCTGGTCAACAAGTCATCAAGATCGTCAACGAAGAATTGATCGCCACACTCGGCGAGCCTGCTCCGTTGAAATTTTCGGGACCCAAGCCGCACGTCATCATGATGGTTGGTTTGCAAGGCTCGGGTAAAACGACTCACGCGGGCAAGATTGCAAAGATGCTCCGCTCGAAAGGGGAGCGGGTGATGCTCGTCGCGGGCGACCCGTATCGTCCCGCCGCGGTGACTCAACTTCAACAACTTGGCGAACGGATTGACGTTCCCGTTGAGGCAGACCTCAACGTCAAGCCGCCAGAACTCGTCCAGCGCGCGTTCGAGAAAGCCCAAAAGGGCGGATACGGCGTCGTGATCGTGGACACAGCTGGAAGGTCGCAGTTAGACGCGCCGTTGATGGAGGAGTTAAAGTCCATCGTGGCGAAAGTCCCGCCAGTGGAAATCCTGCTCGTGGTTGATTCCATGATCGGGCAGGAGGCGTTGAACATCGCGCAGGGATTCCGCGACAACGTTTCGATCACGGGTTTGGTGATGACGAAGATGGACGGCGACTCGCGCGGCGGCGCGGCAATCTCGATCCGTTCGGTGACGGGCGTGCCGATCAAATTTATCGGCACGGGCGAGAAACTCGACGCGCTCGAAACGTACGATCCCGCGCGCTTATCGTCACGGATTTTGGGGATGGGCGACATGATCGGCTTGATCGAAAAAGCCGAAGCCGCGTTCGACGCGGAGGTCGCGCAAAAATCTGCCGAGCGCATGATGAAGGGACAGTTCTCGCTCGAAGACTGGCTCGACCAGATGAAGCAGATGAAAAAGATGGGACCGCTCGCCCAGATCATGGATATGTTGCCAGGGCAAATGGGACAAGCCGCGCGTCAGATTGACCCGAAAGAGATCGAGAAAAATTTCAAGCAGTCTGAGGCGATCATCAATTCGATGACCGTGAATGAACGCCGCGACCCCGACATCCTGAACGCCTCACGCCGCCGCCGCATTGCATCTGGCTCTGGCATGGAAGTGCAGGATGTGAACCGCCTGATCAAGCAGTTCCGTGAAGCGCAAAAGATGATGAAGATGTTGCAGAAAACGGGAGGGAAGGGGTTGGGGAGGTTGTTTGGTTAGAAGAATCTCGATACGAGCTCTCCAACTTTGATAAGAGCCATTACTAGGCCAGCCACAGATGAAATATCAGACAGGACTGTTTTTGCTTCATTGATATATTTCATAATAGTCTTTTTGTTTGGCTCTGGTTCTTGCGCTAGCTGAATGGCTTTTGTCAATTTGAGCTCTGCCTTAGTAGCGATTTCATCACTTATTGCTTTTGCCCGAACAGCTTGGGTTAACTCGAGTTTTAATTTTTCGAGTTCAGCGATAAGTTCTACGCGATCCCTCACGCTGTCAAAGTTGATATTCCCAGCTGCGTTATATTGATAACCAACCGTTTGGTTTCTTTGATCAAAGACTGTCATATCGCCTTCCTTGGATTCTATATTTATTGAACCTTCAAATGTTGAGTTGTCACCCAAGATGATGATTTGTACCATATGGCCTATTTGCTTGTGTGATATTGATGGATTATTAGCGAAATCAGTTTTAGAAAAATCAGGATACAAAACTGACAGTTCTAAGGTGAATTTTTGTAACCGATCTCGAACTGTCTCTAGGATTTGAATAAGTTGCTGGCGTGATATAACCCTCCAGGCGTCAAGGCAATTCATATTTGGATAGACACGATGGCTGAAATATTTGAAAATACTTGGCGGTAGAGGTTCTTTTAATTCATTCTTGCGGGCAGTGTCGGCGGCATTTATATCAGCCTCGATTTTTACTACACCATCTCCTATATTTATTGCAGCCTCTAATTTTTTGAAATTTTCACGCCACTCTTTGGGAAAATTATTAAGTGGAACAGGGGCATTGGTTATACGTCTTGTTGTGCTCACGAAATCGCCAAATATTTGGGAGGTTATTTTTCGATAATTAGGCAAAGTAGCTGCATCTACATAGCCATTTAATTCAAATTCGACCCAGCTACTAAACTCCTGGTTTTTTAAACGATGTGCTAATACCCGCGCTTTTCTTAAAATAGCCGATGTGGGTCTATCTCCAAGAATGTCGTCTTGTATCTCGGCAAATAAGTTCATTGGGAGCCCAAAGCAACTGTGGGAAATTGATAGGTTGGCACGATTTATATATTGCTGTTTTGTATTCGCATGATGAGTTCTTCTCCAGAGAGACTTGAAAACTCGCCATCCTCCAATTCAAGCAATACCCTTGGTTGAGAATTGTTGTACACACATAGTTGTATGAAACGACCATCCATGCTACTTCTACTTGCCCATACGAGGCGTCGAGTAATTCCTTTTTTGAATGCTAGACTCGTGACATCACTCTCGACTGCCTTTAAAACATTTTCCTCTTTGGCGGACAGATTCACGTACAGTGCCATGTTAACTTCAGCTTCACTTGCCATTTCTAACTCCTTTGCCAACTCTCATTGTGTATGGCTATTCATCAATCGGACTTATTAATATTATAACTGGTTTGCTAAGGCGTTATACGAGATCCTGTGGTTGTTGAATCCTTTCCCGTGCTCCCCTAATCTATTCAAGTGCTTTCTCCCTCCTCTCTTCACACCGAATTCACAACCCAAAACTATACTGCCGTTCATAAGTTCAAACAAAAGGAGAAAAAATGAACGGAAAAATTGGTTTACGTATCGTCTCTGGGTTGGTCTTGCTGGCGGTCATCGCCGCCATCGGCTTCTTCGCTTTTCAAGCGGGAGTGGCGCAAGGCTCGCCGATCACCATCGAAGCGCCTTCGGGCGAGTCGGTTCCCGCGCCGTATCCGCATTACGGCTACGGGTATGGGATGCCCTTCCGAGGTCCGCATTTCGGATTTGGCTTCGGATGCTTGATTCCCCTCTTCGGGTTGTTTCTGCTAGCGCTTGCGTTCAAAGCCTTCCGCGTGATGATGTGGGGTCCGCGCTGGGGCTGGGGACATCGTCACGGCGGCTGGGGTGAGCATGGCGTCCCGCCGATGTTCGAAGAGTGGCACAAGCGCGCGCACGGTGAGGCGAAAGAATCGAAAGACAGCGGAGGTTGACATGAACGTTTCGAACAAGACTCTGCGGAATATTCTACGAGCCGCTCACCTCGTGATCGGGGCGCTGACTATGATGTATGTCTATTCCCCGCTGGGCGATCTGATGTGGTTCGGTATGCTGGTCAAGGGGAGCGTATTGCCAATCCTTGTGCTCTCTGGTTTGGCGATGTGGCAAATGCCAACTCTCACGAAATTCCTCAAACGTCAATCAGCGCCCATTCAGTAACGGTCTCAACATTGATGAACAGCGGACAGTCCTGCCCGCTGTTCATCGTATAATCGGATAAAGCGAATGAAAACCATCCTCGTTGTGGACGACGAACCTAAGATCACCCAACTCGTGCGGGATTATCTCGAACGCGCGGGATTTGGCGTTTTGATCGCGTACGATGGGAAGCACGCCCTCTCGCTAGCGAAGACGGAAAAGCCTTCGGCGGTCATTCTGGACCTCGGTCTGCCTCAGCTAGACGGCTTGGACTTCACCCGCGAGTTTCGCAAACTCTCCAACGCGCCGATCATCATGCTCACCGCCCGCGCCGACGAATCGGACAAACTCATCGGTCTCGAACTCGGCGCGGACGATTACATGACCAAGCCGTTCAGCCCGAAGGAACTGGTGGCGCGCGTGCGTGTCGTTTTCCGCCGCATCGAAAACGCGGCGAGCGTGAACTCGGAAATGATCCGTGTGGCAGATTTGACCCTCGATGTGCCGCGTCTGCGAGTCACAGCCGAGAAGCGCGAGATCGAAGAGTTGACTCCCACTGAGTTTGAGTTGCTTGCCACGTTGGCGCGCCAGCCTGGACGCGTCTTCACGCGCGCCCAATTGTTGGATGCGATCCACGGCGTGGCATTCGAATCCTACGAGCGGGCAATTGACGCGCACATCAAAAATATCCGTCGCAAGGTTGAGGTCAAGGCGAGCGAGCCGAAGTATGTGTTGACCGTGTATGGCGTCGGATATAAATTTGCGGATAAATAAATACACCGCTGGTTGAGTAGGCGGTGTTCGTCCGCCGTACCGAAACCAGCATGTAACCAAAGCAATGCTTGTTCGAGAAGTATTCTTGTAACTGGTGGTCTCGGTACGTCCCGCGACGTGCATCGCGGGACTACTCGACCACCGATTTTGAATGATATGAAACAACACCCTCCTTTTCGCCAGCGCCCACCTTGGTGGCCCCAGAACGAAGACTGGCCCCCCAAGCATTGGCGGCAACGCCGTGGACCGTTCTTCCGCCGAATGGGATGTTTTTTCATCCTGTTCAGTTTCTTCGCTTGCGTCGGGGTGATGGCGGTGCTTCGACTTGTGCTCGACCCGTATGTTGAATTTCATGGCGTTCCGCCGCCGTTCGATCGTCCCGATTTCATTTTCCCGTTTGGCTTTATCGGTTTTTTCATTTTGATCATGGCGGTAATTTTTGCCGTGCGGAATCTGCGACGCATGTCCATGCCGTTGGATGAATTGCTTGAGGCGTCGAATCGAGTGGCGGATGGCGACTTCACTGTGCGCGTGGAGGAACGTGGACCTCATGAAGTCCGCGCATTGTTGAGTGAATTCAACTCGATGGCAGAGAAATTGGAGTTGAATGACAAGCAACGCCGCAACATGCTGGCTGATATTTCGCATGAACTCCGTTCACCGATCACGGTCATGCAAGGCAACCTCGAAGGGATGATTGACGGAGTCTACGCGGCGGATGCAGAACGATTGAAATCGTTGTATGACGAGACGAAAATTCTCTCGCGGCTGGTAGACGACTTGCGGACTCTCGCGCTTGCCGAAAGCGGGTCATTGCAGTTGAAGCGTGAGCCAACAGATTTGGGTGCGTTGATTCGTGAAGTCGTTGCGGGGTTTGAGTCTCAGGCGAAGGAAAAGGAAATTAAGTTTCAGTTGGATTTGGCAAATGTGGATTCGATTGAGATTGATCCGCTGCGCATCCGTGAGGTGTTGACGAATATTCTGGCGAATGCGGTGCGGTATACGCCGAGCGGGGGGAAGATAAAGGTCGGGGTGACTGAGTCAGCCGTCCCTGAGGAGAGAAGCGTGACGGTTTTCGTCCAAGATAGCGGTGAGGGAATCCAAGCCGAGGATTTGAGTCGCATCTTCGACCGATTCTATAAATCCAGCGATTCGGGTGGGATGGGGTTGGGATTGTCCATTGCGAAGTTTCTGGTTGAGGCGCACGGTGGGAAGATTTGGGCGGAGTCCGAGGTGGGGCAAGGAATGAGGGTATCTTTTTCTCTACCGCTAAGCACGCTAAGACCGCAAAGTTTTTAAGTTTTTCTTGGCGCACGTTGCGGGCTTAGCGGTTCAAACTGAAAAGTCTGGTAAAATTGCGCCTGCGATTTCAGCCCGCATGTGTTCCTTTCACACACCTCTCTATGCCTGCCTGAGACGCAAATCAAAATTGTGTAGTTGGCGGTCTCTACCGCCAACGGTTGCGTTAGAGAACGCAACCTACACAAATATATTTTAGGAGAAAATGTAAGATGGTTCGTATTCGTTTACGTCGGATCGGGTTGAAGGGTCAGCCCACGTATCGCGTCGTCGCCGCGGATAAAGAGTCCCCTCGTGACGGTCGCTTTTTGGAAATCTTGGGCTTTTACAATCCCCGCACACAGCCCGCGACAGTGCACCTCAAAGAAGACCGCGTGTATCACTGGATGAAGAACGGCGCGTTGCCGACCGAGTCGGTGGCGCAGGTGTTCAAAGCCTCTGGCACGATGGACCGCTGGGAACGCTTCAAGAAGGGCGAGGCAGTTGAAACGCTCGTCAAAGAAGCGGAAGAGGCGGAAGCCAAGCGCAAGGAAGCGGGGAAGGGTAAATAGTCGCCCTCACCCCTAGCCCCTCTCCCGCAGGGAGAGGGGAGGATAACTATGAAAGATCTCATCGAATACATCGCCAAGTCGTTAGTGGAGCATCCCGATGAAGTGCAGGTGACGCAGTCGGGGAGCGGTTCACGCGTACGCATCGAGTTGAGCGTGTCGAAAGATGACATGGGGCGCGTCATCGGCAAGAGCGGCAAGGTCGCCAACTCCATCCGCACGTTGTTGCGAGTGGCGGCGGAGCGCGAAGGCAAACATGCCACGCTCGATGTGGTCGAGCCAGACTAATGGCAAAAGAAAAAAACACAGGCTCGCCGAAAGGCGAGCCGCTTTATTTGAGCGTGGGTTATTTGCGGCGTCCGCATGGTTTGCGCGGCGAGATCGTCATGGATTTGCATACCGATTTCCCTGAGCGCATGAAAAAGGGACGAAAACTTTTTGTCGGCGAAGAATACAAGCCGATGACGCTCGCCAGTGTCCGCCCGCATCAGGCGGGTCTGCTTGTAAAATTCAAGGGCGTCGAAACTCCCGAAGAGGCGGGGCTGTATCGTAATCAATGGGCGTTCGTCAAGAAAGCGGACGCGCCGCCGTTGCCTGAGGGTACAATCTATCAACATGAGTTGATCGGATTCCGAGTTGTGGATGAAGGCGGGAATCCGCTTGGCGAGTTGATTGAAATTTTGGAGACGGGCGCGAACGATGTCTACGTTGTGCGGGATGACTCGGGCAAGGAGATTCTTCTCCCTGCGATTCCCTCGGTCATTCTCGACGTGGAGGCTGGTTCACGAACCTTACGCGTTCATCTATTGGACGGTTTGTAACGGTGGTCGAGTAGGGCTGATGGTTGAGTAGCCGCGAAGCGGCGTACCGAAACCGAAGCCCGTATCGAGACCACCGCGCTATAAAGCAATTCTTGTTGCAAGATTACTTTTGAACACTGTTGGTCTCGATACGACGGCGGAACATCACCGCCGTCTACTCGACCAACGAGTATGATTCAAACAATTCGTTTGCAGGTTAATTGCTTTCGATACGTCCCGCAACGAGCGTGCGGGACTACTCAACCAGCGATGTATGAATGAAAATTTTATGAACGACAAAAAATATTGGGTCGGCTTCAATTTGATCAAAGGCATCGGCGCGGTGCGGATGCAGGGATTGGTCGCGTACTTCGGCGATCTGGAGTCGGCGTGGAAGGCGAATCCGCTTGAATTGGCTGAGGCAGGCTTGGGATCGAAAGTGATCGAGCGCGTCGTCCAAGCGCGTGATGGCGTGGACTTGGATAAAGTCTGGGAGAAGATCGAGAAGCAGGGAATCCAAATCCTGACGTGGCAGGACGAGGCATATCCGCAGCGATTGAAAGAGATTGACCAGCCGCCGCCTGTGTTGTACATTCGAGGCGAGTATTTGCCTGATGATCTGTTTGCGGTGGCGATTGTGGGCACGCGGCGAGTCACTCCGTATGGACGGCAGATCACGGAAGAGTTGTCGTCGTTTCTTGCGGCGAATGGCATGACTGTTATCAGCGGGCTGGCGCGCGGTGTGGATGCGGTCGCGCATCAAGCGACGTTGAAAGCGGGTGGGCGGACGATCGGCGTGCTGGGTTCGGGAGTGGATAAAATTTATCCGCCTGAGCATCGCGCGCTGGCGGAACAAATGATGGAGCGCGGCGCGATCATCAGCGATTACGCGCCAGGGACTCCGCCCGACGCGTCGAACTTCCCGCCGCGCAATCGAATCATTTCGGGGTTGTCGCTTGCCGTTGTTGTGGTGGAAGCAGGTGAGACAAGCGGCGCGTTGATCACTGCTGAGTTTGCCGCCGAGCAGGGACGCGAGGTCTTTGCGGTGCCTGGTAGTATACTTGCGCCTCAAAGCAAGGGAACGAATAAGTTGATTCAAAACGGCGCGCTCCCGCTGTTGAGCGTCACCGATTTGATGCAAGCGTTGGACATCACGCGCGTCGGCGAACACAAAGCGGCGCGTAAGATCATGCCGAGTGATGCAATCGAATCGAAACTGTTGACCGTCCTGACGAATGAGCCGATGCAGATTGACGACATCCGCAACCAAGCGGATTTGCCTATCGAGAAAGTGTCCGCTTCGCTGGCGCTCATGGAATTGAAAGGTATGGTGCGGCAAGTCGGTGGTATGAATTACGTCGCGGTGCGCGAGGAGAGAGCGGAGTACAAAGTAGATAGGTAAACACGGAGACAAAGTAAACAGGGAAACACGTAGACAAGTAAAAAAGGAAACAAGGAAACAAAGTAGGCAGGTAAATACGTAGACAAGTAAAATCGTAGACAAGGAGGCGCGTAAATATGGAACACGTTTTGACGATGACTGCTCACGTGTGTACCTGTTTCCGTGTCTACGTGTATACGTTTTTTTTCACCAGACTTCATTTCGGACCATAACTAATGCCAGACAATACCTATGCTGTCATCATGGCTGGAGGCGGAGGGACTCGCTTGTGGCCTCTTTCAAGAAAAGAATCGCCGAAACAATTGTTGCCGTTGCTTGGAAAAGAGACTCTTTTTCAAAGCACGGTTGCGCGGCTTCAAAGTCTTTTTCCTCCTGAGCGGATTCTCGTTGTAACGGTTGCTGAGCAAGCGCGGGTGATGCAGGAACAAGTCCCAGGCATCCCCAATGAGAACTATTTGATCGAGCCTGCGCCGCGTGGGACGGCGTCTGTGGTAGCATTGGCGGCGGCAGTTTTACAAAAGCGCGATCCGCAGGCGATGATGGCGATCCAAACGGCGGACCATCACATCCGCAATACGGATCTGTTCAAGTACCTCATCAGTTCCGCATTCGACGTGGCGGAAAAAGATCATCTCGTCACGTTGGGGATCACGCCGACGTTTCCCTCTACTGGCTACGGATACATTCAACAAGGCGAGCCGTTGAATGGCGAATACAAATATCCCGTGTACGCGGTGAAGCGATTCAAGGAAAAGCCCGACGAAGCAACGGCGCAACAGTTACTGCAAAGCGGCGATCATTCTTGGAATAGCGGCATGTTCGTGTGGAAGACCAGCGTGATCATGTCTGAGTTTGAGCGACAGATGCCCGAACTCTTCAAAGTTGTTAGCGAAATCGCATCCGCATGGGATACGCCAAAGCGCGAGGCTGTGATACAAGAACGTTGGTCAGGTTTGAAAAGCCAGACGATTGACTACGGCATCATGGAACACGCGCAGAAAGTGGCTGTGATTCCCGCAGGCGGACTCGGTTGGAGCGACGTCGGTTCATGGGATTCGCTGTTTGAGGTATTATTGCCCGATGCCGATGGGAATGTTGCGGTCAATGCCGAGCATATCGAAGTCGATTCGCACAATACGTTGGTGTACAGCGCGGACGGTCAACGCTTGATGGTGACGATTGGCTTGGACAATGTGATCGTGGTCGATTCGGGCGACGTGTTGCTGGTTTGCAGAGCGGATCAAGCGCAACGCGTGCGCGATGTCGTGGAGCGGTTGAAGAAAGAGAAGCAAGAGAAATATTTATAAATATGTCCTCGCGAGTGGCGCCGAGCCTTAAACGGCGAGTGCGCCACGAAGCAATCTCCTCGCCACAGGAGATTGCTTCGTCGGGCTTCGCCCTCCTCGCAACGACATCAACGAAGGAATGTATGGAAGCCTATTGTATGAAGTGCAAGACCAAACGTGAGATGAAAGACCCTGTCGCGGGATTCAATGCGAAGGGGTCTCCCGTCACGGTTGGGACTTGCTCTGTGTGTGGAACAAAACTGTATCGAATGGGAAGGACCGACGCGCACGCAGGACTCGTCCCGCCGCCGAAGCCTGAAAAAGTGGAAAAGGTTGTGAAGCGCGACGGCAAACTCGTGATCGTCGAATCACCTGCGAAGGCAAAGACCGTCGGGCGTTTTCTTGGCAAGGGGTACACCGTCCGCGCCTCGGTGGGGCATGTGCGCGACCTGTTGAAGTCGCAACTCTCGGTGGACGTGGAAAACGATTTCACGCCGAAGTACCGCGTGCCGAACGAGAAAAAAGAAGTCGTCAAAGAACTCAAGAAACTGGCGCAAAAAGCCGAAGAGGTCTATCTCGCTACCGATCCCGACCGCGAGGGTGAATCGATTTCATGGCATTTGTTGGAATCGGCGGAGATCGATCCCGAACGCGCCAAGCGCGTGGTCTTTCACGAGATCACCGAACCCGCGATCAAGGACGCCTTCTCGCACCCGCGCCAACTCAACATGGATTTGGTGAACGCCCAACAAGCGCGCCGAATTTTGGATCGCCTTGTCGGTTACTCCATCAGCCCGATTCTTTGGGAGAAGGTGCGCGGGCGCTTGTCGGCGGGGAGAGTCCAATCGGTCGCGCTCAGGCTGATCGTCGAGAGAGAACGGGAGATCGAGAATTTCGTCCCCGTGGAATATTGGTCGATCCACGCCGAGTTAAAGTCCGATGGACCGAAATCCGCATTCATCGCCAAACTTGCGAAGATCGACGACAAAGACCCCGAGTTGCCGAACGAAGAAACGGTCAAGCCGATTCTCGTGGACATGGAAACTGCCGCGTACGTGGTGACGAAAGTCAAACGCGGCGAACGCCGACGTAAGCCTGCCGCGCCGTTCACGACGTCTACCCTGCAACAGGAGGCGTCGCGCAAACTCGGCTTCACCGCCAAACGAACGATGGCGCTCGCGCAGGGATTATATGAAGGGCAAGATGTGGGCAACGGCGGCACGACGGGTCTGATCACCTACATGCGAACCGACTCGACCAACGTTTCGGCGGTGGCGCAAGATGAAGCGCGGCAATATGTGCAAGGCAAATACGGCGCGGACTTCTTGCCGTCCGAGCCGCCGACGTATCGGACGCGTTCTGCCAACGCGCAAGAGGCGCACGAAGCGGTTCGTCCCACGTCGGTGATGCGCGAGCCTGAGTCGGTGAAAGAATTTTTAGAGCCTGCCATGTTCAAGTTGTATCGTTTGATCTGGCAACGCTTTGTCGCTTCGCAGATGGAAGCGGCGGTGTACGACACGTTGCAAGTGGAAGTGACTGGCAAAACCAGCGCGCACGAATATCTGTTGCGCGCTTCGGGTTCGGCGGTCAAGTTCGCTGGCTTCATGGTTGTGTATGAAGAAGCGAAGAACGAAGATGTGAAAACGGAAGAGGAAGACGAAGAGAATGTCAAAATCCCTGCGAGTATCGCCGAGGGACAAAAACAGGAACTCGTCCGCTTAATTCCTGAACAGCACTTCACCCAACCACCGCCGCGTTATTCGGAAGCGTCGCTTGTGCAAGCGCTCGAAGAAGACGGCATCGGTCGCCCGTCCACGTACGCGCCGACGATCTCGACCATTCAAGCGCGTGGCTATGTTTTGCGCGAAGAAAAACGACTCGTGCCAACCGAGATCGGTATGCAAGTCAACGATTTGATGGTGCAATACTTCCCCGATATCGTTGACCTGAAATTCACGGCGCGCATGGAAGAAGACCTCGACATGATCTCGAATGGTCAAGCCGAATGGACGGAAGTGATGCATGAGTTCTATCATCCGTTCGCTGAGGACTTGAAAAAAGCGCAGGCAGAGATGCCTGTCACCAAAAGCGAGCCAGAGAAGATCGGGCGCATTTGTCCCACCGACGGTGGCGAACTCGTCATCCGTTATGGGCGCTTCGGAAAATTTATTTCGTGCGCCAATTTCCCGAACTGTCGTTACACCGAGCCGTGGCTCGAAAAGATCGGCGTGCAATGCCCGAAAGACGGCGGCGACATCGTCGAAAAGAAAACGCGCAAAGGACGCACATTCTACGGTTGCGCGAATTATCCGAATTGCGATTTCACTTCGTGGAAGCGCCCGCTCAAGCAGCCCTGCCCGAAATGCGGCGGCTTGCTTGTGTACGCCAACAAGCGCGAGGCACAATGCACGAATTGTCAGGAGACGTTCCTGCTCGAAACCGTCGTCCCTGAAACTGTTGAATAGGAGTCACCATGCACTTTGCGCCCCTTCCATATCTCGACCCTGGCTCTGGCAGTTTTTTGATCCAGCTCGCCATTGCCGCGTTGCTCGGTCTCGGAGTCGCGTTCCGCGCGTCGTGGGGAAAAATCAAGGGATGGTTTGGAATCAAGCCGAAGCAGACCGAAGACGATGACGAATCAGAAAACAAATAGCGGACACAACCCCGCTTCTTTTCGGGACCCCAGCGGGTTCCTGTTTTCTCGCGGCGGAATCCTCTACCGACAGGTTAACCGCGTGTACGAGGGCGAGTATGTCAAGTTGATGGGGTCGGGGTTGTACGAGAGGCTGGTCAAGGCTGGGTATTTGATTCCGCATACCGAAGTGAGTCAGCCTCCCCTTGAGTCTGAATCGAGTTTCAAAATCATCCAGCCCGAGCGCGTGCCGTTCATCTCGTATCCGTATGAATGGTCGTTCGGTCAATTGAAGTCCGCCGCGCTGGCGACGTTGACTATCCAAAAGCGCGCCCTCAAAGCGGATATGTCGTTGAAAGACGCGAGCGCGTACAACATTCAATTTGTGCGCGGCAAAGCGACGTTGATTGATACGTTGTCGTTTGAAACGTATCACGAGGGACAGCCGTGGGTGGCGTATAAACAATTTTGCCAACACTTTCTCGCGCCACTGGCGTTGATGGCGTTGAAAGACGCGCGGTTAAATCAATTATTGCGGGTGTATATTGACGGCGTTCCGCTCGATCTTGCAAGCGAGTTGCTACCGACGAAGACGCGCTTCAATTTTGGTTTGCTCACGCACATTCATTTGCACGCGGGCGCGCAACGGAAATATTCTGGCGAAGAAGTTAAATCACGCGGCGGCTCGATGAGCAGGCAGGCGATGACGGGTTTGATCGAGAGTCTCGAAGCGACGATTCAAAAATTGGATTGGACCCCGCGCGGCACCGAATGGGGAAATTATTACGACATCACGAATTATTCGGACGCGGCGTTCGAACATAAAAAACAACTGGTGGGCGAGTGGTCGGCGCGGCTCAAGCCCGCGCTCACGTGGGACTTGGGCGCGAACAACGGCGAATTCAGCCGCGTGGCTGGCGAGAACAGCGCCTACGTCGTTTCGTGGGATATTGATCCTGCGGCGGTCGAACAGAATTATCGCCAGATGAAAAAAGATAACACGGAATACTTATTGCCGTTGTTATTGGATTTAACAAACCCCTCGCCTGCGATCGGCTGGGCAAACCGTGAGCGTGATTCGTTTGGTCAACGTGGTCCAGCGGATTTGGCGCTGGCGCTGGCGGTGATCCATCATTTGGCGATCTCGAACAATGTGCCGCTGCCGCAAGTCGCGGAGTTTTTTGCCGAGTCGTGTAAATGGCTCGTGATCGAATTTGTCCCCAAGCAGGATAGCCAGGTGAAAAAGTTGTTGGCGTCGCGGGTTGATATTTTCCCGAATTACACGCGCGAAGGATTCGAATCTGCTTTCAAGGAGAAGTTTGAAATCCGCGCGGCGGTCGAAATCCGCGAGGCGGAGCGGGTGTTGTATCTGATGGAAAGAAAGTAGTTCGATCATCCATTTGGGCGCTTAGGGCAATCGCATTAGAAAAATTTGGTACTGAAAACGCCTCATTTTGTTTGAGAATCCGTTAATCTCCACGAATTTACGCTAATTTTTTTAGGAAAATTCGCGCAGATTAGCGAAGATTAGTGGATAAAAAGCCCAAATGCGATTGCCCTATTTGGGCGCTTGAATCGAAGATGGGATAGTTTATAATGGGTCAGACCTCAGAATAAAAGGAATTCGCCATGGAAGCAATACTTGCGATCGTCAAGAATAACCTCAAAAAACCAGTTGTTGGAATTGCTTTAGGCGCGATCGTCGGCTTGATTCTCGGTCTGATCTTTGGCTGGATGGTTTGGCCCGTCGAATACACGGATGGGACGCCGGAGATCCTGCGCGCCGACCTGCAACGCGACTATCTGCGGATGACCGTCGATTCGTACAACCGAACCGGGGATGCAGATGCCGCCATGAAACGCTGGGATGAATTGGGCGATGCGGCAGGTCCGACTTACATCAGCCTGCAAAGCGATCCCGGGTATCTCAATGCCGCAGAAATTCAAAAATTCGGTCAGTTGGTTCAATCGGTGAAAGGCGCGCCGATTCAGGCTGGCGCCCCCGCTGAATCGGGCTCGATGACCGGGTTGAGTCAAATTATTTTCTTCGCTTCGATCGCGGTGGTGGCAATTCTCCTTGGCGTAGGCGGGCTGTATTTGTTCCGCCTCTTCCGCCGCGGCAGTGGCGCCGTCACGCCGGTGATGCAGGCGGCGGAACTCAGCCGCAACGTGGAGAAGACCGATTACCGCACGCACGGGCTGGAGCCGCCCATCACCCAGTCCATGACGACATATGTGTTTGGATACGACCTCTACGACGAATCGTTCAGCATCGACACGCAGGGCGGAAAATACCTCGGCGAATACGGCGTCGGCATTTGCGAGAAGATCGGCGTCGGCGACCCGAAGAAAGTGACCGCGCTCGAAGTCTGGCTGTTTGAAGAGAACGATATCAAGACGGCGACGAAGGTGTTGATGTCGGAACACGCGTACAACGACCCAGCCATCCGCGCCCGCCTCGAACCGAAGGGAGAGTTGATTCCGCTTAAGCAGGGGGAGGAAGTCCTCCTCGAAACCGCCAACCTGCAACTGCTCGCCACCGTGGTGGACTTGGAATACGGCATGGGTGCGTTGCCGCAAAACAGTTATTTCCAACGCGTTACGCTGGAGTTTGCGATCTGGCCCCGCTCGAAAGCATAAGCGGAGGATGCCAGCTTGGCAAAAAGCGCGTCAGACGATCATGCGGCAGTGTAACTGCCGCATGATTTTTATTTTTGTTACTCGATTTTAACGATCTTTAGTTTGATGCTCCCGCCGGGGGTTTGCGCTTCGACCACCTCGCCCGCCTTGCGGCTCATCAGCGCGCTGCCGATGGGCGATTCGTTTGAAATTTTTCCGTTGCGCGGGTCGGCTTCTTTCGCGCCCACCATGGAATAGATTTCGGGCTCGAAGCCCTCTTCCTGCACGGTGACGCGCGAACCAACCATTACCACGTCGCTCTTTTGCTTTTCGACAACGATCGCGAGGCGCAGGGTCGCCTCGATCTCTTGAATCCGTCCTTCGAGGAACGCCTGATCTTCCTTGGCTTTGTGATAATCGGCGTTCTCGGAGAGGTCTCCCATTTGGATGGCGGAGCGGAGGCGTTGGGCGAGTTCCTCGCGCCGACTCCCGGTGAGTTCCGCGAGTTCTGCTCTGAGTTTTGCCTCCCCCTCGGGCGTGAGATAGATTTGCTGGCTCATTTTCACCTGTTCCTAAAGGATTGCATAATAAAATTCATGCCAATTGCTGCGATTCAATAACGCGGCTTTCAAGCCGCACTCCAAAGGCGACATGCATGTCGCGTTACGGTTTTTCGAGGGGATTGAATAATTTTTGATGCTCTTCAATGGCGAAGCGGTCGGTCATGCCGGCGATGTAATCGCAGAGCGTCCGTTCCAGGCCGCGCTTCTCGATCAGCCATTGGACATTGTCGGGTAACATCAGCGGTTCGGCGCGGTAGGCGTGGAAGATCTCCGAAATCAGCCTCTCGGCTTTGACCTGCATTCGCACCACGCGGTAATGACGGTAGAGTTTCTTGTAGAGGAAGTCTTTTAGTTCGCGGTTGCGGCGTTGAACGTCTTCGCTATAGCCGACGACGTTGTGTTTCAACTTCTGCAAATCCAGCGCGGACTTTGCCTTGCTTTCGTTCAGCCGTTTATCGGTTGCCTCGACCATGTCGGTGACCATGATGCCCACCAGTTGGCGGATCATGCGGTGGCGCTCCATGTCTTCCAATGCGGGTCCGCGCCAGTTGTACATTTCCCGCAGAATTTCCCAGAGCGCGATGCCCTCCAGCATGTGGGGGGCGATCATGCCGGAGCGCAAGCCGTCGTCGAGATCGTGGGTGGTGTAGGCGAGTTCGTCGGCGACGTTGGCGATCTGGGTTTCGAGGTTGCCGCGCAGTTCGGGGTTGAAGGCGCGCGCGTCGGAAATGTCGTATTCGGATTCGTGCTTGACCATCCCTTCGCGGACTTCCCAGGTGAGGTTCAAGCCGGGGAACTCGGGGTGACGCTGTTCGAGTTCGGTGACGATGCGCAGGGATTGGCGGTTGTGGTCGAACCCGCCGTGATCTTTCATCAAGCGGGCAAGCGCGACTTCGCCGGAGTGCCCGAAGGGGGAGTGGCCGAGGTCGTGGGCGAGGCAGATCGCCTCGACGAGGTCTTCGTTGCCGCCTAGGGCGCGGGCAAGCGTCCGTCCGATCTGAGCGACTTCCAGTGTGTGCGTCAGCCGCGTGCGGAAGTAGTCGCCTTCAAAGTTGATGAAGACCTGCGTCTTGTATTCGAGGCGGCGAAAGGCGGTGGTGTGCAGGATACGGTCGCGGTCGCGTTGGAACGACGTGCGATATTCGGGCTCGCTGTCGAGGTAGGCGCGGCCCTTGGTGTCCTTGCTCCGCGTGCCGTAGGGGGCAAGGCTTTTATCTTCGAGTTCTTCGAGGCGCTGGCGGTTGAAGTACATGGTTAATCGGATGAAAACGTCATTGCGAGCGACCAACGAGGCGAAGCGATGTGCCCTGCCGTGAGGGGATTGCTTCGACGGACGAGCGTCGTCTCGCAATGACAGGATGTTGTGGGGCGAGAGGGGGTCGAACCCTCACGGTGTTGCCACCGACAGATTTTAAGTCTGTTGCGTCTGCCGATTCCGCCATCGCCCCGGCGCGCGATGCAATAATTCTACCCTACTTTGCAGCGCTTTCCAGCCGCGCGGCGTTGTCCTTGCGTGGCTTTCTCAAGAATCGAAAGGGGGGATTTTCGGTACACGGATTTCACGG
The DNA here is from genome assembly GCA_020847435.1 of Anaerolineales bacterium. Lineage (GTDB taxonomy): Bacteria > Chloroflexota > Anaerolineae > Anaerolineales > Villigracilaceae > Defluviilinea. Next base: position 138,637 of record JADLBX010000036.1, read on the forward strand.
ATCAAACGGAGTTTTTTGCGTTGCTTACGGAAGAAACCGTATACTCCGTGTGTTCCGTGTACAAAAGAGAGATTCCGTCAACCTTTCTTGAGAAAACCA
>JADLBX010000037.1 GCA_020847435.1 Anaerolineales bacterium
CCAACTAGGTATTATACGGAAACTTTCCGTATAAGCCGCCGTACAGGCGTCATATGCGGACGTTTTCCGTATATGACGCCAATTTGGTGTATTATACGGAAGATTTGCCATATATGACCCTCCAGCGAGGTCATATACGGAAATTATGTCCATACTATACGCCTGCCTCTACCTTTTGACAATGGTTTGCAACAGGATTGCCCATGGAAAACCAGACCTCCAAGCCGAAAAAACTGCTTGAACAAGTTAGCGACGCCATCAAGACCAAACACTATTCCTCGCGCACGGGTGAAACATACATCTATTGGATTCGCCAATACATTGTTTTTCATGGCAAACGACACCCCGCCGAAATGGGCGCCCCCGAAATTGAAGCGTTCCTTGCCCATCTTGCCACACAAAAGAACTTCTCCTCGTCCACGCAAACGCAGGCGTTGAGTTCCATCCTCTTTTTATATCGCCACGTCCTCAAACTGAAACTGGATGAAGTGCAGATCACCCGCGCCAAAAAAGCGGGACGCGTCCCAGTCGTGCTGAGCCGCGCCGAAACGCAACGGATCCTCTCGGAGATGAGCGGCGCGCAAAAACTCATGGCGCAAATTCTCTACGGCGGCGGATTGCGGTTAATGGAATGTGTCCGACTGCGAGTCAAGGACATTGATTTTGAATACCGTCAGATCGTCGTCCACGACCCCAAAGGCGGAAACGATCGTTTTACGATCCTGCCTGCCAGCCTCGTTGAACCTCTGAAAGAACACCTCGCCCGCGTCAAACGGATTCACGACGAGGATCTCCAAAAGGGATACGGCGCGGTTCACATGCCTTATGCTCTTGCCGTCAAATACCCAAACGCCGAATGCGAATGGAACTGGCAATATGTATTCCCCTCCGCCAAACTTACCGACGATTTGGAAGCCAAAACCAAACGCCGCTGGCATGCCAGCGAAGCCACTCTTCAAAAAGCGGTCAGGTCTGCCGCAAAAAAAGCAGGGATCAACAAACTGGTTGGACCGCATACCTTTCGCCACTGCTTTGCCACTCATCTATTGGAAGGAGGCTACGACATTCGCACCGTTCAAGAACTCCTCGGTCACAAGGATGTGAAAACGACAATGATCTACACCCATGTCCTCCAACGCGGCGGACTCGCCGTCAAATCTCCCCTCGACTCCTAATTACCAATTACCAATTACCAATTACCAATTACTCACTCACTCAGTCTCCAATCCCCAATTACAAATTACCAATTACTCAATTACCTCCTCCCATGAACCTCACCTCCCTCACCCTCCACCACCTCTCCATGCCGCTCGTCGCTCCGTTCGAGACCTCGTTCGGGCGCGAGACTGTGCGCGAATGTATCCTCATTGAATTGAACGCCGAAGGAGTCGCTGGCTATGGCGAGTGCGTCGCTTCGCGCGAGCCGGGCTACAACTACGAAACGACTGGCACCGCGTGGCACATCCTCAAAGATTTCATCGCGCCGTTGATTCTCGGACAAGATATAAAAGACGCGGCGGATTTCCAAACCCGCGTCGAGCGGATACGCGGACAGCACCTCGCCAAAGCGGGCGTCGAGATGGCGTTGTGGGATCTGTTCGGCAAGCGCGACGGCAAGTCGCTGAAGGAGATGTTCGGCGGGACGCGTGACCGAGTCGAAGTGGGAGTCTCGATCGGGATTCAAGCGTCAGCCGAAACGTTGGTGAGAACCGTCGCGTCGTATTTAAGTCAAGGCTATCGCCGCGTCAAGATTAAGATCAAACCCGGGCGCGAGGTGGACGAGACTCTCGCCGTGCGAAACGCCTATCCCGATTTGCGTTTGCAAGTGGACGCCAACTCCGCGTACACACTCGAGTCCGCGCAGGTGTTGAAGAAAATTGACGACTTGAATTTACTGCTGATCGAACAGCCGCTATTCGAAGACGACATTTGGGATCATCGCCTCTTGCAAGCGGAATTCAAAACGCCGATCTGTTTGGATGAAAGCGTCGTCTCGCCGCGCCACGCGCGCTACGCGCTGGAAATGAAAGCCTGCAAGATCATCAACATCAAGCCCGCGCGCGTCGGTGGATTGAGTCAGGCGATTGCGATTCACGATTATTGCCGCGCGCGAAACGTCCCGGTCTGGTGCGGCGGGATGCTCGAAACGGGAATCGGTCGCGCCTCCAATTTGGCGTTGGCGTCGCTCCCCGGCTTCATCCTCCCCGGCGACATCTCCGCCTCCGACCGTTACTATCAACGCGACATCACCAACGAACGATTCACGCTCAACGACGACAGTACGATCACCGTCCCAACCGCCCCCGGCTTGGGCGTCACGATAAACCAATCCGCGCTGAAAGATTTCACTGTCGCCGCAACCACGTTGAAAGCGGAATAGTATAATCAGGCGTTGTGCCTGCCCTGAGAATAATTCAGCCGCGAATTACGCGAATTATCGCGGATTTGTTCTTAAAGAATTCGCGCGCATTCGCGAAATTCGCGTCCACGATCTTTCTTCTCGTTGCAATACTTTCCGCCTGCGCGCCACAAGCCACACCCAGTCTCAAGCCTCCAGCCTCCTCTTTAACGCCTCCTCCATCCCTCGAACCCATCGCACCCACGCCATTTGAAGCGCGCATCGGCTCTTCGGTCCCCACATCACTGCGTGAGCAAGCGCAAAAATTGAATCCCCAAAGTTTCATCCTCGATGCCTCGCCGCTCGTTGTGTCGAATCCAAATTTAAACGAAACAAAAATTACCTGGGTCTACGCCCTCGTCGCGCCGTTCCCCACCGTCGCCGACGGCGTCACGCTCGACCAACTCCAAACCGCCTGGACCGACGGCGTATTGCTCAATGGGACTCCCCTCCTCATGGACGAATCCACACGGGACGCGTTGATTCTCCTATGGGACGCGCCAGCCGCAAGTGCGGTCCGCATCGTTTCGACGGGTGATCTGCTCGCAACGGCGTGGGCAGAATCCGCCTGGGCGATCGTCCCGTTTGAAGACCTCCAACCGAAATGGAAAGTCCTCGCCATTGACGGACAATCACCGATAAGAAAAAATTTCGACGCCTCGACTTATCCGCTGATAATTAATTTCACTCTGCAATCGCCCACCAATCACCAATTACCAATTACCAATTACGACCCCTCTAAACTCACCACCGTTATCCTCACCGGCGTCACCGCCCTCGTGCGTGCGGTCGCGCTAACGATGGAATACAAAGGCGTGGCGTACCCTGGCGAAAAAATCCGCGACGTTTTGCGCGAAGCCGACATCACACACATCAGCAACGAAGCCCCCTTTCTGGCGCGCTGCGCCTTTCCCCAAGCCGACCAAACCACGTTGATCTTTTGCAGTGACCCGCAATATATGGACCTGCTCACCGACATCGGCGCGGATGTCATCGAACTGACCGGCAACCACTTCGCCGACCGCGGCGCGCAAGGCATGTTGGAAACCCTCGAAATTTACAAACAGCGCCACCTTCCCTATTTCGGCGGCGGCGCCGACTTGCAAGATTCGCTCAAACCCGCCTTGTTTGAGATCAACGGCAACAAGATCGCCTTCATCGGTTGCAACAAACCCGACGTGGAACGCTTCTCGACCGCCCGCGAACTCCGCCCCGGCGCCGCGCCGTGCGACTTTGAATATCACACGCAAAAGATCGCCGAGTTGAAAGCGCAGGGCTACCTCGTCATCTTCACCTTTCAGTGGAACGAGAGTTACAACCCGCGCCCCAGCCCTCAACAAATGGACGACTTCCGCTTGATGGTTGATTCGGGCGCGTCCATCGTCAGCGGCTCTCAGGCGCATTACGCGCAAGCGCTGGAATTTTACGACGACGCGTTCATCCATTACGGACTCGGCAATTTATTCTTCGACCAAATGGGCGACCAGAGTTGGATGCCGCGCGACATCCGCCGCGAGTTTTTGGACCGCTATGTCATCTACGACGGCAAACTGATCGGCGTTGAATTGTTGACTGCCATGCTCGAAGATTACTCACGTCCGCGCTGGATGACCGAAGCAGAGCGCGCCGCGTTCCTCAACGATTATTTTTATTACAGCGGCTGGACGCCGTTGATTTCCACGCCTGCCCCGGCAATCACGCCGACATTAACTCCGCTGGCGATCCCAACGCCGTAAACAAATTGGATGACGTGGGATACACAGCCTCGCGCTTTTCGCTGGATGCCCCACTCCCGCGTCTCTCGCGGACGTACGCCTGCTACAGTTTCCCAAGCCTCTCCCCCCACCGGATGGGTTTCAGCCGCGCCAAGTCGAATTCTGCAAGCCTCTGTTCTCCCAACCTCAGCGCTTCGTTGATCGCCGCGTCTGCATCGCGCCGTAAGCCCTCCACATCAATTCCTCGGCAAATGCTGGGCCAGTCTTTCAACCAGCGCTGGCTTCTTCCATGCACCTTGATGGCGCCTCTGTAATTCCCGCGCGTGATGTGCAGGTACGCGACCCCCACTTGCAAAATGCCGCGATACAAATCGCGGACTTTGCCTTTCTCCTCCAGCCATGCCACCTCGAGCGCTTCGTGCGCCTCGAAATATTTTCCCTCGTTGAACAGGCGCAATCCCTCGGCGGCTTTTGGGTGGAGCGGCGCGTCGCAATCGGAAGATGCGTCCATCGTTTGAGATTATAGTCTGGATGGTAGAATCTTTTATACTCATCTTCTTCCATCCATGACATTAATTGCTTTCATCTTCAGTGTGGTCTTGGGCTGTGGTTCGCTTGCCTACGGATATTCCCAATCGGGGATAACCGAACCCGTGCGTGGGTTTGTCTGGCTCGGCGTCCTGTGGCTTCTCGCACATTGGAAGCGGTTGGACTGGGTTTCCTCCATTGCCTTCCTCATTACTATCTGCAGCGCGCTGTACGGCGTGTGGAACGGACTTGCCTCAATTTGGATGCTCCTCGGCGCGCTCGGCGGCTTGCTTGGCTGGGACCTCTCCGATTTTGCGCGCCGCCTGCGCTTTGTCACGCGGACGGACGACATCCCGGACATGGAGCGTCGTCACCTGGCGCGCGTGGGCGTGGTCGCCGCGCTGGGAATTGGAATATCCTTTTTGAGTTTGGTGATTCACGTCAAGCGGCTGGCGTTCGAAGTGGCAGTGGGGCTGATTCTCCTAGCCGCGCTCGGGTTGACGCGGTTGGTGATAGGGTTGAGGAGGTTTTGACCGTTGTGGTAGAATTTCAGGAATTCTGGAATTCCGATTTTCTGGAGAAAACTATGACCACAATCCAAATGCGCGGCAAAGGTACGATTACCTTTCCTGCTAGTTTACGAAAAAAATATAGCCTGGAAGATGGAGAGTTTTTTCAATTGATTGACGTTGGGGATGGCTCTTTTTTCCTTGTGCCGAAAGAAAGCAAGGTTATGAAGAGCGCCGACAAGGTGGCGAAAATGGTCAGTGACGCCAATGTCACATTGGATGAATTGCTTCAAACCTTAGACGAGGAACGTAAACAATATTACAAAGAAAACTATGTCAAGAGTTAAAGTGTTTCTTGACAGCAGCGCGCTGATCGCGGCGGTGATTTCGTCCACCGGCGCGGCGCGCGCGCTTTTGGTTATGTCGGAAAATGGACAGATCGAGATCTTCATCAGCGAGCAGGTTGTTGTAGAAAGCGAGCGCTCGATGGCTCGCAAAGTCCCGCAAGCGTTGCCTGCGTTACGTGAAACCCTAAAAGACGTGGGCTTGAGGATCGTTCGCCATCCCGCGCAGGAGGAAATTGATAAACATCTTTACTTGATTTCCGACCCGGAGGATGTTCCCATTCTTCTTGCGGCGATAAGCGCCAAAGTGGATTTCCTTGTCACACATAATCGAAAACATTTTATTGACGACCCGAAAGTTGCGGAGCGATCAGGCTTACGGATCGGCACACCCGGCGACGCGCTCGCCTGGCTGAGGGAAAATTTAAAGCCGCGCTCGGGTTGACGCGGCGAGCGGAACGAAAAGAAACTTTTTTATTCATAACAACTCTTGCAATTCACCCCACTCCTCCCCCGACAATTTCCACACGATCTTCTTCGCATTCTCGCTGACTTGTTCGGGCGTGGTCGCGCCGGCGATGACGGAGGGGACTTCCTTCCGATGGAGCAACCCGCTAAAAGCGAGGTCATGAAGCGTGCGTCCGTGCGAGTCGGCGAAGGCGCGGAGTTTATCCAGTTTGTCGAAGGTCGCATCCGTGAGTCGATTCTTCACGTATTGGCTGAACTCGCCGCGTGACCCGGCGGGAGGCGGTTCACCGCGCGTATATTTTCCGGTGAGCAGTCCGCCCGCGAGCGGAAAATACGGCAGGATGCCGACGCCCGCCCACGCGCAAAAGGGGACGAGTTCGCGCTCGGCGTCGCGTTCGAGCAAGTTGTAGTGCGTTTGGATCGTGACGAATTGCTCCCAGCCGCTCAACTCGGCGAGCAGGTTGCTGTGCGCCAACTGCCACGCCGAAAATTGACTCGCGCCGATGTAACGGACTTTGCCTGCGCGGACGAGATCGTCGAGGGCGCGCAGCGTCTCTTGGATGGGAACCGATTCATCCCACGCGTGAATTTGATACAGGTCAATGTGATCGGTTCTCAGCCGACGCAGACTCGCCTCGGCTCCGTTGAGGATGTGATAGCGCGACGAACCGACGTCGTTCGGTCCATCGCCCATTTTGAAGCGGACCTTCGTCGCAATCACCACGCGCTCTCGTTCGCCTTCCAGCGCCGCGCCGAGAAACTCCTCCGAAGCGCCGTTGGGGTTGCCGTACACATCCGCCGTGTCGAAAAAGTTGACGCCTTCCTCCAGCGCGCGCTGGACGACGGCTTTCGTGCCAGCCGCGTCCACTTTGCCGCCGAATTGGTTGCATCCGATTCCGATGACGGATACTTTGACGCCAGCCTTACCGAGATTGCGATATTCCATTGAAATGTTTTCTCCGATGTGATTATAGTCCCTCTAACCACGCTTCCGCTTCGCGCGGATGTTTGAAATGGATCAACTTCAAATGCCGATGCTCCGGCATTGACAATAACTGGGGCGTCTCGCGCTTTCTGCGCCAATAGGTTTTGAACAGCCAATGGAACAACGAATCCTGTGACCATAATTTGAAATGGACCCAGAACGGCTCGCGGTTCGTGCCCCAAAGTAATTCCTGAGTCCACCAGCGACGGAACGTGCGGCGCGTGAGTTGTTTTAGCGCTAGAAAAAATGGATAATCGAGCCAGATCACCGCTTCGGCTTGACTCCACACCAAATCGCGGACGACGCTGTAATTCCCCGCGACGATCCACCGTTCAGCCTGCGTCGCCGTGCGGACGCGTGCGCGGAAGACGTCGAGCGGCGCTTCCTGCCAGTTGGGTTCCCAGTGAAGCGCGTCGAGTTCGATGAAGCCCATGTCGAAGCGTTCGGAAATTTTTTTCGCCAGCGTGGACTTTCCCGAACTGGTCGTGCCGACGACAACGATGCGTTTGTGGGGGAGTGATGACATTGATTTTTTACCGCCAAGGACGCGAAGATCGCGAAGAAAACCATTTTTGAACTTTTGCGCGCTTTGTGGGTGAAAAAAAATATCTAATGCTCTGGCGGGGTCTCAGACCCCGCCAGAGCAAATTTATCTCACATAGATTGGGTTACTGAAAATCCAGCCGCGTTTTCTGCCGAGGTAGTTTCGATAGGCTTCCACACGATAGACGCCGGGCTCGTTCACGCTTAATGTGGCGGCGTAGGAATTTTTCCACACGCCGATGCGCTCGCCGTCTTTGATGAGATGAATCTCCGCTTGCTTGGGCGCGTGCGCGTGGAGTGTCACTCCGCCCTTGACAGGAATCTCCTCGCCTATGATCGCGGACTGTTCGAGACCCTTCGCTTTGAAAGTGAATCCTTTGGTTGAGGCTGGCAGATCATACGCGACAAAACATCGTCCCGCCGCGAGCGCGTCGTAGATCATCTTCTTGTCGGTCGACGCGTCGCCGGTCAGCGGTTCGGGGATGAAAACGTGTGTGTTAATCGTTTTGAAGTGGAACTCATACGGGAAGATGACGCGATGGAGCGGTCCCAGGCTCATGCGCATGGCGTGCGCGTCCGAGCCGCCGATGGCGACGACGGGGCGGCCGTGTGAGAGTAATTCGTCCCAGCGGTTGAGCGTTTCACGAATCGGGCTGTAGCCGATGAATTGAGGGAAATAGGCGTAGAACAATCCGTGGAGTTTCGTCGGCACGACTGTTTTGAGTTCGCTCAGCCCGTTCCACAATTCGATGCCGGTGAAGTTTTCCACGTTCCAGTCTTCCCACGAAATATCGGTCTCGTTGAAGGCGGGCGCGGCAGGGTCGGTGGGGTGGGCGATGAAACTCAATCCGCCTGCCTCGCGCACGCCGTTGATCAGCGCCTGCGGATCGTTAGCGAGGGCGGCGAGGTCGCGCTCCGCGTTGAAGACGAGGAGGTGATTCTTTTGGGGAGCGCGGGCTTGGTCGTGTACCTCCTGTCCAACGAGAAGCAGGACGCCCCTGCGATCGAGGCGGTAGTATCCCTCCACGCCGCGCACGAGCACGTTGTGATCCGTCACGATGACCGCATCCAAACCGGTTTGAATCGCGGCGTGGGCGATATCCTTGTGAACGCCGCTTCCATCCGAGTAGCGCGTGTGCATGTGTAAATTGACTATGATTTCATGCATGGTCTAAAAACCTGTCCCAGAGTTCATTCCCGTTCCTGCCGCAGTTGCACTGCGTCAAGGCAAGCGGCAGTGCAACTGCCGCTTGAACATCTGCGTTCTCTGTGACTGCGAATGAGATAAACAAGAGGTCTATTCTACATCAGGTTTGACGTATTTTCCGCCCAGCGGGTATAATGACCCCGCTTAAATAAAGGAGGCTGTTGCATATGGTTACATATTTGGATTACGGGCTGATTATAATCTCGGTGTTGCTCATCGTGAGCGTCATCCTGCAAAGCAAGGGCGCAGGCTTGGGCGGTTTAACCGGCGCCGACGCGGGCAGCGTCTTCACTGCGCGTCGCGGCATCGAACGCACCTTGTTCTGGGTCACCATCGTTTTGAGTGTTGTGTTCTTCGGCTTGGTCATCGCGTTGTTGATCATTTCCTAACTTGCTTGAATCTTCTCCGATAGGGCCCGTTTGACCCGCGCGGGTATGAGCGCGTGGCGCGAACGAGCCTTTCTTTTTGTATATGAAACAATTACGCTGGCAGATTCTGGTTGTGCTCGTCACGTTGGTCATCGTGGCGGCGTTGCTGTTTACGCAACAGTCGCAACAAACGACGACGGGCGGACCCATCCTCTCCCAGCCGGAGCAGGGCGGCGTCTACACCGAAGCGTTGGTCGGTTCGTTGGGGCGGCTGAATCCGTTGCTGGATTGGAACAACTCCGCCGACCGCGATGTGGACCGTCTGCTCTTCAGCGGACTCGTCAAATTCGACGAGCGCGGGATGCCGCGCGCCGATCTCGCCGAAGCATGGGGCGTCGCGGTGGATGGCACGATCTACAACTTTACCCTGCGCGCGAACGCGGTCTGGCACGACGGGACGCCTGTCACAAGCGACGACGTGCTCTTCACCATCGAGCGGATGAAAAGCGCGGGCTCGCTCGTGCCGCAAGACATCAAAGACCTGTGGGGCAGAATTACCGTTGAAAAGCTGAACGACAAGAATTTGAAGTTCACCCTCCCCGAGCCGTTCGTCCCCTTCATGGATTATCTGACCTTCGGCATCCTGCCGAAGCATTTGCTCGAAGCGGTTCCAGCCGATCAAATGCCGAATGCCGACTTCAACATCAACCCGGTGGGGACGGGTCCATATAAATTCGATCACCTGATCGTGGAAGGCGGGCAGATCTCCGGCGTGGTGTTGACCCTCAACGCGGAGTATTACGGCGCAGCGCCGTTCATCGAACAGGTGGTGTTTCGTTACTACCCCACCTCGGCAGACGCGCTGGACGCGTACAAGCAGGGCGACGTGCTTGCCATCAGCCGCATCTCGCCCGACGATTTATCTGCCGCGCTCGAAACGCCGAATCTTTCGATGTATTCAAGCCCGCTCCCGCAGATGAGTTTTATTTTCTTCAACCTCAATAACCCCGATGTCGAGTTTCTTCAAAACGTCAATGTCCGCCGCGCGCTCATGCTCGGACTGAATCGTTCCGCCATCATCAATTCGTATCTCAGCGGTCAGGCGATCCTCGCGAACGGACCCATCCTGCCGAATTCATGGGCGTATTTCGACGGTGCGGAGCGCTACGAATACAACCCCGAAGAAGCGGCGACCATTTTGAAGGATGAAGGGTTTGGAATCCCTGCTGGCGGCGAGGTGCGCGCCAAAGACGGAGTTTCGCTTGCCTTCACCATGATTCACCCCGACGACGCCCTGCACACGCAGATCGCGCAAGCGCTTCAACGTCAATGGGCGAAGATCGGCGTGCGCGTCGAATTGCAAGCCATGCCGTACGATCAACTTGTGTTAAACTCACTTGCCTCGCGCGCCTATCAAGCCGCGCTCGTAGACATCAATCTCTCGCGCACGCCCGACCCGGACCCCTATCCGTTCTGGCATCAAGCCGAAGCCACCGCCGGGCAGAATTATTCGCAATGGGACAACCGCCCCGCGAGCGAATATCTCGAACAAGCGCGCGTCACAGCTGATTACTCATTGCGCGCGCGGTTGTATCGTAACTTTCAGGTGATCTTCGCGAAAGAATTGCCCGCCCTGCCGTTGTACATTCCCGTCTATTCCTACGCGGTGGACGCGCAAGTGCAAGGCGTGCAAGTCGCGCCGTTGTACGATCCCAGCGATCGGCTGGCGACATTCACGCAGTGGTATTTGCTGACCCGCCGCGCGCTGCAACAGGACGCGACGGCAACGCCCTCGCCATAAAAATCGTAGTAACGACTTCAGTCGTTTTGCGAAAAAAGCGACTGAAGCCGCCGCTACACAAATTTGGAGACCACATGACCGACTCACGACAAGCCGCGCTCGCTTACGCTCATCAAAACAACGCACGCTTCCTCAGCGAGTTGGAGGAATTTCTCGCCATCCCCACCATCTCCACCGACCCCGAACGTAACGCGGATACGCAACGCGGCGCGGAATGGACTGCCGCCCAGTTGAAAGCATTGGGGATGGACAACGTCCGCGTCATGCCGACGGGTGGGCATCCCGCAGTCTACGGCGAGTGGCTCAAAGCGGGGAGCGCCGCGCCGACCGTCCTCATCTACGGTCACTACGATGTGCAACCCGTTGACCCGCTCGAACTGTGGACGAGCGAGCCGTTCAAAGCCGTCTTACGCGGCGACAACTTGTACGCGCGCGGCTCGTCCGATATGAAGGGACAGGTCATCGCTTCGATGAAAGCGGTCGAGTCGGTGATCCGCACGAGCGGACTGCCCGTCAATTTGAAGTGGTTGATCGAAGGCGAGGAGGAGATCGGCTCGAAGAATCTCGGCGAGTTCATCAAGAGGAATGCGGGCTTGCTCAAAGCGGATTTTTGCATCAATCCCGACGCGGGCATGATCGGCGCCGACCTGCCGACCATCACCTACGGTTTGCGCGGTCTCGCCTATTTCGAGATTCGTCTGTACGGTCCCAACCGCGACCTGCACTCCGGTCTGTTCGGCGGCACGATTCACAACCCCGCGCAAGCATTGACCGAATTGATCGCGGGCATGCATGATAAAAAGGGACGCATCACCCTGCCCGGCTTCTACGATAAAGTCCGCAAAGCCGACAAAGCCGAACGCAAGGAAATTGCGCGCCTCCCGATCAAGCCCAAAGATATTATCAAAATGACCGGCGTCCCCGCTTTATGGGGCGAACCCGATTACACGCCCGAAGAGCGCGTAAGCATCCGCCCGACGTTGGAGGTCAATGGCTTGTTGTCAGGCTTCACCGGCGAAGGATCGAAGACCGTCCTGCCGGCATGGGCAATGGCGAAAATCTCCTGCCGCCTAGTGCCAGATCAAACGCCGGAAATGATCGAAAAGGCGATGATCAAATACTTGAAGAAAAACGCCCCGAAGACCGTCCGCTGGGAGGTGAAGATTATCAGCGGCTCCGGCGCGGCGATCACCGACCGCGACAGCCTGGGCGTGCGGGCGATGGCGAAAGGACTCGAACAAGCGTGGGGCAAACGTCCGCTGTTCAAACGCGAAGGCGGCTCCATCGGCGTCGTCGTGCAATTGCAGGAATACGTCGGCGTCGATTCGGTGTTGACCGGCTTCGGTCTCCCCGAAGACAATGCCCATTCGCCGAACGAGAAGTTGCACCTGCCTACCTGGCGCAAAGGCATCGACGCGTTGATTCATATGCTTTACAACCTGAAGGCGTAGAGCGAGATACTATCTCGCCTTACCAAAAATTATGGAAGATAAAATCATTTCCTACGGCGGGCAAGCCGTCATCGAAGGCGTGATGATGCGCGGACAAAAAGCGTTCGCCATCGCCATGCGCGCGCCGAACGGCGAAATCGTCGTCCATGAGGAAAGTCTCGCGGCGGTCTATCGTTCGAAGATCGCGAAGATTCCATTCCTGCGCGGAACGATTTTGCTCTGGGACGCGCTCGGTTTGGGGATGCGCGCCCTCACGCTCTCTGCCAACACGCAAACCGGTGAAGAGGAAAAGCTCGAAGGTCCCGCGTTGTATGTCACGTTGGGCGCCTCGTTGGCGATCGGGATCGGGCTGTTTGTCCTGCTTCCTGCCAGCGTCGGCGGTTGGGCGGAACATGCCCTCGGCTGGCAAAACCTCGCGCACAATTTGCTCGAAGGTCTCGTGCGTCTGGTTCTGCTCGTCGGCTACATTTGGGGCATCGGCTTCATGCCCGACGTCAAGCGTCTCTTCGGCTATCACGGCGCGGAACATAAAACCATCAACGCCTACGAAGCAGGCGCGGAACTCACGCCAGAGAACGTGGCGAAATTTCCCCTCGAACATCCGCGCTGCGGCACAGCGTTCATGCTGACGTTTGTCCTGCTCTCGATCCTCGTCCACAGTCTGCTTGGCGACATGGAGTTTTGGATTCGTCTCGCCAGCCGCGTTTTGCTGATCCCCGTCATTGCTGGACTCGCTGTGGAATTCATCCGCTGGACCGCCAACCATTTGGATTCGCCGTTCGTCCGCTTCCTCATCAAGCCCAATCTGGCTCTCCAATCGTTGACCACGCGCGAACCCGACGCCTCCATGCTGGAGGTGGCGATCGAATCGTTCAAGACGATGCGGCAAGCCGAACAAGAACTCGTGACCTGAGTTTTAGTCTGCGCTCATGCTCCAAGGCGGTCTGCGACCGCCGAATTTTGCAGATTATCTCGCAGGGTCAGAGACCCTGCGAAAGCATAGAGTGCGAAAGGCGACCTGAGTTTTAGCCTGTGTTAATTTGGGGGCGATACAATCGTTATCGTATGAAGAATCGAAGACCTCCGAGAAAACCGATCCTCGCGCTGATTGCCGCGCTCGTTGTGTGTGGGGCGGCATATTTTTTCGTCACGCGCGGCAGACCCGCTCCGATTCCCGTAAAGGAAACTCTTTACGACGGCGTGACGTATCAACGCGTGGTTTGGTATTTTCCCAAGCCGATGATCGCGCACATTATCAAGATTGACACAAAAACAAAAGGGGTTCAATTCCTCGTCACGCCTGCCGATTCAAAAAGCGAAACGCCGCTCAACGCGCGGGCAACGTCGCAATTCCTCGATGACTTCGGTTTGCAGATCGCCGTCAACGGCGACGGCTTTTCGCCATGGTGGTCGCGCGGACCTGCGGATTATTATCCGCACGCGGGCGACCCAGTCGCGCCGTTGGGATTCACTGCCTCGAACGGCGATGATTATTGGCAGGGAACTGAACTGGATGAGGGGCAAAGACCGACGCTCTACATCAGCCGCCGAAACGCGTTCAGTTTCAACGATAAGCCAAACCGCGTCTACAACGCCATTTCGGGCGATCGGATGCTGGTGTTACAAGGCAACCCAGCCGCGAACTTAACCAATCCCGAACTCGAACCGCGCACGGCGATCGGTTTGAACAAAAATGGGCGCTACGTTTATCTTGTCGTTGTGGATGGGCGCCAGCCGTTTTACAGCGCGGGCATCACATTTGCCGACCTCGCACAGTTGATGATTGACCAGGGCGTGTACACGGCGATGAGCCTCGATGGGGGAGGTTCGTCCACGCTGGTAATTGAAGGCGAGAACGGCGAGCCCGTGATTCTCAATTCCCCGATTGACAATTTCATCCCTGGTCGAGAACGCCCCGTTGCGAATCATCTTGGGGTGTATGTTCCCTGATGTCGTTGCGAGGAGCGTTTCGCGCTGAGCGAAGGACGCAGTCCGAAGACGAAGCGGGGCTGCAAAGCAATTATTTGGATTGCGAGGAGATTGCTTCGACCCGCTGTGCGGGTCTCGCAACGACATTTAAAAAGCAATCTCCCCGATCTGCTCGAAGTTGACGTCGAACAATTCCTCCGCTTCCATCTCGACTTCGGCTTGGTCCGCGTCCCCCGCGCGGACTCCACGCTCGCAGTACGATCTGTAAGGGCAGTAAAGGCAGCGAGCGGCATCGTCAGTTAGAGGGTAGAGAGAAGCGTCGTCCTGAGCTTGTCGAAGGGCGTTGTGTATTTCATCCGCAAGTTTGAGAAGTAGATCCCAATCCCGTTTGTATTGCGCGGACGTGTACGCGAAGCGCGCGGGGTCGTTGGGATATTCGGCGAACCAGTAGATCATCTCGATTTGCTCAGGCACGAACGGGGTTCCGCCGTTGAGGTGCGCACCCGCGTGGACGAGCAGCGCGCGATAAACGCGGGTCTGCATCCGCGCCGCCAGCCATTCATTGCGCGGACGTTTGCGATACGTTTTCCAATCGTAGATGACGGCTTTGTTTTCTTTGATGGCGATCAGATCGTATTTTGCGAGCAGACGAAAATTTCCCAGCGGCGCGGAGAGGGTCGCTTCGGGATAGAGACTTGTTAGGTTTTCGCGAAGCGGACCTAACAGGTCTTTTGCGTTTGAAAAATTTTCCCACCAGCGTTGCAGATTTTCTGTGTTCGCCAGTCTGCCCACTTGTTCGCTTGGAATCCCGATGAGATATTGTTGGGCAAGCCGATGAAAGAATTCTCCCTCGCGCTGATGTTGTTCGTTCTCCAGCGTGGGCTCCGACTCGATGGCGGGATAGGCGAGCCTGTCCACGTAGCGGAGTTGGAACCGCCGCGCGCAGTCCACGTAATCTTGCAGGGACGATTGAGAAAGGGTTGTCAACTGCATTTTGGAATTATAGCATTTCGTTAGAGCTCAGTTCTGACGCAGTTGTATTGCGTGAGGGACGAAGGAGGTGGGTTAAATTCTTTCCTTGCCACAAAGATCACTGAGACCATTGAGAAGAAACTCAAAATCTCTGTGCGCTCTGCGGCTAGGCCCACGAAGTGAGATACCTGAATCATGAATGCAATTCGAGTATACTTTGCCGCATTCTACACAAGGAGTACTTGCATGGAATGGCTCGCTCAACCTCAAACTTGGATCGCTTTTATCACGCTGGTCGTGCTTGAACTCGTCCTCGGCGTGGACAACGTGATCTTCATTTCGATTCTGGCTGGAAAATTACCTCCCGCACAACAGCCGCGCGCCCGCACGACGGGTATCCTTTTGGCGGTGATCACGCGGTTACTGCTTTTGTTGTCGCTTTCGTGGATCATTAGTTTCAAAGACCCCGTTATTCATGTATTCGGTCTGGGATTTTCCGAACGCGACATGATCCTGCTGGCGGGCGGCATCTTCCTGATCTGGAAAGCCACCCACGAGATTCACGAAAAACTGGAAGGGGAGGAAGGACACGCCTCGGCGAAGGTCCACGCCGCGTTTTGGGGCGTCATCGTTCAGATCATGCTGTTGGATATTGTCTTTTCGTTGGATTCGGTGATCACCGCGGTCGGCATGGTGGATGAATTGCCGATCATGATGGCGGCGGTGATCGTCGCCGCGTTGGCGATGATCTTCCTCGCCGCTCCGCTCAGCGACTTTGTCGAACAACGCCCGACGATCAAGATGCTGGCGTTGAGTTTCCTGTTGCTCATCGGCTTCACGCTCGTGGTCGAAGGATTTCATCAGGAAATCCCCAAAGGCTACATCTACTTTGCGATGGGTTTTTCGGTGATGGTGGAACTGTTGAATTCGCGCGTCCGCCAGCGCACGGTCGCGCCTGTGCAGTTGCGTAGCCCTTACGCGGCTCCTGAGGCGGCGACGGTTTCGGTCGGAGAGTCGCCTGCTCGCCGCGCTGCGGTAAAAAAGAAAGCCTCGAAAAAACGAAAATCAACATGAACAAAAAACGACTTCCAACACTTTTGGAAGTCGTTTTCAATTACCATAGGACTTACGCAGTTGATTGCAGAGTGAAGGTTGGATTAGACAGATATTGACGAACAGCCGAGCGCAGGATGCTGGTTTTGGCTTCAAACCAAGAGATGCCAAAGTGCAGGCGATGAACTTCCAA
>JADLBX010000038.1 GCA_020847435.1 Anaerolineales bacterium
GAAGCTTCCAGACTGCTGAATACCTGTTGCGCGGCGATCAGAAAATTGATGTAATCCATTTCGTCACATTTCGGTGGGTTCATGCCTCCAGTTTAGCATCATCCCGCCCAACTGCGTAACTTCTATATATTTCAGGTAAAGGACCATATACAACAACATCGTACGAAAAAGTTGCCGTATCCTATGTTTTCTTCTGGTTTGGAAGAATCTGCATGGCTGGTCAATTTTTCTCCGCGCCATAGACGGCGCTTGTATAAGATGGCGTTCGGCATGAGCCGTAAGCAATTACAGAATATTCGCAACGTACAATCTTTCCTCGAACAGGCTTGCGATTTTGGCGCTCATAGTCCACGCATCATCCAGCACGTCAACCCTGACGTGTTTTACGATCAACCGCATTTGAACCGTATCTTCAAAAAAGTGACAGGGTTTGCGCCTGTAGAATATTTTGAGGCGAGTTCCATCCTACAAGATAACTTAATGTCCGCTTCGTACAATGAGAATAAGAATCGCTGATATAGAATACGGACGAAAAGGAGAGAGTATGAAATTCAAAAAATCAAAGAACGATATTGTCAATGAATACATCGAAGCCTTGAAAGATGATATCGCCCCGCTTTTCGTGGATATCCGCTCAACCATCCTTGCCGCAGGACCGTCCTTCAACGAGAGCATCAAGTGGAAGAACTGTCTTGTGTATGGAACGACGAAGAATCACATCCAAACTGTGGTGGGTAAAGGCAAGGTCTCGCTGATCTTCTTCGAGGGAGTATCTCTGAATGATAAATACGGCTTGCTCGAAGGCGATGGTAGTAAAGCCCGCACCATGCGCATCACATCGCCCAACTACAACAAGAAAGCGCTGACTGAGTACGTAAAACAAACGCTCAAGAATCAATGATGGAGAATGACATGAAAAAGTTCAAGGCTTCCATTACGATCAATGCGCCTGCGGAAAAGGTTTGGAATATCTTGACCGATGCCAACGGCTATCCCGCCTGGGATCTGAGCATGGATCATATCGAAGGCAAACTGGCATTGGGAGAAAAGGTTAAGTTCTTCACCAAACTCAGCCCGCAAGCGTTCCCCGTCAAGGTTATTGGATTCGAGCCGAACCGCAAGATGGTACTTACAAGCGGTATGCCATTAGGATTATTCAAATCCGAAAGGACACATACTCTGACGACAAACCAAGACGGCTCTACCACCTTCCACACCGAAGAAATATTCAGCGGATTGTTGTTACCCGTGTTTGGCAAGAATCTCCCCGATCTCACCGAGAATTTCAAAGGTTTTGTTGCCGCGCTGAAGAAACAGGCGGAGAAATAATTGGGTCAGGAGGCTGTTCGATCCTACCCCAACACAAAATTATCAATCAACCTTGTCTTCCCGATGAAGACCGCCATTGAGAGCAGGGCTTTGCCTTTGATCTCGGTCAACTCTTCGAGCGTATCGTAATCGGCGCAGGAGACGTATTGCGGTTCGGTTAACGGCTCACTCGCCAAAACTTCTTTCATCTTTCCCCTCAACTTCTCCGCATCTCGCTCGCCCGCCTCAAATAATTCCTTCGCCGCGCTCAACGAGCGGAACAACACCGTTGCGGCTTGCCTTTGCTCCGCGTCCAAATACACATTTCGGCTCGACATTGCCAAGCCGTCAGGCTCACGCGTCGTTGGGCAAACCACGATCTCAATCGGAAAATTCAAATCCCGCACCATCTGGCGGATGACGGCTACCTGCTGGGCATCCTTTTGACCGAAGTACGCCTTGTGCGGCTGGACGGCGTTGAACAACTTGGCGACGACGGTTGTCACGCCTTTGAAGTGACCAGGCCTCATCGCCCCTTCCAGCGGACGCGCCACCGCTTCAACCTCCACCCACGTCTGGTACCCCGTAGGATACATGATCTCAGCCGACGGAGTCCACACGAGGTCGGTAAGCGGCTCGATCAGGCGCAAATCCCGTTCGAGGTCGCGCGGATACTTGGCGAGGTCTTCTTTCGGTCCGAACTGGGTCGGGTTGACGAAGATGGAAACGATCACGTGGTCGCATTCGTCCCTTGCGCGGCGGATTAGGGAGAGATGGCCGTCGTGGAGGAATCCCATGGTGGGGACCAAGCCAACCGTCCCGTCGAGAGAGAAGCGGGTTTTCCGTAATTCATCCAGTGTAGAAAGGCTTCGCATATCCGTAACTTCCGTAGTTGACAGGGTTAGAAAATCTGTGCTAAACTTAGCCTACAAATCAGTCAAAGGAGACTAAAATGGCTTTCTCATACACCAACTCAAAAGGCAACACCTACTACCTGCACACCAAGAAGTCCATGACTTCTACGGGCAAGGAACGCACCCTCTTCTACTTCTCGAAGGAATTGAAGCAGGACGAAGCGCTCGATGCCGTGCCTGCGGGCTACACCGTCGCTGAAATGAAGACGGGCATGCTCGTGCTCAAGAAAGCGGAGCAAGGATAGGAAACCGCAGGGTAACCAAAGTATAACCCTGTTCGTTCTCTGCCCTGCCCCGCGGGGGTTGGGCATACAACCTAATCGTTCTTTTAGATAAAAAAGGAGACTAAAATGACACGTTACACAGCATCTAAAAGCCTTGTAGACCAGAAAGTGAGGGAGACATGCCAGCATTAAACCGCGTGCAACTGATCGGTTACCTGGGCAAAGACCCCGAAAGCAAGTTCACACCCACTGGCAAGAAGGTCGCACACTTCAGCGTGGCGGTGACACAGCGCTGGAAATCAGGCGGCGAGAGCAAGGAATACACCGAGTGGGTCAACATCGAAGCGTGGGGGCGGCTCGGCGAGATCTGCCAGCAGTACCTCAAAAAGGGAAGCCTGACGTACATCGAAGGTCGTTTGAAGACCGACAAGTACGATGACAAGGGCGAGACCAAGTACTACACCAAGGTCGTTGCCCTCGCCATGCAGATGCTCGACCGCAAACCCAGCGACGAACCCGTGATGACGGTGGAAGAAGAAGCCGCCGATTACGAGGCGTAAAATAAAAAATGTAGGGGCAGTGTAGGAACACAGTAAAAGTTGCCCTTACCATTCAATCATGGTAAGGGCAACCTGCTTATTCAAAAGGATCAAACGAATGAAAATTGTCAGAGTCAGAATAAAGAATTTTCGCTCTATACAAGATTCTGGGGACATTTACTTGGAGGATAAAATTACAATCCTTGCGGGGAAAAATGAGTCTGGCAAAACAGCAATTTTGCACGCATTAGAAGATTTTGATGTTAGCAATAAAATCAGGATGGATGCAAAATCTGTTGAAGATCCTAGCCTAATTCCAGAAATTATGATTAGTTTTCTTATTCCAAAAGAACGCCTTAGAAAATTACTTAATTCGATTGGCATTGCTGCTAGCATTGATCAAGATTTAGAAATCGAAATTGTAAAAACCTTTCCTGACACATATTCCCTCTCCCCATCGTCTACAAAATGGCTGACCGAAATATCCGAGTATCAAAGTGCAAATTTTGCTAAACAGGTGACTAAATATTTATCTTCGCTCATTATTTTATTGCCACAAGACAACGAAACCCCTCTTGTTATACCAGAATATTCACAGGAGGATACTGACGATGTAATGATAACGAGAACGAACAATTTTTTAAAAGAATTCAGAGAGCGTGTAGAGGTAGCGCCAGAAGTCAGAGAATCTAACAAGATCGCATCTCTGTCCTCCGACCTTGAAAAGCTAATTTCCGATCTAAAGAAAAGGGCGAAATACCCAAAGGATTTCATCGCTGGAATTACTGAATTCATCCCAACTTTTATCTATTTTGATTCGTTTGAAAGCCTACTGCCCTATACTCTTCCTCTCAGTGAAGTGCCAAATAATCAAGCTGTTGAGGACTTCTTCGATATGGCGAATATTGATTTAGATTTTCTAATTGACCCCAACAACGATTTTCAGGTCAAGAGAAATTACCTTGCACAACGCTCAACAGAAATTACGGGGAATTTTCTGGGTTATTGGAACCAAGACAAAGTAGAACTGACTGCGTCTTTAAACGGAGAAAACATTGTTCTTGGTTTTAAAGAGGATCGGAAAAGCCAAGAGTTTAAGATGAATCAGCGAAGCAAAGGCTTTCAATGGTTTTTGTCGTTCTACATTCAATTGAATTTGCATCAAGGCGGTAGAGATAAATACTTGCTTGTCGATGAGCCAGGGCTTTATCTGCACGCAAAAGCTCAAATAGATGTATTGAAAGTGCTTGAGTCTCTTTCACGAGAAATTCCAATTGTTTTCTCTACGCATTCCCCATATTTATTGGAATATGACAAACTCCCAAGGGTAAAGCTAGTTTTCAAAGATAAAAAGAAAGGAACAGTGGTTGAAAGTAAATACCACAAAGTTTCAGACCGAGAAACCCTCAGACCTATATTAACAGCGATTGGACTTGAGCTAACTAGTGGAATTACAAACCCCGATAAACTAAACAATGTCATAGTAGAGGGTGCGTCTGATTGGTACTATTTTGCTGCCTTTAAGAAAATTCTAGATAAAGAAAATTTAAACTTCATCTATGGTGGCGGTACAGGGAATATGCCTCATGTGGGGACAATACTACAGGGTTGGGGTTGTAAAGTCTTATACCTTTACGACAACGATCAAGGGAAAAAGGACGGTGAAAAAAATCTTGTTGATAACTTCCTTGCAGAAAAAGAGCAAATAAAGGTTATTTCTAGAGAAAAGCGAGTATCTTCAATAGAGGACCTGTTTACAAAAGAAGATTTTAAGAAATTTGTTCTAAATAACGAAGTAGCAAAATATGAGGGTAAAAATTCTGAATATATTGCCAACCAGGATAAAGTCTTGAAAGCCAAATTGTTTCACTCAAATTTCGAAAACATAAAGAATAAAGTTTCTGAACAGACAAAAACCGCATTTGCTAAAGTCATGGATGATTTACTCAAATCATTTCAATAAATTCGAGTAAATGACTGACAGAGGCTGGCATATAAATGTGCCAGCCTCTGTCAATTTAATGAGTCTTTATCTCTTCGTCTTCTTCTTAGCAGGCTTCGCTGATTTCTTCTTTGCCGTTGCTTTTTTCGCTACTGTTTTTTTCGCCTTTGGCTTCTTCTCCACAGGCAATTTCTCCAATTCATCCACCATGCGGCTGAGCACATCGAATCCGCCTTGCCAGAATTTGGGATCACGGATGTCGATGCCCGCGTCGCCGAGGATTTTCGCAGGGGCTTCCGAGCCGCCAGCGGACAAAATCTTGAGATACTTCGGTTTGAACGAGTCGCCTTCCGCTTTGAATTGTTGGTAAAGCGAGAAGACGAGCAGTTGACCGAACGCGTAGGCGTAGACGTAGAACGGGGTGTGATAAATGTGCGGAATCGAAACCCACTCCCATTTGAAGTCGTCGCTGACTTCCACCGCGTCGCCGAATTGTTCTTTCAGGTTTGCCAGATACGCGGCGGAGAGTTCGTCCACGGAGGCGTTCTTCTGCGCCATCTCGTGCGCTTCCCGTTCGAAGAGCGCAAAGTAGATCTGGCGCAGAATGGTGGCGAAAGCGTCGTCCATTTGCTTGAACAAGATGTCCCGTCGGACCGATTCGTCCTTTTCCTCCGAGAGCAATTTTTCGGTGAGCATCATCTCGCCGAAGGTGGAGGCGGTTTCCGCCAACGGAAGCGACGAGTGGAAGGTGAACGCGGTGTGATGCGAGGCGAGCATCGCATGGATGGCGTGACCGAGTTCGTGCGCGAGAGTCGCCACGTCGCGGGCGCGACCCGTGTAGTTCATCAACACGAACGGCGTGTCTTCGGGGTTGATCGAAGCGCAGAACGCGCCGCCCTGCTTGCCCTTGCGGACTTCGCTATCGAGATGGTCTTTGTCGAACACGCGGCGGGCGAGTTCGCCGATCTTCGGGTCGAAGGCGCTGAACGATTCGATGACCATGTTTGCGGCTTTATCGAAATCGAAGGGCTTGTCCGATTTTGCGACGGGCGCATAAATATCGTAGCGGCGTAGTTTCGTCACGCCGAGATGTTTCGCCTTCATCTTGAAATAGCGCTGGAAAACTTTGGCGTTCTTCTTCGTGACTTCGAGCAACGCGTTCACGGCTTCGTCGGGCACGTCGTTCGCCAAGTTCCGCACCGACATAGCGCTCTTGAACTTGCGCATGGTCATGTTTTCATTGTGCCAGTCGCGGGCGCGGGTCTGGTACATCTGCCCGAGGATCGGACCATCCTGCCCGAACACGCGTAAGTTTTCCTGATACGCCGCGGCGCGCATTTTCGGATCGGGTCCCTGAATAAACGGCTGGAGTTGCGCGCGCGTCAGTTCCTGTACTTTTCCGTTCACCTTCAATTTGAAGACGTAGCGATTCGTGATTGCATCGTACAAGTTGACCAGCGCGTTCGAGCCTGTCACGTCTTTGAGGTTGACCACTTTTTCCTCTGGCTCGCTCAACGTGTGCGGCTTGAAGTGGCGCATCTCTTCGAGATAATAACGATAATCGCCCGACCCGCTCATCAACCGTTCGGCGTTGGCGTCGTCCACGTCTTTCCACCACAGGCTGAAAAACAAAACACGGTTCTGCATCTCCGCCACGAACTGTTGCACGCGTCCCATCAGGCTCTGCGCGTTCTGGTTCTGCGTATCCTCCGCGAAAGACAGCCCAGCGAAGGCATAGATTCGATTCACGATCCTCGACGTCGCATCGGACGCCTTCACCGCCTCCATGAAAGTCTCCGCGTCAATATCGGACTTGAGTTTGCCGCGCAGCCCCTCGAACGACGCGACCTGTTCTTCCACGTTGTCGAACGCGGCGTTCAATTCGGGGCTGTCGAAGCCCGTAAACAGTTCGTCCAAATTCCATTTTTTGATCTTGTAAGCCATGAGTCAATGTCTCCTGTTATGTGTCCTGATCTGTCGTTGCGAGGAGCGCTCTTGCTCTTTGCGACGAAGCAATCTCAACGAAACAGGAGATTGCTTCGGGCAACGAACGCCCTCGCAATGACATGTATTTATTTTTTACCACAAAGATCGAAACCTTCGTAGATGCCAAAGATGTATTTCAAGATGTATTTCACCGTCCTGCAGAGTGTAAGTGCGTCGCACTCTCGCAGTCTTGTGCGACGCACCCTCACAAGCTAGATCGGATATGCACGATATCCCCATCCTTGACGGGATATTCCTTCCCTTCGAGCCTCAACTTCCCCTTCGACTTCGCTTCATTCATCCCCCCGAGGCTGATGAGGTCGTCGTAAGCCACCACCTCCGCCCGAACGAATCCCTTCGCCAGATCGGTGTGGATTTCCCCAGCGGATTCCTGCGCGGTCGCGCCGATCTTCGTCTCCCACGCGCGGACTTCATCCTCGCCGACGGTGAAGAACGATTGCACTTGGAGCAAGTCATAGGACAGGCGAATCATTTTGTTTAGGCTGAGTTCCTTGATGTCGTATTCCTGCATGAACATTTCGGCATCCTCGGCGGAGAGTTGGGCGATCTCCATTTCGAGTTTGCCCATCAACGCGACCGATGGCACATCGAGTTGCATTTCAGGCGCGGATTGCCCCTCGCTCTGGTTGAACACGACCAACACGGGCTTCCGCGAGAGCAAGCCGAACGACGAAAGTTCCTTGACATCCTCGTGCGAATACTCCAATTTGCGGAGCGGCGTACCGTTGTTCAAGGCTTCGTGCAAGCGAGTGAACAAGACCGTCTGTTTTTCGTTCAGGGCTTTGTCCGTTCCGCCTTTTTTGCGTTCATCGGTGAGTCGTTCCAGTTTTCGTTCGACGGCGATCAAGTCGTTCAACAACAATTCGCTCAGCATGGACTCCGCGTCGCGCTTGGCGTCCACGCTTCCGCTGGGATGCATGACCAAGTCCGATTCGAACGCGCGGACGACGAGCAGGAACCCGTCCATTTGGGCGAGTTGATTCAAAAGTTGCCCCGAGATTCCGCTTTTGGCAGACCCAGCTTCGAGTCCTGCAATATCCGCATAGGTCATCTTGGCGTAGATGGTCTTCTTCGGGTTAAACATCGCCGAGAGTTTGTCCACGCGCGGGTCGGGCACATCCACGACGGCGGTGTGGACTTCGAAACGTCCAGCCGAGGCGGTGGTGGGCGCGTTCCCGCGCGTCACCGCGTTGAAAATAGTTGTCTTGCCTGATTGAGGGAGTCCGATAATTCCGAGTTTCATCTTTTCCTTGTTGTCGCGCAAGATGCCATCTTGCGTTACAGAATTCAAGTGGTATACTCTGGGGCGCGTAGGACAAATTGGCAATTTGTCCCACATGAGCCGAAGTGGCGGAATAGGCAGACGCGCACGACTCAAAATCGTGTTCCCTCCGGGAATGAGGGTTCGATTCCCTCCTTCGGCACAGCGATTATACCCTGCCAAAACGTCCTCTCTTGCAGAGGACGTTTCTCTTTTCGGCTCGAGGGGTTGTATCGGCAGAACGCATTCGCGAAGCGCCTTGCTTGACACGCCCCCTCCAGTGAATTAAACTGGAATTGGTTGGGGAGTAGCCATGGCGTCTAAAACGTCAACGCGTTGTCGTCAAGACATGGCGAACCTGCCATCGGCAACCGGAACGCTCCCACAGCGTATGGCGAGACCATCACGAAATGGCGTGGCGGTCTCGTTTTAATTTTCGAGCAATACAGCCTCCATTGATCAAGGAGTTCGTCCTTTATGACACCCGACAACACAGCGCAGGAATGGCACACCCTCAAAGCGGAAGACGTGCTCACCCATCTACGGGTGGAAAATCGGGGGTTGACCTCGGCTCAGGCGAGCGAACGCCTCGCTCATTACGGTCCCAATCAACTCAAGGAAGCGCCGCGCCCGACCTTTCTCCACATGTTGTGGGAACAACTGAATAATTTTGTGGTCATCCTGCTGATCGTGGCGTCGGTCATCTCCGCGCTGTTGGGCGATTACGTGGAAGCGGCGGCGATCATGGCGATCGTGGTGTTGAACGCGGTGCTGGGAATCGTCCAGGAGCGGCGCGCCGAGGAGGCGCTCGCGGCGTTGAAAAAACTCGCGGCGCCCGATGCCCAGGTAATTCGGGATGGGAAGCGGGTTTCCATCCCTTCGTATGAACTCGTGCCAGGCGATATCGTCTTCCTCGAAGCCGGCAACTTCATCCCAGCCGATATCCGCCTTTTGGAGGCGGTCAATCTCCGAGTGGAGGAGGCTTCGCTCACCGGCGAATCGCTCCCGGTTCAAAAGAACGCCGCGACGGTGTTGGATAAAAATGTGCCGTTGGGAGATCGCAAGAACACCGCGTTTATGGGCACGCTCGTTTCGTATGGACGCGGACGCGGCGTGGTCACCAGCACGGGAATGCACACCCAGTTGGGGCTGATCGCGTCCCTGCTTCAAAGCGTAGACACAGAGGAAACGCCCCTGCAACGACGGCTCGATCAATTGGGCAAATCGTTGAGCGTCGCCGCGCTGTTCCTCGTGGCGGTCGTGTTTATCGTCGCGCTGATCAACCAGACGAACATCAACGAACTGTTCACCGGTCCACTTGCCTATTTGGACACCTTCGCCGAACAGATCACGGAAGTGTTCATCATTGCCATCAGCCTCGCGATTGCCGCCGTGCCGGAGGGGCTCCCCGCAGTGGTGACCATTTCACTGGCGTTGGGGATGCGGGAGATGATCAAACGCCATGCGCTCATCCGCAAATTGTCCTCGGTCGAGACGCTCGGTTCCGCCACCGTGATCTGCTCCGATAAAACCGGTACGCTCACGCAAAATGAAATGACGGTCACGCGCATGTGGGTGGACGGGCAATTCATCCACATCACCGGGACCGGGTACGCGCCGTTCGGCGATTTTCTGATCGAGGGCAAAAAGAAGGATATTTCGGATTACCCCGCCGTGTTGACCGCGTTGTGGCTGGGCTTGCTAAACAACGACGCGTTGTTGGAAACGACAGGCGAGGAGGATGCTCAAAAAACCTATCGCGTTGTCGGCGACCCGACGGAAGGCGCGTTGCTCGTCGCCGCCATGAAAGCGGGCGCCATGCACATGGAGATCCGCGAGGCGTATCCGCGTGAGAACGAAGTGCCGTTCGATTCGGAACGCAAGCGCATGATCACGATCCACGACGTGTTTGCGCCCCGCCCAGACGACCCGTCGCCGTTCACCGACGAACGGCACAAGTCCTGGGACGTGATCGCGGTCAAGGGCGCGCCGGATGTGGTGCTCGACCTTTGCACACAATACCAAAATATGGATGATGAGCCTGTGCCGTTGGGTCCCGCGTTGCGCGAACGCATCCTTGCCGCCAACGACGCGCTGACGAAGGACGCCTTGCGCGTGTTGGGCGTCGCCTACCGCATGGTGCAGGATGTGCCGGATAACCCGGCGCAGATCATCACGAACGAACTCGAACACGATTTGATCTTCGTCGGGCTCTTGGGCATGATCGACCCGGCGCGCACGGAGGTCAAACCCGCGCTGGATGAAGCGCGCAAGGCGGGCATCCGCACGATCATGATCACCGGGGATTATCCGAACACGGCAAAAGCGATCGCCGAAACCATCGGCTTGCTCCGCCCCGGCAAGCAGGCGCTGACCGGCGCGCAACTCGACCAACTAAGCGATTACGATTTGAAAAGCGTCATCAAAGATACGGATGTTTTCGCGCGCGTCTCGCCGGAACACAAACTCCGCATCGTGGACGCGCTGCAAGCCAACAATGAGATCGTGGCGATGACCGGCGACGGCGTGAACGACGCGCCCGCCATCAAGCGCGCCGACATCGGCGTGGCGATGGGCATCACCGGCACCGACGTGGCGAAGGAAACCGCCGACATGGTGTTGACCGACGACAACTACGCCAGCATCGTTTCGGCGGTCGAGCAGGGACGCATCATTTACGCCAACATCCGCAAGTTCGTCTTCTTCTTGCTCTCCTCGAATATCGCCGAGATCATGATCATCTTCCTCGCCACCCTCGCGGGACTCCCTGCGCCTCTTACTGCCATTCAACTGCTCTGGCTCAACCTCATTACCGACGGCGCCCCGGCGCTCGCGCTCGCCGTCGAAAAAGGCGACCCGGACATCATGCTGCAACATCCGCGCGCCAAAGACGAACCCATTGTCAACCGTTCGATGCGCGTGGGCTTGGTCATTCAAACGCTTGCCCAGACCGGCGCGGTGCTTGCCGCTTTTGGCATGGGCTTGCTCTGGCATCTCGAAGCGGGCGCGGCAATGGCGGGAAATCCCATCGCGTACATTCTCCAACATGATTGGCGCGGCGTGGACGTTCAATCCGCGGAGACGATGGCATTCGTGACGCTTTCGCTGTGCGAACTGTTCCGTGCCTACACCGTCCGTTCGGAGCGCGCCTCGCTTCTCAGCATCGGCATCTTTTCAAACCGGTATATGCAATACGCCGTCGGGCTTTCGATTCTTTTGCTGTTGCTCGTGATCAATGTCCCCTTCCTGCAACCGATCTTCAACACGCACTTCCTCTCCGTGCGCGAATGGAGCGTGGTGCTCGGCTTGGCAATCTTCCCCGCGGTTGCCGAAGAGATCACCAAATTTTTCTTGCGAAGAGCATGATTAACCGCCAAGCACGCAAAGCGCGCAAAGAAAAATAGGTTCTACCGTTTTTAACGGGAAAACCCTTTCAAACACTGCGTCTTCGCGCAGCGAACGGCAAAGTACACAAAGGTCACGAAGGAAAAACGCCCGCAAATCAAGCATCTTTTCTCCCTTTGTGTCCGTAGTGTCCTTCGTGTTTAGGCTCTTTCCCGTTAATTACGGGAGAGCCAAAAAATATTATACTTAGCGACCTTGGCGCGCTTCGCGGTTTAATTCTTTTTGAAGGAAAACGATCTTCGGTGAATGGATGATAGCCCCAACCGCTTCAGCGCGGACCGGTGAGCCTGCGTGCCGTATCCTTTGTGTTGCGCGAGCCCATAGCCCGGATGCCGCTCGTCGAGTTCGCGCATCAACGCGTCGCGTTCGGTCTTGGCTAGGATCGAGGCGCAGGCAATGCTCAGGCACTGCGCGTCGCCTTTGACGATGGAAGTTTGTGGAATGTTAATTTGGGGGAGTTCGAGTCGAAAATCAGTCAGCAAATATTGCGGCGAAATCGAAAATTGATGCAAAGCGCGGATGGCGGCGAGGCGTGTGGCGCGCACAATGCCCTGCGCGTCGATCTCGTCCGCGTCGGCGAAGCCCACGCTCCACGCGAGCGCGGTCTCTTTGATGAGCGCCGCAAGCGCGGTCCGTTGAAGGGGCGATAACTGCTTGGAGTCGCGCGCCCGGCTCAACGTCCGCGCGAGAAGCGGTTTGTCGTCATGCGGCAGGATCGCCGCGCCCACCGCCACCGGTCCCGCGAGCGCGCCGCGCCCGGCTTCATCCAAGCCCGCGATGAATTGCAATCCGCTGTCCCAGAGTTCCGTTTCAAATTTGAGGTTGGGTTTAACGCGCGCCATCGTAAAGCCCCCGCCGCGCGTTGGCGTGGATGCGGAAGATGTCGGCGATCATGTGCAGGGCGTCGCGCAGCGCGCTCACTTTGGTTTCGGGATGGTAATACCAATCAACGGGAATCTCGCGGATGCGATAACCGCGTCGACGCGCAATGTACAACAATTCGATGTCGAACGACCAGCCGCTTAATATTTGGCTCTTGAAAATATCGTTTGCCACGTTGGCGTGGAAACATTTAAAGCCGCATTGCGTGTCGTTCAAGCCCGGCAGGATGAGCGCCTGAATGATGTAATTGATGCCGCGCCCGCCGAGGTGACGATACGGAGGTTCGTTGTAACGCTTCGAGCCTTTCGCTTCGCGCGAGGCGATGGCGATATCGAGATCGTTCGCGGCAGGCGGGATGAATTTTGAAATTTCCTCCACCGGCATCGAGAGGTCGGCATCGCACATAAAACGATATGCGCCGCGCGCCGCCAACATGCCGCGCTTCACCGCCGCGCCTTTGCCTCGTTCGCTTTGAATCACGCGCACGGCTTCATGCGTCTTTGCAAACGATTGCGCCACCTCCAGCGTGCGGTCGGCGCTGCCGTTCTCCACGACGATGACCTCCGAAGCAAAACTCTGCTTGCCGAGAAAACGCAGAACCTGCTCGAGCGTATCGGGCAGGCGGTTCTCCTCATTATGCGCGGGAATGACAATGGACAGGAAAATGGACAAGACCGCCCTCAGGACGCGTTGAACAGCAGATACCCGAACGCCGCGAGGATGCAAACGAGGGCAAGCCCCATCACAAACAGGAACGCGATTTGCCCCAGCGTCATGCCCAGGATGCGACGGGAAGCCCGCTTCGTTTCCGACGGGACGGCTGGCTCGCCCTGCGTCTGCGGCAACGCGCGGACGGCGGCTTCGTCCTCCGCCAGTGCAAAATCAAAAGCGGATGGGTCGAACGGCTTTTCTTCCTCCGCCGCGTTGAAAATGGCGCGCGCCCGCGAAACATTTTGCGGCGCAGGTTGAGGTTGAGGGGCAGGCGCTTGTACTGCGGGCGGAACAACGACCGGCGCGGGAGCCGGCGCCGGCTTGACGCGCGCCGGGCGCGGGTCAATGATGCGGTCCACAAGTTCGAGGACCATATCGGCGCGCAGAACCGGCGCGCTGGTCTTCAACCCCGCCACAAACGTGCGGATGCCGTCGCTCATCAACACCCGCACAGCGGGTGAGTCGGTATCAATGTGCAAGCCCGGCTCCGCCGCGATCAGAACCGGTTCGACCGGCGCGGGCAATTTAGTCCCCTGCCGTTCGATGAACGCGGTCAACGCCCGCGTCAACGTCGTCGTTTTTTGGACCATGTTTTCGCGTGCCGGTTTGAATTGATTCCCCGATTCGACATTCCACTCGTTGCCCCGCGCCTCGTAGCGGCCGCGCAGATAGGTGATGTTGATGACGAATAATCCCGCCGACCCAACGAGGATCAAGGGAATCGTAATTCCGCTCTGCCCCAATGTCTGGTTGCGGATGAGAGTAAACCCCTTTTCGAGGTTGCGGTCGAAATAATTGATGATCACCTGTTGCGCCTTCAACTCGGCGGGCCAATTGACGCCGAATTGAAGCATACCCTGAACGCGTTGGGAGAATCCCAACTCGCCTTTTTCATTCACAAAAGGTGTCTGGTCTATGATCTTCATGCGATCTCAAAAAACAGGCGCTTGTTCCAACTCATCGCGCTCGGCGTCCTCGCGCGTCGCGATCCATTCCTTGCCGTTGTGGTTGACCACGCGCAGGGGCTTGCCCGTATTGAACGTGCTTGCCATCAGTTCCGTGCGCGTGCCAGTGACGAAATTCTGTCGGCGCTTGAGGCGCTCCAGCAAGTCTTTGCGTTCGATCAACACCCGGTCCGAAAACGATGAGCCGCGCCGTTCGTACGCGCGCACCATCACAATTTGTCCGTTCTTATATCGTACCGCTTCGATCACACCGTCCATTTTCTTTGCCATAGGTTCAACTCCGCGTGTATTTTAGCATTAAACATTAAAGACCTCACAGGTCTTTGGGACCTGTGAGGTCTTCATCTGTCGGGGCGCCGGGATTCGAACCCGGGACCTCTTGCTCCCAAAGCAAGCGCGCTAGCCGGACTGCGCTACGCCCCGAAATGAATCAAGCGCCACGAGTATAATGCGTCGGATGAAAACCCGTCAAGCGACAAAACAGATCGCGCTCTTGCTTGCGCTTCTTGCCGGACTTTCAGCCTGCCTCACCCCTCGTCAACCGAATCCAACCCCCACGCGCCTCCCGCCGACCCTCACGCGCACGCCCGCGCCAACCTTCGCCGTCCCAACCGCAACCGCGACCGTCACCCCACTGGCTTGCCTCTCCAAACCCGGCGTAGTTGAAAAAGCGGTTCTTGAATCCTCCAAACCTCCGCAGGAATTTTTCATCTATCTTCCCCCGTGTTATGCCGAAAAAACAGATCAACGCTACCCCGTCCTCTACCTCCTGCACGGGCAGACCTATACCGCCGACCAGTGGCTCCGCCTCGGCGCACCGGACGTGATGGACCAATTGATTCTCTCCGGTGAAGCGGAGCCCTTCATCATCGTCTTCCCCGACGATCACTACTGGAACACCCCAGCCGGCGCAACCTTCGGCGCGCGTCTTGTGGACGAGTTAATTCCGTTGATTGACAAAACCTATCGCACCCTTCCCATTTCCCGCTTCCGCGCCATCGGCGGCATGTCGCGCGGCGCGGGCTGGGCATTGCAATTGGGCTTAACCCATCCCGACCTGTTCAGCATCGTCGGTTTGCACTCGCTCGCCGTCTTCCAACGCGACGCCTCCAAAGTGGCGCGTTGGATTCAAGCCATCCCCCCCGCCTCCCGCCCGGTCATTTTTATGGACATCGGCGACGACGACCAGGATCTAAAGTCAACCAAACAGATCGAAGCCGTTTTCACGCAATTCGACGTTCCCCACGAGTGGCATCTTTACAACGGCTACCATACCGAAGAATACTGGTCTGCGCATGTTGAAGAATATATCCGCTGGTACGCGGGGCAATGGAATAACCGGTAACCCACGCAATGAGGATCGTGAAGCGCAGTTATAATTGCCGCCGGCACATCAGTCGGAATCCATGATCACATCCGAAAGGACCGAAACAATGCAGTTCTCTTTTCATCGCCTCCCGTTGGGGATTTGCAACTGTTTCCTCTTGCGCGGGGAACAGACCATCCTGGTGGATGCCGGGGCACAAGGGAGCGTGGGGGCGTTTACAAAAGGGCTTCAGGCATTAAACGTCGCCCCCAAAGAAATCTCCCTCATCCTGCTTACGCATGGACACTGGGATCATATCGGCGCTCTGCACCCCATTCAACAGTTGACCGGCGCGAAAGTTGCCATTCATCACCGCGATCAGGCGTGGGTTGAGTCTGGCAAGCCTCCGTTTCCATCGGGCGTCAATGGCTATGGCAAAGCCATGTCTGCGTTGGCGCGCGGTCTTCTGAAGATCAACCTGCCGCCGGTTAAAGTAGATGTTATTCTTGCTGATGAGGGAATGTCTCTTGCAGAGTATGGGATTCCCGCGAGGGTGGTGTATACGCCCGGTCACTCCATGGGACACGTCAGCATTTTGCTCGATTCGGGCGAAGGCTTTGTCGGCGATCTGGCAATGAACGATTGGTATCTACGTCTCACGCCGGGCCTACCGATCCTTGCTGATGATATTAATCTGGTGGTGGATAGCTGGAAGAAAATTTTGCCAATGGGTATCCGCCGCGTCTACCCGGCGCATGGCAAGGATTTTCCGGTCGGAGTGATGGAAAACGAGATCAAATCCTTTGAGGCGAATCAATGAATCTGTTAACTTTCTTTAGCGTTCTCGTTGGCTGGGTCTTCTCGCTTTGCCTGCATGAATTTTCACACGCGCTGGTCGCTTACCTCGGCGGCGATCGGACCGTGCGCGAAAAGGGCTATCTCACTTTCAACCCGCTGAAGTATACGCACCCGGTGTTTTCCCTGCTCTTGCCGTTGCTTTTCCTCCTCATGGGCGGGATCGGTCTGCCCGGCGGCGCGGTGTACATCGAAACGTGGCGGTTGAGAAACGATTATTGGCGCAGCGCCGTGTCGCTGGCGGGACCGATGGCGAATGTGCTTGTGGCGATCATCCTCGCCATCCTCTTGAACTTCACCGCGATTGGCGCGACCGCGTTTGGACCCGGGCTCGCTTTCCTCGCGTACTTGCAGATTATGGCGGTGGTGTTGAATCTGATCCCCGTCCCGCCGTTCGATGGATACGGAGTCGTCGAACCCTTTTTGCCTTACAATCTGCGCCTGAAGATCGAGCCCATCCGCGGCGCGTTCATTTGGATCGTGTTCCTCGTCCTGTGGTTTGTTCCGTTTGTTGGGCAAGCCCTTGGTTTTTTTATCTTTGTTTTCACGAATCTGCTGGGCATCCCGCGTGAACTGATCGCTATGGGATACGAACAGTTTACGCTTTAGGGCATACGGAACGCCTCGATTGGCAAGAATAATATCGAGGGTAGTGGTATGGTTTTCTCAAGAAAGGTTGACGGAATCTCTCTTTTGTACACGGAACACACGGAGTATACGGTTTCTTCCGTAAGCAACGCAAAAAACTCCGTTTGATCCGTGTACCGAAAATCCCCCCTTTCGGTTCTTGAGAAAGCCATGAGGGTAGTGGGGAAGCGACTTTACAAAGTAGACCCTTTTTAGTACAATATTAGTGAAAATTGTCACAAATAGAGACGGATATGAAAGCCAACACACTCCCTCATGTGGTCATCCTTGGCGCCGGGTTCGGCGGGCTGACTGCGGCGAAGAAATTGAAGAACGCGCCGGTGCGGATCACGCTGATTGACCGTAATAACTATCACCTGTTCCAGCCGTTGCTGTATCAGGTGGCGATCGCCGCGCTTGTGCCGTCGCAGGTGGCTTACCCCGTGCGGACGATCTTCCGCGACCAGAAGAACCTCGCCTTCCAGATGGGCAACGTGAACGAGATTGACCTCGATGCCCGCTACATCAAAATGGACGGGTCGGTGATCGCGTACGATTACCTCATCCTTGCCGCGGGCGGGCGGATGAATTTCTTCGGCGTCGAATCGGTGGAGAAGAACGCGCTCTACATCAAAGACCTCAAAAGCGCGCTAAGAACGCGCAATCATTTGCTGTCCATGTTCGAGCGCGCCAGCCACGAAGCGGACGCGGACAAGCGCCGCGCCATGCTCACGTTTGCCATCGTCGGCGGCGGACCGACGGGCGTTGAAGTGGCGGGCGCGTTGGCGGAGTTGATCTCGCATGTGATGAAGAAGGAATATCCCGAATTGGATGTGCGCGAGGCGCGCGTTGTGTTGTTCGAAGCGGGCAACGCGTTGATCGCAAGTTATCCCGATGAATTACGCAAGGCGACGCTCAAACTGTTGAAGAAGAAAAATGTGGACGTGATGTTCGGCGCGAAATTAACCGATTTCAATGGGCAGAGAATTTCGCTCGGCGATGGGATGCAGATCGAAACGAACACGCTGATCTGGACGGCGGGCGTGCAGGCGGCGGAGGTGGTCGAGTCGCTTGAGGCGGCGCGCGCAGGCTCAGGTCGGGTGAGAACCGGGGCGACGCTGCAGTTGCCGAATCATCCCGAAGTCTACGTTATCGGCGACGCGGCCTATCTCGAAAATGGAAATGGTCAACCGCTGCCGATGCTTTCGACAGTGGCGATCCAAGAAGGGAAGGTCGCGGCGGATAATATTCGTCACGCGATCAAAGGGCAGACTCAACATCCGTTTCATTACAAGGACCCGGGGTTGCTCGCGACCATCGGGCGGAACGCGGCGGTGGCGCGTATTTGGGGACTCTCGTTCAGCGGGTTCATTGCCTGGCTGATCTGGGTGGGCTTGCACATTTATCGCATTGTCGGGTTTCGCAACCGGCTGGTGGTGTTGATCAATTGGGCGTGGGATTATTTCTTTTACGATAATCAGGTGCGGTTGATCACGCGGGAATGATTCAGTGATTGCGGCAGTTCAACTGCCGCAATCACTGACGCCACTAAAAGTTCACGAGGGAATCAGTTCGGGGAATTGCATGAGGGTCAGCAAGAGGCACATGGCAAAGCCGTTGTTGAGAAAATGCAGGATGACGCTGGGCCAGAGCGAGTTGGAACGGTGGTACACGTATCCCATTGCCGCGCCCAGCGCGAAGGTCGGGATGAACGAGACGGGGTCGAGGTGCGCGGCGGCGAAGATTCCCGAACTCAACAGAAGCGCGGCAATCCAACCATAGCGTTGGCGAAATCCTTGAAAGAGAAAGCCTCTGAAAAATATTTCCTCGACGAGCGGCGCGACGATGACGCCGACAATGAAGAGCCAGACCGGCGATTTGAGTTCGGCGAAGGCTTTCATAATGCCTTCGCCTTGTGTACCCACTCCAAGAAGCATGAGCAACAGGTTGTGAACGATGACGATCGCGTACGCGGCGACGATCAAGCCACAGCCGATGCCCATCGTGCGCGCGTCGAATTGAATAAAGCCGAGGCGCCGGAGCGGAATGCGCTTCCAGCCAAAGATGATCAGCACGGGGAACAGGTAAATCAATTCGGCTAGGACGATCCCCACGCCTTGCGCGAGTTGTTTCGCTTCCGCTTGAAAGAGGAATGCCGCGACCAATAAGCCAAGGCTGATCAACGCGAGTAAGCCGACGCCCAGCCAGGTGTCGAAGATCGTCCAGGGGACTTCCGCTTCTTTCTCGATCTGGACCTGATTCGTTTCCATCAGCCTGCTCCTGCCGCTTCGGCGTTTTGCATCTCGCGGTAGACGAACCATTGACCCTTGCGGTTGTCCACGTTTTTCATGGCGCGGTCATAGTAGATGTCGAAGATTTGTTCATCCTCCTGTTCGTCCAGCAGTTCAACTGCTGGACGAACAGGAGTTGAACTGCTGGACAGCATCACGCGCACACGGAAATAATACCTGCCCACGTTCAACGAGCCGCGATTGGACGCGACCGCCGCATGTTCGGGTTGCATGTTGCGAGCCATCTTGCCGCGGCGTTTGAAGTCTGTCCACGCGGAGAGCGCTTCGCTCACGCGATAGGTTTTGCCTTCCCAGAGGAATCCATTTGGGCAGTCGGGCGCTTTTTCCAGCGCGGGAGGAGTATCGAAGATCGGTTCGATGGGCTGGTCGAGGAAGTGGAGCGAGATGTAGTTGTCGGACAAGGTCAAACTTTGTATGGATCGCTCGACTGCAAGAAAGCGATCAACATGGCTTTTTTAGGATGTTCGTTCACCCACTCACGGATTTTCTTGATGTGCTCGTAATCTTCCGCACCGAATTTTTCGAGATACAGTTTATCGAGATGATTCTTCGCTTCTGTTGAATGAAGGGCATCTTGCCATGGACGAGTGAAGAATTCGTTGACATTGTCGTGTAAGCCAAGTTCGACAAGCGTATCCCATTCATTTTTATCAAGCCATACTCCGTTGCAATGACCACAGCGATCAATATGGAAATCTGAGCCGGCAATGATCCTGTACCTGCCCATGATGTGACCCGAGTTTGGGCATAATTTCAACTCGTCAACATCCAAAGCGGGATCCACTTTTGTGCCAGTAGGTTTGTATGGTTGGGCTTGACCCTGGGCTTTTTGCCACCCGAGGTAGGCATTGGAGTCCAACCACACGCCACCGCAAGTGGAGCACTGCATGGCAGGTAGGTTCTCAATGAGGGTGATCGAACTGAGGGTGTCGGTTTTATCAATAGGGCATTTCATGATTCCTCCAAGGAAGTGTAGTCAAACATCACTTCTCGTCTGCCAGATGGAAGCGATGTAGGAAGCGGTGAAAGATGGGCGCGATCAGGATGCCAACCGACGCGAGCAGGATAATGCTTGAATACAGCGCGTAGATCGAGGCAAAGATTTTTCCGGCGTCGGTGCGCAGGGTGGAGACCGGACCCATGCCGCCGAGGATCATCGAGGCGTTGAGCAGGGAGTCGATCCACGACAAGCCTTCAATGGTGTGATAGCCGAGCATCCCGGTGAGCAGTGAGACGGCAAGCAGCGTCAGCCCGATCAAGCCGTTGGTTATGAGGCGGCGGGCGAAGGTTTGTCGGCTGGCGAGTGGCTGGTGACGATGTTCGTACATTTGCCTTGATTATATTTCCAATCTGAAAGAGTGACAGAAATCTAATTTCAAGGGAGTGGTGAAAAGGGTAAGTAAAAAACTTTCTCTGCCACAGAGTTCACAGAGATTTTGAGTTTTTCTCTCAAAGAACTCTGTGTTCTCTGCCGTCTCGCACCGTCGTGCTCGCGGCACGAACGGTGTGGCTTCACCACTCAATTAGCCGACATGTTCGTTACGCCAAAAGGAACGGATCAAGAAAAAGTTGACGAGCGCCGCCGCGAAGATCATTGCAGGGATGAGAATGATCGGCATTAGCCAACGTTCGGTCCACTTGTTGATCTGCGCGGTGTTTGGGTCGGCAGGGTCGTACAAAATGGAAACCTCTTCGCCGACTTCATAGGCAGGAGGGGACGAAGCATTGTTACTCTCGAATGAATAGGTTTGCCCGTTTGCTTTGAATTCGATCACAGGACTATACACGCAACAGCCGCCGTCGCTGTCACTGCTTTCTTCAAGACTGGTCACGATTCCAGTGGTTGTCTCGCCGTTCTTTTCAAGTTGCCAACTGATATATCCCGCGTATGCCCCCCACAAACAAAACCCGGCGAAGAATAAATTGGCGAACACGATCCAACAACCGATCTGCAAGCGATTAGCAACACCCCCAGCCTTTTCCACAGCGTTCAGCGCTTTGTCCACGTTCTTTTCGTAGTTGTCCATGATGTTCGCCTCCGCGAGTTAAGATGCGTAATTTTACGAGGGAAGCGGGTTATCCGTGTTAGGCGATTGGTACCAGCCTGGCGCGGTCACTTGATAATCACGTAGCGCAATTTGCTACATTGCGCTTGGCAAATTGGCAATTTGCCCTACAGCTACTAGGTCATCCCAACCTTGTGACGGAGATTGCTTTTCCCGCGAGGCGGGATCGCAATGACATTATCGGATTGCATACACCGCATATCCGCGCGGCGGGGCGTAGAATTGGGCGCGACCGTCGCGATCGGTGTGTTGGTCAATGGGGCGCGCCAAGTCGCTACGGCTCCACCAAGCCAAAGGGGAGAAAGAAGCGTTCGTCCATTGGGTGGCGACGAGACGTCCGTTCCAGTTGTCGCCGCGATTGTTGAGCACGTAGACGAGTCCGCGCTTGTCTTCGTAGCCCGTGCGTTGCATGATGTAGAGGTTGTCGTCGGCGTATAAAATTTCGGTGTCGCCGCCCGCATATTTTTCGTGAACCGTTACCAGCGCGGCGATTCCGTTGAATGTATCGGCAAGCGCTAGATTTAAATTAAAGTAATCGTGCCAGAACACGCAGGGATAACCCTCGTGCGTGAGGATGTACGAATAGGCGAGCAATTTATCGTTGATGATGGGTCGCCCCTCGTCGCGCAAATCGTGGTTCTCGACGAACGTGACCGCGTTGCGCGGCTGTTTTTTCACAACGGTATCCCACGCGGCGATGTTCTTCAAACTGAAGCCGTATTGATCGCACATCGCTTTGAGCATTTCACGCAACGGGAAATCGAACGCGTCCACAGGATTGGTGTTGGAGAAGTTGGCGAGGTCCACCCAGTTTTCGATGGCGCGGGCGTTATCCCAAAATTCCGCCACGCCGTACGGCACAAAAGGCTGACCGCCGCGCGTGTAGCGATATTCCTGAATCGCCGTGATGGTGTCGGCGCCGTAGCCTTTTACAAAATCGTAACGGAATCCGTCGAAGCCGATCTCTTCGATCAGCCAGCGCGCCAGCTTGAGCAGTTCGGCATACACATACGGATTGCGATGCGCGAGGTCGGGCATGTCGCCGAAGGTCATGTTGTCCCAACTCTCGTACATGCACGGATGAAAACATTCCCAATTGCGTGGGAATTTTCCGCTCTTCGGTTTGAACAGAGTCCAACGCATTTGATTGATGAGCGGATTCAACTCTTGCGCGTCCGCCCCGCTGTTGTGGTTGATGACGACATCTGCGATCACTCCGACCATTTGGCTGTGCGCGGCTTGGATGAGGGATTCCAACTCCGCGCGTGACCCGAACCACGTCGGCGCTCCGCCCTT
The DNA here is from genome assembly GCA_020847435.1 of Anaerolineales bacterium. Classification (GTDB taxonomy): domain Bacteria; phylum Chloroflexota; class Anaerolineae; order Anaerolineales; family Villigracilaceae; genus Defluviilinea. The sequence goes on from JADLBX010000038.1 coordinate 22,621, forward strand.
TTGATCGAACTCGCCGAGGTCGTAATAATCGTACGGGTCATAGCCCATAGACGGACCCACGAGGTTGGCGGCTTTATGCACAGGCGGAAGCCACAACGCCGTAAACCCAACCTTCGCCAACGCGGGGACTTGCTCGCGCACGTAACTCCACCATTGGAATTCTTTATTGTCCACGCGCGGACAATCCCAGTAAAAGGCTTGCATCATCACGCCCATTGAAATGACTCCGTTGAAAAATATTTAACCGCGCTTGTTTATATCATATCGAGCGCGTTCTTCCATGACCTTACGCCTCTCGCGTTCGATCTCTCTCGCCAGTTCCTCTTCGGTCGGCAAAATCAGGCGATACTTTGACGCAAAGAGTTGTTCGCTGTCTTTGAGAACCGAATACTTTACGACCGTCTCGTCTTTCGACGTGCAAAAGATAATTCCCACCGTCGGGTTGTCGTCTTCGCCGCGTTTCAGGTCGTCGAACATCCGCACGTACATATCCATTTGACCGATGTCTTGGTGAGTAAGTTTTTCGTTTTTCAGGTCTATCAGCACAAAACATTTGAGCAGATAATTGTAGAAAACCAGGTCAATGTAGAAATGACTCGTCTCGGCGCTGATCCTGAACTGCCTGCCGACGAAGGAAAATCCTTTCCCCATTTCGAGCAGGAACTGTTGCAAGTTGTTAATAATGGCGGTTTCGATCTCCCGCTCTGAAGCGTCCAGCGATTCGGGAATTTGCAGGAACTCCAACACATAAGGGTCTTTGATGAATTCGGAGAAATTCTGAGTTTCCGCCTTGCTTTTGTCGCCTGCCGTCTTTTTATTCCCTGAGCCTAACAACCGCTCGTAGTAGAGGGTGTTGATATTTCGTTCCAGTTGGCGGGTGCTCCAACCTTGGTCGGCGGCTTCATGGATGTAATATTCGCGAGCGGCTTGGTTTTCGACACGCATGATGAGGCGGTAGTGAGTCCATGATAATTCTCTACGCAGTGCGTAGAGTTTTTCATCTGGAAAGGTTAGGAAAAACTGCCTGAAATTCCAAAGATTGGCGACCGCGAACCCCTTTCCAAACTCGGATGTCAGCTGTTTGGATAGTTCCTTGATAAGAGCCGCGCCGTAATCCGCCCGTTCTTTGCCGCTTTGCTCCTCCTCCACGATGCGGCGACCGATCTGCCAGTAGGCTTCGACCATCGCAACATTGACGGCGGCATACGCTTTCTGGCGGGCTTGCGCCAAAATCCCGCGTACCTCTTCGAAGAAGTTTGGGTTGGGAGCAATCTTTGTCGAATTCATTGCTGATACCTGTGGAAGGTCGGAAGCATAACGCCGATGGATGCAACTTGGCGTTCTCGTTTGCAAAATTAAATTTTCTTCTTTTTTGGTTTCACAACCTCAGTCTCCGTCTTTGTCGCCGCTTCAACCCGCTTCCTCGACAACTCGCAATACTTCGCGTCCACTTCGATGCCGAGGGCTTTGCGTCCATGCGTCACCGCCGCGACAAGGGTCGAGCCGCTTCCGCTAAACGGGTCTAACACCGTGTCGCCGACGAAACTGAACAACTTGATACAGCGCCGCGGCAACTCGATGGGGAACGGCGCGGGATGCCCGATCTTCTTCTTGCTCTCGCCGTTGAACGCCCACACGCCGTTGGTCCACGCCATGAACTCGTCGCGCGTCACGTCTGAGACTTTGCTTCCGCTGGTCTTCTTCCATTTATTTTTGTACAGCACGAGGATCAATTCAACGGGGGCGATGACGAACGGCGCGCTGGCGCTCATCCATGAACCCCACGCGGTACGGCGTGAGATGTTCCCCTCGTTCCAGATGATCGTCGAGTGATAGCCGAAGCCGATTTGTTTTGCGATCGTGGTCAAGTCCGCGCCGACGCTTTGTTGCCCGCCCTTGTTTTTATCCAACGGAACGTTCAGGCAAAACCGTCCATCCTCTTTGAGCCATTGATAACAACGCGTCATCCATTTTTGGCTGAACTCGAGATATTCCGCGTAGGAAATGTCGTCTTTGTGCGAGTTGTAGGCGATGTCCACGTTGTACGGCGGCGAGGTGACGATCAGGTCAATGCTGGAATCCGCCACGCGATCCGTTGTGATCACGTCATCGTGGATGATGCTTGCATGTTCGGTTTCAAAAAAGATTTGGGAGTCGGGCATGTCGATTCGGTTTTCGGATTATAGCACGCCTCTTTTCGACCCCCTCTGTCCTTTGGACATCTCCTCTGAATTCAACAATAAATTTGGGTTTTCCCGTAATTAACGGGAAAACCCAAACCTCAGCCGCGAATTTCGCCAATTCACGCGAATTTTCTTCTCCAATTCGTGAAATTCGCGGCGAGGTCTTTTGTCTTTGGCATTCGTTCCCGCCAAAAACGGGAGACCCTAAATTTTTTTATGCGGGCTTGTTGTTTATCGTCGAATCTGAGGGAGTTGAACTTATATCCAACCTGACTACCAGCGCGGTGCGCGCCCATTCGCTCAGCGAGCCGTCCGATTCGCGCTCGTTGTATTTGTCGGCGAGCAAGGTCCGGGCGGAGGCTTCCTCTTCCGCTGGTTGAACCAGCCGTCCCGTCGCGTTGAACGTGCGTTTCCCGATCCGCACGGTGGCGTTGGGATTCTTCGCCAGGTTCTTCACCCAATCCGATTTGTTTCCGCCGCCGGAGAGGAGATAGAGAGCGCCGCCTCGCATCCCGAACCAGATTTCGATCTCGTGCGGTTTGCCGGTGACGCGACCGGTTGTGGTGAGATAGCAATATTCCTTGTGCGCGAGGTCATTCATCCGCTTCTTCCTCGTCGCTCTCGTTGGAGAGGAAATAGGTTTGCGCCGGCAGGAGCAGGTGTTTGCGCGTCCACGTGGCGTAGACGGTGGTGCAGCGGGAACGCGGCAGGCGTTTGATCTTGGATGAATCGTATAAAAGGATGGAGCGGTTGGTGATGGCTTCGATCACAGTCCAATGGTCGTGGTAGCCTTGCAGACCGAGGATGATGGCGCGGCCGGGCGTGCCGTCCAGAAAATCTTGCATGGATTTCCAAAAGGTGGTCAGGTCGGGGTTGGGCACGCCGCGCCACGGGATTTCGACGCTGGAGATGCGTTGTTTGCCGACGACTTTGTCGAGGATGAGGAGCATTTGGGTGTGGATCACGCCTTCGATGAGCAGTTTGCTCAGCAGTCGGCGCTTCGAAAGGAAGTAGATCAGTTCGTCGAATAGTTGTTGGGTTTTGTCATCGTCGGAGCGGTTGATGATGCGTTCGGCGTTGACGATGCTGTACAGCCCGCAAAGCGAGTCGAGACCGCCTTGTTGGAATGGGAGCAGACCGGAGGATAGGCGGGAGGCGGGGGACATTGCCCCATTGTAACCCAGTCGAAAATCCCGAAAACGAACGCCCGTTTGTCATCTGCGAAAGGTTCTTTTGTCAATTGCCGAATGGCGAATCAGCGCTAAGATAGGGTTGAAATGAGTCGAAGCCGGATACTCCTCGAACGGGTCATCCGTATACGCCACGCCGAACAGCCTGACGGGTATTTCACGATACCTGCCGGGCTTTTTTATTCTCTTAACGCCTAAGAAGGAGGCATAATGCAAACACCCTGGTCCTACCGTTACGCACACCGCATCCAGCGGATGGGAAGTTCGGTCATCCGCGAACTGTTGAAGTTGACCGAACAGCCGGATATTATTTCCTTTGCCGGGGGGTTGCCCGCGCCGGAGGTTTTTCCGTTGGAGAAGTTCCGCGAGGCGTGCGCTTACGTTCTCGAACATTTCGGTCCGCAATCGTTGCAGTACAGCACGACGGAGGGACACCGCCCTCTGCGCGAGATGATCGCGCGGCATACGTCCCGCTTCAGCGCGGAGGTGGGCGCGGATAACGTCCTCATCACTTCCGGTTCGCAACAGGCGCTCGATTTCGTCGGGCGTTTGTTCGTCAACCGCGGCGATTACATTGTGAGCGAGTCGCCGACGTATCTCGGCGCGTTGCAGGCGTGGAACGCCTATGGCGCGCAGTATATTCCGGTGCGCGCGGACGAGCATGGGATGATCGTGGACGAGTTGGAGGCGGCGCTGCGCATCGGACCCAAATTTATCTACGTTCTTCCGAATTTTCAAAACCCGAGCGGGTCTACCATGAGCCTCGAGCGGCGGAAAAAACTGGTCACGATCGCGGATAAATACGGCGTGCCGATCATCGAGGACGACCCGTACGGTCAGTTGCGTTACGAGGGCGAGCACATCCCCTCCATTGTGTCGTTGGACAGCGAGTATCGCGGTCCCAATGGAGGGCATTACAGCGGCAACGTCATTTACTTGAGCACGTTCTCGAAACTGCTGGCACCGGGTCTGCGGCTGGGATGGGTGATCGCGCCGCCGGAGGTGATTCAGCAATTGGTGTTGGCGAAACAAGCCGCGGATTTGCACACCTCGTCGTTCAATCAGTATGTGGCGTACGAGGTGGCAAAGGGCGGGTTCCTCGACGAACACGTCAAATTGATCCGCGCGACCTATAAAGAGCGCCGCGATGTGATGATCGAAATGATGGAAGAGTTGTTCCCCGCCGGCGTGACGTGGAGGAAACCGCAAGGCGGCATGTTCTTGTGGAGCATTTTGCCCGAGGGGATGGATGCGGCGGAAGTTCTCAAACGCGCCATCGAGAAGAAAGTGGCATTCGTGCCGGGCGCCGCCTTCCACCCGACGGGCGGAGGCAGGAACACCATGCGCCTCAACTTTTCATATTCTGCGCCGGAGACGATCCGCGCGGGGGTCGCGCGGCTGGGAGTTACGTTGAAAGAGTTGATCGCGGATTCATAGCCCACCTTCCACAGCGCCTGCGGTTTGCCACAGAGTTCACAGAGAGATCATGAGAGATAACTCAAAGAACTCTGCGCGCTCTGTGGCGGACTGTATACCACCGGTTTATAAATCTGCAATTGCCGGTATCAATTCCTCGAACGATTTGATGACCGCGCAATCCGCTTCGGGGAAGTAGGCGCCGGGGTCGTAAAGCACGGGGCGAAGTCCCGCGCGGCGCGAGCCGACCACGTCCGCGAAATAGTTATCTCCCACATACACGACTTGCTCGGGCTGTAAACTCACGCGTTTGAGCGCGTGGACGAAAATTTCAGGCTCGGGTTTATACGAGTCCACTTCGCCGCCGGCGAGCGAGAAAGCGAAGAGGTCCGCGATGCCGTGCGATTCGAGTTCCTCCGCGAACGGTCGGTCGCGGTTGGAGACGACCGCCATGAGGTAGCCGCGTTCTTTCAATTCGCGCAGGACTTTCTGCGCGTCGTCTGGGACAACGCTTTGCGGCGCGTAAAACTCGCGCATGTATGCGGACACTTTCGGCGCTAGCGCTTTCGATTGGCGAGGCGAAACGCCTAACGCGGCGAGTCGGCGCTGGCTGTAGTTGACCCAGAACTTTTCGTTTTCATATTTTTGCAGGTCGGCGACCAGGTCGGGAGAGTTTGCCCAGTATAGAAATTCCCAGCGCATGCCGTGCGAATAATCGTCGTCGGTTATCTGGATTCCCAGCGAGCGGACGTGGTCCGAAAATATTTCGCCTCCGCCGGGGACGTTGTGGCGCAGGGTTCCGTCGAGGTCGAAGAAGATGGCTTTGATTCCGTTTGAAGGCATGAAGACTCCAGCATCCGCAGATTACCCAGATTTCACAGATTTTTTTCTGCGTAATCCGCGAAATCAGCGGATGTTTTTTTACCCGCCGATGTGCGACATTTCCACTTTGGGCAGGTCAATCGTATTTTCCGAGCGCAGTTCCGAGTAGCGGTCCGTGCGTTTGCCCCACACGCGCGCGATGAGTTGCGAGAGTTCGTCGTCCGACGCGCCGGAGCGGATTAAACTTTTCAAGTCGTGTCCCTGGACGGCGAACAGGCAGGTGTATAACTTGCCCTCGGCGGAAATCCGCGCCCGCGTGCACGCGCGGCAAAACGCCTGCGTCACCGATGAAATGACTCCGATCTCGCCGCCGCCATCTTGGTAGCGCCAGCGTTCGGCAACTTCGCCGCGATAGTTTGGGTCAATGGGTTCGAGCGGCATTTCGGCAGAAATCATTTTTACGATCTCAGCCGACGAAACGACGTCGTCCATGCGCCAGCCGTTGGTGTGACCGACGTCCATGTATTCGATGAAGCGCAGGATATAGCCCTTCTTGCGGAAGTAACGCGCCATCGGCAAAACGCTGGACTCATTCATCCCGCGTTTGACCACCATATTGACTTTAATCGGTTCCAACCCGACTTGGGCGGCTGTGTCCATCCCTTCGAGTACCTTCGCCACCGGAAAGTCCACGTCGTTCATCGCTTTGAAGATTTCATCGTCGAGCGAATCCAAACTGACGGTGACGCGATTCAGCCCCGCGTCTTTCAACGCTTGAGCCTGTTTCGCCAGCAACGCGCCGTTGGTGGTCAGCGTGAGTTCGAGACCGGGAATCTCGGCGAGCATTTTCACGAGCCGGTGCAGGTCCTTGCGGACGAGCGGTTCGCCGCCGGTGAGGCGCACCTTGCGTACGCCGTGCGCGGTAAAAATGCGCGCCAGCCGCGCGATCTCCTCGAAGGCGAGGATCTGGTCGCGGCGCAGGTAGGGGTAATCCGCGCCGAAGATTTCCTTCGGCATACAGTAGACACAGCGGAAGTTACAGCGGTCGGTGACGGAGATGCGCAGGTCGTGGAGGGGGCGGTTTAATCTGTCGGTGAGGGTCATGTCGAATGGCTTGGGTCAGGCTTACCCTGAGAATGAGGCGTCTATCCGGTTGGGCGGGAGGCTCGCCGCCTGTTGCCCGTCTCCCGCTTTGGCGCAGGGTAATTACGTCAAGAATAGAGGGAGGCGAGGGCGTTCATTATATCAACTCGCCGGGCAGTGATTTGACTTGTCTCCTTTGCCATGCTATCATACGGTCGTTATTTTTTATTTGGCACATTAAGAGGAGTTATTTATGAGTATCGAGTTTATTCTTCGGATTGTCGGTATGGCGTTTGTCGGAATCATTGCAGGCTTTTGGGGGTACAGTTTGGGCGGCACAAACTTTGCAGAATCAGTTCGCTATGCGGCGATCATCGGGTTGTTGGGCGCGCTTACCGGTTTGGTGCTCACGCCGTATGTGACCACGCGTCCCGCGCGTGCGGTGCGCGCCCGCTTGGGGCGGCTTTCGGCGGAGACGTTGTTCGCCGGGTTGATCGGCATGGTGATGGGCTTGCTCACTGCCGCGTTGCTTGCCTTTCCGCTTTCTTTGTTGCCGGAGCCGTTCGGTCAGATCATGCCGCTGGTTGGCGTGATCGCGTTCACGTGGCTGGGCATTTCGCTCTTTGTGATGCGGCAGGGAGACATCATGGGTTTGCTCAGCACGCTGAGCGGACGCGGCGGCGAAAGCGGTTCGTCGTCTTCATGGACAAACCTCAACCGCACCATCTTACTGGATACGAGCGTGATCATTGACGGGCGCGTGGCGGACATTGCCAAAACGGGATTTTTGCCCGGCACGTTGCTCATCCCGCGCTTCGTGTTGAACGAACTGCAATACATCGCCGATTCGCCGGACGGTTTGCGCCGTCAGCGCGGACGGCGCGGCATGGACGTGCTGGCTGAACTGCAAAAACTGCCGAATATCCTCGTGCGCATCAGCGACATCAACGCCGAGGGTGTGCGCGAAGTGGACGATAAACTGGTGGTGCTGGCGAAGCAACTCAAATGCCCGATCCTGACCAATGATTACAATTTGAACCGCATCGCTGAATTGCAAGGCGTGACCATCCTCAACATCAACGAACTGGCAAACGCGGTCAAATCGGTGGTTCTGCCCGCCGAACGCATGACCTTGAACATTTTCCAGGAAGGTAAGGAGCATGGTCAGGGCGTGGGCTACATGGACGACGGCACGATGGTGGTGGTGGAGAACGGTCACGATTACATCGGCGAGTACAAGGAAGTGGTGGTGACGAAAGTCCTGCAAACCGCCGCCGGGCGCATGATCTTCGCGCGCGTCGAGGAAGATAATGGGAAGAGGAAGAAGTAACAAAGTAAACACGTAGACATGTAAACACGTACTCTTGCTCCTTGTCTACCTGTGTACTTGTCTACCTACTCCGGTGAAAAATGATTCGACTTTACAACACCCTCACCCGCAAAAAAGAAGATTTCGTCACGCTTGAGCCGAACCGCGTCAAACTATACGTCTGTGGCGTGACGGTGTACAACGACGCGCATGTCGGTCACGCCATGTCTGCCATCGTGTTCGACATCGTCCGCCGTTACCTTGAATATCGCGGCTATGAAGTCAAGCACGTGATGAACTACACCGACGTGGACGACAAGATCATCAACCGCGCCAACGCGCTCGGCGAAGACCCGCTCAAACTGTCGCAACGCTATATCGAAGATTACGCCAAGAATCTCGCCGACCTGAACGTCTTGCCTGCCACGTCGAATCCGCAGGTGAGCAAGACCATGCCGCTCATCATCAAATTTATCGAAGGTCTCATCGAAAAAGAACACGCTTATCCCGCGCCCAACGGCGACGTGTACTTCCGCGTAGTCAGCGATGAGGATTACGGCAAACTCTCCGGGCGCAAACTCGAAGACATGCAAGCGGGCGCGCGCGTCGAAGTCGGCGAGATGAAACAACACCCGATGGACTTCGCCCTTTGGAAAGCCGCGAAGCCCGGCGAAATTTCATGGGACAGTCCGTGGGGCAAGGGTCGTCCCGGCTGGCACATCGAATGTTCCGCGATGAACCTCGCCGAACTCGGCGAACAGATCGACATTCACGGCGGCGGCAACGACCTCATCTTCCCGCATCACGAAAACGAGATCGCGCAGACCGAATCCTACACCGGCAAGCAATTCGCCCGCTATTGGATTCACAACGGCATGTTGCAACTCGGCGGCGAAAAAATGTCCAAGTCGCTGGGCAACATCATCAGCATCCACGATTTTTTGAAGACGCGCTCCGCCGACGTGATGCGCATGCTCGTGCTGATGGGATCGTACCGCGCGCCGCTGATCTTCAACGACGAGACGCAAGACGCCGCCGAAAAATCGCTGGACCGCGTCAAATCCGCCCTTCGACCTGCCTCGCCCTCCGCCAGCGGACTCGCCGCTGGAGCCGCCGCCGAACTCGCCGCGCAAGCGGAATCCACAAAGCAAGCTTTCATCGCCGCCATGGACGACGACTTCAATTCCCCGCTCGCCCTTGCCGCGTTGTACGAACTTGTCAAAGCCATCAACACCGCACGCGATAACGGCGCAAACGACGATCAACTTGCGCCCGCGCAAAACGCCTTGCGCGAACTGACCGGCGTGTTTGGCTTGCAACTCAAGGAAAAGACCGGCTCCAGCGAAGCCGAAGCGCAAGTCAAAGCGCTGATCGCCGAACGCAACGAAGCGCGCAAACAAAAAAACTGGGCGCGCTCAGACGAACTCCGCGACCAACTCAAAGCGCTGGGCGTAGCCATCGAAGACAGCAAAGACGGCACAACGTGGAGATGGAGTTAGTTGGATAGTTGTTTAGTTGGTTCGTCAAAACTTCTGGGATGAACGTCTCGGAAGTTTTTTTATGAAGGTATAATTACTGCATGAACAAGGAAGAAATCCGCTATCACCTACGCGGGCGTTGGAAAGAGATTGAAGAGATCGAACTGCGGGAACTGCGCGCCATGAGCATGGAGACCCGACTGAAGCAAATGAACGAGATCTGGAAACTCGGAAAAGGGCTTGGGTTTTCCGCCATAGTGGATGAAAGCGAGCTTGAAGTCTTTCGACGCTGGGCGAAATTGAAAGGGGAAGAATGACTCTCCCCGACGATCTCGCCTCCTTGATCGAGCCTCTCAAAGATTTACAGAATCTACTTGACCGATATGACGAACGAGGCGTAATCATTGGCGGGATCGCGATCGGTTTTTTGGGAAAGCCCCGCTTAACGGTTGACTTGGACGCGATGTTTCTCGCGTCCTTCGCAGATATTCCCCGAATTCTTGAGCTTGCACAGGCGGAGGGGATCGAGCCCCGCGAAAAGGATGTCGCAAACTTTGCAAAAAGAAGCCGCGTGCTTTTGATGCGCCATAAAAAAAGCGGAATCAATATTGATATTTCCCTCGGCATCTTGCCTTTTGAAATCGAAGTCGTCGAACGGAGCGTCAAACATGATGCGGGCGCAGTGCGCGTTCGATTACCGACGCCGGAAGACTTGATCATCATGAAGGCAATTGCCCGTCGCCCAAAAGATTTGGTGGATATTGGCGAAATACAAGCAAACAACCCCAACCTCGACCTCGCCCGCATCAAATACTGGGTCGAGGAATTTGCCAAAGTTTTGGAATCGCCTGAACTATGGGGGGAGATCGAAGCGATCTTGAAAGAATCGCAATCGTAAGCGCGGATAACGCAGGATAGGTTGCGGACGTCCTTTTCATTGCCGCTTGTCAGCGGTTAACACCCTCCAACACCTTCAGGAGTCAACATGCTCAAAGTCGGATACATCGGATTGGGATTGATGGGCAAATCCATCGCGCGCAATATCCTCAAAGCGGGATTCCCACTCGTGATCCACAACCGTTCGCGCGCCGCAGTGGATGAACTGGTCGCGGAAGGCGCGACCGCCGCTTCTTCCCCCAGTGAGGTTGCTTCGCACGTGGACGCGGTCTTCACCAACCTGCCCGACACGCCCGACGTCGAAAGCGTTGTCCTCGGCAAAAACGGAATCATCGAAGGCGCCCACGACGGGTTGATCTACGTGGATAACTCGACGATCAAGCCTGCCTCGGCGCGGATGATCGCCGAAAAACTGAAAGCGAAAAATGTGTTCGCGCTCGACGCGCCCGTTTCAGGCGGCGACATCGGCGCGCGCAACGGCACGCTCACCATCATGGTCGGCGGCGAGGCACCCGCGTTGGAACGCGTCATGCCGATTTTTCTCGCGATGGGCAAAACAGTCACACACGTCGGCGACGCGGGAGCGGGTCAGGTGGCGAAAGCCGCCAACCAGATCATGGTCGCCGCGCAGATGGTCGCGATGGGCGAGTTGCTCGTCTTCTCGAAAAAAGCGGGCGTGGACCCGCGCAAAGTGGTGGACGCGATCAAAGGCGGCGCGGCGCAATGCTGGACGCTGGACGTCAAGCCGCCGCGCTTGTTCGACGGCAATCGTAACCCCGGCTTCAAGGCGCACATGCAATTGAAAGATTTGCGAATCGTTATGGAGACCGCGCAAGAATACGGCATCCCGATTTCGTCCACGATCGAGAATACAAAATTGTTTCAGCAAATGATCGACGCGGGCATGGGCGAACTCGATAACTCGGCGGTAGTCGGCGTGATCGAGAAGTTGGCGGGGGTTGGAATTTTGGATTGATTTCGTAGGGGCACAGCGAATCCTGATAGATTTTGACGATTGACCGTTTCGCTGTGCCCCTACACGACATGAAATAAAATGAAAAAATATCTCCCCTACATCCGCGATTATTTCCTCATCATCCTCGCCGCGTTGATTCAGGCGTTCTCGCTGCGCACGTTTTTCATCCCCGCCAATCTTGCCTCGGGAGGCGTGAGCGGCATTTCTCAATTGATCAATCACTTTACAGGTTGGCCCATCGGCTTGTTGATTCTGATTGGCAACATTCCGCTATTTGTATTAGGCTGGCGGTTCCTCGGCGGCTACCGCTTTGCCATGCGGACAGCAGTCGCCATTTTGGCATACTCAATGTTTATTGATCTGCTCCCGAGCACTCCCCTGTTTGCGGAGGGCGGCGCGGGCGCGGCTTTGATCCGCGACCTGCAAGGCGATATTTTCCTCAACACACTGTACGGCGCCATCGTCAGCGGAATCGGCTATGGGCTGATCTATCGCGCCCGCGGCACCAGCGGCGGCTCGGATATTCTCGCGCGCATCCTCAACAATTGGCGCGGGATCCCCATCACACAAAGCTATCTGTTTGTTGATTCGGCCGTCATCCTCGGCGCGGGGTTTGTGTTCGGATGGAAACAGGCGCTTTATGCAATGATCGCCCTCTACGTGAGCGGACTTGTCGCCGAAACGACTCTCGAAGGCGGAACAAGCGTCCGCACGGCGATGATCGTCACCAGCCAACCCGACGCCGTCTCACAACGCATCCTCGACGAACTTGTGCGCGGCGTGACCGTCCTCGAAGGCGCGGGCGCGTACACCAAAGCGGACCGTCCTGTGTTGTATTGCGTCATCACCCGCGCGGAAGTCGCGACGCTCAAAGCCATCGTCAACGAATGCGACCCGCACGCGTTCATGGTCATCGGCGTGGCGCATGAGGTGTTGGGTGAGGGGTTCAAGCCGATTAAATCGTAACGCGACATTTATGTCGCTTGGTGTTGCGAGATAAATCTCGCGTTACCGCCGTTTCTTTTTCCCCATCCGATACCCCAGCCTTTGCATCGCGTTCTCGTTATTGCGCCAATCTTTCAACACTTTGGCGCGCAATTCCAAAAACACGGGTCGCCCGCCCATCTCTTCGATCTCTTTGCGCGCCGCGCTGCCGATGGCTTTCAACATCTTGCCGCCCTCGCCGATCACGATTCCCTTTTGCGACTCGCGCTCCACAAAGATCGTCGCGCCGATGTACAACATCCCATTCTCGCGCTCCTTGAACTCGTCAATCCGCACGCCCACGCCGTGCGGCACTTCCTCGCGCAATTTATGCAAACACGCCTCACGGATCAAATCGGCGGCGATGTCGCGCTCGTACGAATCGGTGACTTGATCCTCCTCGAACTCGGGCGCGCGAAACGGACTCAACGACACGAGCAACTCGATCAAGTCATCGAGATTCTGATTCTGCGCGGCGGAGATGGAAATCACTCTCGCGTCTCTTCGCAGGGACGCCTGATACGCTTCGAGATGCGGACTCGACTCGTCGGCGGGGAAAAGGTCGAGTTTGTTCGCGGCAAGCACAAGGGAGGTCCGACGCGGGAGTTTGCCGAGGAGGAGTCCGATCTGCCTGTCCTCTTCCGTCGGCGGGACGGATGAATCCACCAGCCAGAGAATCACATCCATGCCTGCGAGCGATTCTTCGGCTTCGCGATTCAAAAACTCGCCGAGTTTGTGCCGCGCCTTGTGAATGCCGGGCGTATCCACGAACACGAGTTGATATTTGTCGCTGGTGAGAATCCCCAGCTGACGCTTGCGCGTGGTCTGCGGCTTCGGCGACACCGCCGCGATCTTCTGCCCCAACAACGCGTTGACCAGCGTTGATTTCCCAACGTTGGGCCTGCCGATGATCGCGACAAATCCTGTTCTGAAATCGTTCATTTGATTCGCTCGTAGATGCGAATTTCGGGATTCGCTATCGCGACGCTCACTTGCGGCAGATACCACGGCAATTCATATTTGAATTCGGCGAGGAGGCGGTAATGCTCGGTGCCGCCTGTTGCGAGTTGTTTGAAAAATTCACACTCGTTCGGCAGTTGTTCGCACACATGCGGATCGTCGAAGCGGCTCGCGGTGAAACTATCCACAATTAAGTAATCGGCGCCGCGGTCGAGCAAGCCTGCCTCCGCTTTGTTGAATTCGTACGGCTTGTCGGTGGGAACGCCCGCGTCGATCGTCCCCATTTGGATGTACAAGGGATAATTATGTTCGCGTTCAAAAAATCCATCGGGGTAGGTGGGTGGATAATTGGTGTGCTCGAGGGAAGTTCCAGGACGCAGGGTTTTCATAAATTCGGTGGCGGGAATGCGCGCGTCGTTGATGAAAAGCAATGCAATGCTGACCAACCGTGCAAAGGAATACAATGCCAGCGCGCCGACGATGACAATAACTACCGTCGAGTATATCGGCTTTCCATATCTTTTGATGCGTGCGTAGATTTCTGAAATGAAATACGCCGCAAGGATAGCGAGCATCGGCATGAAGGTCAGCGTGTAGCGCGGCTGATAGTTGTACGAGATCATGATGGGCAAGTCAAGGATGAAGATACCGAGAAGCAGAATGCCGAAGAAGCCCGCTTGCGACGTTCGACTTAATTCCTTGCGCCGCCATTCTTGAATCACACGATAACATGCCCAAATGACCGCGGCGAGGAAGAGAAGATACAACGCCGTCCCAAGACTTCCCCGCATCATCGGGAATTGACCGACGATGCCGCGCACGCTGTCATCGCGTTGACCCCAGGTCGCTTGCCATTCGAGGGCGGCGAAGACTCGCTTGAAAAAGTACGCCATCCACGTCAGCGCTTTGGGCGTGCCGAGAGCGAACCCCAAAAAAGTGAGCGCGCCGCTGATGAAGAGCGTCTCGCCGATGGCGAACCAATCTTTTTTCAAGTTCTTGAACTGCAGAATTGCATACAGCGCCATCCACGCCGCGACGAGACTTGCGCCTGTGTATTTGCTCGATGCCGCCAAGCCGACAGCAAAAAAGGACGCGTACAACCAACCGCGACGGTCGGTCTTTGCATAGTTAACAATGAAGAGAGTCGAAAGCGTGACGAAGAAAACCGTGTAGGTGTCGTTGTGCGCGAACCGTCCGTTGAACGAGAGATCGCTGACGCAGAGCAGGAGCAATCCGCTCAAGCCTGCTGTGGCAAGGCTCCCGCCTGCGCGGCGCGCGATGCCGAAGGCGAGGGGAATCGTCGCGCCTGCAATGACAGCCGAAAGGACGCGTGAAGCGATCAGGATTTCCGCGTTCGAATATCCCAGCGCGAGGACAATCTTCCCCAGGTAATACATCACATACTGCGGCAGGTCGGGGTAGTTAAAGTTGTACTCGCTGAATTTCCATTCGCCGTGCAGGGCTTTGATCGAACGGACGACGATCTCGTCGGGATGCCAAACGCTGGGCGCGCCCCACGCGATGCCCGGCAGGGTGAACGCGAGGAAGAGCGCGAACAGCGCCAACGGAGTGACGAACTCGTATTTTTTCAAAAACGATTTTTCAGGTTTCGGGATCATTTCACCGTTTGCGCTTCTTTGAGAGACGTTTCGTTCGCTTGCGACTTTTGGGCTGGTTTCCAATTGACGACCGCGAGGCTGGCGGCGATCAACACCGAGCCTGCAACCAACTGCCACGAAAGGCGCTCGCCTAAAAAGAATACGCCGAGAATCACACCGCCGACGGGGAAGAGGTACGTCACCAATGAGGCGCGCGTCGGACCGACCTCGTGGATCAAATACCAGAGCATCAGCACCGCCAAGCCCGAACCAAGCACGCCGAGCCACAGGAGGGCAACCCAAGTGATGGACAGCGATGGGAATTCGAAGGGTTTTTCAAAAAACGGAGCGACAGCCCACATGAAGAGCGCCGAGGTAATGAGCGGCATCGCGCCGCGCACTGTGCCATCCACATGTTGAGTGAGTTTGCGCGCGAAGACCGAACTTCCCCCGTAGAAGAGCGAAGCGAGGATCACAGCCGCTTGCCCGATGATCGAACTGTGCGCGCTGGAGAGTAAGTCTTTGCTCATCAAGACCACAACGCCCGCGAACCCGATCAACAAGCCCGCCACTTTTTGCACGGTCATTTTATCGTCGTGGAGCATGAAATGGGCGATGACGATGGTGAACAGCGGCACGGTCGCATTGAGGATCGACGCGACCGCCGAGTCAATCGTCTGCTCGCCCCACGAGATGAGAAAGACGGGGATGGCGAGGCTGGTGGGACCGAGAATGCCGAAGATGATCCACGTGCGCAGGTCGCGGGGCCATTCCACTTTTTGATACACGCCGATGGCGAAGGCTGTGACTGCGCCGAACAACATGCGGAAGGCGGTCAACGCCATGGGACCGATATCTTGCACGCCGATCTTAATCCACAAAAACGAGGAACTCCAGATCGCGCCGAGGGTGATGAAGACGAGCCAGTGCTTGGGTTTCAATTTTTCTCCTTATGAAAAGCGGGAACGTTGCAATTACGATGGATTGATTTTGAAATTTATTACGTGCGGCAGATTGTATGAAACCCGCAAAGTTTTGCCGACCCGATTCTTGCTCTTTCTTTACGCAATCACCGCGCCTTCCATTTGCAACAGCCATTCTTTCGTTTTAAGTCCCTGCCCGCCGCCGTAACCGTGCAGTTTGCCGTCCATGCCGATGACGCGGTGACACGGAATCACCAGCGGCATCGGGTTCATCGCGTTTGCGCCGCCCACCGCGCGATACGCGTGCGGACGGTTGATCTGCTCGGCAATGTCGAGATACGTCCGCGTTTCGCCGTAGGGGATGCGGAAGACGGCTTGCAGAGCCTCGCGCTGAAACGGGGTGAGCAACGTCCAATCAACAGGGATGGTAAACGCGTGACGCTTCCCTTCGATGTACTCCGCCAATTCTTTCGCGTACGGCTTGATGCGCTTCGCGTCTTCCACGACGGGACGGCTGAGCCGCGCGAGGTACGCGTCAAACTCCCTTTGCGAATCCGCCCACTCAACCGCGACCAGACCGAAGTCGGAGGCGGCGATGCGGAAGTCTCCAAGGCGCGTCCCGCTCAGTTCGCCGATGTAGATGATAGCGGCATCCTGTTTTTTTGTTTTCATAGAATCGCCAGCGAAACTTAACTCTCGCTGGCGATTATAGTCTCTTTAAGACATCCGCTCGTTGGGGGTCTCAGACCCCCAACGAGCGCGGGTCTGAGCTCAATAATTCGTCGTGTGGTCTATCAAGCCGCGCTCGCGGGCGCGATGATCGCACCAGCGGAAGGTGAAAACGGAAACAATCCCAAAGAGGAGGGTGAGACCCGTCAGGATGCCCAGCAGTTGTAGATTGGAAAACTCCGCCAAGGTTGGAAACGCTTGCGCCACGCCGCCGATGAGTGAGCGCCGCATCAGTTCGAGCCAGTAGGTGATGGGCATGGCATAGCCGACGGGACGAATCCACGCGGGCAACACTTCAAGCGGAAAGATCGCGCCGCTGAAAAGATACAACGCGCCCGCCACCGCCTCGCCGACGAAGAAATTTTGCTGAGCCATCATCAACGTCAGGCTGGCTAGGATGAGTCCGATCATGGCGAGCATGGTCACGCCGACGAACAGCGAGACAAAAAACAATCCCCAATTAACTTGGGCAAGATTCAACGGCAGGTTGAAGAACAACGCGCCCACGCCGACCGTGATGACGACCGCGATCGTGCCGATGAGAAAACGCGACACGCCGCGCCCCAGCCAGTAAAACGGAATGCTGATCGGCGCGATGTACATATACTTCAACGTCTTGTAATGTTCGCGGTCGTCAATCACCGCCCACGAGACGCCCGTCATCACCGCGCCGACGTAAATGTAGAACGCGTTGCCGAGATAGATATACGGGAAGAGCGGCGAGGCGTAATCTCCGTTCGTGATGATGCTGTACATCACCACGAGGATCGCGGCGGTCGCCAACGGTTTGATGACGACGTAGATCGCAAAGAGGAACGGGTCTGTCCAATTCGATTCGACCTGCCAGCCCAACCACGTCGCCATCGTGAACGAACGAGATGTTTCGGAACGGTTCATATAATTCTCCAAACAATGTCATTGCGAGGGCGCTCTTGCTCTTCGCCCGAAGCAATCTCGGCTAACTATGTAGTCGTTCATAAGTTTTTATAAACACGAATGTGTAGTCGGCACTCTCTTGTGCCGACGGATGCGTTAGAGAACGCATCCTACACGTATAATCTTTTTCGACCGATCAATTAACATTCAAACACTCGATTGGATGAAAACAGGAGATTGCTTCGTCGTTCGCTATCGCTCACTCCTCGCAACGACATTATCTGCGGTTCTCCGTAATCCTTCCCTCGCGTATCGCCAGCCGCTCCATGTAATCAAGCAGAAACCTGGCGCCGATAAGAAAAACAACACATAACACGATCAACACAGAAATTTCAGTAGTCACATTCAAGAATCCCAGCGAGGCGCCAGAGGGGAAGATTAACTGCCGCATCGCGTCGAGTCCCAACGTCAGCGGGATGAACGATGCCGCCGCGGCGATCCAAAAGTTGAACGACTTGATCGGGAAGTAAAACCCCGAAGCGAGATAGATCGGCTCTTGCGCGAGATTCGAGATGTGCCACGCCTCGCGGCTGAGGAGCAAAAACAACGACGCACTCATCATGCCCATGCCGTATAGCGCGGTCATTGCCAGGAGGAAGACCGCGAACAACTGCGAGAAACTCGTCACCGTGAATTGCACGTTGAAAAGAAACGTGCCGAGCACAACGATCGCCGCCGCGCGCAGCGCCGTCGCGACCATGCCGCCCAACGCCATGCCGAGTAACACCGCCATCAACGAATTGGGCGCCATGATGTAGAGCGCGAGATTGCCCTGCTCTTTTTCCCAATACAGTTGCGACGACATGCTCCACAACACGTTCATCCAGAACGCGGTCATCGCGCCGCCAATCACGACAAACCCAACATATTCCTCGGGCGCGCCGATGGCGCGGTAAACAAACACATACGCGGAGACCGCCAGCATCGGCATGAACACTTCGAAAAAGATCCACGATTTCTCGCGCTGTTGCCCGATGATGCGCGGATACGAACGCGCGACGATCGTTTTGATAAACAACTTCCAACCCGAAACTTTTTCGGTGGAAGAATAGACCAACGACTCGTTCGCTTTCATTCTTCGCCTCCTTGCTCCATGTCTTCCATGCGCGCGCCGACCAAATCCATGAACACGTCTTCGAGCGTCGGCTCGCGTTTGGTGAGACGCATCACTTTGATATTTTTTTGCGTCAACACATTGATGACGTTCGCCAGCGCGGATTCTTCGGCTAGGATTAACTCCAACTTTGAGCCGCCCTCGATCTGACGCGACGCGGCTTTCCGCACTTCGGGCTGTTCCTCCAGCGTTGACGGACTCCACCCGTTCAGCGGACTCGTCTCCACCTCGAAGATCGCGTCGCGTTGCAATTTGTGTTTCAAATTGGCGGGTGTGTCGCAAGCCAGCACTTGCCCTTTGTTGATGATCGCCACGCGGTCGCACAACTCTTCCGCTTCGACCATGTAATGTGTGGTAAGCAATAACGTGCGCGACTTGTTCGCGTCCAGCCAGCCACGGATTAACTTTCGCACGTCGCGCGACGCGCCGACGTCGAGTCCCAGAGTTGGCTCATCGAGGAACAATACCTCAGGGTCGGTGAGGAAGCCGCGCACGATGTTCATCTTCTGCCGCAATCCCGTCGAAAGATCGGACGATTTGGTATGGATGCGGTCTTCGAGTCCAACCATCTTTAGCAATTCTTTGATACGTTCGTTGGCGACTTTTGAGTTCATGCCGTAGAACTGCGAGAACATCCACAAGTTTTCGCGCACGGTCAGCAGACCATAGCCCGAAGACTCGCCTCCCGAAACCATGTTGATGCGCGGGCGCACGAGATGGGGCGACTGGCTCACGTCGTGAGCGGCGACGCGCGCCCAGCCCGAAGTCGGGGCGAGAAGCGTGGTGAGAATCTTGATCAGGGTGGTCTTGCCCGCGCCGTTCGGTCCGAGGAGTCCGAATAGTTCGCCGCGTCCGACCGTCAAATTCACGCCTTCGAGCGCGACCAGTTCTTTGCGAATTGCACGCTCTTTTTTGTTGCCGCGTATCTTGTAGACGCGACCTAAATCTTGTGTCTCAATCGCGTAGTTCGACATTCTGCTCCTCTATTCAATTCTTGGCTGGCTGGAAAATTTGTTCTATTATATCGCGATTCCGAGGTTTCCCGTAGGGGCACAGCGGATGATTCCATCGTCAAATTCGGTGGACGACCCGCTGTGCCCCTACAAAAAGGTTGTCGGACAATCGTAGGGTAATCGTAGGTTTCGCGTCAAGCACGATTGAGTCGGCTATGATAAATTTGACCCCGTAAGGTGATTTCTCTTCTCCTCCTTTCGTAGGGAACCGCGGTCGGCGTCCGCGGTTCTCGCACTTTAAAGGGCAGGTATAATCGCATCAATCGTCCCGCAGGTTGGATTGAAAGCTCTCGGTCTTAAGATTAACCTGCGGGACGTTCTGGAATTCGAGAGGAAATATGACAGTTCAAATCACCATTATCGGTCTAGGTCAGGTGGGAAGTTCGATCGGGTTGGCTCTCGCCGGGCAGAAAAACATCAAACGGGTCGGGCATGATAAGGATTTTGAAATTGCCCGCGCGTCGCACAAAGCGGGGGCAGTGGATGAAATCAAATTCAACCTGCCCGCTTCCGTTAGCGCCGCCAACGTTGTGATCTTGAGCCTCCCGCTCAGCGAAATACGCGACACGCTCGGGTACATCGCCAAAGACCTGCAAGAAGGGACCGTGATCCTCGATACGGCTCCCGCTAAAACGACGGTTGCATCATGGGTGAGCGAGCAGATTCCACAAGGATGTTATTACATCGGGCTTTCGCCTGCAGTGGGCATGGATTATTTGCACGGCATCGAACTCGGCGTCGGATCTGCCCGCGCGGACTTTTTCAATAACGGCCTCTTCCTCGTCAACGCGCCTCTTGGAACTCCCGAAGCGGCTGTGACGCTCGCAACCGATCTCATGGATTTATTGGGCGCGCGCTCCATCTTTACCGATTCGGTCGAAGCCGACGGGCTGCTTGCCGCGACTCATCTGCTGCCTCAACTCGCGGGCGCGGCGTTGCTCGACGCGACCGTGTCCCAGCCCGGCTGGACGGAGGCGCGCAAGCTGGCGGCGCGCCCGTATGCCACCGTCACTGCCGCGATGGCATATCATGACGAGGCGAAGTCGCTTTCCGACGCCGCGCTGGCGAACTCGGTCAACACCGTACGAATGATCGATTCGTATATCGGATCGCTGATCAAGATTCGGGATCGCGTCACAAATTCAGATTCGGAGGGATTGACGACCTTGCTCGAAGAGGCGGTCAGATCGCGCGATCTCTGGCTGAATGAACGCGCCAAAACGGACGGAGAAGCCGCGCGCGTCCCTGATTCTGAATCGTTTGGCAATAAGCTCAGCCGATTGTTCGTGGGCAACTTGTTTGCGCGCGAGAAAAAGAAAAAGTGACCGCGTGTTACTGTTACATCGTCCAATGCGCCGACGGGACATATTACACCGGCTGGGCGCTCGACCCTGAAAAGCGCGTCGCCGTTCACAACCGGGGACGCGGCGCGAAATATACGCGGACGCGCCTGCCGGTGAAGTTGGCGTATGTGGAAACACAACCGGACCGCAGGACTGCCATGATAAGGGAACGCGCCATCAAGCAGATGACGCGTGAGGGAAAACAGAAATTGATTCGGGGAGACAGGTAGACACGGAAACAAGCGCATAGGTAGGCACGCTGTTGAAAACAAAAGGCTGGAGAGTCGCATGACCTCCAGCCTTGTTTCCTTGAATACCCGGTCTTTCTTTATTCTGTAAACAAAGGTAAATGTCCCAGCGCGATGATGTGCGTCCATTGGGCGCGCTCGCCCTCGGTGAGGATCGCCGTTTCTGCCGCGACGGTGGAACCGGCTTTTTCGAGGATGATCCGAATCCCCTGCAGGGTGGAGCCGGTGCTGATCACATCGTCCACGATGACGACTCTCTTCCCCTTGATCAACTCGCGGTCTTTCTCGTCGAGGATCAAGGTCTGCGGTTGACCGGTGGTGATGGACAGCGTCTCCGCTTTGAGCGCGTCGCCCATGTAGAGTTTATACGCCTTGCGTAATACCACGTAAGGTTTTTTTGTTTCAGCCGAGAGCGCGAACGCCAGCGGGATAGATTTTGCCTCCGCCGTGATGAGCGCGTCGTACTGCACGTCTTTCAAGCGTGCCGCCAGTTCTTTGGCGCACGCCTGCACTAATTCCGTATCTCCCAGAATATTGAGGATCGCGATCTTCAACCCCGGCTTGATCTCGAACAAGGGCAGATCACGCTTCAATCCCGCAATTTCCACGGAGTATGTTTCATGTGTAGGCACGCTGGAGTCTCCTCAGCCGAAATCTGCCTGTAGTTTATCACGATTCATTTTATAATGCCCATCACCAAAACAATCTCCAATCTCCAATCTCCAGTCTCCACTTCTCCAATTCTCCTTTTCATCCCTTCCAACATCCGCTTACCAATTACTATTTCCATCCATGCTTCCCGACTTGCAACTCAACGACCACCTGCAACTGCGGAAACAACATCCGTGCGGCTCCTACGAATGGGCGGTGACGCGTCTCGGCGCGGACATCGGGTTGGAGTGCAAAGGCTGTGGCAGGCGCGTCATGCTTACGCGGCGCGAACTGGCAAAGCGACTCAAGGCGAACCTCACTCATCATGAAGAAAAACAAAACGAAAAACCCTCGTAAGCCTCACGTTGTTTTCTACTTCTCCGATACCGGCGGCGGACATCGCTCCGCGGCGGAAGCCATCATCGAGGCGGTGCATCTCGAATACAAAAACAGGGTCACCACCGAGATGGTGGATTTCTTCAAAGATTACGCGCCGCCTCCCTTCAATCGCGTCGGTGATGCGTACCCATATCTGGTCAAAGCGCCGCGTTTGTGGCGCGCCGGTTTTTACGCCACCGACGGACGCGCACAGGCACGTATGATCACCGCCACCACCTGGCCCCTGGCGAGTCGCGGGGCAAAAGCGTTGGTACGCAGTCATCCCGCCGACTTGATCGTCACCGTCCACCCGTTTGCCAACACCTTCGCCTTGCGCGCCCTGGGCAAAGACCGCCCGCCCTTCATCAACGTGGTTACCGACATGGTCACCACGCACGCGCTCTGGTTCGATAAACGCGCCGACCTGATCCTCGTGCCGACAAAACAAGCGCGCGACAATGCGCTCCACTTCAACATGCCGCCTGAAAAAGTCCGCGTGGTCGGGCTTCCCGTCGCGGACAAATACTGCAAGCCGCCCGGTAGAAAAAGCGCCTTGCGAAAAAAACTTGGTTGGACTCTCGACAAACCCATCGTACTCCTCGTCGGCGGCGGCGAAGGGATGGGACCTCTTGCGAAGACCGCGC
This sequence comes from Anaerolineales bacterium, assembly GCA_020847435.1. Classification (GTDB taxonomy): domain Bacteria; phylum Chloroflexota; class Anaerolineae; order Anaerolineales; family Villigracilaceae; genus Defluviilinea. Next base: position 45,496 of record JADLBX010000038.1, read on the forward strand.
GTGCGATAGACGCTTCAGGTCTCGACGTGGGGCTGGTCATCGTGTGTGGGCGGAATCAACGCCTGAAAGCGACTCTCGAATCGCAGGCGTGGGAGAATCCAGTTTACATCTACGGCTTCACGCACGATATGCCCGACTTCATGCGCGCCGCCGACTTCATCGTCACCAAAGCCGGTCCCGGCACAATCGCCGAGGCGATCAACGCGCAATTGCCGATCATCCTGTATGCCAAATTGCCCGGGCAGGAGGATGGAAACGTCACCTACGTGGAAGAGGAGGGCGCGGGCGTGTGGGCGCCGACGCCGCAAGAGGTCGTCCGCGCGTTGACGCGCTGGATCATGCGCCCGGAGGAAAAGAAACGAGCGATCGAAAATGCCCGCCGCGCCAGCAAGCCCGAAGCCGCGCGCGTGATTGCGCGGACGATCGGGAAGATGCTGGGGTTGAAAAGTAACCAGGTAAACAGGTAGACAAGGAAACAGGTGAAAACGTAAACACGTAAACAAGTAGATAGGTGAATACGAGTCTACTGTGTACGTGTCTACTTTTTTCCGTGTGTACCTCCCCCCTCACGGTATAATCCCCTCGATGTTGGCTGTAGATTCACACACAATCGAAATAACGAGTCGTAACCCTGAACAGACGCGTCGCATCGGCGAGCGTTTGGGCGGAGCGTTGCAAACCGGCGACATACTTTGTTTGCAGGGCGATCTTGGCGCGGGCAAGACGACTCTCGTGCAAGGAATCGCACAGGGATGGGGTTCGCTCGATTCGGTTTCCAGCCCGACGTTCATTTTGGTCAACGCGTATCGCCGCGCGGATGAAAAGAAGGGCGGGACGACCCCGCCCCTACTCTTTCACATGGACGCGTACCGGCTCGACTCCGCGAGTGAGGCTGAGGAGCTCGACCTCGACTCGATGCTCGCTGAGGGCGCGCTGATCGTCGAGTGGCCCGAACGGATGCCGGGACTCATCCCTACTGAGAATTTGTGGCTTACGATTGAACACACGGGCGAAACGGAACGTGAAATGAAATTCACCGCGAGCGGCAAACGCTACGAAGAATTGTTGAAATTGCTCCGTGAGGACGCGTGATGTTGCTGGCAGTGGACACCTCCAACGAGTGGATGGGGCTGGCGGTTTACGATGGCACGCGCGTCGTCGGTGAGCGCGCGTGGAGGAGTAGTCAGCGCCACACGGTGGAACTTGCTCCCGCCGTTCAAGATTTATTGACGCGTTGCAAATTGACCGCGAAAGATTTGACCGCGCTCGGCGTCGCCATTGGACCCGGCTCGTTCACCAGTTTGCGGGTTGGGTTGGCGTTCGTCAAAGGGTTGGCGTTCGCACGGAAGATTCCCGTCGTCGGGATTCCCACGCTCGATATCCTCGCTCACGCGCAACCTGAGTCGCAACTTCCGCTGGCGGTGGCGATTCAGGCTGGGCGTGGGAGGTACGCGTGGGGGTGGTATAAAAATTCCCTAGGGCGTTGGCAGGCTGAAGGTCCGGCAAGAGTCGTGTCGGTCGAAGCGATAAACGATGAAGTGGCGAGTCCGTCGCTAGTGTGCGGAGAGTTCACGGGCGAAGTTCGTCAAAAAATTGAATCGAATCAAAACGCGCAATTGATCTCAGCAGAGGATTCGACGCGCAAGCCCGCGGTGTTGGCGGAGTTGGCGTGGGCGCGTTTTCAAAGCGGCGACGTGGACGAGACCGCTTCGCTCGCGCCGATCTATTTGCACACCGCCGCGCCGATTCAAACATGAACATCCGCCGCATGACCGTTGACGATCTTCAGCAGGTGATCGCGATTGACAAGGCATCGTTCAGTTTGCCGTGGCCCGAACGTTCGTTTCGATTTGAAGTGACGGATAACGAGGCGTCGCGCGCGTGGGTGGCGGAGATGGACGGAACGATCGTCGGCATGATCGTGGCGTGGCTGTTGGTGGATGAGGCGCATATCGCGACCATCGCAACGCATCCCGATTTTCGGCGGCAGGGAATTGCGAGCAAGTTGTTGGTGTACGCGCTGCAAATTATGCAAGGCGAGGGCGCGGTGACCTCGGTGTTGGAAGTACGCGAGAGCAACGTTGCCGCGCAGCAGATGTATCGCAAATTCGGTTTTGAGGAATCGGGACGCAGGCCGCGTTATTACAAAGATAACGGCGAGGATGCGATTTTGATGACGTTGGATAAGTTGGAAGGTTTGAAGATAAACTCGGTGGTCGAGTAGCGACGAGTGAAACGAGGAGCGTATCGAGACCACCGCGCTATAGAGCAATTCTTGTTACGAGATAATGCTTGAACATCGTTAGTCTCGATACGTCCCGCGACGATCGTGCGGGACTACTCGACCAACGGAGTTCACATGGAGAAAACATGACCGCCGAAGAGACGCTTGCTCAAATTGCCAAAGAAGTGACGGTCTGTACGAAATGCGCGTTGCATCATTCGCGCAAGAAGGCGGTGCCGGGCGAAGGTCCTGCAACCGCCGAGATCATGTTCATCGGCGAGGGACCGGGCTTTCACGAAAATGAGCAGGGGCGTCCGTTCGTGGGGCAGGCGGGAAAATTTCTCGATCAACTGTTGGCGCAGGCGGGTGTGACGCGCGCGGATGTGTGGATCGGCAACGTGGTAAAATGCCGCCCGCCCGATAACCGCGATCCGTTGCCGGAAGAACTCGCCGCGTGCGACAAATATCTCGAGCGGCAGATCGAAGCGATCAACCCGAGCATCATCGTCACGCTGGGACGCATTTCGATGAACAAGTTTTTCCCCGGCGCGAAGATCAGCGCGGTGCATGGACAGATGAAAAAAGTCGGCGAGCGGTATGTGATCGCGATGTTCCATCCCGCCGCGGCTCTGCATCAAGCGGCGCTCAAACCCGCGATATTGGCTGATTTCGCAAAGTTGCCTGAGTTGCTCAAAGAGGCGCGGGCAGGGTTGGGCAAGTCTGCGACGGTGAAAAAAGTTGAAGAACCGCAAGTGGATGATCCGAAGCAGATGAGTATGTTTTAGGTTTCGCCCTCACCCCCAGCCCCCCTCCCTTCGGGAGAGGGGAGTTTAAAGGAAAGAATGTCAATCAAAGAGAACCTGATTCAAAAATTCAAGAACAAAGAAGCCCGCGTTGCGATTCTTGGACTCGGCTACGTGGGACTCCCTCTCGCGGTGGTCTTCGCCGAGGC
>JADLBX010000039.1 GCA_020847435.1 Anaerolineales bacterium
GTCGAGCGCGTCTCACTTCGTGCGGGAAACGAGGAGGAGTTGATGCTCATCCTCGAATCGGATTCGCCCGAACCGCCCGAAATCGAGATCGAAGCGGGGATTTCCGTCGCGCATGTTTATCAAGATAATTCCGTTGTGGTCGCGGGGAACGATCATATCTTCATCCGCGTCCTCGACCGCGACTTCAAAGTCTCCGCTTCGTCGTTCTTCCAAGTGAACACCCTCATGGCGGAGAAAATGGTCGAACACCTGTTTACGTGTTTACCTATATCCATGTCTACCACTTTGCTCGATCTCTACTGCGGCGTCGGTCTCTTCAGCGCGTTCTTCGCCTCCAAGTGCGGACGCGTGATCGGCGTCGAATCGTCCGCCTCCGCGTGCGAAGATTTCGCCGTGAATCTCGACGAGTTCGACAACGTGGAACTCTACGAAGGCGCGGCGGAAGAGGTATTGCCAAGTCTGGTAGGACAAATTGCCAATTTGTCCTTTGTGATCGTTGATCCTCCCCGCGCGGGCATCGAACGCCACGCGCTCGACGCCATCGTCCAACTGAAACCGCAGAGAATCGCCTACGTCTCGTGCGACCCATCCACGCTGGCGCGTGACGCGGCACGATTAATCGCTGGCGGATACAAACTCAGCGCTGTGACTCCGTTCGATATGTTTCCGCAAACCTTTCACATCGAAAGCGTCAGCCTCTTCGAGCGATGAGACCGAGGATTGTTCCGCTCGGCGACTCGTCCGCGCTCGTACAGATGGGGAATGAAATTGACCTCGATGTCAACCAGCGCGTTCATGCCCTTGAAAAATTGATCGAAGCATCAGACATCGAGGGAATCATTGAAACTGTCCCATCGTACGCGGCTCTGCTGGTTCACTATGATCCGCTGATTTTTTCTTTTTCACACGTCAAAACTATTCTTCAGAGAAAAATCTCTCAAATTCGAGAAACGGTCAAACGTAAGCGGAGAACAATTGAAGTCCCGGTGCGATACGGCGGCGAACATGGAGCTGACCTCGAAGCGGTTGCGCGTCATCTCCGCCTGCGCGTCGAAGATGTGATTCGCATCCACAGCGAAAAAATCTACACAGTGTACATGATGGGCTTCACGCCGGGCTACCCCTACATGGGCAAACTCGACGGCAGGCTCGTCATGCCGCGCCTCGAAACGCCGCGCACGCGCGTCCCCACGGGCACAGTTGCCATCGCGGGCTCACAAACGGGAATCTACTCCGTCGAATCTCCCGGCGGCTGGAACTTGATCGGCTGGACGCCGTTGAAACTTTTCGACCCCGAATCCGATTCGCCGTTTTTATTTTCACCGGGCGATGAGGTGAAATTTATTCCGGTGTAGTTTGTTCTGTCGGCAGTTCAACTGCCGACAGAACAAAGACACAACAATGAGAACATGACTCTTGAAGCGATTGACATCGGCGCGCTCGCCACAATTCAAGACTCGGGTCGCATCGGCTGGAGAAAATTTGGCGTTCCGACTTCCGGCGCGATGGATTCGTTTGCCTATCGCGCGGCGAACGCGCTGGTTGGCAACTCGCCTCGCGCAGCCGCGCTCGAAATTGGATTGGGCGACATCACATTTCGCGCGCGGCGCGATTGCGTGATCGCCGTCGCGGGCGCGGGCTATCAATTGTCCGTTTACATTTGGGATTTCCCGCTGTGGAGTTCGTACTACGTCCGCGCGGGCTGGACGATTCGACTCACCAAACTGGATTCCGGCATGTGGGCGTATCTCGCCCTCACCGGCGGCGTTCAGACTCAGGGGAGGCTTGGCTCGGCTTCGACCAACCTGCGCGCTCACTTCGGCGGACTTGACGGCAGGCAGTTGCAAACCGGCGATGTGATTCATGCGGGCGCGCCCTCGCACGCATTGAGCGACCTCGCCGCGCGGACGTTGCCCGAATCGGCGCGACCCGTTTACGCCAACAACCCAGTCCTCGATGTGATTCCCGGTCCGCAAGAAAATTTTTTCACCGATGAAAGTACCGCGACATTCATGTCGCAACCCTACTCGCTTAGTGTAGTCTCCGACCGTATGGGCTATCGTCTCGAAGGCGCGGCGTTGACCCGCCGCGATAATTCCGAGTTGGTTTCGGAGGGGATGACGATGGGCGCGATCCAAGTTCCCGCGAGCGGGCAACCGATCGTGATGATGGCGGATTCGCCGACGACGGGCGGTTATCCCAAAATCGGGGCGGTCGCCAGCGCGGACTTGCCTTTGCTCGCGCAATGCACGCCGGGTAGAAGTAAAATCCGTTTTCGAGAGACGACGGTTGCGAAAGCGGAGAAGAAATACCGCGAGTTGATGGCTGGGTTGGATGGAGTTATAAATTCGGATTGAATCTTATTTCGGTGGTTGAGTAGCCCGAGTGCAAGTTGAGGGCGTATCGAAACCACCACTTACAAGCATACTTTTGCTTACATGGTGGTTTCGATACGGGGCGGACAAACACCGCCCCTACTCAACCACCAAGGACAAATTAAACCATGAACATAGACCTCAACTGCGATATGGGCGAGAACATCGGCAATGACGAATTGATCATGCCGTTCATCGCCTCCGCCAACATCGCCTGCGGGTACCACGCGGGCAACGCGAAGACAATGCGCGACACTGTCCGCTTGGCGAAAAAATTCGGGGTCAAAATCGGCGCGCACCCGAGTTGGCTGGATGTGGAGGGGTTTGGTCGGCGCGAGATGAACTTGCCGCTGGAGGAGGTCGAGGCGTTGATATTGGATCAGGTCAGCGCGCTCGCCGCGATTGCGGAAGCCGAAGGTGTGGCGTTGACGCACGTCAAGCCGCATGGGGCGTTGTACAATCAGGCGGCGAGGGAGAGTCCGCTGGCGCAAACTGTTGCCAGAGCGGTGAAGATGTTCAAGGGCGATTTAATTTTGGTCGGGCTGGCAGGCTCAAGGTTGATTGAAGCGGGAGTCGAAGCCGGGTTGAGAGTCGCCAACGAGGGATTCCCAGACCGCAACTACAACCCCGACGGGACGTTGATCTCGCGCAAGGAGCCTCACGCAATCGTCGATTCGCCGGAGGCGGTTGCCAATCACGCGCTGGAATTAATCCGCGATGGTGTTCTGTTCGAGGGGCGGCGCGTGCGCGTGGATACGTTGTGCCTGCACGGCGATCATCCGCGCGCCGTCGAAAATGCGGAATTGATCCGTAGAATTTTGTAAGGTGGGCTTAAACCAGTGTCTCTTGTGCTATACTGAATCAAAAGGAGGTGTCATGTTGGATGCGCTTGAACTCCCCATTTTGATGAAAGCCATTGAGTTCGTCTTTGACGAGGGTCGGAAAATTTTGGATGAACGCCGGGAACGCCGGAAGGCGAACGACGCGTCAGCCAAAAGCGAGGAAAAACCTCCCGCCGCCGAGCCAGCCCTCCCTGCGCCCGAAGCGGGGCAGGAAGTCAAACAGGATTTGATTTCGACCAAGGTAGATGAAATCCTGTGGAAGAATCACGAGGCGGAAGTCCAACATTTGGTAAAACTGTTGGAAACGTATTCGAAGAATTATCACATTGCCAAAGAGCAATATGCAAAATGGGGGAGCGCGCTCGTGCCGCCGATCGTTGTGCATAACATGACCGAGGCGGAAGACGCCATGCTCGAAACGATCAAACAACTTGAAGGCGCGCTTTCGCAAGTGTATAACCGGGAAATTCAGGTCGTTAAATAAACCGAGGCAATCGCATGAACCAGGAAGATATTGCTCATCGCGAAAAGATGATCGCTCTCCATAAAAGGAATCTGTACGCGCTTGAGGAGATGTTGGCGAAATACGGCGCGGACCAGCCGTTGCATCTCCTCAACAGCGTGACGATGGAACGCGAGGCGATCGCGCGGTACACGAAAGAGATCGAAGGTTTGACCTCCGGCAAAAAGGAACGCGCGCGCACCGAGGCGCTGGCGAACCTGCCGCGGCGTCATTATTTCGTCGGGCGCGAGCAGGAGATTCAAACCATCCTGCAATCGTTAAACCCGAACAGCCGCACGTTCATCATCGGCATCGAGGGCATCGGCGGCGTGGGGAAATCGGCGCTTGCGGCTGAGGTGAGTCATCGCTGTCTCGAGGCGGACTTGTTCGAGTCGGTGATCTGGATCTCGGCGAAAGAGTCGGTGCTGACTTTGCACGGCATCGAGCCGATCATCCCGGAGGCGAAATCGTTTTCGGATATTCTCATTGCCATCGGGGCGAGTTTGGGGAATCCCACCATCGGGAATATGACGATTCAAGACCAGATCAAGCACGCCTACAATTTGCTGGCGCGGCGCACCACGCTTCTTGTTTTGGACAATTTTGAGTCGCTCTCCAAAACCGAGCAACGCGACATCCTCGACTTTTTACGGCGTTCGCCGATCACGCTGAAGGCGCTCGTCACCTCGCGCGAGCGGGTAACGGAGGGACAGATCATCCACTTGCAGGGGTTGTCGGCGGATGAAAGTAACGCCCTGCTCGAATGGGACGCCCAGCAGAAGAACATCCAACTGACGCGCGAGCAAAATAAATATCTGGCGGAGCTGACCGGCGGGTTGCCGCTCGCCATGTTGTGGGTGCAGGGACAGATCGCAGTGCTGGGTTATTCGGTGACGCAGGTGTTCGATAAGTTGAACATGGACACGGAGATTCCCATCCTGCAATATTGTTTCAATCACAGTTGGAACTTGTTACGGCATCCGAATGAGAAGCGGTTGTTGTACCTCCTCGCTTTGCAACCTGAAGCAGTTTCAAGGGAGGCGCTCCGTGAAATCTCCGGGATCGAAGACGACGACGGCTTCGAAAGCGCGGTCAGCGACTTGTTGCAATTCACCCTCATCGAATATGAAACGGAAGGCGATTATTTCAGCATCCTGCCGTTGACGCGTCGCTTTGTTCGCACCCAGTTTGCCGCCGACCGGAAGTTCATCCAGCAGGCGGAGTTGAAGAGCTCCCAATATTACAGCGGGCTGATCTCCCGGCACAGTGACTTTTCGGAATGGCGCGGCTACGACAAACTTTTGCTCAATCGGAACAACATCTTGAGCGCGGCGCAGTGGTGTTACAAATCGATTCAGAGGAAGTTGCCGAATACCGGTTCCCTGCCCAAGAAAACGAAGAACATCGCCGAGATGCTGGTGCAGATCGGCGCGCAGTTTGGGAGCGTGTTGTGGCAGCGCGCCTTCTGGTACGACCGCCTGACCCTCGCGCACGCGGCGCTGCGGGCGGCGAACCTGCTCGCTGATTGGAGGTCGGTCAGCACGTTCGCGCGCAACATCAGTTGGATCTATTATTATCAAGGCGATTATCTCAGAGCCTTGCGCTGGGCGGAGGAATCGCTTTCGGCAACGACGATCACGCAGGATGCGCTGGTGATCGCCGCGGCGCAACGGTTGCTCGGCACGGTAGAGATTCGACTCGGCAACTTCGACCGCGCGGAAAAATTATTGCGGGACGCGCTCGAAGCCAGCGAAACGGATACTGTTGACGATTACGGGATTTACAGCAAGGGCTTTGCCCAGTTCGGTTTGGGCGACTTGGAATTTGAACGCGGGAGCATGAAGAAAGCCGGGGGGTGGTACCAGAAGGCGTTGGAAACATGGCAGGACCCCGTCCGGAAAGACCCGGTGCGGCACGTCAGTTACGCGCTGAACGGGCTGGGCTTCGTCGCCCTGCGGGAAAAACAATTCGAGGACGCGGAGCGTTATTTTAAAGAGGGCGTCCAGTCTGCCAATGAATTTGGCAGGGTGGAGGAGTTGGCGCGCGCGCAACTCGGACTCGCCTCGATCTACCTCGATACGAACACCGAGCCCAAAGCCGCGCTGATGCTGGTCACAGAGGCGCTGGAAGGATTTCAACGCCAGGGTATGCAGCACGAGATCCGGCTGGGGCAGGAACTTTTGCAGAAGATTTTAAAGGCGCACCCGCAGTTGGCGGTTTACCAACAATCGCATGGATAACGAACAGAAAGTTTTTTTGCAGGCGTTTCGAGAATTGGAGGTGTTGTTCGAGACTTTACTGGTTGATGACGCTCAACTCCAACCGTTGAAGAGCATTCTTTCGGGCATCCTGAAGAATGCCAAGAATCTGGCGTTGTACGATTCGGTGACCCATGCCCTCAACGCGCGCGCGGAACGCTGGCTCATCCCTGTGGAACGCAAGGGGATGGCAAAAGCGGACATCTACGATATGCGGCAGGCGAACAAGGTCTACGGCGCGGCGGCGGTGGATCTGGAACTCCACAAATTGGCGTTCCAATTCATGACCATCTTTACCGCAGACAAAGGCGATTTCGTCCGCAGGTCGCCGGGCAGCGACGAGTTTCGAATCGTTTCCACGACGAAGACTCCCTCGGAGATCAAGCGTCTGTTGTTGAAGTTGTATGCCACGCAAGAACGCGACTCGCTCCTCACTTGGGATTTCGGCGTGGGCATGACGGAAACCGAAGCGGAAAACCAACTCCAAAAACAGCGCCGGACATTCAGGCCCATCGTCATCCGCCAGACGATACTGGAAAGCCACACGGAGATCCCCGAACGGATGGAGGAAAACAACCTCCATCAAAGTTGGCATGAGTTTAATATGCCTTATGAAAGGCTTATAGATAAAATCCACGCATTGAAGTTGCCGGTCAATGTGGAACGACAAGTGATCGAGCAGGTGCGGGTGACGCAGAGCGTTGTGGAAGGGATCGTCACCCGGGAACCGTTGACCGCCACGCTCAACGGTTTAGGCGCCAGATGGTATCTCGAAGAGAAGACCGTTCAATGCCTGGCTCTGACGGACATGCTCAACATGCACGAAGGGAATGCCCGTTACGGAAGCGCCGCGATAGACCAGGACCTGAAGCGCTTCTCGAACATGCTGGTCAAGCATTTTCCGAAAGATGCAGGTTTTCTCTTATTCCGTTCGGAACGCGCCGGCGACGAGTTCAAGATCACTTCAACGATTGACGATCCGACGCAGTTGGAGCACAGGCTCCGCACGGCTTGGAACACCGACAGGAACTGCGGATTGCTGGCATGGAATTATGGCGTCGGCAGGAACGTTGGCGAAGCCCATGTTGACCTTTACAGGAACCGTTTGAAGGAAACCGAAACCATGAACTTGGCAGCCCCGGACGGCAAAGCAACCTTTATCATCGTCAGGCCCGATAGCGACGATTACCCAAAGATCTTCAAACTTTCGGAAGATACCGCCCGCCTGATCAATGGGGCGCCGATCATGGACTTGCACTTGACCATTCAGGCGATTCGCCAGGTGGAGGATTTCTCCGCGCTAAGGGAACGCCTCGCGGACTATGCCAAGACCCTGCCGCCGATCGAAATCAAAGTCGGGGGGATTGCGCGCATGAACGTTCACAACCAGCAGGGACGGTTGTGGCTGTTGGCGGAGAGGAGCGCGGCGCTGGAGAAAATCTATAACGATCTGGCTCAGATCGCCCGTGAGTTGGGATGCGATCCCTATCCTTATAAATCCAACGACTGGCTGCCGCATATCAAGATCGTTGACTTGCCGGAAAACCTGTCGCCGCAGATCAAAGATCCCACCTTTGGCAGCGGCAAAGGCATCGCCTTCACTGTGAGAAGTTTTGAATGGACGGTGCAAAAAGGGCTGGAACGCTGGGACCTGCTGGATCAATTCCCCTTTTCGTAGCGAGCGAACATTTTCGACCCTCTCCAAAGATAGCGTAAACGGGGAATGTCCACTCTGGTGTGTACAGCCACAGCGCGCGCAGAGAACCCGGGTTTTTTGTTTTTTCGACTCTCCCGTTTCTGGCGGGATAATTGAAGACGCAGAAGAATTTTAGCCACGGATTCCACTGATTTTCACCGATTTATTAAGAATCCGTGCGAATTCGTGAAATCCGTGGCAGAGGTTTTAGAAATTTCCGTCAAAGACGAATGAGCTTTTTTCAATTGGACACTCCCCATAAAAGATTTTCACCATGGCAACCATCTTAATCGCCGGCTCCAATTCCTCCGATCGCAGGGCGTACATTACCTTACTCGGAAATTTCGGCTATCGCCTGCTCGAAGCGGACGACGGCGTCCAAGCGCTCGAACTCGCGCGCCGGGAACTGCCCGATCTGATCGTCACGGAAATCCTCATGCCCAACATGGACGGGTTTACGCTCGTGCGCCGCCTGCGCGCGGAGCCTCTGCTGATGGGCACGCCGGTGATTTTTCACACCTCGAATTACGACGAAACGGAAATCCACCGGCTGGCGCGCGCCAGCGGCGTGACCCAGATTCTACGTAACCCCGCCGAACCGCAAGCCATCTTGCGGGCGGTGAACGAAGCGCTCAAAAACCCTACGATCCCGGCGCGCCTGCCTCAAACCGGGCAACTGCAACGCGAACATCTTCAATTGCTGGCGAACAAACTCTACGAAAAAGTATCGGAACTCGAAGATGTCAACGAACGCCTGCGTAACTTGTCGGTGGTGGATGGTCTCACGGGGCTGAACAACCGCCGCGGCTTCATGGTCCTTGCCACCAGCCTGCTAAAGTTTGCGCGGCGGGCGGGCTATTCCGCCTCCTTGATCTACATTGACCTCGACAGCCTGAAACAAATCAACGACGCCTTTGGTCACGCGGGCGGAGACGCCGCCCTGACAGGTTTTGCCCGCATCCTCACCGCCACCTTTCGCGAATCGGATATCGTTGGACGGTTGGGAGGCGACGAATTCGTCGCGCTGATCGTAGACGCGACCGACAACGATCTTGCCGGTATGCAGGCGCACCTGCAAAAAAACGCGGACGATTACAACCGCCGGGTCGCGCCCGAACACGCCTTATCCTTCAGCATGGGAAGTATTCGCCTGAACGCGGATTCAAAGATTTCGATGGAGGAATTTCTGTCGCAGGCAGACGAGGCGATGTACAAACACAAACAAAGCCGGAAACGCGCGCAGTAGGGGCGGGGTCACCCCGCCCCTACAACAAGATTGTTATTTCTTCTCCGTCTTGGTCGTCATGCTCTTGCGAATGTCAGAACGGAGTTGTTCCGCCTCCTCCGAGCGTTTGCCTTGCGCCTCGTTTGAGAGCGCGCCAAAGCGGTCGGAGAGCAGCATGGCGAGCAACGCTTCCATGATGTTGCCGGAGCCGCTTTCTTTATCTGCGCCAACTACGACGCGTGGGACGACATCCACCTTCGATTGTTGAATCGCCTCGGCGAAACGGTTGAGCACCGTCTGCGTCACCTGGAATTGCGGACCGCCGTAGGCGCGGACTTGTTCCTCGGTAGCTAACGCTTGCGCGATACCGATGCGCGCGACCTTTTCCGCTTCCGCTTCAGCGAGCGCGCGGATCTGCGCGGCTTGCTGGATGGATTTCTGATAGTCGGCTTTACCCTGATTGGATTGAATCTCGATGTTAAGTTCAGCCTGCGTCATGTTCGTTTGCATTTCGGCGCGGGCTTCGGCTTCGCGGAGTTCGCGCTCCTTCACCGCGGCTTTTTCCTGTCGGTCATAGGTTTCGATCTGTTCCGCCGCGATCTGGCGCGAACGCAACTGCGTGAGGATGGTCTCGATCTGTGTGTCGTTCTCCGGCGAGGACGGCGTGCCGATCAACACTTCTTCAAGTTCAAGGTTGTAGTGCCTGAACTTTTCCTTCATCTCTTCGCTGGCAATGCGTTGAATGTCACTGCGTTCCTGTAACAGTTGGATGAGTGTGCGCGTCTGACCGATGTTCTTGAAGTACGCCGCCACCATCGGGTCGAGCGTCTGCTCGACGAGACGCTTGATGTCGCCGAATCTCTGCACGACCAGCGGGGCTTTTTGGTAATCAATGTGGACAACCACCGAAAGCGGTAAAGACGGTTCGAACGCGTCTTTGGTAATGAGCGAGACCTCGCTCAAGTTCTCGTCGAACTTGTGCGCCCCGGTCTGGTTGCGGATCCATTTGAGGATGAAGTTGGTGGTCGGCACCGGAACCACTTTTCCCGCGTAGGTGTTGAACGCGTACTTGCCGGGGAGCAAAGCCTCTTCCCACACGCCGCGTTGACCGCGCGCCACCAACTCGCCGTGACGATATTCCTTGCCGGAAAGGTCTTCGCCTGCCGCGCCGGTGTATGAAACGACCACGCCGACATTGCCCACCTCGATGATCGTCTTTTGGATCACTTCGATGGTGGCGAACAAGCGGTTGACGTAGTACGTGCCTTCGACCAGCACTTGAAGTTGACGCCCGCGGAACCCGCCCGCTCTCAGGAATTTATCGGGGTCCTGGAATTTGTTGTGATAGGTTTCGTCGTTCTTCGGGTCGTCGCCGGTGACCGGGGCAATGATCTCGCCCTGTGCCAGCGAAGGACCGTCGTGGACGGTGACGATGCCGATCTTGTCGTCGGTGTCTTTGATGATGACCGGCACGAACCCGCCTCGCTCCGCGATGACGTTTGCCATCCCCTGAATGACCGACATCTCCTCGCGGCTCAGCGGCATCGAATAGGCGCGTTCGTCCGTCAGCACGATGAACTGCACGAGGTTGATGGCATACGTCCCTTCGCGTAAGACGCGGCGCTGAGGTCCGCGTTGTCCGCCGTTCTTGAAGAAGCCTTCCACGTCCTGAAAATCGAAAGCGACGTCGTTTGCGGCGAGCGCTTGCGTCGGCTCGAGCAATTTGCCGTCGCGCGCGAAGATGTAGCCCATCTTGCCTTGCGGGATGGTCACCAACGGGACCAGCCGCACCACGTATTGGATCGGCATCAGGTAATGCAGACCGCCGCGCAAGACCTTCGGCTGAAAACCCGCCTCGCCGTTGAGCGCGATGAACCCGCTCTTCACCGAGCCTTTAAAGCCGAACCGTTTTTCGACAATGCCGATGCGGGTGTTTGGGATGAACCGAATCCCCGAGAGCAGGATGAGCAAAACGATCCCTGCCAGAACCAAACCGATCAGTAGCACAATCTCCATTTTGACCTCCTTTGGTCATAACAGTTTACGATTGTATTGTTGTTTTGTTTCTCAAAGAATGACCGTTTGGCGCGTTCTAATACGGATTAGACAAATCCCATCTCGCAGTGCGACGCGCTCTTTAACCCTCTGCGATGACGATCGCCTTATCGCTGGAGGTAAAGACAACCGCTTCAGACTTACGGGGATTCGTATGCACGCCGTATGATTTCGCCGCCTCTTTCGCTTCGCTCGCGATGCGGTAGCCGATCGCCGTTTCCCCGCGCCTTCGCGCCGCCTCGACCACCGTATAAAAGTTGACCGGTTCGCCAAGCGACACGTAATCGCTCATCGGTTTAAGATAAATCTCCGCGCCTTCGGGGTCGAAGATGTCGGTGAACACGCCGAAGAGTTCCGAATTTTCCGACAACTGAGCCATCATCAAACTGACGAGGTGTTCGCTGACGATGAAATCGTCCACCTGAGTGGCTTCGGCGAGTTCGCGGTTCCGCAGGTCGAGCATTTCGCTGACGATGGAGAACGGCGTTTCGTCTTTCTCCGCCATGTCGCGCAAATGCAACAGCGTGACGAGCGTCTTCGCGTCCGCTTCTTGCGGTTCGAGCGTGCTGTATGCCAGCACGATGACGTGGTCGTAATCCTGCACGTTGAGTTTGTTGAGCAGGTCGCGGTCGGTGGTTTCGCCTTCCATCACAACCAGTCTCTGGTTCTTCAATTTTCCGCCTTGCGCGCGGACTTGTTTTTCGATATTGTAAATATCGGCGACCACCGTCACTTGCGAGCCTTTGGGCACGTAGTTATCGAGTTCACGCACGATGGTCACGCCGCTGCGGTTCCAGCCGAGGATGAGACATCGTTCAGGCTTGGGTTTGGCGGGTTTTCCGTTGGGGTGGATGTGCGACTCGCCCAGCCGAATCAGGCTGACGTCCGCGAGACGAATCGTGTCGTCGTCAGCCGAGATGGCGAATATCTGGTCGTCCGTTTCAATACGCGAATCCATCGGCGGGTTGAGGCGGATTTTTCCGTCTGGTTTGCGGATGCCCATCACGCACGAATCTTCGTAGGCGAGCAGCGCCTCGCCGAAAGTTTTGCCGGTTAGCCCGGGTTCGTGCTTGAAATAAATTTCGTCGCCGCCGAAGTCCATCAACTCGGTGTAGACCACCGAGAGCCCGGATTGGCGCGAGGTCTGCGCCACGACGCGCGCGATCAGGTCGCCGGTGAGGACGCTTTGCACGTTGTCTTTTTCGCCGACGAGTTTCAACACGTCCATGTTTTTGGCGTGGCGGATCTGCGTGATGATGTGATACGGTTCGGCGCGGCGGTTGGGGTTGTTGGTGATCGCCAGCGCGGTTTTGATCACGTCGGTATCGGGGTCTTCGTTTTCGGGCGGCAGGATGATGATGGCTTTCGCTTCATGCGGGCTGGCGATTTCGAGATCGTTCGGGTCAATCGGACTCCCACTGCGGCAAATGATGCGCGTCTTGCCGCGGACCTCAACGCGCTCGCGGATTTCATCCTCCATCTCCACTTTATCTTTGTCCGCCAGCACAACGATGCGCGCGTTGGGTTGGTTTTCGTTGGCGGTCATCAATTCGTTTAACACGGTGAAGACTTGCGCCGACCAACCCAGCACCAGCGTGTGATTCGATTCAAGGACTTGCGAGCGTCCTTTGCGGAGCCTGTCCATCTGGCTTTCGATGGCGTTGTTCAACACGCCGATCAACGCGCTGACGATGAAGATGCCGCCCAACGTGACGAACAGCATGACGATGCGGAAGCCAATGCCTGTGTCCCCGCCCATTGTTCCAGAGTCGAGCGTGCGCATCAGGCTTTCCCACGCGGCTTCGCCGAACGGGATGCGTCCCGTTTGACCCTCCTGTACAAACCCTGCAATCGAGATGATCGCGCCCGCGACGAAGACGACAGCCAGCGACAAGACAAATAACATACCGATCATCGCCGGCGTGCCGCGCGACATTTGATTATCGAACCAATATTTGAATTTTTGACGGAATGAGGGTTTCATGTAGGCTCCCGATACTAAGATGGCGAAATTATAGAGTCTTTCGCAGAACTTGCCAACGGGACTTACGGAGCATACGCGGCGGGCACAGCGGCTAGTTTGCCCAGGAGGTGCGCCGCCCCAACGGTGAAAAATATGCAGGCAAAAAAGACCGGGAACATGTAATAGCGCTCCCAATCGAACGGGGTCAACAGCATCGGACCCGCGCTGAACGCGGCGGCGATCAAAATAATTCGATACGCCGACGCGGCGTTCGGCTCGCCCAAACTTTTCCAGACCGAAACGATCAACCCGACCAATGCCAGGCTGAAGTTGAACGCGTGCGCGAAAGACCTGCTTGGGAAGGCGACCGGGTAATGGAAGACACGGTGGTAGAGCGTGTTCAGCCGCTCGCCCGGCGAGATGCGCTCGTCGGCGTTGTCCACGAGTTGAAAATTCAGGATTTGCCGGCGGGCGTCGAATGTTTCCGTGATGCGCGCCACAGTGTTCCGATAGAAAAATGGATAGGCGGCAATGAAAGTTGGCAGGGCGGTGTAAACGATGACGAAGATCACCACCAGCGCCAACCTCAGTTTTGACGGCTTGACCCTCAGCGGGCTTTGGGAGATGACGATCAAAGCGCACGCGCCGCCGATCCCCGCGCAAGCCAGACCGGTCAACTTCGATTCGCCCGCCCACCCGCTCAACACACCGATCACGGCAGACCATAAAACAATTTTGTTCATAGATTCTTGTTGCAGGACCGTCGTCAATTTCTGGCACGCCAGCATGACAAGGATCGTAAAAAACAGAATCGGCGCTTCGCTCATGGCGCGGCGCAAATTGATCAACAAATAAGCATTGAAACAAACCAGCGCGAACAGATACGCGGCAAGCCGCGAGTGTGCCCGCCCAAGAAAGAGCGCGAAACTCCACAGCCCAAGCGCGGCGATCACCGCCATCGGCAGGCGCGACCACCACAGCGCGCGCTCAGACGGCATGGCGCCGCGCGCGGCATTCTCTGCGTACGTCAGGCTCCACATCCAATAAGCCGATGGGAGATCGCGCGGCTGAAGCCCGCCCAACCGTTGCCCAATACCCACAAAGTAACTCGGCAGGGGACGCACCTCATGCGCGACGATGGGCGGCTCCGTCCAGACTTGGGCGTCGAAATCGCCGGCGAGGAACGCGTCCAGGCGGGCGCTTGAAACGATCCAGAAATTTTCATCGCCGAAGAAAGGCGTTGTCTGAAGCGCGCGTGTATAGCCCCACAAAAGCAAAACCGCCAACGCCAGTTTCTCGAACCGAGTTAACCCTCGTGAAAACAAAAATTCAACGACAGACTTGTGACTGGATTTCATACGCGGTGGCTGACTACGATTCTAGCATCAACAACATCGGCTGAGATTGGACAATGCCCGCGTCTTTCCGACGGTGCGGCTGGGTCGCCCAGCGCGACTCGACGCGACGGGTCAACGGGGGCGTCAGACCTGCAGGCGTTCCCACTCGTCCAACTTCTCGTCCATTTCCTTCTGCACGCGCTGATACTCGCTCCCCAATTTCCCCGCCTCCTCCGGCTTCACAAACGGACTCTCCAACTGCGATGTGAGATTTGCCAGCGTCGCTTCGAGTTCGGCGATGGAGTTTTCCAATTCCTGCACTTGAGCGATCTTTCTTCTTGCCTCTTTCGACGAGGCGGATTTTGACTTTCGAGAATTTGAGGTTGGAGAATTGGAGACCGGAGACTGTTGCGCCACGCGTCTCTCCTCCTCATTCCTTCTTTCCTCTTTCATCTGCGAATACGTGCCTTTGAATACAGTTAAGACCTCCGAGGTCTGCCCGCCAATCTCCCAAATTTGAGTTGCAAGCGCGTCCACGAGGTAACGGTCGTGCGAGACGAGCAGGATCGTCCCTTTGTACGCATCCAACACGGATTGCAAAACTTCTTGTGAGGGAATGTCCAAGTGATTTGTCGGCTCGTCGAGCAACAGCAGGTTCGTATCTTGTAGCGCCAGTTTCGCCAGCGCCAAACGTCCGCGCTCGCCGCCGGAGAGCATCGAGATGAGTTTGAAAACGTCGTCGCCGGAGAAAAGATATTTACCGAGATACTCGCGCGCTTGAAATGGCAGCATCCCAGAAGCCGCGCTGATTTCATCGAGAACTGTTTTCTGCGGGTCGAGTCCCTCGTGCGCCTGCGCGAAATAGCCGACGTGTAGACTCGCTCCCAGAATCGCCTCGCCAGCCAGAGGGGCGAGAGAACCGAGGATCGTCTTCAAGAACGTGGATTTGCCCGCGCCGTTCGGTCCGATCAACGCGGCGCAGTCGAGTCGTCTCAATTCAATA
Organism: Anaerolineales bacterium; assembly: GCA_020847435.1. Lineage (GTDB taxonomy): Bacteria > Chloroflexota > Anaerolineae > Anaerolineales > Villigracilaceae > Defluviilinea. Next base: position 15,257 of record JADLBX010000039.1, read on the forward strand.
TCGGGCGCGGCGAACAATAATTTTTCAGGCGTTCCATTTTCAGCGGGATAGCCCACTTTTAAATTTTTCGTGCGGATGACCAAATCGCCCGAACGATTCGTCGAACGCAGGTGCAAATGCAGATCCGGCGTGGCGCGTTGCGGAGGTCTCAGCGCGCGCACGCGTCGCTCGGCTTCCTCAACGCCAAACGGAGATTGAGTCGTTTCCACATCCAACTGCGACCAGTTCGAGTTGACCGCCGCGTCCATGCCGACTTGTTCGATGGCTTGCACGATGCGCGTGAGGCGCTTGAGTTTGCCTTTCGCTTGCAACGTGTTCTGCCCAGAAATATTTTTCTTGATGTATTCCACTTCTTTGAGCAGTTTTTCTTTTTCGCTCTCGAAAATTTCAAAGCGATGGTTCCAGCGGATCTCGCGTTCGTTCAAATAGGTCGTGTAATTGCCGCGATAATATTCCGCCCCGCTGACCGCCATTTCGAGCAGCGCGTTGCAGGCATGATCCAAAAAATATCGGTCGTGCGAAACGATGACCGCCGCGCCCTCCCATTGCGTGAGGTAACTTTCGAGCCACTCGACGGCTTTGATGTCGAGATGATTCGTCGGCTCATCGAGCAACAACAGATCGGGATTCGACAACAACAACCGCGCCAAATGTGCGCGCGTGCGTTGTCCGCCAGAGAGATGATCGAGCGCCATGTGAAAATCGGATTCGTCGAATCCCAGACCCGTCAACACTTGTTTGATTTTTACTGGATAAAAATATCCGCCGCGCTCTTCGAACTCGTGTTGCACGCTTCCATAGCGGACCAACGCCTGTCGCAGATACTCTTCAGAGTGCTCGCGCAGTAGGGGATCGGACATTTCCCTTTCGAGTTTTTCCAACTCGCCTTGCATCCGAATCAACTCGGCGAACGGTTCGAGGCACACATCCCACAACACGCCTTGCAATTCAAAATCCGCTTCCTGTGAGAGATAGCCGATGCGGAGATTCTTCGCGCGCGTGATCGTCCCACTGGACGGTTCCTCCTGCCCGATGAGGATGCGGAGCAGAGTCGTCTTGCCGATGCCGTTCGGTCCGACCAACGCCAGCCGCGCGCCTTTGGCAACCGAAAACGTGACGCCAGAGAACAGATCGTCCGCGCCGAAGGATTTGGAGAGGGAGCTTACAGTGATCAGTGACATAGTGAACAGGTATCAGTTACAAATGCCCCCGAATTATAAAACAAGCGAGCGGACGTTGAGTCCGCTCGTTAGATGAATCGGGGGTCGAAATTTACTATGCCGCCACTAATGCTTTTTCCACTTCGACTGGCAGTTGAATAAAAACGAAGAGGCTTGTATGATACAGGTAATCTTCTCCGCTTTCGTCCACCACACGGATCAAGTCATCTTTCTCTGCCTGTTCATCAGGAATGACTTCATAAACTTTCCTTGTGATCAGCGAGGCTTGATAGTCTGTATTGTCAATGCAAAGGACGTATTGTTTTTTTGCGCTCATAGTTAATCCAGATACCGTTTGATCTTGATGTCTTTTCGGCCAATCCCATCCGCTTCATACCAGTGAAGTTCAACATGGCGAGTATTGCCGTTTGGCAATCTAACATGGGCAAAGCCCTTGAGTTTTCTCCAGCGTCCGCGCCCATGCATTTTCTGTAGGTAAGCAAGGTCTCGGATTTTGGAGCCGATGGCGATGATTTCAATCCCCTCAATTTCGTCAATGATCTCGAATTTCACGTTTTGAGTTTAGCGCTTCTTTGGTGATGATGCAAGCCGAATTCTGATGGGGGAAGATATTCTCACGCATCCAGCGACGACAAATACCTGCGATACGCCTCCGCCAGATTTCGCTCAATGTCGGCGTGGAGGGGAGTTTCCTTGAACGGATTCTTTGCCGCCTCTTTGAAAATGTGGTTGGCGCAGACTTCGCAAAGGAAGTACCCGATCAACACCCCGCGTGGACGATAAATGAACCCGTTGATTGACAGAGCGTCCTCTCCTTTGATTTTCATCTTATCCACCGGACGCGCCAGGCAACCCGGGCAGAAGTCGCCGTCGTAGAACCAGAACGACTTCATCGCGTCGCCGAACTGCGCCTTGCCCTGCCTGTACATCATTTCGAGGATCTTATCCGCTTCCGATCTCGAATCGTCTTGATGGTTGTGTCTCTTCGCTGACATGGGCGAGCCTTTCTTGATTCGGTATGGTTGGCTGTTGGTCAAAAAGATTTCGTGGAGCGGGATGGTATCCCGCTATTTCTCGTCATCATGCGGATCAATGTGACCGGGCTGCTCCTTGCCCAACTCCAGCGAGCGTTGATACGCCGCCCAAACGGCGCGCGAGATGGCGGTGCGGAAACCTGCCTTTTCGAGGTAATACAACGCCTCAGCGGAGGTGCCGCCGGGGGAGGTCACCTGGTTGCGTAATGTCGCAGGGTGGCGACCAGCCTGAAGGTAGAAAGACGCGGAGCCTTTGATCGTCTGCAAGACCAATTGCTCGGCGATGCGGCGCGGAAATCCCATGTGGACGCCGGCGTCGATCAGCGCTTCGGTGAAGAGGAACACGTAGGCGGGACCTGACCCCGAAAGCGCGGTCGCCATGTCGAGATAACTCTCGTCTTCGACGAAGACTTCTTCGCCAAGCGCGCCGAGGAGGGTGCGCGCCGTCTCTCGTTGTTCATCGGCGACTTCTTTTGATGCGGTCCAGACCGTGATGCCTTCGCCGATCTGACCCGGCGTGTTAGGCATGGATCGCACAACCGCTTTGTGTTTCAAACCCGCGCCGATCTTTTTGATGTTCGCGCCCGCAATGATGGACAAGACCAGCGCGTCGGAGCGGATGCCTTTCAAGCCTTTCATCACTTCGCTCAGGCGTTGCGGCTTAACCGAAAGCACGACCACCTCCGCTTGCGCCACCGCCGAGGAATTGTCGGTTGTGAATTTGATCCCATATTTCTTTTGCAACTCCGCGCCGCGTTCCTCGCGCGGACCCGAGGCGGCGATGTTCTCAGGCTTTGCCAATTGTTTGTGCAACAAGCCCGCGATCATGGCTTCCGCCATCACGCCGGGACCGATGAATGTGATTCTCTTATTCAACATAATCGTCTCGATCTCCTGTTCGCGGAACAAGTCTGCCTCGCAGGGGGTACAATAGACCTAGGATGACGCTGGTATGCAACCTGCACAAACCGCCGAACGCCTCGCTCGAATCAGCCGCCTTCTTGGGATTCTTTCTGTAATCATACCCCTGCTTTCTTTTTTCATTCTAATGATACCGCAGGATGGAACAAAGTTTTTATCTTTGCTCGTCTCCCTGACTACCTTGGGCGGCGCGTTGTTCGGCGTGCCGGGGTACATGGCGGCAACGACCGCGCGGCGCGATTATGGCATCATACGCGACGACAGGATCATGGCGATCGTCATGACCGGTCGGATGTTGAGCGTCATCGGCATTGTAATTTCCTTGTTGTTCATCAGTAACAGGATTTGCGCCACTGGCATCGCTTACTAAACATAAAAAGTGAGCGGACGATCATTCGTCCGCTCACCGATTACTGTTCACCACGATCACTGATAACTTTCTACGTATACGCCATCTCTCTTACGCGCTGTTTCTTCATTTTCTTCAACAGTTTCGCGGCGATCATGTTGTCGCGCCTGTTTTGCCCGGCGCGGATGATCAATTTCAAGAACTTGTGGTGGTTATACGTTTTGTCGTTCATCAGCGAGAAATCCGCCGAACCGGGCTCTTCAGGCGAATAGAAGATGCCGCAGTTGGGGTTGATCTCCAGCATGTAAAGCGTGCCGTCTGAAGCCATGCGGTAGTCGCAACGCGCGTAGCCGTTCCCGTTCATCGTTTTGAACAAGCGCGTGGTTTGTTCGCGCAACGTCCTTTCGATCCGCTTATCGCTCACGGGCGCCACCGACATCTTTTCGTAATCCACCCACTTCATATCGTAATGCTTGAACGTTTCGCCTTCGGGGAACATGAACTCCACCGGCTTGAACGTGATCGGATGCTCCGCGTCGTCGGGATTTTCGGCGACGAGACAGGTGAACTCGCGCCCTTCGATGAATTCCTCGAGCAACGCGCGCCCGAACAACTCGATCTCGCGTCCCACCTGGACTTTGAGCTGGTCCACGTTCTCACAGCGTGACTCGCGCGTGATGCCCACGCTCGCGTACCCGTGCGGCGGCTTCACCAACACCGGGAAGCGCAAACGTTTGGCGACGCGCTCCACGTCTTCCACGCGATCCACCATTGCCCAACTCGGCGCAGGGACGTTCGACTTCTTGGCGTACGCTTTCATCTCCTGCCGCGAGGGGTCGAAGAATTTTGAATCGGCGCCGGTGAACGCCGCGCCGAGTTTTTCCATCAGCGTTACGAGCCCGATCCCTGAAAGTGGATCGTCGGGCGTGCCGTCTACGAGATTTACAAACACATCCACGCCTTCATCCATCAATTCGCGGATCTGTTTTTCAACACCCTTGGGGTGCATCGGATGATGTTTCCATTTGAATCCATTCATGTGCGGAGATGGATCATATGGCTTGTCGTTCGGATCATCCGGCAGGCTTGAGAGTACACAGAGATACATGTCGAGTCCTTTTCCTTTGCGATCAATCAAGATGGTTTGTCTTTATTGCTGGCGTAATCTTGATTGCGTTATGCGTTGCATCATCGTTGCGTGTGTTGATTGACGTTCGACCCAGCCAATCATATTGAATCAGGTGATGACGAACAATAACAACATGGATTGTATATCTATTATTCGTTTTATGTAAAGGGTTTTAGAACATAAAGTTGTTTAAAATATTGCAAGTATTTCATGCAATGCAAACATAAAACGCATCGCTGAATAAGCGGCGATCTCGTATTCTTTATTTCCGTCTGCGTTGAAGAGCGTTGAAACAAAAAATCGCAAAATATTTTGCTTTGCGATTTTTTGTTTTATCGAAGTGTGATGTTATTTCCAAAACGTTGGAAGGTATTCTTTGTATTCGGTCAGGTAATCGTTCAATATCTTTTGGGCAACATCCACATCGGTAATCACAGGATCAAGTAATAAACTTTGTAGCGCCTTCTCTCGATTTCCTTCCACGACCGAATCCACACACAATTGCGCGACAAGTATTTCTCTGCGGCATAATTCTGCGATGGGTTCAGGTAACTTGCCTATGTGGACGGGATGAATCCCCGCGCCGTTCACATGCACGGGCGTTTCAACAGTAGACCCGTAGGGCAAATTGCCAATTTGCCCTACGTTAGGAAGATTCGCCGCGAGGTGATAGTGAGTCCCCGCGCCCGCGACGTTTTCGATCATTTCCAACGCGCCTTCGCTGTCTGTTTCGAGCAAGGCTTCGACGGTTGCATTGCCGTTTGCCATTTCATTTAATCGGTCCAGTTGAAAGCCGCGCACGGCTTCAAACAGATCCCAATCGTAGAGGCGGATGTTGTATCGCTCCCAGGGTTTGGTTTGCGAGTCGCTCATCCACGGGAGGTATTCGCACAAGTGGGTATCGCCAGGGACGGGGAATAAGCCGAAGGCGGCGAACATGTCGCGGGTTAGCGGCTCAAACATCCCGTCGAGTTGAAAGAAGCGTTTCTTGAAGAGCGGATATAAATCCTCGCCTGTGCGTTTGTCGTGCATGGAGAGAATCCACGTGAAGTGATTCAGTCCCGCCGCGCGGATGTCAACGAGAGGGACGATCTGCTCGCGCACGCGATGTTGAAGCGGATGTTGATCCACCGCCGCGTGGACGCCCGTGAGCCCCTCGGGGATTTCGATGCCGAGGTCTTTCGCTAGCGCAACGCCGACCATCACATAGCCCGCGTAGATTTGATGACACAAGCCGACGGTTTTGATTTTGCTGTGACGATTGACCGCGTCGCAAATGCGAATCATCGGGTTCGTGAAGTTGACGAACCACGCGTCGGGGCAAGCCTGTTCCATGTCGCGGGCGATCTGCATGATGGGACCGATATTGCGCGCCGCGTGCGCGAAGCCGCCAGGTCCGCCGTTTTCGGCGTAGGGTTGGCGCACGCCGTATTTGAGCGTGATTTCAAAATCACGTTTCCATAAATTTTCGCGCGCGCCGACTTCGATGGCGTTGACGACGAAGTGAGAACCTTCGAGCGCGTCGATATGATTCGTGTGCGCGGCGATCGTGAATTGCGAATCCCATTCGCGGTTGAGGCGGTTGGCGAGTCGTTGGACGATGTCGAGGCTTTCGGCGTTGCGATCTACTAGCGCGAGAGCGGAGCCTTTGAGTTTTTGCGAGCGCATGATGGCGGATAATGTATTTTCGCCGAACGATGCCGAGCCTGCGCCGATGACGGTGATTTTGGTGGGGAGGGTCATGAGGTTCTCCTGTGTTTAGGATAAAACGGTTTTGTTCGTACCGCTTTGTTCGTGCCGCAAAGTTCACTTTGCGAATGTCGCCACAAACGAAAGGCAAGATAAATCTTGCCGCACTACTTAAACAAAACGACGCGGAGATTATACATTACCCGTTTGGATAAGTCGTCCGCGCCATTGTTGAATTTCTGATTGTCTCTACTTATTTCCCAATCGTCACTTCCGCCGTCATTCCCCAGAGCAGACCTTTGGGCTGTTCGTTCAATGCGATGGTCGCTTTGAAGACCACATCGCCGCCGACTGCGTCCGCTTTGGGCGCGAGGGCGATTAGCTTGCCTTGGATGTTTTGGTTCAACGCCTCGACAAATACATTGACCGAATCGCCGATGTTGATTTTCGTTACGTCGCGTTCGCTCAAATCGGTTGTTTCGACGAGCAAGTTGTTCAGTGTGGCAAGTGTGACGACAACCTGTCCTTGCTGGATGGATTCGCCTGACGAAATGTCAACCGAGGCGACGACGCCGTCGAACGGCGCGACGAGGGCGGTTTGCGCGAGCGCGGCTTGGGCGCTTTCCAACGCGGCTTGCGCCTGCGCGACTTGAATGTCGGCGATCTCGATGTATTCCTTCGGGAGTTGCGTCCAAAAGATTTTGCCGTTCCGCCGTTCTTTGATGCGTCCGTAGCGTTGCAGTTCGGCGTTGACTTGCGCCGAGCGGAGCGCGGCTTGCGCGGCGTTGACGTTGTACTGCAAATCGTCGGCGACCAACGTTGCTAAGATGTCGCCCGCTTTCACCGAGTCGCCTTCTTTCACTAAAACTTCTTTGACCACGCCAGCGGAGACGAATCCCAATTTTGAAACTTGCGCGGGGATAAACACAGCCGAAGCGGTGACGCCTCCTTGCGCGGAGGCGGTACGCGCGGGCGGCGCAAAAACTGTCCATGCCGCGAGCAGGCTGAACGTCAGAATGAAGCGCAGGGTCTTATTCATCGAATTGCGCATCCGCGCTCATCCCCCAGCGCAAATTGTCGGGTTGATCGTCGAAGTCGAGCGTCACCGTGAAGACCACTTCGCCGCCGAGGGTCGCGCCGATGCGATCCACCGCGCTGACTTTTGCGGTGAAGTTCGCATCGAGCGCGGCGATGAAGACCGTGGCGGGTTGCCCGATTTGAATTTTCGTCACGTGGAGTTCGCTGAGGTCGGTGGTTTCGATTTGAAAATGGGTGAGGTCGCCGAGCACGATGACGACTTGCCCAGGCGTGACGATCTCGGCGGGCGCGACGTTGACTTCGACGATGACGCCGTCGAACGGCGCGGCGAGCGTGGATTGCGCGGCGAGCGCGGCGTTGGCGGAATCGAGGTAGGCTTGCATCCGTTCGACTTCGGCGTTGGCTTGGTCGAGATGGGCTTGATCCGTTTTCTGCCGCTTCAACAATCCGAGCCGAGCCTGCGCCGCCGATAGATTCGCTTCCGCCTCTTTGACCTTCGCTTTCAGAATCGAATCGTCGAGTGTGATGAGCGTTTCGCCCGCCTTCACCGAATCGCCAACTTTGACGTTGACTTGCGTCACTTTGCCGACAGATGCAAACGAGAGCCGCGTGTAACGCGCGGGGACGATCACCGCTGAGGCTGTGATGTTGTTGTCTTCGGCAGTGGTCGGCGAGGCGTTGTTGTCCAACACGATGGTTGGGATGGCGGTCGGCGCGTTGTTCGAGGCGCACGCGGAGGTTATGAGGGCGAGGAGGATGATTATGTAAAGCGCGCTTCGCTTTGTGCGTTGTGAATTTTTATTCTTCATTCTTTTTACCTATGTTCAACAATTAACCTTGAATACCGCAGATGAAAACGGAAATCGTAACGCGACATTCATGTCGCCCTTGCGCAAGAAACACTGGAAAAGCGAGACGCTTCGCAGTCTCGCGTTACGAACAAACCTAACCATAATTGCCCAGCGCCGTAGTGGCGACTTTAGTCGCTCATTGCGCGAAGGCAACGACTGAAGTCGTTACTACGGCAAACCTTCCTAATGCTTTCCATTCTTGCTGTCTTTGACGATCAAGCCGTCTTCGAGGGTGACGACGCGGTTGGCGTAGTGGATGACGCGCGGGTCATGCGTGGCGAAGACGAAGGTGACGCCCGTTTCTTTGTTGAGGCGTTGCATGATGTCCATCACTTGTTTGCCGTTTTCAGTGTCGAGGTTGGCGGTGGGCTCGTCGGCGAGAATCAGTTTCGGGTTAGTGGCAAGCGCACGGGCGACCGCGACGCGTTGTTGTTGTCCGCCGCTGAGTTGGTCGGGGCGGTGATGGGCGCGGTCGGCGAGTCCGACGGCTTCAAGCATTTCATTGACGCGGCGTTTGCGATCCGCTGGTTTGGTCCCGTTGAGCAAGAGCGGCATTTCCACATTTTCATACGCGGTGAGCGTGGGGATGAGCGCGAAGAATTGAAAGACGAAACCGATGGCGTCTTTGCGGAGGTCGGCGCGCTGGTTGCGATTGAGGTTCGTCGCGTCTTTGCCGTTGATGAAGACTTGTCCGCTGGTGGGTTTGTCGAGCAAGCCGATGAGTTGAAGCAATGTCGTTTTGCCCGAACCCGACGGTCCGACAAGCGCGGTGAATTCTCCGTTTTCGATGGACAGGTTGACGCCGCGCAAGGCTTTGGTTTCCACTTCGCCGATCTTGTACACGCGCGTGGCATCCATAATTTTTGTAACTTCCATTTTTTCTCCTTTGTCCGCTAATCTTCGCGAATAGAAAATTAGTGGAGATTAGCGCAGATTAGCGGATGGTTCTATTGTTCATGCAGCGCTTCGACAGGTTCCATGCGCGCGGCGAGGCGGGCGGGATATAACGAAGCGACAAGCGTGACGATGTATGCGACGACCGCCAGATTGATCATGTTGTCAACCGTCAGGTACGCGTAAATGCGATCCTCGAACAGCACGCCTGTGATTCCATAATTGCCGATGTAAATTCCATTGACCGTGTAGTAGTACACTGCCGCGCCGCCGAGAATCAAACCGAGAATCACGCCGCCTGTGGCGAGCAGAGCCGCTTCCATGAGGAACTGCGCCATGATGCCGCGTCCTTTCATGCCGATGGCGGCAAGGATGCCGATCTCGCGCGTCCGCTCGAAGACCGCCATCACCAGCGTATTCGTGACGACCGTCGCGGTGATTCCCAGAACGATCAAATACAACACCACAAAGAACGCGTTGGCATAATCTTCGAATTGAACGACAAATTGATTCTGGTCGCGCCATGTGGCGATCTGATAATTATTCGACTTCAATGCCTGCGCCACCGCGTCCGCCTGTTCGTTTTCCTGCAACATCACAAAGATCGCGCTGGCGTGATTCTCCGTCGCGGTAAATGTCTGCGCTTTGGCGAGCGGCATCAACACGTTGAACTCGTCGAAGCCTGGCGTGCGCGTGGTGAAAATGCCGCGCACAGTGAACAACTGCTCGTCCACATCGCCATTCGAAGTAGTCGCCAGCAAATTCACTTTATCGTTGACTTTGAGATTCAATTTATCGGCAAGGATGTTTCCGATCAGGATTCCCTCACGGTCGTCCGCTTGGATGAAATCCCCTGCGATCATTCCCTGACGGTACGGCTGGTTCGCCGTAGACGCGGGATCCACGCCGATGATTTGCACGCCCTTCGATTCGTCGCGGATGGAGAGGATCGCGCTGGCGTTCAAGCGCGGCGTCGCCTCGACAACTTGCGGCAGCGACTTGACCTTGTCAACGAGTTGATTCGGGTCGGCGATTAAGTCCTCCCACTTCAGGCTGACCTTGCCTTCTTCATAAGAAGCGGGGCGAATCTGCAAGTGTCCGCTTTGCAGGCGGATGGTGTTGTTCAACGCGCCGCGCATCTCGCCTTCCAACACGGAGACCATGAGGAGCAGTAACGCCACTCCGCCCGCCACCGCCAGCATGGACAGGAACGAACGGGTTTTATTCCGCCAGAGATTGCGATAGGCTAGTTTGAAAAGTTGGGTCATAGTTTCTCTCTAGACCTCACAGGTTTTAAAAACCTGTGAGGTCTGTCTTTCTAAACGTGATGCAACGCCTCAGACGGCTCGCGCCGCGCGGCGATGACGGCAGGGATGAGCGCGGCAAGCGCGGCGATGACCAGCACGATCGTGGCGCGCTCGAACAGTTTGCTCAACCCAAGCGTGGGATACACTTTGCCGCTGATCAACGCCATGTATTCGGTGAGTCCCGCGAACTGGCTGTAGTCCATGCCGATTTGTCCGAGGCTGAGGTTGATCGCCAATCCCATGACGATTCCCGCGACCACGCCGACCAGGCCGATTAAGGTTCCTTCGAGGATAAACGTCACGGCGATCTGACGCGGTTTGAGTCCCATCGCGCCGAGCAGACCGATCTCGCGCGTCCGTTCGTAGATCGCCATGAGCAGTAGATTCAAAATGCCGATGCCCGCGATGACGACAATGATGACGCTGAAAATATCCATCACCGCGTTCTTCTGACCGATGGCGCTGCCGAGTTCGGGATAATTTTGCGCCCACGATTCAACTTCGTAGCCAGGCAGGAGGGGAGTCAACGCGGCGATGACTTGGTCTTCGGAACCGACCGCCTTCAACGTGATCTGCACTTCGGTGGATTGACCGCGCAAACCGTATAAGTTCTGCGCTTCTGCCAATGAAATGTAAACCGATCCTTTTTCAAACGAGGGCAGACCGAGGTCGTAAATTCCGATCACAGTCATGGCGCGTTGGCGATTCTGTTTATTGACGTCGCTTCCCACCACTGTAACGCGGTCGCCGACTTTGAGCGATAGCGCGTCCGCCAGCCCTTTGCCGATCAGCGCCGCATCTTCATCGGTTGACTGCAAGAATCGTCCGTCCACGATGTGTTCGGCGATGAGGCTGACGGGCGCTTCCGCTTCGGGTTCGATGCCGATCACGTTGAGGGGGAATGAACCTTCACGATTGCTGACCAGTCCGCCCGTCTGAATTCGACGCGAGACGGCGATCACGTTCGGCTGGGCTAACGCCGCTTGGACGACAGCCGCGTCATCCTTTAAAGGAAGAAGCGGATTGCTATCCACTTTTTCACGATAGCCCTCGGCGTGGACTTGAATGTTGCCGCCGAGCACGCGGACGGCGTTGCCCGCGATGGCTTGGTTGAAGCCGTCCAGCAAGCCGTCGTAGAACATCATGAAGGCGAGCGAAAGCCCCATCGCCAAAACGATGATGACCGTGCGGCGGCGATGCCGCCAGATGTTGCGCCACGCGAGGCGAAAGTATAAAAGCATGTTGTTTTCTTTCTCTTCAGATCCTGTCTCTCCCTTTTGGGATAAGAGTTGACTGATGATGAATTTTTTTGCCACGAATTCACACGGATTTTCACTGATTTGTTTTTTATTTCCGTGCAAATCCGTGTAATCAGTGGCTGAGGTTTTGGGTTTTCTTGTTAATTTATGTAGAGCCAATACTCTTTTCAAACTTTGATTCGGTTTTACGCAAGCCGTATTCCATCACGTACAGCATCTTGTCTATTTTTTCCTGCGTCTTCGCGGAGCGCACCCATTTCATGATGTCTTTTTGTTTCATGCCTTCGGTGATGATGTAGGTGGTGATGGCGTTGCTCCACGTTTCCATGATCATCACCGCCAGTTCCACGTCCACGCTGGGGTCCACTTCGCCGTTCTTCATGGCTTGCTTGATCATGGCGGTCAGCGCCTCTTGCGTTTTTTGATGATACTCGGCGAAATTTTTTCCATAATACAACCCTTCGACGAACAAGACGCGGCTGGCGGCTTGCGCCATGCGCGGGTAGGCGGAATTAAATTCCATACCCGCCTTGACCATCCAGCGAAAATATTCAAACGTATCCATGTTCTTTTGAGGCGGATGTTTCCCCTTGAAGAAATCCGTTTTTTCCTGCGCGACCACCTCCATCAAATAATCGAAAACGTCGGTCTTGTCTTTGAAATATTGATAGAAGCTTCCCTTGGCGATCCCGCTGTTTGCCACGATGCGGTTCGTGGAGGCGTTCTCCAAACCATATTCGGCGAACTCGTCAATCGCGGCGTTGACGATCTTCTCGCGTTTGTCTTTGGGGAGGTTGTGGAAGGTCTGCTTGGGCATCGAAATGTGACCTCATGGTCATGTGACTAGCAGGTCACATTTTACGACGGAACTCTCCCTTGTCAAGGGATTTGTGAGCGGCTTTACGCTTCTTGCCCGACTTCGATCTGGTCCGCCTTCGAGAAGCCGAATCGCCCCCACAGCTTTTTCACCATCAACCCCGCCCGCCAAAATGCGACCGCCGCCATGCCGTGCGCGAGGACAGCGAACAGCGGAGGCGTTTGAAACGTGTAATACGTCCAACACTCGCGCGTGGTGCCCCACAGTTCGAGGTAGTATCCGAGCGCAGAACCAGCGATAAAAGTGAGGACAGCGAAGCGATGATCCATTGGAGTGAGAATTAGGAGAATTGAGAGAATTAACGCCAGCCAGGTAAAAGATTTATCGAATGTTGGGGCAACGAAGATGACCATCATGGTTAAGAAGGAAGCGAAGGTGAGCCAATAGAAAATGATGAAGGAGGATGGATGAATGATGAATTTGAGACGTTGTTCGGCTTTGTTGATCGTCCAATTGAGGAACCGTGTAATGCGGTCAATTGAAAGCGAGGCGATGGGCCAGGCAGGGATGATCCACAGCGGCGGGCGTTCGGCGGTGTAATAATGCCAGAGATTGGTTTGCGTTCCCCACGATTCGATCGCCAACCCGCCGCATACGCCGACGAAAACGATGATCAAGTCGGTTTTGAGATTCGCGCGAGCAATGATGGTCAGCGACATGAAGCCGAAGATGCCGAGCAATAGCCAGTCCATGTAACGCCACCACGCGCCAGACCAATCCACGTATTTGAGGTATTCCTCCGCAAGGGGCCACCAGATATACACGATGAGGAAGACCGTGAGCAGGAATCCGCCGAGGAGGATGGATGAGTCGCGCGTCCAAAATGGTTTGAGAGTATCGCGGAACGAGGACTGACGAGTTTGTGCTGAGTCGTCTTTCATTTACACCCCTCCGATTGCTTCTCCACCGGCAAACCGAACGCCTCATACACCGGAACGCCGTCCCATTCGGTGGGGATGTCTAAACCAAGCGCGAACGCGGCGGTGGTGGCGGTGTCCATCGTGTGGACTTGCGTCGTCAGTTGTTTCGGCTGAATCCCCGTCCCCGATGCGATCCATGGGATGGTCATATCTTCGAGCAGGTTCGAACCGTGAATCGTATCGTGACCGCCATGATCGGCGCTGACGATGATCAACGTCTCGCCGCGCAAGCCGCGCTCATCCAACGCCGCGAGGATCAACCCCAGCGCCTCATCGGCGCGGTACGCGACGTTTACCTGTTGCGGCGAAAGCCAGCCGTAGGTATGCCCCATTCCATCCACGAGCGGAAAATGCACGAACAACACGCCGAAATTTTCAGGGAAGTCCTCGATCAAACGTTTGGCGACGACCAGGTCGCGGTCGTTGACGTAGGTGAAAATATCCAAACTCGATGCATCGGTAACCTGCTGTAATTTTTCCTTGCCCACGTGCATTACAGTTTGCAAGCCCGCCGTGTGCGCGAGGTCGAACAGGTCAACGCCTTGCGCGATCCCGTTTTCGGGGATGTAATCGTTCCAATAGACGCCGTGCTTGGATGGACACATGCCCCCCAACATGGACGAATGTGAGATCAGCGTCACGCTCGGGTACACCGTGTGCGCGGTCAACGAGTACGCGCCGCTTTGCATCAACGCCTGCAAATTTGTCATCGGCGCGAGGAAGATCAAATCGGGGCGGAGTCCGTCAATGGAGAGGATCAGGACGCGGCGCGCAAGCGGTGCGGGAGTCGGTGTTGGAGTTGGTGTGGGCGATTCAGCCGCCGTTGCGGTGGACGAGGCGGTCGGAGTCGGAAGGGAGGTTTGTGTCGCCGGTGGGATCGTCGCCGCTGCCGGAGCAGGGAGGGCGGGAACCTGGCAGGCAAGCAGAACGATGATCAAAAAAACGAACAATAGCGAATTGCGATTCGGAGTCGGGGTGCGATTTGTCATTTTGATTTATGTGTCGTTTTGAAATTGTCCCATCTTCCAGCGTTCGAACAACGCCAAGCTGTCCAAAAAAGCATACGCGGCGATGAATAAGAGGACCGCCGCCCAATCGTCCACGATTTGCAAAGCGCCTGCCCGCCGCAACCCATACATGATGAGAAAAATCAACAAATAGATCGAACTGACGAACAACCACGAAATGAGCAGCGCGCCTTTTTTATGTCGAATGTGAATCCGGCTGTAATCGAATGAAAAGTAGCCAGCCATGCATCCGCCGGCGAGCAAACCAAGCACCACCGAGAGCATCTCGAAGGAGCGTGTGCTTCTTTCCGTATCTTGCGCAAGGGGTAGAGGTTCCACGGCAAAACGGAGGAAGATCACGTACCCCAGAAAGACGAGGAAAACGATCAGGCTGATGACGAGACTCTTCTGGATGGTCAGGCTGTTATCGGATTTTTCCATAAGCCTATTTCTTTCGAGCGGATTGAATCATCGAGAAAATTTCACTCTCGTACTTCGATTTCACCAGGATTTACCAACACATCCAACTCATTGCCATACCTGATCTCTGGGATGGGCATCGCGATCGCCTCCAACAAGGACGGGTTTTGAAAGTGACGCAGTTTCGTTTCCGGGTGCGGATAATACACCCAGCCGTCGTATTCCACTTCCTTGAAAACGACTTTGCAACGCGAGAACGAAAAATGCTCGGGAGAGTGCAAGTCCGTCCATTCCACGCTATGAAAAGTAAATTCGGGTCGGACGAGTTTGAACGCGAGCGGGCTGATGTCAATGTTGAGCGTGCCGTTGAAGTAGCCGCCGAGGTCGAGTCCGCGGGAGGCGAAGAAGGGTCGTTGGCGATCCAAGGCTCCAAAGGGGTAGTCAGCCGAAGGTCCGGAAGCGACGCGGTAGCCTTCCACGAGTCTGCCGTGAATGCGTGTCCATTTCATGGGTGAATTGTAACTGGTTGCGAATCTAGACCTCCGAGATCCGCTTCGCGAAAATCTCGGAGGTCTATTCCGGTTTGCTATTTTCCTTGAGCGAGGCGCCTTGACTTGATCACCGAGTCAGCCATATCCCAAATATAGATCCCGACCATAATGGCGGCGCTGAGGTTGACGCTCCATGCAGCCCACGAAGTTATTTTGGACAGTTCCTCCGCCGATGCATTTTGAGTCAGCGTTTCAAGAAAAACGGGATTGAAAACCTTCTGCGTCGTCACCAAGGCAATGATGTAGACGATCGAACCGATGCACAGGATCACGTTGCTCGCCGTTAGCGACGGCGTCCAGTTGCCGATTTTGAGTTTGAACAATTCGAGGATCAACGTCAGCACAGCGATCACAAAGAAGATGGGAAGCCAGACGTTCCAGAGATTCGGGTGAAACACCTGTACAAATCCTTCATCGCCGCGGAGCCAGGCAGTGAATGGAGGCAGTACGACCCATGCAAGAAAGATGGTCAGAAATACGATGTTGGTCAACACTTCACTTGCGCCAATCTGCCGCTTGGCGGGTAATTTCGGCAGGTGGGCAACCGTCCAGGCTTTGATCTTTGAGACTCCCAACTCTTCCGGTTTGGCGCCTGCGTGTTCAGCGATAATGAAACCCACGGTCACCCAGAACAAAATACCGATACCTATATTAATTACGCGGCTGAACGCATCGCCCGCCGCATTGCCAAAATCCAGGGGGGCAATCGAGAACGCGACCACGAAGGCGATCATGGCAACGATGGGCAGCGCGGTGAAGAGCACGCGCTTAAGAGTTGTCAAATATAAGTCGAACCAATCGGGTCCGATCAGGTAGCGTTTGACAGGCGAATATTTGTACGCCAGCAGTTTCGGGTCGCCGAGTTCTTCCAGAGTCTCGGCAATACTTTTTTCATCAGCCGACTTAGCCGATTGCCCGCGCTCTTCGAGCATGTCCTCGATCAGCGAGCGGATTTCCGCTTCGATGTCCGCGCGGTCCTTTTCCGGCAGATGTCTGCCGACTTCAGCAACATATCTATCAATCAGATTCATTCTTTTCTCCTTCTTTACGATAACATCTTCGTCATGGTCGCCGCCATGGCAGACCATTCCTTTTTGAGTTTTGCGAGCGCCGCCTTGCCCTGGGCGCTGATCACGTAATATCGGCGCGGGCGCGCTTCGTCCACGATGCGCCAATCGGACTGCAACAGTCCCTGCGCCTCGAGCCTGCGGAGCAGGGGATAGAGCGTGCTTTGGTCGATCTCCATACCCTGATCGGCGAGAGCCTTGAGCAGGGAGTAGCCGTATTGCTCCTTGCCCAACTGGCTCAGAACCGCAAGCGACAGGACCCCGCGCCGCAGTTCCAACAGCATGTTTTGTACGAGTTCGTCATTGTCCATGGGTCACCTATAGTCACATGATACTGTATGCTATACAGTATGTCAAGAGGGAAAGTATAGGGTGATAAACCGTTAACAACTCTCCCCCGGCGATACAATAGGTTGCACTGGCAAGAGATTTGATCGCGAAAGGAATTCCGATTTGGAGCAGAACAAGAAATGACAACGACCGCGCTGGATTCAAAAACACAGTCCGCACCGCAAGGGATGAAGACCTTCGTCGCTATTTGGGCGAGTCAATTGATCTCGATCCTCGGCTCGGGGCTGACGAGTTTCGCCCTCGGCGTGTGGATCTTCGACCAAACGGGCAAAGCCACGCCGTTCGCGTTGACGGTCCTCCTGGGAAATTTGCCTCGCATCCTGCTTTTGCCTGTGGCTGGCTCGCTCGCCGACCGATGGAATCGCCGCTGGGTGATGATTCTCTCCGATGTGGGCAACGCGCTGGTCACGATCAGCGTTTTTGTGTTGGTGTTTTTCGGCAACCTGCAGTTCTGGCACGTCTATTTGATCGCTACCATCGGCTCGATCTTTTCGGCGTTCCAAGAGCCAGCCTATACCGCATCAGTGACCATGCTTGTGCCCAAAAAGGATTTGTCGCGCGCCAACGGCATGATCCAAATGACTCAAGCCCTCGAATTGGCTCTCACGCCGATTCTGGCAGGCGTGCTTTTTGTCGCCATTGGCTTACCCGGCATCCTCGTCATTGATTTTGCCACCTTCCTCATCGCGGTCGGCACATTGTTGGCGGTCCGCATTCCACAGCCGGAACTCGCCGAACACGAGGACAAAAAATCCTCGGTCTGGACGGACGCGGTCTTCGGCTGGAACTATCTCAAAGCGCGCCCGGGTCTCTTCGGACTGTTGTGGTACTTCGCCATGGTCAACTTTTTTCTCAATTGGTCCGGCGTGCTGATCGCTCCCCTGATTCTCTCGCGCTATTCCGCCAGCACACTCGGCACGGTTCAAATGTTCTTCGGGTTGGGTATGTTGGCGGGCGGAATCGTGAGCAGCGTGTGGGCTGGACCGAAACGCAGGGTCACCGCCGTGATAGGCTACATCGGTTTCGGTCTTTTGGGTATGCTCGTCGCGGGATTGCGCCCCGAAGCGATCTACACCGGCGCGGGACTTTTCTGGATGTTGTTTTTTGTCCCGCTGTCTTCAGCGGCGAGCCAGGCAGTGTTTCAATCCAAAGTCGCGCCCGAAGTGCAAGGACGCGTCTTCGGCATCCGCAGTATGATCTCGCGCTCGGTCATGCCGCTCGCCTTCCTGCTTGCGGGACCTCTGGCTGACCTCGTCTTCACCCCTCTGCTGGAAACGAACGGCGCCTGGGCGAACACATTCATCGGAGCTTTGCTCGGAACCGGCGCGGGACGCGGCATTGGTTTCATGCTTGTCGCTTCCGCGCTGGTCGGCATTGTGGTAACCCTTTTTGTTTACGCCAACCCACGCATCCGCAACCTTGAAGATGAAATCCCCGATGCGGTCGGCGAATCGCCCGAGAAATAAATAAGACTACCTGTAAACACAACGGGACGGTCAGTGTGACCGTCCCGTTTGTTTTGTGCTCTGACGAATTATTGTTACGTGCACTCGATCTTGTACGTCGCCTCGGCAACCAGGCTGTTCGGGCTGGTGGCGATCAACCTGACCCAATACGTTCCGATCGGCAGAACCGGCGTGTATTCGGCGGAGACTTCCTTTACGCCAAACGCGTCAAACTCGGTTTCCTTGTTCGGCAGCGCGCCGCCTTGTTGGGTTTCGAAATGCCATTTGACGCTGGTCGGACCGTTGGTTTCGATCGTCCCTTTGATCTTCACCGCCGGCATGGGCAATAAGCATAACAATCCCAAATTGATGGATTTCGGGTCGAGACTGATCGTCACGTTCGTTACCGAGGCGGCGGGGGTTTGCACCACCTGCAAGCCGGAGAGATTCCCCGACGCGCTGGTGACGCTCGCGGCGACCCAGCAGTTACGTCCCGGGTTGAGTGGGTCTTGAATCAACCACCAGCTGGTATCCGAATTTTTCCCGACGATCTGTGAACTCTGACCCAACTTGAGCCCGCTGACTGCGAG
This sequence comes from Anaerolineales bacterium, assembly GCA_020847435.1. Classification (GTDB taxonomy): domain Bacteria; phylum Chloroflexota; class Anaerolineae; order Anaerolineales; family Villigracilaceae; genus Defluviilinea. The sequence goes on from JADLBX010000039.1 coordinate 34,137, forward strand.
CCACGCTGTGCCGGGACCCAAGCGGCAATTCACCGGCTTGTCGTTGGTGGTAATGGTCGGCACGCTGGGCGTAAACGTAAACGTTGGGGGGGGCGTATCGGTGGGCAGGGGCGTGTTGGTGGGTTGCGGCGTATCGGTGGGAATCACCGGGGTGTCGGTGACGGGGAGGGTCGCGGTCGCCTGCGGAGCGCTGACCGGCAAATTGCACGAGGATACGACCGTTGCGGTCAATAAAAACAGGAGCATAGCCACTTTGTATTTCATTCGTTCTCCTTTCAGCTGGTTACGCTAATCCTATTAGACAAACCCACTTTTCGCAATGGGAGATTCGATAAACTCCAACCGAATCAAAAGGGCGCTGGGTCAAATAACCAGCGCCCGGAGCGAAATGTCCGTATCCCTTATTTGTCCAGCGACCAAATCCACGAATTTTCGAATTTACAGCTACCTTTGCCTGATTCTTGCCATGCCATGAAGCCAAACTGCCCTTCACTGCGTTGTTCCTTGTAATCCAGGTAACTGCCCTGGTTTTCGCTATTGAAATAAACGGTAAATTTATTCCCTTGCGCCATCAGGACAAACTGGTTGGTCGCCTCGTTGTCTACATCAATTACGCTCGAGAACTGTTCGCCGGTAACGCTCCCCAGATAATTTTTTCCGTTGAATACGTCAATGTACCACGCGGGCAGACCGGAGAACCGCAGGAAGTAGAGTTGGTATTGCTTGCCGTCGTCAAGGTTATCTTCCGAGCGGACAATGGCGCCGCAATACATCCACCCCGAGGCGGTCCAGGTAACGTCGGATTTGAAGACAAAATCACCGGCGGTCAGGTCCTCGTCAATGACCGCTGTGGTGTCGTCTGCTGAGGGTCCTTGCATGGTGATCGTAATCGGGTCTGTTTGTTGCCACAAGAGATGACCATCCTTGTAAGGCACATCGCTATCGGCGAGCAATTTATTGAGTTCGTCGAATACGCCTGCGGCGCCGGCAGTGGCTTGCGCGGCAACGGTCGCCGCGGCGTCTGGAGTGGCGGTGAAGACCGGGGTCGGCGTGTCGGTGGGCGGAGGCGGTTCCGTCGGACGCGGCGTCTCGGTGGGCGGCGCCGGTGCAGCGGTGGGCGCCTCTGTCGCGCTCAGGCGGCAGGCAGATAAAAGAACAGAGACGGACAACATGACGGTCAGAAGGCGTTTCATTTGAATTTCTCCTCGGTGATTTGGTTCCCCTGCCCACCACCCTGATCGTGGCGTCAGGCTCGGTGAATTCACTAATATAGTACGACTCTTGGAGTCAAAATTCAAGTCCCCAAAAACATATAAATAAAAACATTCCCCGGCATCCATGCCGGGGAATGTTTTTTGGATTACTTCAACATCGGCATTTTGATTCCATGCCGCTTCGCCGCTTCGATGGCAATCTCATATCCCGCATCAGCGTGGCGGACGACGCCCATGCCCGGGTCGGTCGTTAACACGCGTTCGAGTCGGCGCGCGGCTTCGGGAGTGCCGTCTGCTACGATCACTTGTCCCGCGTGTTGCGAATATCCCATGCCCACGCCGCCGCCGTGATGGAACGACACCCACGTCGCGCCGCCGACCGCGTTGATCAGCGCGTTGAGGATCGCCCAATCGGAGATCGCGTCAGAACCGTCTTTCATCGATTCCGTCTCGCGGTTCGGCGAAGCGACCGAGCCCGAATCCAAATGGTCGCGCCCGATCACGATCGGCGCTTTCACTTTTCCGCTTGCGACCAATTCATTGAATTTGAGTCCCGCCTTCACGCGCTCACCATAACCGAGCCAGCAGATGCGCGCGGGCAAACCTTGAAACGGAACTTTCTCGCGCGCCATCTTCAACCAGCGATGCAAATGCGCGTCATCGGGAAACAACTCCATGATGGCTTGATCGGTCGTGTAAATATCTTCTTTATCGCCCGAGAGCGCCACCCACCGAAACGGTCCCTTGCCTTCGCAAAACAACGGGCGAATATATGCGGGCACAAACCCAGGGAACTCGAACGCGTCGCTCACGCCGTTGTTGAACGCTTGTTGCCGCAAATTATTTCCGTAATCGAAAACTTCCGCGCCGGCGCGCTGAAACGCGAGCATGGCTTGCACATGTTTCGACATCGAATCCATCGCCAACTTTTTATATTTTTCTGGATTCGACTTCCGCAACTCGTCCGCCGCCGTCACCGATAATTCAGACGGGACGTAAAACAACGCTTCATGCGCGGACGTTTGGTCTGTCACCACATCGGGAACCACTCCACGCTTCGACAGTTCGTCGTACACATCCGCGGCGTTGCCGATCAGCCCAATGGATTTGGGAATCTGTTTGTCTTTGAATTCTTCGACGAGCGTCATCGCTTCTTCGAGGTTGTCCACCACCATGTCCACGTAGCCGATGGCGCGGCGGCGCTCGGCGCGTTCGGGGTCCACTTCGACGATGAGTCCCACGCCTTCGTTCATCGTGATGGATAACGGTTGCGCGCCGCCCATGCCGCCGAGACCCGCTGTTAACACAAACTTTCCTTTCAACGATCCCCAGCCTTTGAGTTTTGCCAGCGCGCCGAAAGTTTCATAGGTGCCTTGCAAGATTCCCTGCGTGCCGATGTAGATCCACGAGCCAGCGGTCATCTGTCCGTACATGATGAGTCCCTTTTTGGCTAACTCATCGAAGTATTCCCACGTCGCCCAGTGTGGGACGAGGTTCGAGTTGGCGATCAACACTTTCGGCGCGTCTTTGTGACTCTTGAACACAACCACAGGTTTGCCCGATTGCACGAGGAGCGTTTCATCCTCTTCGAGATACTTCAACGATTCGAGGATCGCGTCGAACGATTCCCAATCGCGCGCGGCTTTGCCGCGTCCGCCGTAGACGACGAGATCGTCGGGTTTCTCGGCAACCTCCGGGTCGAGGTTATTTTGAAGCATGCGATAGGCGGCTTCGCTGAGCCAGTTCTTGCAGGTGAGATCAATGCCGCGGGGGGCGCGGACAGGTCGAGGTCCGGACATGATGCGTTTCTCCTTGTCGAATAAAAAATCCCTCCCGGCAATTATACGCCGGGAGGGATTTAATTTTGTCGGCGGTTATGCCGGCTGGGCGATCAGGTCGGCGAAGTTGGCGCCTTTCAGGCGGGTTACCAGTTCGTTCTGCGCGTCGCACCAGACCGGCTTGATCGGGCAGTCTTTTTCGAAAGGGCAGACGCCGTCGTCGCCCACGTTACCCACGCATTGGTTCAGTTGGATCGGACCGTCAATCGCTTCGATCACCTCCAGCAGGGTGATGTCCTTCGGTTCGCGGGCGAGGGTCACGCCGCCGCGCGCGCCGCGCGAGGTGTGTAGCAGCCCGGCGATGGAAAGCTGCGAAACGATCTTGGCGAGAAACGGCGGCGGGATGCGTTGCTCCTTTGCCACCGCGCTGGTGGCGGCGCGCTGGTTGGGCTCGAGGCGGGCTAGATGCAAAATTGCGCGGACGGCGTAATCGGCTTGGCGTGTGATCTGCATGAGGAACTGCCTCCTTCCTGTTCTCCAACTCATCTGTTGGACAAATTATAACCTTTTCTCTTACTCTTAGAGAGCGTTTTGAAAATCACGAATTCACCACAGATGAACACGGATGAACTGTGACTTTTGATGAACTTCTCCGAAGAATCGCCGTTAATTCCTTTTTATCTGCGCGCTTCGCGGTCTGTGGTTAAA